>JAYTOL010000025.1:0-57617 GCA_043747815.1 Deltaproteobacteria bacterium
AAAGCTCGAGCCAGATGCGTAGTCGCCCGAGAACCGGCCCGGAACCGTAGTTTCTACGGTGAGGACCGGAAGCGCAGGGCGACATAGCAGATGGCCGAGATCTTCGGGGGTCGTCGCGTCTTACGAGACGTGACCAATCATGAGCCCCCGCCGTTCACGTCACATATTTCCGCGCTTGGTGCTTAGCGGAGTCGGGGTTCCCGTTCGTCGTGAATTCGCGATAGTGTGGGCACATGAACACATGTGGATCGCGCCCGGTTCGAGCCCTCCGATGGGCGTGTATCGCCGCGTGCGCGGTCTGGGGTTGCAAGGCCATCGATGGCTTCCTTGGAGACGAGGGGGGCGAGCCCGCGGAGCCCACGCCGGGCCAGCCCCGGACCATCCGCCCCGTCGGCGCCAACGTTGGGGCCGCAGGCTCGGCCATGGCCAGCGCGGGCGGCGCTGGCAGTGGGGGTGGCGATGGTGGGGGTGGCGCAGCGGGGAGCGGCATCGGCGGCTCCAGCATGGAGCGTCCGCCGGGCCCCGTTCTGACGCCGGCGCAGGCCGGTCGCGTCGATAACCTGAACACTCGGCAATGCAACGACAACAGCTGCAGGGCTCAAGGCGGCACGTGTACGGGGGACACGTGCATCATCGACTGTGACAACCGCTCGACCAACTGTAACGTGGAAGACGTCGCGTGTCCGGACGGCGCCAACTGCATCGTCAATTGCCTCGACGAAGATACGTGTACCGCCCTCATCGTCTGCCCCGCCAACGGCGACTGCACGGTGAACTGCACGGAGGTCGGGACGTGCACTGCAGAGATCGACTGCGGAGCCTCCGTCAACTGCGAGGTCAACTGCGACGCCGAAGACTCCTGCATCAACGCCTTCAACGTGGAGGCCGCGTCCGCGGCGCTCACGGTCAACTGCAACGATGATCGCTCTTGCCAGGGTCAGGCGGTCAACTGCGGCGACGCCGGCTGCCTCGTGACGTGCCTGGGTGAGGACGCGTGTGCGATGGACATGAACCTGCGTGGCGAGGTGGCCAAGATCGACTGCAACGGCACGCGCTCGTGTTCCAACGGCGTCGACTGCTCCGGCGATCGTCAGGGTTGTGAGATCAACTGCCGCGGCGCGGACAGTTGCCTGCAGACCGTGAGCTGCGGACAGGAGGCCCGCTCGACGGCGTGTGCCGTGAGCTGCCTCGGGATCCGCTCCTGTCCGAGCGGCATCAGCTGCCTGGGCGACCGCTGCGATCTCGCCTGCGACAACGAGGGCTGCAACGGCAACGTGGCGTGCCAGAGGGGCACGGGCGAGTGCAACATCGGCTGCGACGACGGCACCTGCAACTCGCAGGTGACCTGCGAAGCGGAGGCTGCTTGCAGCGTCACGTGCGACGGGAACCTGTCCTGCCCGGGCCAGGTGGAGTGCAACTCGAACACCGCGGACTGCAGGGTCGTGTGCTCGGGTGACGTCGCCTGCGACCAAGTCGTGTGCAGCGCTCAGGCCGGCGCCTGCGACATCGACTGCCTGGGCGACGACGCCTGCCTGGGCGGCGTCGAGTGTGACGCGAACGCCCGCCGCGGCGATTGTTCTCTCAACCTCGAGTGACGAGTGGCTAGGCAGGCTCGGCAGGCTCGGCGTGCTTCGTTCGCGAGTGGAGCAACGCCGGGCACCGTCATCGCCGCCGAGCGGCGCCACGTCACCAGCCGCACGTCACAGCGGGAAATGCGTGATGAGCGAGCCCTTGGTGAGTTTTTCTCTGCTTACTCCACTTCTGGAGGCGGGGGCGGATCGGGACGGAAGACTTGGTTGAATAGCAAAGCGATGAGCGCGCCTTGCTCTCCGTCGCCCGCAGCCTTGAATTGCTCACACGAGGCATTGGCCTGCCCGACGCGAGGGCCACTCGAGCAATGGGCTTCGACCGCCTCGCGCAGCGTGCCCGCGCGCCCATCGTGCATGTAGGGAGCCGTTTGCCCGATGCCCCAAAGGTCAGCCGTGAGAAACTCACAGCTGTCGATCTTGATGGGCAGGTCGGGGACGGTCGAATCGGCCGGTACCGTGAGCGACTTGAAGCTGGAATCGACCGGAGTCGAGAGCTTCGGACCATCACACAGGTGGTCGCCGAGGTAGTGACGCTTGAGATCGGTCAGCGCCGGAACTTGGAACACCCCGTCGGTGGCCTGTAGGCGCGGCGCTTCGACCACCTCGTCGCTGGACAGATCGAGCAAAATTCGCGCCGTGGTCGTGTAGCCGCTCTGGGTCGCTCCGAGCTCGGCGTCGCGAAACGCCGCGACCCGTTCGTCCGGAATGCGGAAGACGGGGTCCGTCACCGCGAGCGAAGGTTTGTGACAGCCACCGCAACCGATGCGCAAGAACGTCCGGGCGCCGTCGGAGATGAGCGCCTCCTCCTCGTCGGTGAGCGGCCGAGTCAGGAGCGTCGGACTTTCGGCCCCGAGCTCCCGAAGCGTCGTCGGGCGTGACTGAGCCGCGAAGTAGAACTGAATCGCGGTCATGTCTCCCACCGACATCTCGTGGGTGACCTCGTCGCCGTCGACATCGGGCACGTCGATCGATCCGAGATCTGCCATGGGCAGCGGCATCCCCTGCACCACGTACGCGAACCGGTCGGACATCATGCCCATCTCGCCGAACGCGGCGTCTTCCCCGAACGTTCGGAACGAGGGGGCGTTGCCTTTCCAGCCCTGAGGTCTGACGACGAGGTCGGCGCTCACGCCCTGCACCTGGGTGTAGTCGACCCGCACCTCCCTACCCGAGAGCGCGCAGCCGAGCGAGCCGAACGCTACCCCCTTTGTCTGTAGCTGCACGGTCTGCGCTGCGCCCACCTGAGCGTCTGCCCGGCATTTGGTGAGCTGCGCCTGCAAGTCGAGGGTCATCTCGATAGCCGCGAGCTCGAGCCAGGCGTCACCGTTGATGTTGCGTGTGTTCCTCAGGTTGAACGAGCCAGCGACCGACGGCTCTGGATCTTGCAGCACGTTGTTGACGTTGTCGCCCGCGGCGTTGCCCTGGGGCGCCTCGTGGCAATCGCTGCAGCCGCGCGCGTTCGGCCCCGTGAAGCGGCCCCCCTGAGGTGCGCGGTTGAATCGACTTATAGCCGCCGGCATCATGCCCGCGCCCAAGAGAGAGCCCACGCCGTCTCGCGTCGTGTATTGCAGCTCCGTCATCTCGTCGCCCATGTCGAACAGAAACTCCTTCTGCTCGTCAGTGAGCCCCCCGGGGTTGCGTGCCCAGCTCGCCAGCGCCAATTGATTGAGGTGCCCGTTGGCGTCGAGCGCGTCCATCTCGCTGATATCCGCGACCAGCTCTTCGTAGACGCTCTCTTCTTGACCGATGATCGGCTCGGTGGGAGGCGGCCTCGTGAGCAGGCTGGCGACCTCGGTGCTGGTCCCGTCGTCAGAGCAGCCTGGCGAGACTGCGCCCAAAACCAAGGCCACGCCGCACAGCAAGCGTGCAGACGGCTCGCAAATTTTCAAAAACGTCGTGTTCATCATTGAGCTCATGTTCCGACCATCCTCGAAAACGAGTTGGGCTGTTGCGGGCGCGGTGACGCACAGCACACGAGCGCCATGACGCCCCTAAAGGTACACGCCCGCGCGTGCCCACCCCCGTGCTGCCTCGAGGCGATGCTACTCCGTTCTCTCTATTAGCTACAGAACAAAGTGAGCGGAGCGACGTTAGCCGTGTGCCCCGATGACGACAGCGTCGCAAGCCGCGGCTCCGAGCGCGACGCTGGCTGATCAGCGTTGAATACAGGCTGAATGCTGCAGCGTTGATGCTGGCTCGCGGCAACAGCGGTCCCAGCATGGCGGATTTTGCCGAATCTTCCCGGGGTTTGCAGGCGTCCCAGTAACGCGCGGCAATGCGGCGACGTGACGACGCCGCAACGCCGTCATGCTTCACCCGCGCGCGGTGAACGAGCACTCATCGTCAACGCGCAGCATCGAACTGCAAGCGATGAAGCGAGAGGAGCCGGCGAGTCGCTGCGGCGCATGGCGATACTGCAGATGACGTAAAATCTCGCCCATTGCGAAAACGGTAGCGCCAATGGATCAGCGCCTTCAAACGCTGAGGGACCATGCGAGAAGAGCTGAGAACCCACGCTCGGCCGCGCCACGATGCCCGGAGCTTACGCGTTGCACCCGTCAGGCGACGAGGGCGCGCGGGACCGAAGACGTCTGGGCGAGGAGCGCTTCCGGCTCCGGAGCCATTGAAGCGCTTGGAAACTTGAACACAAAAGAAGTACCTCGACCGGGCTCGCTCTCGACTTCGATGCGCCCGCCACGCTCTGCGCAGGCGGCGGAGACGGCAACAAGACCGATGCCGCGTCCCGAATACTCGGTGACTTCGTCAGCCGTCGAGATGCCTCGTGCGAAGAGCGCCGCCACCAGGTCCTGGCGTGTGGAGTGCGGAAGACCGGCATTCTTGGCGCGCTCGGCGACCTTTTCCCATTGAATGCCGCTGCCGTCATCCGAGAGCGTGATGACAAACTCCGCACCTTGCAGGTAGGTCTTCAGTACGAGCTGGCCAACTCTCGGTTTTCCCTTCTGCTGGCGCGAGCCGTCCGCTTCTAGACCATGATCTACGGCATTGCGAACCACATGTATGAACGCGGACCAAAAGGATGCCCAGCGCGCGGGATCGAGTCTGAGCGTCGAGTCCTCGATCTGTACGTCGATGCCCGCCTTGTTGAGCCGCTCCGCGATGCGCTCCGCCTGTGCGCCAACACGTCGCAGCCGGGCGAGAGTGGGCTCTAGCCGGAGGTCGGCGACCATCCGAGAGATCTCGCTATGCGGGCGCTCGTCGATTGACGCCCGGAGCAGCTCGTCGAACTGTGAGGGCTCAATTTCGATGCGTTGATAATCACGCTCCCCGAGGAGCGCACTGAGACGATTTCTCAAGCGCGACCACGCCGCGACCAATGCCTCGATCTGCGCGGTGTTGGGCAACGGCTGATCGGCCACGAGCTGCGATTCGAGCTCGTGGCATAGGTCGGCGACCGTCTGCACGCCAAAGACCATGCAATTGCCTTTCAATGTATGCAGCGCCCGCTTCACCATGATCTCTCCGCCGGATGGCGGAGAGGATATACTGGCCAGGAGCTCCTCGGACTCCCGCAGGAACTCCAGGAACCCGGCGCGGTCCACCAGCACGCGGTCCAGGATGCTGAGGGTCTCTTGCTGCTCCATCTGCAAGCGCTGTCGTTCGACATCCGCGCTGACGTTGGCAACCACGAGCAGCATGCCGCTGAGCTCGCCACTGTCGCTGTGGAACGGGCAGTAGCTGAAGCGATAATGTTCTCCCTTCCAGGTGAGCTTCGATGGCGCTTGTGAGATGCAGAGCTCGAGCGGCAGAAAACCGTCGACGCACTGGCCCCAAGCAAGTCCGACTTCCGCAGCGAACGTGGCATCCAGCCCGTCGAAGAACTCCACCAGGGTCTGTGCTTCCTCGGGTGCCCCAAACCAATTCTTGATCGCGCTCGAGTGCTCCGGGAGAATCCGTCCGGCCCTGTCGATCGTCATCAGGCCCTGGTCGATGTTATCGAGCACGAGCCGCATGGCCTTGCCGCGTTCAGCGAGCTCGGCGGTGCGCTCTTGTACCACGCGCTCGAGGCCGATGACGTTATCGAAGAAGCTGCGCGCGATGTAGACCGTGGCTATGGATTCTAGCACCACGAAGCCGGCGTGGACGGCCACCACCCACCAGGGCGCAGCGTAGTTGAAGACGCTCGATGGAAGCACGAGCCAGAGCAAGAGGTGGTGCAGCGCGACCGTGACCGCTGCCACGACGATGGCCATCGGGTTTCCGTACAGCGCCAGCATCGCCAGCAGGGCGAAGAAATAAAAGTGCATCTCGATCTGAGCTGGGCCCTGACCGAAGTGCACGAGCAAGCCGCCCATCAGCATGGCGCCCACGCCATAGACGAGGCCGACGCTGCGCGGATTTTTCAGCCACTTGTAGGCAACGACAGGGCCGAGCGCCACAAGAGAGGTGAGCAGCAGAGCCCACGCGGGGCCGGTAGCGTTAAACCACGCGACGGCCACGAAGACTGGAATATGCAGCACGAAGAACTGCATGGTGATTCGATTGGCCTTGGCCAGGTATCGGCTTTCGAAGGCAGATATCTCAGCAGGTAAGACAAGTACGTCGAGTATCTGGGTCAGCATTGGAACCTAGAATTGGAGCCACGCACGGGTCGCCACTTGCGCTCGTGCAGACTTGGCCTGCGCGTCAGCGCGCATATTTTACCCCGATCGGGTCGAGGTAGGACTGAAGCTCACGACTGACGCCGCAGCCGTAGACGGGTAGCTCATCGACGTCGACGCCCGTGCGTATGAGATTGAGAAACTCCAGATCTCGATAGTCGAGACCCTGATTTTGGAGCGTGTAGCCTCCCGCGTAGCGTACAATTCCGTCGGGGCTGGCGATCAGCAGCATTGGAGCGCTTTCAATGCCGAAGCGCTCCTTCAGGGCCTCGCGCGCGATCTCTTGAACGGCAAAGCCGCGTTCTCGTGCACGCGTCCTGAACTGTTCGTTGGGCCCCACGAGGAGGACGAGCTCGGTCGCCAGGCTCGGAGGCGGCCTGCTCAAGAGATGGTCGAAGATGCGCTGCGAGCAGCGGCACTGGCTATACAGGACGTGCACGAGGCGCCAGCGGCCGTCACGCGGGCCGACCAATTCGCCGATCGCGCGATCGAGCGCCGCAGTCTTCGACGGTGTCGGAAGCGCGACCCAATGCCCGACCATCAAAACGGAGCCGACGAGCAAGAGCGGTATCGCCCAGGCAGCGAACAGCGCGCAGGCGGCCCAGTTGCGAAGGTTTACCCGAGCTCGCGCGGGCGCCCTGGCAACGTTCGTCACATCATTTCGTTTCGGCACACTGAACGAGAAGGCCCCAGTGATACTAGGATCGACTCATCGCGGCCGGACTTGAGGCAGTAGGTGTGGCCGTCGGCTGGCAGGACGCCGACTGGCATGGAAGTCGACGTTCGCGGGGGGTCCTCACTCCAGGCGCAGCACCACGACGGACTTGGACGGGATGTCGAGCGTGACTCGGCTGCCCTCGATACGCGCGCGGCTCCAGGGCACAGGCCTGACGTTGTTCCGAGCGTTGAAATCGTTCAGCGTGTTCATCGCTGGCGCGGTCAGCGCGCGACCACTGACCTTCCCGAGCTGGCGTCCGCTGAGCTTCAGCAACACATCGGCGGCGCGCTTTGGGTCGAGGTTGACGAGGGACAGGTGCACTCGGCCTTTGGCGTCGCGCGAGGCGGAGGCCTGCAGGGAGGGCACGGAGCCCTTGCCCTGCTTGTACGCGGGGGCCTCTAGCGTTACGGGCAGGAGCGTGGCGTCGTGGTGCACCTTGTACATCTCGAACACGTGATACGTGGGCGTGAGGATCATTTTTCCGCCGTCGGTCAAGACCAGGGCCTGCAGCACGTTGATGGCCTGCGCAGAGGCCGCCATGCGGACGCGGTCGGCGTGTTGGTTGAAGAGGTTCAGGTGGATGGCCGCCACTACAGCGTCGCGGAGCGTGTTCTGCTGGTAGAGTGGGCTCACTGACGTACCGGGCTCGGGGTCGTACCAGGTGCCCCACTCGTCCACGATCAAGCCGACGCGCTTCTGGGGGTCGTGCTTGTCCATGAGCGCGCTGTGTTTGTCGAGCAGCTCGCCCATGTGTAGGCTAGCCTTCAACGTGGCGTGCCACTCCGCCTCGCCAAAGTTTATCGCGCCGCCCTTCTGGCTCCAGTCGCCAGTGGGCAACGTGTAGTAGTGCAGCGACAGGCCATCCATGTGCTTCTGGGCTCGGGCCATCAGCGTCTCGGTCCACGCGTAGTCCTGGGCGGCGGCGCCGCAGGCGATCTTCTCGAAGCGGGGACCGGCGTATTTCTTGATGAACGCGACGAAGCGCTTGTATTCGTCGGCGTAGTAGTCGGGGCGCATGTTGCCGCCGCAGCCCCAGCTCTCGTTGCCGACGCCGATGTATTTGACTGACCAGGGCTTCTCCCGGCCATTCTTGCGGCGCAGGTTGGCGAGCTCCGAGTCGCCGTCTGCGCTCATGTACTCGAGCCAATCCATCATCTCTCGAGGCGTGCCGCTACCGACGTTGACGCTGATGTACGGCTCGGCGCCGAGGAGCTCGACCAGATCCATGAATTCGTGCAGGCCGAAGGCGTTCGTCTCGATGCCGCCCCAGCTGGTGTTGATGCGCCGCGGGCGCGCCTCACGCGGGCCAATGCCGTCCCGCCAGTGGTACTCGTCAGCGTAACACCCGCCGGGCCAGCGCAGGACGGGCAGCGCGAGGTTGCGCAGCGCGGCGATCACGTCGTTGCGGAGGCCCCGGGTGTTCGGGATCTTGGAATTTTCTCCCACCCATATACCGTCGTAGATGCCACGCCCGAGGTGCTCGGCGAAGCTGCCGTAGATGTTGCGATGGATCTTCGCGCCCGGCCTATCGGCGCCGACCGTCAACTTGGCCCGGTAGCGCTCGGCCGGTGCGCTCACAGCCGGCGTGGCCTGTGCCGCAGCCCGGCTGGCCAGCGCCATCAACAGCAGCCCCAGCCAGCACGACCGGTGTAGTCCGTTACCCATCTAGCTCCTCCAAAAACACCCGCCAAGGCGGCGGCGTTGCAGGAAGATACATCGAACGGGCGCAGCGTGGCGCGAGTTATCTCAGCGCGTCGTCAGCGCGACTGAAGACGCCAAACTGGCGCGCCGTCAGTCCCAGCGGCGCGCCCGTCGGTCTCAGCGGCGCCGTCAGTCCCCGAGGACGTCGTCCGGATCGGCGATGTCGAGCTGCAGCGTTTCGGCGATGTCCTCCCAGCCGACGATGATGAAACCGCCGGAACCATCGTAGGGGAAGCCGTTGACGTCCGCAGTATCCGCGGGTGGCGCTGCCAGCCCGTTTTGCAATATGAAGGCCCCTTGGGGGAATTGCGACCCGAACGGCAGGCTCGTGACCTCGTGCCCGTCAGTGTGGCCAGCGCCCACCACGCTGAAGGTGCCCAGATGTTCGGTCACGTCCTCGCGATCGTAGACTTGGAACGTGTCGTCACCTTGGCTCGAGGCGATGAGGTAACCTTCCCCGCCGCCCAGATCATAGATGGCTAACCCTTCGGCGTCAGCCTCGAGGTTTGCTCCGCCCACGCCGGCGACACCGGGGCCGATGATCGTCTCAGGTGTGAGCGGCGCGGGGGCCTCCGATTCACAGGCGAACTCATCTTCGGCAGGGACCGCCCAGAACGGGGCGCCAAATGACAGGGTCTTCTCGAAGAGCTGGGTCTCCGGAACGACGACGACCTCCGGCAGATCCTCATCTAGCTCGACCTGCCAGATGCCGATGATCTCCTGCGCGGCGTAGAGCATGCCCAGCTCCTCGTCGACGACCAAACCCTCGAACTGCAGGTCCTCGGCGGCTTCTTCGCGGCACGGAGTCCAGCTCACCGGCTCTTCGCCTGCCGCCTGAACCGTGAACACCGGACTGAAGCGAAATTCACGCACCCGTTCATAAGTGACGCGACCATTGCCCGCGTCTTGCAGCTCGAATTGCCCGAGTACCCCGCGGTTATTCTGACTCACGATCGCGTTCACGGCCTCCGCCTCCGCTAGCCGGAACGTCGTAAGGCCGTAAGCCGTGTCTTCGTCCTCGAGCGGATTGTCGACCTCTGCTGCCAGGACGCCGGGGGATTGGACGGGTGACGGCTGCTCGAAACGCGTCGGGAAGAGGCGCGGCACGTCGGTCGCGGTGATGTCGACCAGGGGCCCACCCGCACGCGTCGGAACAATCTGGTAGATGCGTAAGCTGTCGCAGCCGCGATCGCTCACGACCGCGATATCGACGTTCCTCGTCACCCCGTCGGCGCCCGTGAGGGGAAAGGCGTATTCGACGTCCACGTTGTTGAAACTACCAAAGTCCTCACCCGTCGTGCTGCCAGCGCAAGGCGCGGACGCTTCGCCCACTCCCATCGGCGTTGACGGATCAGCGGCCGTGACCAGCGGTCGATTCGGTGGCGAGAGGGTCTGGAGCAGAGTTCCATCAGTGGCGTAGACCTGGAGCCCGGCGTCCTTCAGGGTGCCGATCAGGAACGCGTTGCCGGATGCGTTCGGGTCAATCCAAATGGCGGGATCGTCCGGGTTCGCGGTGCCTGGCGCCTCGTCGAAATTGTGCAACACCGGCGTCGCGACTCGACCGGTGACAGGGTTTACGGGAGGGGTCGGCGGAGGTTCCACGGGCGGCTCACTCGTGTTGTCCTCCGGCGTCTGGGCGGGAGGTAGGCTCGGCGTGAGCATCTCGGTGGCGCTCGGCATGTTGTTGCTCGCCACCGGCGGGGGGACCTGCGCGGGTGGCGAGCTCGGCGTTTGATTCACTGCCGGCAGCCCGGCGCCAGGGCTCGTGCTCGACGACGGAGCAGGCGCGTCGTCCGAGCTGCTGCAGCCGACAGCGGCGGCAGCGACGAGCGCGCTCGTCAGAATGCTCCGGAACCAGGGAGCCGCGTCGGCGTGCGGGGCACGCCGGCTTCGCTCGAAGCGGAGAGACATCAAACTGGAGTGGCGGGATTCGAACATTAAATGGCTCCTCGAGGGAAGGGACGACAGCGGATGGCCGTGCTCAGCGAAAAAATATGGTTCGTGCGGTGCACGACCGCGTCGACGCTCGGATGCGCACGCCGTCGTGCCCAATGAGTCGTCGTCCGGATGAGTGTCGGACCCGCGCTGCCGTGGCTCAGCTTTCGCGAAGCCCAGCGCAGCGAAAAAACATGAGCCGCACGACGGCAACTTCGACACTGATACGGACCGGCAAGGCCGGGGTGGCGGAGCGGACTGGTCTCGGCGATGCACGCAGCAGATGAGCGCGAGCACGTCCCGGTCAGGCTCAAAAAACCAAAGAGAGCGAGTGAAAGAGGCATGCCGAAACACGACAAACGCCGCGAGATAAATCTCAGAAACCGTTACAAAAGGCTGCGCTCATCGGCGCTTCCCCAGCGCTGGTGCTGGCGCTTGGGCACACTCGGCCTCGGAGCGTTGGCGCTCGGCTGCGGACGTGGGGCCGATGGGAACCCCTTTGCCGAGAATGGCAATTTGCCGGGTAGAGGCAACGGCAATGGAGTGGGTGTTCCGGTGGTCCTGCGGCCCGCACCCAGGCCTCCGGAGCCGGCAGCGCCTGCCCTGGTAGGAGCTCAAACGCCGGCCGCCCCGGCGTCGCCCACGGAATCGGTCACTCCGGTTGGCGTGACTCCCATCCCCGTACCCACCCCACCCTCGAGCCCGCCGGCAGCCGCAGCATCCTCAGCGGAGGAGGAAGACGTCGCAGTCGACGAAGAGGAGGAGGAGGACGAGGACGTCGACGCGGAAGACCAGGACCAGGAGGAAGACGTCGTCACGGTTGAGGATGAAGAAGAAGAGGACGAGGACGAGGACGACGATTGAGTCGACGCTTGTGACGCCGCAGGCAGCAGGTCGTTCGGAGGCCCGCCCTGCGTTGCAAAAAACACGAGCCGCCGGGCGGCCCCTTCGACACTGAGAGCACCGGCAATGCCGGGTGGCGGAACGAACGGGTGACGGCGACTCACGCAGCAGGCGCGGTCGCGCACGCCGTCACGTTCCGACGAGGCGCAAGAACCAAGGAGAGTCCGAGTGAGAGAGCCAAGCCGAAACACGACGAACGCCGAGTCGCTCGATCTCGAAGAGACCGCCGCGCCGACGACGCGGACACGAGGCCACGTTGGGTCCCCCCGACCCCGCTTCGAGGCGCTGGGGGGACCGGGCGCCGCCTTGTGGCTCGGGATGCTCGCTGCGTGCGCGTCAGACAACGGGGGGTCGCTGTACACTCAGCGGGGCGGCGTGCAGGCGCCGGGTAGCCCGGGCATCAGCTTACCGTCCGACGCCCTCGCCAACGACGCTACCCCTCAGGGCTCCGGCGCAGGCGAATGTGCGGGCATCACGCTCGCCGCTGAGACGCAGCGGGGCCCTGCGGACATCATTTTTGCCCTGGACAACTCCGGCAGCATGGACGAGGAGGCCGCGTTCGTTCAGCAAAACATGAACGCTTTCTCCGAGCAAATCGTGGCAGCCGCCATCGACACGCGCGTCGTGGTGATCTCTAGCTACCCCGGCACGGGCAACGGAATTTGCCTCGACGCTCCGTTGGGCTCCGGCGGCTGCCCGAACGACGACACGCAGCTGCCGACGTTTCTCCACGTCGATCAGGAGGTGGACAGCAATAACGCGCTGGAGCTCATGATCGCCAACTTCCCGGATTATCGGGACGTGCTGCGGCCGGAGGCTCTGAAGCACCTCGTGGTAGTCACCGACGACCAATCCGATCTATCTGCCGCTGCGGCGACGAGGGGCATCCTCGGGCTCGAGCCGCCGATGTTCGAGGGCTTCATCTTTCACTCCATCTACGCCTTTACAGAGGGCGACGGTGATCACTGTGAGGAATTTTCATCGGGCGAGGGTACGGTGTATCGGCAGCTCGTCGCGGAGACCAACGGCGTCTCCGGCGACCTCTGCTTGCAGGACTTCAAGCCCGTCTTCGATCGCCTCGCGCAGGCGGTCGTCGCAAACTCGAGGATCGCCTGCCAGCTGGCCATCCCCGATCCGCCTGCGGGAGCCGTTTTCGATGCGTCATTGACCAACATACAGTACGCGTCAGGATCACTGCTGCCGATCGGCATACCTCGCACGGCTAACGCGTCGGGCTGCCAGACGGCACCCAATCGCTGGGCCTGGCACTACGACAGCGAGACGAACCCGAGCCAGATCGTGCTGTGCCCCGACACCTGCTCTGGGATACGCGGCGACGTGCTCGCCAGCGTCAACGTCCAGTTCGGCTGTCCCACCATCGAAGTGGTGCGCTAGCCTTCACCAAGCTGCGCGCCTTCCGAGCTGCTTGGGCCTCGGCGCTCCCGCGAGCGCAACGGGCGGGTGCATCCGTTGTTTGGGGGGCAAACAACTCCCTGGCGCGCGGCACCCCCTCACGGTGAGTGCGTCCGTCGTTTGGGGGGCAAACGAGCCTCGCGCGGCAGCGCAGCGCTTCTGGGGTCTCGGGCAGGCGCGTCGGCCCGATGGGGCGTCCGCGCGCAGCTGCGGTAGATTTGACGGAGTCCGGCGTCGAAATTGGACGCGGACGGAGGCCGAGGTAGACTGCCCATGTGGATTGTTGCCCGACACTGCCCGGCGCCGCGCGCGCCGCCTTGCAGCGCTTCCGCTCCGCGGTCGAGCGGCGCTTCGGCGGTCGGCTGCTCGAGCTCGTCGTGTTTGGCTCCCGAGCTCGTGGCGACGCGAACGAGGAGAGCGATACCGACGTCCTGGTCGTCGTACGTGGCTTGACGGGGTCAGAGCGCGTGGAGTTGTTTGGCTTCGCTTATGATGCCGATGCCGCAGCTCCCGACCCTGACGACTGGGTCGGGCTGTCCGTCCTGGCGTACTCGGACGATCAGGTCGCCGACCTGCGCTCGAGGGAGCGGCTATTGTTGCGCAACATCGATCGCGAAGGGCTGCGCGTGTGACGGGAGCCAATCGACTGAAGAACATCGCCATCGAGACCGCGCGTGGGGACGATTCGCTCGAATCTGCACGCATCCTGCTCGCCGCCGGCAAATACGCGGACAGCGTCAGCCGCGCCTACTATGGCGCGTACCATTACGCTCGGGCGCTGCTGCTCTCGGCAGGTGAAGAAGCGCAGACCCACGGCGGGCTGACGCGGCTATTGCACCGAGATTTCGTCCGAGAAGGCAAGCTCGACGCCGACGTCGCTCGTTTGTTCTCTCGGTTACAAAACTTCCGACAGGACGCCGACTACAGCGCAGAGATCGTCTTCACGACCAACGCCGCGGCAGAGGAGTTGGAGGCTGCCGAGCGCTTCGTACAGGCCGCGCGTGACGTTCTGTCTCGTCAGCACCCGTAAGCGCCGCCGAGCGCCGTGCACGAGCAGTCTGGCAAGCGTTGCTCGCGCGCCGGGGGTCATTCGACGCACTCCGAACCCCGGCAGCGTTCGTCGCTTTCGCAGTCGAGGTCGACCAGGCACTCGACGCAGAAGCCGATGTCGAGGTCGCAGACGGGGTCGTCGGAGCCGCACTCCAACGTCGGAGAGCAGCGGTCGGCGCATTCACCGCTGACTCGGTTGCAGGCTTCTTCGGCGTCATCGCAGTGGCCGTCGGTCAGGCACTCGACGCAGCGCCCGGCGCCGTCGCAGTACGGCTCGTCCGAGCCGGGGTCGCAGTCATTGCTGTCCTTGCACGCGACGCAAGCGCCTGATTCCAGGCAGCGTGGTATGTCATCGTCGCAATCGGTATCCTGCGCACACGCGCGGCACAGCCCCGTCGCTTCATCGCACACGGGTTGGCTGCCGTCGCATGTACTTTCCTCGTCGCAGCTGGTCACGCAGCGGCCTGCCGGGAGGCTGCAGGTCTGCCCGCTCGGGCAGTCTACACGTTCGAGGCACTCGACGCAGCGAGCTCCGCTCGGGTCGCAGCGGGGGGTGTCGGAGCCACACTCTCGGTCGTCCACGCAGACGAGCGCCGCGCTCATGCCGCGCACGATGGCATGGCTCGTCACGTCGCCACAGGCTGACGCCGACCCATACGCGAGCAGGGCGAGGGCGCCGAATCGGGGCAGGACGAGGCGGAGCTTCATGGCGCACCCGCTGGGCTCAAAGTAACGCCGACATCCAGCGCGAGCCCCAGCGTTCCAAACCAGCGCCCGAAGCTGGCCACCTCGCGCCCGTCGAAGTCGACCACAGGTCGCGGCGCGTTGAGCCCAGCGAGCAGGCTGGCGCGCAGCGAGAGCCAGCTCGTCAGCTGCCGACCCACGCAGAGCTCGAGGAAATACGCACCCGCGAGCAAGCGATCCCGCCGCCCGTCGAAGCTCTCGAGCCCGTCTCCCTGAACGCCGAGCACCAGCAGGCCTGCCCCCATCCCCGCGCTGACCAGCCACGGGCCGGGGAGGGGCAGCGCATGCTCGAGCCCCGCTCCAAACAAATACCAAGAGACGCTGGCCTCGCCCTCGGCAGCCGCGACCTCGTTGTCCAATAGTGGCAAGAGCGACGTGACACTGGCGCCCCAGCCCGCGCCGAACGTCGCGCGTAGCCCGAGCCTGGCTTGGGGCGTCGCGCCGAGCCCGCCCCTCGCCCACGACCCCGCGACACCCGCGTCGAGCCAGAGCATCACTGGCCGGGCGGCGTCCGACGCTTCGACTCCGACGGTCGGCGTAGCGGCGCGGGTTGCGTCGTCCGAGAGCACGCCTGCTGGCTGCGGCGGGACAGACGCTGGCGGGGCCTCTGTCGGCTCATTAGCGTCCGTCGGCTCGCTGGCTTCCGTCGACTCGCTAGCGTCCGGCAGCTGCCAGCCCAGATCGACGAGGCGCGCGCGTAGCTGTTCAACGACCCGCAGCGCAAATGAATCGCCCTCCCCTGGGTCGCGCACCAGCTCCTGTGTATGCACGGTCGCATCGTCCGTCGTGACGCGCAGCTCCACCCGGTCCAGCGAGTCCACGCGAATCGAGGCTGGCGCCTGAGCGCCGCGCGCGCGCTGCGTCCGCTCTGATCCCGCAGAGCGGGTGCGGGTGACGAAGCCGGCATACGCGGCTTCGGCGCGGACCTTACGCGCCAGCTCCGCGCTCCCAGCGTCGATGATCAATATCTCCACGTTGGCTGCGGCTTTAGCGGGAGACCCAGCGCCGAGCAGGGCAACCAGGGCTAACATCAGCCCAAGGACGGCCCGTGCCACGCGCCTACGGCCCCGACGCCGCGCCCTCCAGCAATTGGACCGCGGCCTCTGCATGCGGGCCAGAAGGATAGCGCGCGAGGTAGCGCCTCGCCACTTCGCGCTGCCACTCGCCGTCGCCGAGCGCTGACGTCAGCTCGAGCAACCGCTCGAGCGCCGCCTGAGCCAGGGGCCCATCAGGTTGCTCGCGCAGGTACACGTCGAACCAGCGCGCCGCCGCTCGCGGCTCGGCCTCGACGCTCAGGCGGCCGAGCGCAAACGCCGCGCGCGCCGCCGCAGCTCCGCTCGGGAACCTGCGCCGCAGCGCCAAATAGGCCTGCCGAGCGCGCTCGGCGTCTCCGCTGAGACGCGCGGCGTCCCCCAGCAGCATCAGGTCACCGGCGGAGCCACGCTCGCACTCTGCGGCGAAGCCGGCGCGCACCGCTCGCGCGTAGGCCTGCCTGAAGTGACCGGCGCGCCCCAGCTCTTGCCAGGAGCGTCGCTCAGGTTCGCCGCGCTCCCTTGCCGCCGCACCCGTGCGAGCGGCCGCGCGTCGCTGGCTCGCGACCGGCGCGAGGCCCGCATCTTCCGGGTCGCTCTCCTCGCTCGGCCCGAGCGCGTCCGGCGGCGGCTGCTGCGAGGCGCTCCGCGTCGACACGTCGGCGCGCGCGCTGCTCGCCGACGCTGCGAGCGCAGCCACGGACCACTCGCGCCGCGCGCAGGATGCCCGCACACTCTGGCCCGCCACGATGGCGTGACCCTCGACGCTACCGCAGCCTTTGATGATCACGCTGCCCTCGAACAGGTCCAACGCAAAGCTGTCCGCGGCGGGATCCCAGGCCACGTCAAAACGCGTCCCCTTCACCTCGACCGAGAACGGACCCGTGCTGACCCGCCAGGGGCTCTTGGCGCGCGCGCGACCGCGCACGGGCACCACGTCGACGTGGGCTCGCCCGGACTCGATCACGATCTCGGCACCCGCCGAGCCCAGCGCCACGACCCGCGCGCGCGCGTCCGCCTCCAGGTCGACGAGTGTTCCATCCGAGAAACGGATCGGCAGGCTGCCGCCGGCAGGTGCGGACTCCCACGCGCGCAACACGCCGGCTCGAGCGGAGGGCCCGACGCTGAAGGTCAAGGGCGAGCTCGAAAACGCAGACCCCTGGATCGTGAAAAAGGCGAGCGCCACTGCTGCGGCCGCGGCTGCCGCCAATGCTAGCCCGAGCCAGGGTTGGCGCCAGCGCTCGGGAATTGGGTTGCGGCGCACCGGCGTGCGCTGACTCGGCCGCCGCGCCACGTACTCCGCGAGGTGCCGGCGCGTCGCTTCGTCCGGATCGACCCCCGCGAGCAAGTGGTCTTCGCGCTCGCGCACGTGCTGGCCCAGGGCCAATAGATCGCGCTCGCTCATTGCTCTGCCCCTCGCAGCCAATCGCTGAGCTCTGGGTACGTGCGGGCGATGCTCACGAACTTCTTGCGCGCCGCCGCCAGCCGCCGCTTCGCAGTGGCGAGCGAAACACCACACGCGACAGCGACCTCGAGCAGCTCCATGCCGTCGATGAACCGCAGCGCGAAGGGGATGCGCTCGTCAGCTGAAAGGCGAGTGAGCACGCGATAGGTGGCGCGTACGGCCTCGTCGATCTCGGGGTTATGGACCGTGGCTGCGGCTTGTGGCAATTCGCTGACCGAGAACAGGGACCAGCCGCTTCGCGTTCTCCTCCGCAGCTCTGCCCGCACGCAGTTCACGCTGATACCGGCCAGCCACGGGCGCAGGGCGTTGGGGTCGGCGAGGCGGGCGATCGAATCGACGGCGATGACGAACACGTCTTGCATCAGGTCCCGAAGGTCCACGTCGGGACCGAGCACCCGTGTGAGCACGCTGCGCACGTAGGCGTGGTGACGATCGTAGAGCGCCGCGCCTGCGGCCCGCTCGCCCGCCCGAATGGCCGCGACCAACTCCGCGTCGGACTCGAAAAACGGCAGGTGAAGCACGGCCGAGCGGCGACTTGGGTCGCGCACCGGTTCAGACCATGTCTTGTCCACCAATCTCATGCTTGATCGCAAAGTTTACGGGCGCACCGGCCTGTTGACACGCCAATTGCGCCGACCTGACTGAGTGCGAAAGCGTCGCACTGACGGCTCAGCAATCTTGCTGCCGAGTCGGGTTTGTTTTGCGTGCTCGCCAGGATTCTAGTGTCACCCGCAAAATCGACCCTTCCGGCAAGAGCGCAAGCAAAAACGGGCCCGGACGAAAAACTCGAGGCGCCCCTCCGAGCTGCTCCGCGTGGCAACGAGCAGCCGCATGTGGGTCGAGAGCGGCACACGAGTCCCCATAAGCAGATCCGCGATGCTCGGCTGCGGATGGCACGCCTGGGCTGAGGGGCTCCGGAGGCTCCACCGCGCCCCCGTCAACGGACCCAGCTCGCTTGCGCACCCCGCGCGCGACGCATAGCTGCCCAGCCGCGACCGATGCAGAGGTCGAGCACGAGAACCGCTGTCGCGAACGGCGCTACGTGTCATCTAGTCTGAGCAACGGTAGGTGCCTGAGAAGTCTCGAGCGCGAGGAGCTCGAGGGTTACGCACTTGCCGTCGCCCGGTGGATATGAGACTTTTGAACCCGGGTGCGGGCAGTATTCTCACGAGCGTGTGGAGTGATGACGATGAAGCGGAAGTCGAGTCCTGCTGTCGGGTTGCATGTGCGTCGGTCGTCGATCTCTCTGCGGTCGTTGATCGCTAGCGCGCTGGCGCTGACAGCCAGCGCTTGTGGTGACGGAGAGTTGAGCTCAGTGCCGGGCTCGCCTGCGCCTGCTACGGCTGGCAGCGCTGCTAGCCCGAATGGGAGCGGGCCGAGCTCCAACGGCGCAGCCGGGGCACCCGTAGACTGTTCGGCAAGTGCGCCGACGCAGGTGGGCCTCACGCGGTTGCGGCGCCTGACGCGGACTGAGCTCAACAATACCGTGCGTGACCTGCTGGCCATCGACACCGATCCCGCCGCCGCGATTTCGCCGGACGAGCGCGTGGGCCCTTTCGATAGCAACGCTACGGCGCCAATCACGGACCTGCTCGTGCAGCAGCACGGGGAAGTGGCGGCGTCGCTGGCGCGCGTGGCGCAGGCTCGCATGTCCGAGCTCTCACCCTGTGATCTCGCCGCGGACGCGACTCCGGCGTGTGCCACGCAGTTCGTCGAGCGGTTTGGGCTCAAGGCCTACCGGCGGCCGCTCGAACGCGACGAAGTGGACGCTTACGTGGGGCTTTATGCGCTCGGGCGGCAGCAGAGCGCCGAGAATGCGTTCCGGCTCGTGCTCGAGGCGATGCTGCAGTCCCCCTTCTTCCTTTACCACTCGGACGCGGGCGAGCTCGGGGTGGCTTCGGCCGAGCCCACACCACTCACGTCCTTCGAGCTGGCGTCCCGGCTCTCGTACTTTCTGTGGGATACGATGCCGGACGAGTCGCTCTTTACCTTGGCGGGCAGCGGCGCGCTCCAGAGCCCGAACGAGCTCGAGGCGCAGGTGCGGCGCATGTTGGATGATCCGCGTGCCAGCGCCGCGATCCCCAAGTTTCATCTTCAATGGTTGGGCATCCGGGAGATGGAAGGTGTCGCCAAAGAGCCGGAGCTGTTCCCGCAATTTGGCCCGGACATGATCCAGGCGCTCATCAACGAGACAGCGAGCTTCAGCGACGAAGTGATCCGGCGAGGTGATGGCTTGCTGAGCACGCTCTTCACGGCAAACTTCTCGATCCTCGAGGGCCCGCTCTTCGACCTGTATGGTGTCGAACGACCCGCGGGCGGTAGCGGAGCTCAGCGGGTGGAGCTCGACCCCGCCGAGCGTTCGGGGATTTTGACGCAAGGTGCGTTCCTCGCGACCCATGCGCACTGGGATCAGACGTCGCCCGTGCATCGCGGTCTGTTCATTCGCGAGAACATCCTGTGCCAGACCATCCCGCCGCCGCCCCCGAACGTGATCCCCACGCCACCGGCGCCCACTCCCGGCACCACCACGCGCGAGCGCATCGCCGTTCACCAGAGCGAAGCCAGCTGTTCGGGGTGTCACCAAATGATGGATCAGATCGGTCTGGGCTTTGAAGCGTACGACGCGAGCGGCGCGTTCCGCAGTGTCGAGGATAACCGGCCAGTGGACGACACGGGCAGCCTGATCGGTACAAACGACCCCGCGCTCGACGGGCCCTTCGACGGTGCCATCGAGCTATCGCAGAGGCTGGCAGAGAGCGGGGTGGTGCAGGAGTGCGTGAGCCGTCAGTGGTTCCGCTTTGCGCTCGGTCGCAGCCTCGCCAACGACGATGCCTGCTCGCTCGCGAGCATGAAAGAGCAGTTTGTCGCCTCCGGCGGTAACGTTCGCGAGCTCTTGGTGAGCATCGCCATGAGTGATGCCTTCCGCAACGTGCGGTCGATGGGTAGCGCAGCGGGGGAGGAGTAAATCATGGCCCACGTCAAAAGCGGATTGTCACGGCGTAATTTCCTGAGCAGCCTGGGAGCTGCAACGGCGCTCAGCCCGTTCATCCCGCTGCTCAACGCGAGCGGGCAGGAGCTCGGGCGGCCTCCCAAGCGGCTGCTCTTGGTGTTCACCCCCGACGGCACCGCGCCGTCGGTGGATTGGATGCCCACCGGCACGGAGCGGGACTTCGCGCTCAAGTTCTTGCACCAACCGCTCGAGCCGCTCAAATCGAAGATCGTCATCCCGTGGGGCCTGCGCATGAGCGCTCGTGGCGCTGGCGAGCAGCACGCCTACGGCATGGCCGGGCAGTGGACGGGGTCCTTGTTGCACGAGCCGCAGAACGGCGCGGACTTCGACGGCGGCAACGGCAATCGGACCGGCTGGGGCAGCGGGCCATCCATCGACCAGGTCGTGGCGCGGGCATTCGGCCCGAACATGCCGTATCAACGCGCGCCGGATCAGGCTGACCCCGAGGTCCCGTTTCGCACCCTGGAGCTCGGCGTCCAGTCGGGGCAGCCGAACAGCCTCAATCGCATGATTTATAGCGACAACGAGCAGCCGCTGCACCCGGAGGTCAATCCACGCGCGGCCTTCGACCGCTTGTTCGTGGGTGCCTTGCAGAGTCAGGATCCGGAGGCGGTGGCGCGAGCACGCGCGGAGAAGCGCGCCGTGCTCGACCTCGTGACGTCGCAGCTCAACCGGCTACGAACTCGCGTCGGCGCCGAGGAGATGCAGAAGATCGACAACCACGCTGAGGCCTTGCGCGCCATCGAGCGCCGACTGGACTCGACCACGGACTTCTCCGCCTGCACGCCGCCCGACGCTGCGATGTTTCCCGGCGCCAACGGTCAGCGTTTGAACAACGCGTCGTTCCCTACCGAGATCAACGCGATGATGGACATCACGACCCAGGCCCTGGCTTGTGACTTGACGCGCGTCGCGAGCCTGCAGATCAGCCGCGGCTTCAGCAACATCACGCACAACTGGCTCGGGCAAACCGTCGGCCATCACACGATGTCGCACGACACGTCTCAGGATTGGAACCCCGCGCTCGAGCAGATCGACAATTGGTATGCCACGCAGATCCTGGGGCTCTTGCAGCGGATGGACGCCATCCGCGAGGGCAACGGCACCTTGCTCGACAATACCCTCGTCGTCTGGGCCCGTGAGCTCGGCACGACCTCCCACCGCATGGACCCATGGCCTGTCGTGCTCGCGGGCAGCGCACGCGGCGAGCTCGCGACCGCGCGCTTCCTCCAGGTGGGAACGGGGACGGGCAATGCTCGCGACCGCGTACGGGAGCCGAGCGCCAAGCTCTTGGTTTCAATTGCCCGGTTGATGGGGCTCGACATCAATAGCTTCGGTAACAACGATCCCGACTCGGGTCCGCTCGCGGGTATCGGCTGAGCGCCCTCGCGGGCTCACACCTGCCCGGCGGTGGAACGGTCAGGCACTCCTTCGCGACGCCGCGCCGAACGCCGTGGACGTCGCGGGCACCTGGCTCGGTACGCTCGCGGTGCCCCCGATCCCCATCCGTTTGGTGCTCAACATCACGCGCGGTGCTGGCCCCCGAGGTGCTGGCACAGGTTGCGGAGTGGATCGGGAGCGTTCCGACGAACGGGCCTTGAGCGACGCGGGCGTGGTTGGTCCGTCCGGCGCTCGAGGGCGGTCTTCGAACCCCACCACGCACCTGATAGCGACAATCGCCCACGCCGCACGTCAATTGACGTAGGGGGCTGAGCACAAGGGCTCGGTTCCAGTCGTCCCGCGTCGTCGAGTCCACGGCCCGGCGCGAACAACTCAATTGGAGGGATACCCACATGCCAGCAATCGATCTCATCCATGATTTTAGAAGTCATCTTGGCAAGTTCAAGCCTGACGTAGTGCTCAAGCTCTGGCGCGAATGTCAGCCTCGGCTGTTGGTCGTTACCGACAACTTGAGCTTCGACGCCGCTTCTGCGTTCGGTCTCAGTCAATTCATCCAGACCCTCGAGACGAGCCCCATTCACGGTCTGCTTCCGAAGGTCATCAAGGCCTCCCGCGGCTCGGCTGCGCCGGCGGATTTGCCGGGCTTTCTCTTCGACGATCCCACGAATGGCCTGCTCAAATCTCGCCATGACGTGGTGTTCTTGTTCGGTTTCGATGGACAGAATGCGACATCCCTCACGGCTTCCGAGCTCCGCGCGATCGGCACGTTCATGCAGGCAGGCGGCGGCGTGTTCGCCACTGGCGATCACGCCGATCTCGGTGCGGCCTTGAGCAAGGATGTCCCGCGCGTGCGTGAGATGCGCCACTGGACGTCAAACATCCCCAACGCGGCCGATACCACGCGGCTCTCCACCAACGTGTCCGGCTCGAACGAGGTGGAAGACTTCGAAGATCAATCCGACCGCAGGCCTCAAGCGCTGTATCCAAACTTCCGGACCCTCGCGGGCAATCCGGGCGTCGTAGGCATACCGGCCAGGGCGCACCCGTTGCTGCAGCTGCCGGCGACGGCCGCGGTGCCGTTCCCCGTGATCGAAGTGTTTCCAGATCACCCGCACGAAGGCGAGTGCCACCTAGCCGAAGATCTCACGACCACCTTCTTGGTTGGAAGCGAGAAGGTCGAGGAATGGCCGAGTGCCCTCGTCGGCGGCCGAGTCGTCCCCGAGGCAGTGGCGCTCACCATGTCTCATGGCACGGGCATCGGAAATTTTGGCAAGCAGGCGCTCACTCCGCGCGCTTTCCTTGCCGTTTGCGCGTACGACGGGCACTTGGCCAGCGTCGGGCGCGTGGCGACGGACGCGACATGGCATCACTTCGTCAATATCAACCTGGATGGCACCGGCAGCGGCCTGAGTGCCCTCCAGAATCCGGGGCCACCACCGACCGACACGGCGGCACTGCTTCGGATTCGCCAATACTACAGAAACCTCGCCACCTGGCTCATGCCGCAGAACACGCGGCGCTGTCTGCGCTTCCCATGGCTCATTCAAGAGCTGACGCGCTACCCGCTGTTCGAGGAAATCGCGCCGTTGCCGCCGCATCCACCCGGGCCCGACCTGGATCCTTTGCCCTTCGTGCGTCTGGGAGAGCAGGTCATCAGCTCGATCGCGTTGCGCGAGCCGAGCTTCGTGACTGACGCCCTGCTCGAGGACGCGCTCAGTGACGCCGCGGGAGACAAGCTCGCCCAGGAGCTGTCACGCTCAGGCAAGGAGCTCGGCAGGTTGGGGCCGCGCGATCTCGCCCTAGGTGCGCTGGGAGCCACCGTGGCCAGCGTGTTGGACACGCTCAGCAATCTCCGAGACCCCGCCGAGGTCAAACCGCACAAGACGTTCGAGGGCCCCGCACAGCAAAAAGCCCAGGCAACATTGCGTGTGCTGGTCGATGGGCAACGCCAGGCGCTGCACACCATCGACAAGCTTCTAGCCAGACTGGGCCAGCGCTGAAGGGGCGGACCTCGCTGTCTCTGCGCCAGTGCCCGCACCCCGCACCCGTCGTCTCCAGCGGAGATAACGTCCCTCCCGGCCGCCAGCTGTCAGCGCTCTTCAGGCTGGATGATTCGTAGATCTCCGCGAGCGGCAACAACTGGCACGCAATGCCAGCGATCTCGAGACTGCCGCTGGTCTGCTCCAGCTCTCGCCAGGTCAGGATCCAAACAAGACGAGCAGACCCAACCCCGAATCCCGTGCCTGCCCACGCAGCACGGCCCAGGGAATGGACGCCGCCGTGGCTGAGCTGGAAGACACGTCGGGGTGCACGGGAGTAGGTAAACACCTTCGGCGTGCTGGGGACCGAGCGCGCTGGCGGCGCGGATCTGAAGCGGAGGCGCGATCGGGGGCCTGAAGGCGAACCCAGAAAACGCGCGGCTCGTCGCTCGCGACGCCCGGCGTGGCTCCTGATTCTGCTCGAGTTGGGCCGCTCGATGGTCCGCGGAGAGGGCGGGATTCGAACCCGCGGGGGTGATGGCGCTTTTGCGAATTTGTCGATGTTTCCGTGGATCGCGCGGTGATTTGAGTGACGCGAATTGCTCGGGAAAGAGTGATGGAGGTGCAGGTTATGATGCGCGTAATACAGGGTCCGCCGCTGCGCACTGAGACCCGCGGGGACGGCCAGCGCCCGTCACGCTGCTTGCAGCTCGGGATCGATCGAACGTCCCGAGTTCAACCATCGCGCCGGGCGCCGGCAGAGACTTGCCCACACACTCTTCAGACGCACGACCGCGGTTGTTGGCCATGTGTAGTGAGAACCGCACCACTGGGCACGCGTTCGGCGTGGGTGGAGGGGTTGCTCCCGCACAAACGCGAGGTGTCGATGCCGTTCCGCCAACCCCCTCATCTCTCAGTGGTCGATACCATAGCGCCATAGCGCACGAGCCGCTCCAGATTGTTGGCGAGCAGCTGGTGGCGCTTAGCGCGTTCCTGGTGGATGAGCTCTTCGGCCGCGTCCTCGGAATTCGTCGCGCGGTGTATGCGCGCGCCGGCATGGATCAGTTTTCGAAGGAGATGGCCTTCTTTCACACATCGAGCCTGAGATGACACGAGGCTGGTGGACAAGCTGGTCGGCGGTCTGCCCGCTACGGGCGTCAAACCGCGCAAGTACCGCCTTGACGCGGTATGTGCCCAGCGCCCAAGGCGCACGGACCGAGACGGCAGCTCCGTGCGCTCCCAGTTCCGGCCTTTCCGCGAACCAACGACACCAGACCCTCCAGACGTTGAACGCCCGCGGGGGTCGCACTGCACCAACTAGAATTGCCAACATCCGCAGTGTCCGGCAACCGGCCTGATGTTCCTCACCTGGAATGGGGTTCGAACCGCAACTTTCGAGCGAGTCTTGTCGTATACCCAGGTCCCGTCGCCGGTCCGCGCGACAGGCCAGCGCAGTGCCGGGACGTGGATCGATCCGGTCGAGGAGGGAAAATCGTGGCAGCTCGAAAGACCCGGAGGATATCAGCCGCCCACATCGATGACGGCGCCGCAGACCGCTATGTAGCCGCGCTCGCACAGCACCAGCAGCTGTGGGCGACCAGCGCACAACTCGGCTTCCCGAGTGGTTCGGCGTCAAAAGCCCTGGTGAAACACCTGCTCGCGGAGCGGCGCATTCTGCACGTGGGCAAATCAAAGAGAGCGGACGCGTACACGCTGCTCGGATCCGAGGCGGCCGAAGAGCGTCTATTGGCTCTCGCGAGCCGTGTCGTCGCAGACTGGTCAAACTCGGACAAGTTGGTGCTGCTGCCGCTCTCCGCTGGCGCGAAGAGCTACGTGCCGATCCCCGTACGAGTTCGGGAGCATATCGTTCCCGCGTTACAGCAATCGGTGCGTCGCCAAGACGCATTTGCCGTGCGAGTCAAAGGCAGCAACTTCGTGGCATTGGCCGCGAATCTGAAGGGCCTCGTCAGCGCGCAGGGCCCGATCGAGCAACATCCGGCGCATTCTAAAGAGACGGGCAGCGCGTCGTTCGATCGGGAGGCCGTCGTTCGCGCCTATGAGCAGCTTACCTTGCAACGCCGCTCCCCCAATATCATCGTCGCGGAGCTGCAGCGCGAGTCAGGCGCGGATCTCTACGCGCTGCAACGGTGGCTGCTCGCCGAGTGCAGTGCGCGCCGAGCTGTGCCGCTGCTCGGGGAGCCGGCTCGGGCAACGGCGGAGCAATTGACCGCGGCACTCGTCGTCGAAGGGCGGCCTCATCTGTACGTGCGGTTGGTTCAGGAGCAGCATTCATGAAGGGCCAGACCGACCGTCGCCTGCGCGATCCCTTCGGCGAGAACATTGTCAGCGAGCCGCGCCAGATCGAGTCCGCCGTCGAGTCTCTGAACGCCGAAGCGCTGAAGCGGGCGTTGACGCAGTTCCAGAAGCTCGAAAACCAGCCCGTGCCTCGTTTGAAGGACGCTCCGAATACGGTCGTCGTCCTCTCCCCGGAGCCGGGGTACGGTAAGTCGCATCTCATCGGCCGGCTCTTCCGGAAGCTCGACGACAACGCGACGCTCATCTACGTGCGCCCGTATCAAGATCCCAGCTCTTGCTGGATCGCCGTCCTGGAGCGCATCGTGGCGGAGCTCGACTACCCTGACGACTCCGACAAAGTCGCGCTCGAGCCGGGTGATGTCACCCAGCTCGATACGCTGGCTCGACGGGTGATGGTCCACCTGGTGAGTCAGCTGCTCGAGAATGGGAAGAGCAAGGTCCGAGACCCGAAGCGCGCCCAACAGTTCTTCAAGAAGTATCCCAACGCCGTCTTCGAAACGCCGGAATGGCGTAGCTGGCTCGATACCAACTTTGTCACGCTGTTGCCCGATCTCGATGCCATGCTCGCTGCCGTCGGGATTCAGATGTCCCCGAACCGCACGGCATGGTTGCGTGTGCTCTTCAAGTACGCCTTCTCTGAGCACGAAACGAGGTCCGCCAGACCTGCCTCGAGTGGTTGCGATACGAACCCCTGTCCAAAGAGGACGCCGCACGAGTCGGCTTGAAACCCGCCGAGCTGCCCGATGCAGACGCCCCGTGGGAGCACCGCAACGATCGCTGCTTCCAGCGCATCCGCGATCTCTTTCAGCTCGCGGCCTTTTACCGTCCGTTCCTGCTCTGCTTCGACCAGACCGAGTTGTACGGCAATAGCGAGGAACTCGCCCGCTCGCTCGGGGTCGTCCTTTCTCGCTTGCGCCGAGAAGCAAAGAACCACTTGACCGTCGTCACCGCCAACGAGTTCCCTTGGACTCAGCAGCTGTTCCGCCGCTTCGAGAAGGCCGATCAGGACGGCCTAGAGGATCCGATTCACCTGGAGGGTGTCCGCGAGGCCCAGGCCAAGGAACTGCTGCTGTCTCGGCTGGAGGCCTGGCGCGTTCCGAAGGAGGAGCAAGAGCAATTCCTGGGAGATTGGATCGCCCAGATGTTCAAGGGCCAACTGATGCGCGGTGCTCGGCATGTGCTGCGCGAGGCCAGTGTGCGCTGGAGCAACCCGCCGCCGGTGACCCCGAAGGCGCTCTTCGAAGCGTACCGGCAACGTTTGTTGGCGGATCCCAAACGCCTAGATTTTGACCCGGGCGTGTTCCAGCTCGTCTGCGAGACGGTACTTGGCCCGTCCGTTGGCGTCGAGGTGTTGCCGCTGCGCAGCGGCAAGAAGGGGTACCTCAGCATGCAATGGATCGGGAGCGACTCCGATGTGCTGCTCGGGTTCGAGACAGGCAGCCACTGGAAGACATGGGAGGCCATTGTTCGAGAGGCGAAGCGCTACCACGACACGCGACAACTGGGGCACCGGCCCACGCGGGCATCCCTGTTTCGAACCAGCGGGCAAAAGGCGATACCCGAGCGGAGCAGGACTGCGATCCATGACTCCCGCTGTGTTCAGGTCGTCGATCTGACCCGTGCCGAGGCCGCGTCCATCTACGCGGCGCACGATCTGTATGCGGACGTCCAGCAAGGAAATCAGGACGTGCCGGCCGATGCACTCTTGGCCTTCCTGCGCGAAGAGCTGAAGCCGCAAGCCGACCGCGTACTTGCCCACCGGCAGCGGCCGCCCACGCTCCCCCCTCCGGGGATACCTCCCGCCGACGCCATCCGCGCAGCCGTACAGGCGATGAAGTTCGCCACGCTAGACATGCTGCTGCAGCGCCTGAAGACTGCCCACCCGAACCTCACACCCGACCTCGTGCTGGAGGCGTGCCGAAATGTCAGCACCGTCCGCGTCGTGACATCTCCGAATAGCGTAGTACTCCGATGGATCCCATCAGCCTCAGTGTGACCCAGCTGTCCCGCGCGTCGGTCGATCCGGAGTGGCTGGACGCTTGGATCCGCGGCGACGAGCCGTCAGTCCAGGTCTTTGCGCCACCCGGCACCGTGACGGCGCACGGTACGCAGTTCCACCGGTTTGCGTGTCAAACGGTGCAGCGGCTGCTGGCTGCCCCGTCAACCCCGCCGCAGGCGGATCACCTGTTCGAGCTGCTCCTCGACACGGGCGCCGGGCAATTGTTGGACTCCCTGCTCGATGCTGGGCAGGTGGACTCAGCAGCGCAGCTGACGAATGCGCTCCACTTCTTCGCGCAGCGCGTGGCCGAGCTGCACGCGCGAACACCGAACGCTACCTGGACCGACATTTTCGTCGCGCCGGAATTCAGCGTCAAAGATGCCAAGTTCGAGCTCCAGGGCGGCCTGGTCTTCATCTCCGGGACTATCGATTGTGTACGGCACCATGCGCGCGGACGCATCGAGGTCGTCGACTACAAGTTGACTCGAGGCGGCGACCTACCCAAAGAAATGGTTCAGGTGGCGATCTACCGGGAGCTGTTGAAGCGCTTCAACGGGACGTCGGCGGTCGGCGCGCTGGAGTACTTTTCTCCGACGTTGCACGTGCAGGAACTGAGCGAGGCAGACCTCGATGCGTGCTATCAACACTGGGTGCTTCCCGCACTGTCGCGGATGATTCAGGCACGCCAACCACAGGCGAAGGGGAAGCTGGCACGCCCAGCGCAGGCTCCCGCCGGCGTAGCGTCTCCACCGACCTCAACTCGTCTGCCACCGGTGGGTGGACCCGCGGCTGCTACACCGGCGCCGGTAGAGTCGGCGCGAGGGAGCGCGGCAGCCCCCTCGTCGGCCGGGTCTCTGCACATCGGGACCACCCGCGGGATGGCACCGACGCCGGTGTTGCTCGACCAAGAGCAACTCAAGCGCCACGTGGCCGTGCTGGGGGGGTCCGGGAGCGGAAAGACGACGCTGGCGCTCTCGCTGATCGAACAACTGCTGGCCGCGGGAATCCCCGTTCTCCTCATCGACCGCAAGGGCGACCTCTGCCGCTACGGTGACCCAAACCTGTCTCGCACAGAAGGCGTCTCGGAGCGACTGCGCAACCTGCTCAGAGCCACCGACGTCGCTGTCTTTACTCCAGGCCAAGAGCGAGGCCGAGGTCTGGGCATCGCCCTATTGCCGGCGCGCCTTCTGGAGCTATCCGCGCCCGAGCGCTCCGATGCCTACAAGGACGCGGCCGCCGGGCTCGGCGGCATGTTGCTGCTCAAGAGTACCCCGACCGACCAAGCCAAGCTCGCCGTTCTGGTTCAATCGCTTCGGATCCTGGGAGAGAGCCCACGTGTGGAGCCCGTCACGCTTCCTGCCCTCATCGATTTGATGGCATCCGAAGAGCCGTTGCTGCTCGAGTCCCTGGGCAAGCTCGACCCCAAACATTGCAAAAAGCTAGCCGAGCAGCTGCAGACCCTGGAGATCATGCGCGGTGAGCTGTTCTCTCAAAGCGCTGAGGCCTCCAGTGCCGAGCTGCTCTTCGGCCTCGGCGAACACGCCGTCCCTGGGCGAACACGCCTCTCGATCGTCTCCACCAAGTTCCTCGGTGACGATACGAGTGCCCTGTTCTGGATTTCGCAACTCCTGCTGGAGCTCAACCGCTTCGCCAGCCGCAGTCCCTCACCTGTTCTGCAAGCCGCGGTGATGTTCGATGAGGCGGACATCTACCTGCCAGCGACCTCCAAGCCGGTAACCAAGGGCCCGCTCGAGAGCCTGCTCAAGCGCGCGCGCTCCGCGGGCCTATCGATCATGCTCGCGACGCAGAGCCCCGGCGACCTCGACTACAAGTGCCGGGAGAACGTGCGCAACTGGTTCATCGGCTTGGTCAAAGAGCCCCGGGCCATAGAGAAACTCAAGCCGTTACTTTCCGACGCCAAGCTCGATGCTGCCGTCGTCCTTCCGAAGCAGAAGGTGGGCCAGTTCTTCATGCTCTCCGAGACCGCAGCCGTTCCACTCGATGCGGAACGCAACCTGGTCCAAACGGAGCAGCTCTCGGAACCGGAGATTTTGGAGATTGCGCGGGCGACGCGGGCGGGGGGATGAGCGACTAATTGGTCATGCCGAGCGCTTTGGGCTCCCCACTCTGCTCATCCGCCGACGCTTGCCCATTCGGACCGACGGCCGCCGCCCCTTCGCAGGGGTCAACCTGCCAAGCCCCAAGGCCGTTCCAGTCTGTGCTAGGAGCCGGAAGGGTATGCCGCGTTCAGATCTCCTGCTCAACCTCGTTCAGGCCGGCTCAAAGGGAGACCGACCCGGGTTTCGTCGTTCTCTCGAGGCCCTGGTGGCGGAAGAGCGGGGGCGCCAGCACCACGTGATGGCGAGCCAGCTCGCCGCGTTTCTCGAACCGGTACGGAGCGAGTCGACGAGCACGATGCGGCCCATTTCGCAGACGCCGGAAGGGCTCGTGACCGAGGTCGAGCCGAGGCGGCGGTTGGCGGAGCTCGTTCTCCCCGATACCGTACGAGATGTCTGTACGGGCCTCGTCGAAGAGCAGCAACGGGCCGAGCTGCTCCGTTCGCACGGTTTGGAACCCCGGCATCGGGTTCTTCTCGTTGGACCGCCCGGAAATGGAAAGACCTCAGTGGCCGAAGCCCTCGCGACCGAGCTTGCCATTCCTCTGCTGCGTGTGCGCTACGATGCCGTGATCGGTAGCTTCCTGGGCGAGACCGCGTCACGCCTGGCGCGCGTGTTCGACCACGCTCGGACCCGGCAGTGCGTACTCTTCTTTGATGAATTCGACGCGGTGGGTAAGCGGCGCTGCGACGAGCATGAGACGGGCGAGATCAAGCGAGTGGTCAACTCGCTGTTGCTCAACATTGATTCTTTGCCGGCGTACGTGCTGATCGTCGCAGCCAGTAATCACCCCGAGCTGCTCGATCGCGCCGTGTGGCGGCGGTTTCAAGTCCGAGTCGAGCTCCCGCCACCACGTCCGGCAGCCATCATTTCTTGGATCAGCCAATTCGAGGAGCGCACGGGCATGAAGTTGAAGCTCTCCGAACGAGCGCTTCGAGAGCACCTTCGCTGCCTCAGCTATGCCGAGCTCGAAGAGTTCTGCACGGATATCCTGCGGCGTGTGGTGCTGACTGGCCCGGATGCCAAGCCCCCTGTGATCGCTCGATCCGTGTTGATGCATTGGAAGGTTCGCGGCGAGGCCCACAAGGAGTGACACATGGCGGGGGGTGGGGAGTATCCGCTGTTGCTCCTTCCGGAGGCAACGTTGGCGGCACGCGTTATCACGAGGCCGCGCGGAGGTGGCGCTCCGAATCCGCCGAAGAAGCGTCAGATTCAACGGCTGGATCCTCAGTTTATCGACCTGCAGCGCGTATTGGAGGCTCGCAATGCGCTCCTCTCGCAGACCCCCGGGGGCAGCGCCCCAGAACATGTTCTGGTGTTCGAAACCAATGGCCCGCCGCAGAGGTTCTTCGAGACCGTCAAGGCTCATCCCGAGCTCGAGTGGCTGCTCGAGTACGACGAGCGCGTCGAGCAAGATGACGACTTCAAGCTATCGGATTCCGGCCGCCAGATCTCGGCTTGCGTCTACATGGTGGCGTTCAATCAGAAGGCAATCGAACAATTGCTTTCCTTCTGGCACTCGTACAAGACCTTGCCGCGAATGCCCAATGGGCTCGGCGCGTGGTCGGCGCTCTTTAGTTGCCTGCGTGCGGTACGGCGGTGGGGGCCGGAGGACCGCCTGCGCGAGGCTGGCTTACTGGGCGACATCCTCGAACCATTGGAGCCCAATCGCCTGATCCCGGTAGAGATTGAGCTCTGGACGCGCACGCCGGATCGTCGTGCCGCAGCCGAGTCGAGCCTGCGCGACATCGTGGAGAACGCCTTCGGCGCCGTGCTGGATCGAGCGTACCTTCCGCAAATCCGTTATCATGCACTCCTCGTCGAGCTTCCTGCCGGGTATCTCAAACGGCTGCTCCAAGCACGCGACGTCGACCTGATTCAAGCGGACCACATCTATCTTCTGCGGCCGACCCCGCAGTGCTCGGTGGACGTCAACGTCAGCCAGGCGGGTGAACACGCGCGACTCGACGCGGGGGCCGCAAGTGGAATGCCGGTGTGCGCCCTGCTCGATGGGCTGCCGATGGAAAATCATCCGGCGCTGCAGGGTCACCTGCTCGTGGACGATCCGGATGGTTGGGGGAGTAACTACTCGGTTGCGGAGCGCAGGCACGGCACCGCGATGGCGTCACTGCTCGTTCACGGTGACTTGGACGACGGCTTGGTGCCGCTCGCGCGGCCGATCTATGTTCGGCCCATTCTTCGTCCTTCCGCAGGGATGGAACAAGCACCCCGAAATCGCCTCTGGATCGATCTCATCCATGAGGCAGTGAGGAGGATCGTCGCCACTGACGGCAGCGCACCCCCGGTGGCGCCATCCGTGCGGATCATCAATCTCTCCGTGGGAGATAGCGGGAGGCCCTTCCTTCACGAGCCGAGCCCGCTTGCCCGGTTGCTGGATTGGTTGGCGTGGAAGCACCACGTGCTCTTTATCGTCAGTGCCGGCAATCACCCAGTAGAATTCCCCGCAGATTGCTCGGATGATACGTCGGCACTGCGCTTCGTCTTTGGAGAATCACGACAGCGGCGGCTGCTCAGCCCTGCCGAAACCCTCAACGGGATCACCGTCGGGGCGCTACACGACGACCGGACGCCTGCTCCTCGTCATCCGCATCAACGCTGGATCCCGGTCCACCCAGGGTTACCCGCAGCCTACTCCGCGCTGGGGCGCGGGTTTCGCCGCGCAGTCAAGCCGGATGTGCTCATGCCGGGCGGGCGCCAAATCTTCCAGAAGAAGGTTCCGATCGCGGGCGCGCCCTGGGTTCCAGCGCTCAGTCCAGAGGTCGGCCAGCTCGCAGCGGTCCCCGGTCCTCCGGGCACGACGCGCGTGACCCGGTTGTCCGGGACCAGTAACGCGGCAGTGCTCACCTCGCGCGCGGCCGCGATCATACACTCTGCGCTGGAAGACTTGCTTAGAAGACCGCACCTCGCCGGACTCGATGACGTGCCGATGGCGCTCCTGATCAAGGCCCTACTGGTCCATACTGCGGAGTGGCCGTCCGAGGCCGTAGCATACGCTCAACAGGCACTGGGCGATGTTCTCGACACGAACCGCTCGAAGGATCAACTCGCAGGGCTGTTTGGCTATGGTTCCATTCGTGCGTTGCGGGGCGTGGGATGCGCGCCGGAACGGGCGACGGCGATCGGTGGTGGCGCTCTCGGGAAGGACGAGCGAGCCATCCATCGGTTTCCTGTGCCCGCGTGCCTGCACCTGCATCGCGGTTGGCGCCGACTGACGGGTACATTGGCGTGGTTCACGCCGTTGAATCCAACCGACCGCCGCTACCGGGTCGCCCGGCTCCGCCTGGACTTGCCCAGGTCGGGCAGGTCGCCGTTGCGCGTCGAGGGCGGCCAGGTACATGCAGACGCTACGGCACGCGGAACCCTGCAGCACACAATTCTGGATCAGAACGCCGCGATCATCAGCTGTGGCGAAAACGACGAGCTCGAAGTGTCCGTTAGCTGCGCAGAGGAGGCCCCCTGCCTCTCCGAGCGTGTCCCCTATGCCCTCGCAATCTCGGTAGAAGTAGCGCGAGAAACCGATTTGCCAATCTACCAAGAAGTGGCAGTCCGCTTGGGGGTCCGGGTTCCAGTCACGGTCACTGGGCCAGGCCGCTCATAGAGGCGAGCACGGCACTCAATCCCCGATCCTCATGGATGCCGTGGATGTCTCCGCATGAAGAGCAAAACGGGCTCGCGCTGGTCGTCATGGTGCTCCTCGCCGCGTGCGAGAAGGGTGCGGCACAGCACGGTGAGAGTGGGTTCGTCCCAAAGCCGCTCGCCGCCGCGGGGACCCCTTCGAATGCACCCGGACGACTCGAGCAGGGGGCGTCGGCCACTGCGGCATCGACACCGTATCCACCACGCTGGGCGCCAGAGCTCGAACTCGAATCCATTGCCAAAGTGGAGCAGCGCCTCCAGGCGGACGGGTTCGGAGAGCTGTCCAAAGAGGGAAGCATCGTCACGCCGCAGAGTTGAGTCGAGTGGTCACGCCTGCACGGTGAAGGCCACACGCCGACCACGACTCTCGAAGAGCAGCCCGACGGTGCGGCACGGTTCCGTTGCGGCACACTCGCGCTGCTTCGCAAAGTTGCCCCCGCCAAACAAAGCTTCCTGCGCGATCTGGCGTTCGACGACACGGTGCTATCTGCCCTTCCCGCGGAAGCGCGCTCGGCAGGGTGCTCGACCTTGGTGAGCGTGCGGTAGTGCGTCCAACTCAGGCGACTTGAAAACCCATCGAGTCTCCCGGCGGGCTTTGCCGCTAGCGAGAGCACTTCCAATACGTCACGGGCTTCGCGACGACTCTCCGCGCCTCCAGGCAATTCGTCACGAGCCTCGTGACGAATCTCGGGTATTCGCTCCGCATAGGCCTGGGGCGCTGGCGCGCGGCGATGCCCTTGAAGGATTTCGAGTGCCACTTCAGTCTCGGCGAAACGAAGGATGATCTCGGTGTCGCCCGCATCATCGCCTTGCGCTTGATCGGAGGGCAGGTGGTGCCCCGCAGCACCTATTGGGCTTCTTGCCCGAGCCGCACGCGCACAGCTCGTTGCGGCTGACCTTCGGCTTCGGTGGTGCGGAGACCTGCAGGCAGCCAGGCAGCTGGAGCGCATCTTGATTGACTACGCCGCCGCCACGAAGGACCACAGCCTGAGCGATGACTTCGTCAACATGATCAACAATCGCATGCGTGACGGGTCATCCCGCCTGCCCCCCGAGACGATGCACCCGCCACGGCCGCGTGGGATGAGCAAGCCGTGTAAGTGGCGGGTCATGATGCGCGTCATGCACGGTCTGCGGCTGTCCGCTGAGACCCGCGGGGACGGCGAGGGCCCGTCACGCTGTTTGCAGCTCGGGAGCGAGCGAACGTCCCGAGTTCAATATCGGCGGGCGCCGGCTCTGACCCTGCCGCGCATGAACCTTGTTGTACGTTGCAGCCGGATCAGAGCGAGATCGATGTGGCGACCCTCCCAACCAGGTTCCAAACGGACCTCGCTGACGTAGAGCAAATCACTGCCAGCCCCCGGACGAACTCGTCGCGAAACCCGCCCTCGTCGAAAAACACGGACAGAGGGACTCGAGTTCGCCGCTGTCGGCATCCAAGACGTCCAGCACGCTCTCCCCCGCGTCGAGCGCCTGACCCACGTGGACGCGCGCCACTCGAGCTCGTCCGATCGCAGCATCGTCCGCGCCCTCGAAGCCCTCGAGAATCCGCACCTCAAACCAAGTCACCAACCCCTGGTCGGCACTCGGCTCATCCAGCACCACCTGCGTCTCAATGACGGCTCGCATGGCCCGTCACGCTTCCGCCCCGCGCCTCACGTGTCAACCGCTCGCGCTCACGCCAATTTGGCCATCAGCGGTGGCCAAAGTCGCCCGCTCCACCCCACCCAGCAGAATGACCGGCTCCCCGGCGCGCCGGTTGAAAAGGGGATCCATCCAAATCCCCTGCTGCAAGCGGCGTGACGGGGAGCCGAACCAACACGCATCACCCGCTCTACCCCTGCCGTCTAGCGCGGGGCGTATGTCGCGCCGTATGACGCAGCAACAAACACCCCCAGTTCTAACGTTCTGACGGCAGATTCTTGCGGAGAGGGCGGGATTCGAACCCGCGGAGTGACAGCGCTCGCCGGCTCTACGTGTAGTTCGCCGCGGTCGAGTGCATGCGGAACGCCCACGAACGTGACGGGGTGGCTTCTCCAAGTCGCCCACTTCGACCGTTAACACCACTCGGGGCTCCCCATGCTGCAGCACGGGGGCACTGACCAGGCAGTGGTCGTTGAATGCTGTTTGCCGTACGTTGCACACCCGTCGAAAGCACGGCACACGAGGAGTACTGCGTCGTCTGGGCGCTCCTCATTAACCTACCCTGCTCGGGTCGTTTTGGAGTTCCTGCGGCCGAAGAGTGCGACGCCTTTGCGGCGGGCAGTCTAAATGTAATCCGATGTCGACTACAATCTCAAGGGTCCGGATCAACGGACGACGGGTATTGACGATTCTTGCCGTGGCGTCCGCCATGGCTGGGCTGATTTCTGGGTGCGGCGGCGCCCAGCTGAGCCCCGCGCTGCCGCCTGGTGTCATTCCGTACGATCGGGACACGGAGGGACATTGCTGTAAACCCCCGCCGTCAAAGAAATCCTGGCAGGTGGTCTTCATCCCTCCCAACAACACGAAAGCGCTTCAGTGCAAACAATCGGACTCCTGCATAGCCAACTGACGCCGCTCGTTGACGGCCGCGGCATCCGAGCGCCATACCCTCCCGCGTCATTGCCATCGGGTTCTGGCGGTAAACCCGTAGAGCACCGTCGATGCAGGCTTTTCGCATGAAGCTGAGCAGAACAGTTACGATCAGTGCGCATGGTTCGAGCAGGCCTCCCATGCACCGCCGTACTTTGCGCGGGCGAGGCGTGCCGATTTGTCTCAGCCTTCTCCTAACGATCGAGATGGGCTGCCAGCCTGATGAAGGCGCGTCGAGCGCTACGCTCCAGATGCCACCGATAGGCTCCAACGCTGCCTCTAGTTCGGGGGGTGCAGCGAACGCTGCCGAGCTAGCACCTCAACCATTGCCACCCGGTGGCACCCTCGCCGATACCGCTGCGGGACGCATCTCCTTCCCTGCTGCATGGTGCGAACGCGCCGGGAGCAACGTCGGGGCGCGTGAGTGCGCGCTCGCCGACATCGCGTTCACGTATCTCAACGCACAATCCGCGGCCTGTGAAACGAGCGCGTTGACACGAGGCATGGGGCCTAGCCAGGCGATAGCCTGGTACAATTACCTCATCACCTACACGTACGGTATGGCAGGCTGTGACCTGCTGAGTCCGCTGCCGGGGGATGGCATTAATGACTTCGGTCCGGGTAATACCCCGGCCGTTGGCGTCGAACGGACGCTGCTTGGCCGCGACGATGCTGCGTTCTTGATCGGTCAGTACCTGGCCGCCTTCGGAGCGGCACTTCGCCTTTCGGAGACGGAGGGCGCCGCGGTCGAGGCGCACCTCTGGCGAGCGGCAGAACCACAGATTGATGACGCGGTATTTGCCGTGTTGTCGGCTTGTGGAAAGTCCGACGCGGGTAGCTATTGAGGTCTGCCCCGCGCCCCACTCGCACCCACCTCACAAGACGGCGTCCTCCAGCATGTTAAGCCTCGGCGCAAAGATAGCGGTCATCATCACCGCAATCGGCAGCATGGGCTGTACGCTCCTTTCCGATTTTGGAGTGGAGGCGTGTAGCTCCGACGGCGACTGTCGGCTGCTCGATGGGGAGGGATTGCGCTGCAAGCAATCGCGCTGCGTTCCGGGTTGCACCGACAACCGTCAATGCGCAGCCCTCGATCCGCGTTACCCGATCTGCCCCGAGCCCGGTGCCACATGCAGCGGCCTGACCAGCCCAGGCGGTGAGTGTTATCTCAGCACCGACTATGATGACGCGAGCATGGGCGCGCTCACCGGGTCCGGAATGACCTTGGTCGGCGCCTTTGCGCCTAGCTTGCGCTCATCGACCTGGCTGAGCCTGGAGCTGGCCGTCAACGAACTCAACGCTTTCGATCCTTCATCGGAGTCGCCTACCCTCCGGCCCAGCCTGGTCGTCCTGTGCAGCGATGTCTCCAACGAGCTGCCGGCTGCGATGCAGCATCTCATCCAAACCTTGGGTGTGAAGGGCATTGTAGCGTCCCTGGACGACGCATCGCTGGACATTGCATTGTCGCTCCCCAGAGTCGCCGGCCAGGCGCTCTTTCTGAGCCCCTTCGGCGTATCAATCAATTCGGAGACTTCGAGCCATTCTCACCGAGAACTCTGGCATCTAGGCGGTCGGCACGGCGACATCGTCTCCGCATACCCGACGCTCGCGCGCCGAGCCGTTGATGCGCTCGCTTTGGCCGATGACGTGCCACGCATCGCTAGTCTCGTGGGGTCTACCGCTGAAGACAGGGCCATAGCCGATGCAATTGAAGCCGTCGCAACTGCTGGCGGACAGCGAGTTCGGGACCTCGAACGCGTGGGGCGCTATCGTCGCATATCCGTGTCCGACGCTTCACCCGCCGACCGCGCGACGCGATTGCAAGAGCTCGTCGCTTATGGACCGCAGCTCGTCTGGGTGTTTTTAGGCGGATTCTTCGCCGAGCCTGCCGAGCTCGAGCGCGTGTCCGTGGTCGGTGAATTGGAGGATGCCCTCGACGCGAATGGTGGCGCCAGGCCAACATATTTATTTGGTCCCAGGAATTTCAATGATGCAGCTCTGCGGCGCCGAGCCGCCTCGAGTCCGTCTTTTCGCCAGCGCTCGATCGGCATCGACGCTGATCGTTCGGCGGACGCGATGGTCATGGGCTCTCTAGCTGCACGGTTTGCGCAGGCCTTTCCGGCAATCGCAACGCAAGACATCCCGCTGGCGGTGTCACCTTCCGTCTATGACGCCCTCTACTACATGGCATATGCTTTCGACTACGCGTCAGCACCCTCGAACGGAACCGAGCTCAGCGTCGAGATGCTTGAAACTGGCCTCGCTCAGGTCACCGATCCCCTGGGTGTCCCCGTAACGGTTGGAACGGGGTCCGCTGGGCTATCGGCGGCCGGCCCCTCGCTGGCAGGGGGAGCTCCGATTGATCTGGTCGGAACGAGCGGCCCAGCTAACTTCGATCCGGTGCTGCGTGCCCGGCCGAGCACGCCACGCCTCTACTGTTGGCAAGAGGACGGTACCGTGCAGGAGCTAGGTAAGTTTGACGCTGCGACGGGCGGCTTCGAGCTCGCTGACTCGGTTTCGTGTGCCCAAGGTGTCCTCGGTGGCCCATAGCGACGGGACAGGCGGCGCATGCGCTCGCGTGCAGCGGTGGACGCTGAACGCCGCGTGGATGCTACCTGGGCTTCTCGCATGCGTGTCCACCGACCTGGAGCCTGCGACTAAAGTGCTCTCGTGTGTTGCTGGGGCAGCTCCCACGGTCACGCCCGAATCAATCGTGGCAGTGACCGTCGCCTATGAGTCCTCGTACGTGATCTGCAGCGGAGTCACGGTGGCCCCGACCCTCGTCCTGACCACAGCCAGCTGTCTGCTCGAGCCACTCGGAGGCCATGCGGCACCCGACTATGCCCAACTCTGCGATTCTGCGTCGGGCTGGGCACCCTTCGAGACGGGCAGTTTCTCGGCGCGCAACGGCAACCCATATGATTTGGACCAGATAAGCATCACGACCGCAGCACTCGACGAGATTGGCGTGCGCGACGTCAAGACCGTGGCAACGTCTCGCTGCGCGGATGACCTGGCTGTCGTCGTTCTGGAACGCCCGATCAGCACACCGAATGCTTTCCTTCGCCTGAACGAGGATAGTCATGGCGGCGATCCCGTCATTCTCAGCGCACTGGACTTCCAGGATGAACAGTTCGTGTTCAATCGAACAGACTCGACCGTCATCCAGCTGACATTCGACTCCGGCGACTCGCTGGCCCCTCCGCGCTCACTCCTATTGGCCAACCAAGTCTGTTATTTCTCTCGTGGAGGTGCCGTATTTTCAGCTGAAAGCGGGGCCCTCGTGGGCATGATCGCTTGGGGCTCGGGCGAATGCGATGCGCCCGAAGGCACAACCACGGCCGTCCGGTTGTCGCCATTCCGTCGCTTCATCGTGCAGAGCGCCGAGGATGTCGGGGAGACTTTGAAAGTTGAGCGAAACACGCTCAGCAAGGAGCTCGCGCCGTGCGCCAGCGAGTGAGCGCTCTCTTTAGAGAATGTCGCAAGGGCGTCGAACCAGAACGCGCGGCCGCGGGCACGCTCGGCGAGCAGAGCGCAGTCGAGTCACCCCGAGGCCAGCGTCCCCCCTCACCTCGCCACCGCCCCCGCCCCACTCGCGTCACTACCCATCAACCGCTCAAACGCCTCCCGAATCCGCGCATTGCGGCCCTCAATCAACGCACCAATCCGTTGCCTCATGCACGCCGCAATGGGCTCATGCCCAACCTCGGTCGAAAGCGTCGCCCGCCACGTCTCGAGTGCCTGGCGCATGGCGTGTGCGGTGGGGAAGCGTGCCGCCGGATCGGTCTGGAGCGCGCGGGTGACGATGTCACACAGCTCTTTGGGCAGCGCCGGGCAGAGCTCGGCGATGGGTTTGTATTTGCCGCCGAGAACGAGCTCGAAGGAGGCGACTTCGGCGGGATAGGGGAGCGCGCCGGAGAGGCAGAGGTAGAGGACGCAGCCCATGGCGTGGATGTCGGCACGGCGGTCGGCGCGGGCGTTGCGGAGCTGCTCGGGGGCGAGGTAGCCGAGCTTGCCTCGGAGCTCGCCGGAGCGGGTGCGAGCGCGCCATTGGCCTTTGGCTTTGGCCACGCCGAGATCGGCGACTTTGACGTGGCCTTGTCGGGTGAGGAGGATGTTGTGGGGGGAGACGTCGCGGTGGACGGCGCCGAGGGGCACTCCGGTGGAGTCGGGCGCTTCGTGGAGAGCGTGCAGGCCGGCACAGGCGTCGGCGGCGATCTGGGTGGCGAGCAGGGGCTCGAGGGGCTGCATCGCGGTGGGCGATGCCGAAGCGCCCAGGAGCTCGGCGAGTGAGGCGCCGTCCACCCACTCCATGACCAGAAAGGGGTAACCGGAGGCCTCGCCCAGCTCGGTGACGTCGCAGAGGTGGGGGTGGCTGAGGGACGCGGCGAGTTGGGCTTCGTCGCGCAGCGCGCGCGTATACTGAACCTCATCCGCAAATTCGTGCAAAATTGCCTTGATGGCGACGAATTTGGAGAAGCCGCGGTCGCCCGAATAGGCAGCGCTCCATACGCTGCCCATCCCGCCCACCGCGAGCGGGCAGAGTAGGGTATAGGCACCCAAGCGGTCACCGGGGCGGAAGGATTCCGGAGGGTTTGACTCTGGCATGCCGCGGCGGGACCCTATCACCTTCGGGGAGATCTCTCAGCTTGGGCTTGGCAAGGTCGACTTCCGCAGAGACGCTGGCGCCGGGTCAGCGGATCGGGCCGTTCGTTTTACTAGCGCCGCTCGGCGCTGGCGGGTCGGCTCGCGTCTGGGCCGTGGCGCGGCTCGGGCAGCTGGGTTTCAGCAAGCGCATGGCGCTCAAGGTGATGCGGTCAGACAAGCTGGAGAGCGGGCGAGCCCATGAGCGTTTCGAGCGCGAGGCGCGGCTCTTGGCTCATCTGCGTCACGAGAACGTGCGGGCGGTGCACGACTTGGGCAGCCACGATGGCCGGCCCTACATGGCCATGCGTTGGGTCGATACGTCGCTCTCGGAGCTGCTGGAACACGCCGCGGGCAGGCGGCTCGCGGCCGACGTAGTGACGTGGCTCGGCATTCAGTGCTGCGCCGGTTTGAGCGCAGCGCACGGCTATGTCAATCGGATGGGGCAACGTAGCCCGATCTTGCACCGCGATGTTTCGCCCGGAAACATTCTGCTCACCATCGATGGGCATGTGCTGCTCGCCGACTTGGCCGCTTCGTCCGAGGCGCCGAGCCCACGCGCGGGGTCTGACGTGGCGATAGACACGCGCTTTTTTGGGAGCGTGGGCTACGCAGCTCCGGAGGCGCTGCGAGAAGAGGCGCTGGATGGGCGCTCCGACCTGTTCTCGCTCGGTTGTGTGCTGTACGAGGCGCTGAGCGGCGTGCCGGCGTTTGACGGCGAGGACGAGCGCGCGGTGATGTGTCAGGTGCTGGGGCAAGGCGCTGTGGATCTCGCGGAGCTCGTGCCCGATGCCCCAGGCGCGCTGGTGGAGGTCGTACGCCGAGCGCTGGAGCGGGATCTCGATCGGCGCTTTCAGAGCGCGGAGGAGATGCAGGCCGCGTTGAAGCTCTGCGTGCCCGGGTTGAGCGCGTTCGAGCTAGAAGAGGCCACGGCCGCTGCCATCGGCGCGGCGCTCGGCGAGCGAATTCGCACGCGTGAAGAAGGCATGTATCGCGCCTTTCAGAGCTTCGCGCCGTCGCGGCTGGAGCGGACGGACACGCTGCCGATCGGCGCCAGCGCCGTGCGAAGCGAGGACGCCACGCTCGCGGGAAGCGACGCTCACGCCGCCAGCCGCGTGCGGGCAACGGCGGTATCGAGTGCCCGCGACGTTCCGAAGTCACCTCTGAGGATCGGGCGTCGCCGCGGTCTCGCGCTCGCTTTTTTGATGCTGGGCGCGGGTGGCGCTCTGTATCCCTGGCTGCGCCCGGAATCTCGCGGCACGGAGGAAGTAGCCAGCGTCGCTCCACCCATGCCCCTGTCTCCCTCACCACCGCCCGCCGTCACACCGCCTGCCGACACACCGCCCGCCGTCACACCGCCTGCCGTCACACCGCCCGCCGTCACACCGCCTGCCGCCACACCGCCTGCCGCCACACCGCCCGCCGTCACACCGCCTGCCGCCGCGCCGCACGCAGAGAAGCAGGCCGCACCCAGCGGGGCCCGGCCGTCACTCGCCCGAACACCGCGCGCAGTGGCACGGCCTCGACCGGGTGCTCCCGAAGAGCCAGTTTCGGCTGGGCCCGCCAGGTTGCCCGAGCTGCTGGGCGAGCCGGCGCGCAAAGCCTTAAAATTTAGCTACGACCTGACCAACCCGTATCAGCCCCCCCACCCTCCGCCGGTAGCCACGCCTGTCGAGACGACTCCCATTCAGAGCAGGGGGCTGCACTAGCACCGGAGCGCCGAGGGCCCAGCCTCGATGGGTGAGTTTCAGGCGCCCGCAGCAGATTCGGCGAGCCCCCACAAGTAGGTTGCACGCCAGAACGCTGCAATGCACGTGGGCGCCGCAGCGCTTGCCCTTGATCAGCAGTGCGGCGCGCTCGATAAACCGCCCGCCCGCGCGCTAAAATTGTCCCGAAATGCCCAACGCGGCGCCGTCAGGCTCGAGCCCTCCCGCGCTTCGATTGGCGGGCGTGTCCTCCGACCACCACGTGAGGTAGGCGCTGACGCCGGCTGAAGCCAAGGTTGCGGCCAGCAAGATGTCGCTGACCACGGCGAGCGTCTCGTGCAGGTGGCGTGCGTCGTCGATGCGCTCCGCGGAAGTGCCGGGGCGCTCGATGATGTTGCGATCGTGGCGCGCTTTGATCGCGAGCGCCGCGGTCGTTGCCCAGCCCGCCCCCAGCGCTCCGGTGACGGCCCAGGGCAGCCAGGTGGGGGAGCGCTGTGACTCCACCGCCGGAGCTTGCTGAGGTATCGCCGTACCCGCGGGCTCGGGTGCCGTGCGCGCCGAGGGCAGGAGCGGCAACACCACGCGCAGGTTCTCCCCTTCCACCGCATGCACGGTTTGTTCGAGCTCTTGGAAGCCGGGTTTGCTGACGCGCAAGACGTGCGTGCCCGTGTCCAGGATTAGACCTGAGACCTGCGTCGATTCGACGGGCGTCCCGTCGATGTGCACGTCGACTCCGCTCACGTTCAGGATCAACGTCAGGGTTGCTGTCCTTTTCTCCAGCTCCGCCAGATGCAGCCGAACCTCCGCGATGCGGTCAGGCAAGAGCTTGCCTTCGCCGAGCGCGAGGTAGCCTTCGAACGCGCGACGCGCGCGCGCCCAGCGCCCGAGCTCGGCGCTGAGCGCCCCGACGAAGTAAAGGACTTCGTACGCCGGTAGGATGTCGTAGGCGCGCTCGAACTCGTTCAGCGCCGCGCTCGGGTCGCCTTTCGCCTGGAGCTCGAGCGCGCGGCTGAAAGCGGCCGCGGCCTGGGCCTGCAGCTCCGGCGGCACGGCATCGGCGCGCGGCACGACCGCGGTAGGCCGCACCGCTTTGTTCGGAGACGGGGTCTTCGCCGAGACGTCGCCCGCCGGGGCGGTCGTGTCACCGGGCAACGCGGGTGCGGGGGCTGCGGGTGCGGGGGCTGCGGGTGCGGGGGCAGCGGGTAAAGGTGCTGCGGGTACAGGTGCTGCGGGTACAGGTGCTGCGGGCGCAGCGGGCGCCGAGCTGACAGAATATAGTAGAAGGAGCAGCGCTCGAAAGCCGCTGCGAGCGCCCCTGACGGTGATGGGCCAGGGTTTAGGTTGACGAACGGCCAAGCTTGTCTCCACCCCGCGCCATGACGCCGCTACCATCAAAACAGAAACTCTGAAGAAAGGACAGCGCGCGACAAAGGCCCGTGAGCCGCGCGGGGCGCGAGTTGGCCCGTCCGGGGGCCTCGTTGGACCTCGATCGGTGCAGCGCGCCGGGTTGGGAGAGCAGCATGGGCCAGATGAAATGCGATTGTCGGGCCAACCTTCGGATCGGCGGACGCTCGCCAGCCGGACCGGTTTGCGCTCTCCGCAACACTTTGGGCGACCCAGCCTCGGATGCTGGTGGAACCCGTTGGTAACAGCCCCGCTCGAGACGTCACCAGCAGGATACACCTCGCTCCCGTGGCGCGGGTAGCCTACCGTAGCCAGCATGCCCGTTTCCGATGGGTCGGTCCCCACGTCGCGAGCGCCTCCGCTCGACAGCAGCACGCTCCTTTCGCAGCGGCACGACGCGACGGAGCCGTTGACGCGGCAGCAGGCCAGTCCGGATTCGCTCAAGCTGGTCGTGCTCGGAGGGCCCTCGGAGGGCCTCGAACGGCCGCTGTCGGCGACGCTCACCGTGGGGGCCGAGCCGAGCTGTGATCTGTGTCTGCGAGACCGAGGCATCTCACGAACGCACGCGGAGTTCCGGGAGCGCGGAGGGCGCATCTGGGTGCGCGACCTCTCGAGCCGTAACGGCACGTATCTCGATGGCGTGCGCGTGACCGAGGCGGAGCTACAGCTCGGCGCCGTCGTGCGTCTGGGAGAGACCCCCATCGGCTTGTATCCACGTTGGCACGCACGCGAAGTCGACCCCTCGGACGCCGACCATTTCGGCCAGCTCTATGGGACGTCCCTTTCGATGCGCGAGACCTTCGCCATCCTGGAGCGCGTAGCCCCGACGAACGCCACGGTGCTGATCGAAGGCGAGAGCGGAACCGGTAAGGAGCTGGCCGCGCGCTCGTTGCACGAGGCCTCGCCGCGCGCGACGAAGAACTATGTCGTCTTCGACTGCACGACGGTGACGAAGGAGCTGGCCGAGAGCGAGCTCTTTGGCCATGTCAAAGGCGCTTTTTCCGGAGCGGTGTCCGATCGCGAGGGTGCGTTTCGGCAAGCCGATGGCGGCACCATCTTCTTGGACGAGATCGGCGAGCTGCCGCTCGATTTGCAACCGAAGCTGCTGCGCGTGCTGGAGAGCGGCGAGATCCGCCGAGTGGGTGACACGCAGCGCAGGAAGCTCGACGTGCGCGTGATCGCCGCGACCAACCGCGACCTGCACGCCGAAGCTCGGCGAGGCCGGTTTCGCGCGGATCTTCTGTATCGGCTCGCTGTCGTGCGTGTCCAGTTGCCACCACTGCGCGCGCGTCCCGAGGACATCGCGCTGATCGCCGAGCGTCTGCTGGCCGGGCAACTCGCCGCCGAGAGTCGGATCATTGGGCCGAAGCTCGAACGTCTGATGAGCTACTCGTGGCCGGGCAACGTGCGCGAGCTCCGCAATGTCCTCACGCGGGCCCTGGCGTTTGTCACGCGACGCGACGGGCAGGCGTGGTTCGACGATCTGGTGCTCAACGTCGCTTCCGATACGGCGTCGCCGACGACGCTGGGCTTCCGTTTCCCAGGCGTGGACGCTCCCCTGCCCTACAAGGAGGCCAAGCGAGAGCTGCTCAGCCAGTTCGACGACGAGTACGTGCAAGCCCTCATGCGTCGGCATGGCGGCAACGTCACGCAAGCTGCCAAGGCCGCCGGGCTGAGCCGCAAACACGTGCACGCCCTGTTGCATCGGGTCGAGAGTGACTCGGAGACCGAACCCGAGGGCTAGTCGGCGGAAGCTCGAGTTCGCGCCGGATCTCTCAATCAAGCTGCGCCCGCTGTAACCTGTTTATCGGGAGTGGGTCGCTCAGCGTCACCGCAGGTTGCCACCCCAGAGCGCGGCTGCGCGGTTTTTACCCTGTTTCCAGGCCACGCCAGGCAGCCCTGGGCTGGCACGTCCGTTGCTCACGTGGACGGCACCCGAGTCCGGGTACCGAGAAAGGCAACGACGTGGGGTTACCAGCCGGGGCGGAGCAGGAGAGGGTCACGGGGTTAGCGGCGGACGCTGGCGACCCCTGCCTGAGCGACGATGATGTCTTGGCGTTCTGCGAGGGCAGGCTCGCTCCCGAGCGTGGGGCGATGGTCCATCAGCACCTGGATCTGTGCTCGATCTGCCTGCAACTCATCTCCGGCGCCGCTCACCAGTGGGCGAGCCCTCTCGTTGCCAGCGAGTGCGCGACCCACCTCAATCCCACCCAGTTGGTGCTCGGGCGCTATCGCATCGTGCGCCTCATTGCTCACGGTGGCATGGGCGAGGTCTACGAGGCCGTCGACACATCGACCGGCAAGCACGTTGCGCTGAAGACGGTTCGGGCAACGGTGAGTGATAGCCGCTCGGCGAGGTCGCGGCTGCACGCCGAAGCTCGGCTGGCGCGCCGCGTCCGCCACCCCAACGTGTGCCGGGTGCACGAGGCGTCGCCGAGCTCGCATGGGCTCGCGATGCGGGCGTTGCCCTTTTTCACCATGGACCTGCTCGCCGGCGAAACGCTCCGTCAATACTTGCAGCGCCAGCCGTTGTCCGCGGCCGAGGCCGCCGCCCTCGCGCTCCCTTTGCTCTCGGGTCTGAGCGCGATCCACCGCGCCAAAGTGCTGCATCTGGATATCAAGAGCAGCAACATCATGCTGCTCGCCGGCCCCAACGGGCTCGAGCCCGTGATCGTCGATTTCGGCCTGTCCCAGCCGCTGGAGCGAAGCTTTGCAGGTGAGCCAAGTCGACTCATCTCGGGCAGCCTCGCGTATATGGCCCCCGAGCAGTTGCTCGGACAGGTCCCGGGCGTGCACAGCGACATCTTTGCGTTTGGTGTCGTGCTCTTCGAGATGCTGACGCAGCGCTTGCCCTTCGCCGTGCCGCACTCCAACACGCACTCGAGCCTGATCGCACGCCTGTCGGCGCCACTGCCGCGCCCGAGCTCGCGCGTCAACGGCATCCCCCCGTGGTTGGACGAGCTCGTCCTCGGCTGCCTGGCAGAGCCGCCTCGGCGCTATCCCAATGTGGAGGCGGTGGCCGAGGCGGTGACGGCAGGGAGTGACGCTCGGCGTCGAGCTCGCTGGGACGACGTCCTCCGACCGCTTCCGCTAGCTGTTTGAGTTTCTCGACAGAACGAGCAGCTCACACGCGGGCGACGTCTGCAACGGCGCCGGGCGGTGAGGTGACAGCGAAGGGTGCTTTAGCTAACCTGAATTGGCTATGGCGCAGCGCGAGAGTACAAGGGCGGTCATTGTGCACGAGGCAAGACGCGATTGTCCTAGGTCATCGAGCGGGCCTGCGCCGGCGAGGAGGTGACCATCGCCCGGGGCAAGTTCGACGCTTAGCCCGCCCGGTTGCGGCACGTGGTGCCGGGTCGCCAATCTCGAGCGAAATCGTCGGGATGACATCCGTCCCCGAGCTGTCCGGGCCGAACATTGCGCGAAACTGGGACAGCTGAGCAGGATCTGCGCGAGCGCTCCCGTCGCGAGCGTATACTCGTTGGGGATGGAGCGCGCGTACCAGTTGGTCATCGTCTCGGGCGAGGAGATCCGAACCTTTAACCTCCCAGCCAAAGGTGAGGTGACGATTGGTCGCGGCGAGGGCACCGAAGTGCGCATCGAGGATCCGTCCGTCTCCCGCCGCCACGCCATCGTGCGGGTCTCAGAGGGCCTTGAAATCGAGGATCTCGGCGGCGCCAACGGGACGTTCGTGCGTCAGACGGCGCGCGCGGGTCCGGGCAATGACACCGTCCAGGGCAACATTCAGCAGCTGTTTCGTCGGAAGGCGCAGCTTGCCGTGGGAGATTGCTTGTTGTTTGGCACGACGTGCGTGGTCGTGCGGCATCCGCCCCGAGTCGAGATCCCTGATCTGCGGATCGCGGGGCGCTCGCTCGATGCACATGGCGCGCCCAGCGTGGTCATACGCGATCCCGCGATGCGATCGCTCTACGCGGAGGCGGCCCGGGCTGCCCGGGCGAGCATCAACGTCCTCTTGCTGGGAGAGACGGGGGTCGGCAAGGAGGTGCTGGCACGCGCCATTCATGCGTATTCGTCGCGCGCAAAAGGGCCATTCATGGCCATCAACTGCGCCGCGCTCGCCGAATCACTCTTCGAGAGCGAGCTCTTTGGCAGCGAGAAAGGCGCCTTCACCGGCGCGCTAGCTCGCGCAGGGCTGTTCGAGGCCGCCAGCGGCGGCACGGTCTTCCTCGACGAAGTCGGCGAGCTTCCGCCGGGGACGCAGGCTAAGCTCCTGCGTGTGCTCGAGGAACGGGCAGTGACACGCCTGGGCTCGACGCGCTCCCGCCCCATCGACGTGCGCATCATTGCGGCCACCAATCGAGACGTCGAAGCGACCAACGGCCCAGGTGGCATGCGCCCCGATCTCTTCTTCAGGCTCAATGGGGTCGCCCTGCTCATCCCTCCCCTGCGCGACCGCCCCCAGGAGATCGAAGAGCTCGGGGCCTCCTTCCTGGCGGCCGTGTGCCGAGATCTGGAGCGATCCCCGCCTCTCGCAATCTCCCCCGCCGCGCTCGATTTGCTACGACGGCACGCCTGGCCCGGCAATGTTCGCGAGCTTCGGAATGTCATCGAACGGGCTGCGGTGATGTGCAGCGAGAGCACGATCCTGCCCGAGCATCTGCCTCCATCGGTGCGGGTGCCCCTTCGGGCTCAGGCCGCGCCCACGTCGGCTTCGGCGTCACCCTCTTCTGGGGTGGGCCGGGACCCGCCCTCCAACCTTCAGGCTGAGATCAAGGCACTCGAGCGCAACAGGATTTGCGAGGCTCTGGAGCGCTGCGGGGGAAATCAGAGCGAGGCGGCGCGCCAGCTCGGCATGCCGCGCCGAACTCTGGTTTCGCGCTTGAGCGACCTGGGTCTGACCCGTCGGCAGATGCCCGATGGCGAAGGCAAATGATCCCGGCTCCAAATCTTCCCCGGATCATTGCGTCCCGCTACCGGCCGATTCGTCTCATCGCCGCTGGCGGCATGGGCGCGGTCTACGAAGTCGAGCATGTCCACACCGGAGAGCACCTCGCACTAAAAGTCCTGTTGCTGGGCGTGGACGCTACCCCCGATACGCTCGAGCGTTTCAAACGCGAAGCTCGCGTCTCGGCCCGCATCAAGAGCGAGCATGTCGTGCGGGTGACGGACGCGGACGTCGCGCCCGAGCTCGCGGGCGCGCCTTTCTTGGTGATGGAGCTGCTCGAAGGGATGGACCTCGAACGAGCCGCTGTTGTAGCGCCGCCGACGCCCGAGACCGTCATCGCGTGGTTGCGACAGGTGGCGCAGGCGATCGACAAAGCTCATGACCTGGGGATCGTCCACCGTGACCTAAAGCCCGAGAACCTTTTTCTCACTAACGGCGAAAAGCAGCGTCCGATCGTCAAGGTTCTCGATTTCGGCATCGCCAAGATGATCGAAGAGGGAGCCTGGGCTACGGGCACGGGGCAGATGATCGGAACGCCCAAGTACATGGCACCCGAGCAGGTCACCTCGAACGCGAACGTCACGCCCGCCGCCGATCGTTGCGCGCTCGGGCTCGTCGCCTACCGGCTGCTCGTCGGCGAAAGCTACTACCAAGGCGGCGTCATGAGCATCCTGGGGCAACTCTTGCATGACGAGATACGCGCGCCGTCGGAGCGAGGTTGCCGTTTCGGCAACGCGTTCGACGCCTGGTTTCTGAAGGCCTGCCAGCGCGATCCAGAGCAGCGCTTCAGCTCGGCGTCGGCTCAGATCGAGGCGCTGGCCGGCGCGCTCGGCGTGTCAAAGGCGCTCGGCGATGGGACGTTGCCTGCCGTCAGTGCGCCGGCTTCGACGTTTCAGTCCCCGGTCAAGCGAGCTCGTCGGGCATTTCTGGTGGTAGCCGTGCTCGCCTCCGCCTCAATCGTCGCCTTTGCGGCGTCGCATGTTCTCGAGACCGACCCTCATGGGGAACCCGTTTGCGGCCTGACCAATCGAGCGACCAATGCGACAGCGTGTGGCAACTGCATGGCCCAGTCGTGTTGCCAAGAGGCCCGGGAGTGCTCCGAGCTAGAAGGTTGCCCCGAGCTCGAAACCTGCGTCCGTGCCTGCGCCTCGGGCGATGTCGAGTGCCGCGGCAAGTGTTACTCCGCCCGGGCAGCCGTCGCTCAGTCACAACGAGGCGTGGAGACCTGCCGCGCCAGCCATTGCACCAACGAGTGCCTGCCAGGGCCATGGGAGTGTCTCGGACGGGTCCAATGGCCATTCCCGAGGCTGACACCGCGCACGATCACCATCAAGACCACGGCAACCTGCGCCTCGTGCGGCGCGGGCGGAGGACAAGCGCCGCTCCCAGGCACGAGCGTCCGCTTGTGCTCGCTCGCTGACCCCGGCTGCGATCTCCCCCTCGCTGCTAGCACGGCCGACGCTAGCGGTGCCGTGACTCTCAACGTCGACACCACTCTCTATCCACCTCCGCTGGCGGTTTTCCTCGAGTACAAGAAAGACGGCTACCTCGACTCGCTCGCGAACCTCGCAACGCCGCCCATCTCGTTGGACCTGGACCTCGGCCCCATTCCCCTCTTGCACCCAAAAGTAAACGTCGCGGGATTCGCCTCGATGCTCGGCACGACGTACGATCCGGCGCGGGCCCATATCATGATGCGCCCGTTTGACTGCAACGGCCAACCTGCCGCTGACAAGGTCGCGGTGACCTGGCTGGATCGCGACGACCTGACGGCATCGACGCCGTACTTCGCCTATCTCGGCACCGCAGGGGCCATCAACCTGCCGATCAACGCCGCCCGCCTGACACGCGTCGCGGTTCGAGTCACCGAGACGAATCAGCTCGTCGCAATGACCAGCGTGGTCGTCCGCCCGGGAGCGGTCACCTTCATGGGCCCGGTGCCGGCACCCTGAGCGCGCGCCGCGCTCGCCGCGCGAATCGTGCTCAACTGCGCTGAATTTGCCCAGGTCATTCGCACCTCCGCGGCAGATCCAGGCCGAATGGCACACCCGGCTGACGGCGCGCCAATTGCAGAAGGCAGATAGTAGCGGGCAGAGGATGGCCTCTCGGAGTGGCCCGCCACATCAACGAGGAAAAATCCATGAACACGACACGACGCGCAGCCGCTCTCGTACTGCTTGCGGCGAGCAGCAACGCCTTGGCCGAGGACAGGAAGCCTGGCGCTACGCCGGCACGGCCCACGCCTTCGAAGGAGCTCGCTGCCTTCATGAAGCCACTCGAAGGGACCTGGAACTGCGACGGGAACGTCCCGGCCGGCGCCTTCGGACGCGGCTTGCCCGCGAGCCACAATAGTGGCGGGATCAAGTTCGAGAAGAACTATGACGGCTTCTTCTATCGGGGTGAATATGAAATGAATGGTGTCGAGCTGCCCGTCGAGTTACCGATGAAGGGCGAGATCGTGCTCGGTTGGGATGCTCGTGCCCAACAGGTATTGGTCTGGCACTTCAACGGCAACGGCACGACGAACTTTTCGACGGGCAAGCCGCAGGGCAACACCCTTGTCACCCTCGGCGAGCTCGGCAACAACATGAAGACGCGCGAAACGCACATCGTCAAGAGCGACAAGGCGCACTTCCACAAGTTCGAGCTCGATCTGGGCAAAGGATGGGTACCCATCGTCGAGCACCACTGCACGAGATAGCCCTGGCCATAGGAGTAAGAGAAACCGAGGTCCACCTCACTAGTACTCGAGGGCGGCGAGCTGACTGATGCAGAAGCTGAAACTCTTGGGTCCAGAGGGGCTCGACGGCACGGTGAACGCGATCGAAAGCAGCTGGGTGGGATCGAACGGGGGTGGATTGTTCAGGAATGCGGGCCCTCCCACCTCCGTCCAGCGAAACTCGTTGTGGCCCGCATGAACGGGCGAGGTATCGGCTGCAGGTCCTCCCCACACGGCGGGGCTCCCTGAAGTGGCGAGCGTGAACAACTCGACCCGAAGCCCCGTGTTCGGCGGTGGCTCGGCATCCATGTGGAAAGCGAAGCCGGTGACGCCGTGGGCCAGAGCATCGTAAGGCCCATCATCACTCAGCGTGACGCCAATGCGGGCCCCCCACATGTTCGCCCAGTCGATGTTTCCGTCGGGGCGCGCGAGGACCTTAGCGGCCCCTCCGACCGTGCACATGCCGAGATCCCCCGTCCGCTGGAAATTCGGTGCACGCGGGTCAGGGCTCACGAAAAACGAGCACTCGCGCGCGACATGGTTTCCGTCCTTTTGGCACGCATCCGTGTCAGCAGCGGCAAACCAGTGGCCCTGAATGCCCGTGCTACCGGACGTTGACCTATCGATTCTGCCGTTTTCATCGGGCACGAGCAGCTGACCGGCGCGGGCGCCGCTACCCGTATCCGCGGGCAGGCCTGCCGAGGTCCGGCAGCCCTCTGCGCCCGCAACCGTCAGGGCGAGCATACACTGCGGGACCACTGCTAGCTGCGAGCGTGCGCTCACGGATGTTGGCATCGGCACAGGATCACAAGAAAACCCCGAGGCCGCAACAACCCCGTACACGTGGCATAGAACCTGCTCTTCAGAAGACCATGCACACAGTTCGTTCGCACGGCGTAAGCGTGCCATTCGGTTTTTCGTGGCTGCTCGTAGGCAGCATCTTCACGTCGTCCGCATGCGCGGAGGAAGCGCCAAACCACATCAGCGGCGCCGGCGACATCGGCGCGAGTGTCTTGGCGACTCCAGCGGATGATGCATCGCCGCCACGGCCCGACGTCGTGATACCAGAACAACGCCCTGATGCTCTGTTGGATGCCGGTACCGAGGACGCGAGCACGACCCCACTAACGACAACGGAGCTCGGCAGCACCGGCAGGATCGAGGTCGCGGATGACTTTATCGGCGCCGTCTTCTACGCGGATGACACCATCCTCCGTGCCGTGGCGAATCCGGAGTGTGTCGTTCATCTCGAGTCGGCAGAGAAGGCGTTCTCGCGTGCTGGAACGCTTTCGGTGAGCAGCGATCGCGTAGGGCACGACGGTGGCCCTCCCACGACTATCGAAATTGGGCCGGATGGCAACAAGGAGTACTGGGCCTTTCCAAACTGGGTCGACTGCTCGTCGTCCAACCCTGTGTGCCCAGCTGAGCAAACCAGCGCGCAGCTTCTCTACGATTTCCCCGATGGCAGTCGAGTGCAGATCCAGCTTGCAGGCACGTCAGTGTTCCCGGCAGTGGCCGCTACCACCCTTCTCTCGCCCGCGTTTGGTCCAATCGAAGTCACGGCCCCGGCGCCGCCCGATTCAGGCGTCTTGACCATACCCAGCGACGCCCCACTAGAAATCACATGGAACGTCCCCCCGATGATGGGGGCAGCTGCAGCGGCCGGACAGCAGCTGTCCGTGCGAATATTCGCACTGTCACCCGTGCGGTGGGGCCAACTCTACTGCAGCTGGCCACTCATCGCGGGTGGAGGCGCCGTGCCTGGCGTGCTCCTCCGCGAATTCCGACGACAGCTGGGAAGCACCGGGCCGCTCGACGCCGCCATCGATCTATATGCAGGTGGTTTCAAGGAGGTCACAACGTAGGCTCGGCCGAGCGCGAGAACCTCGTCTTGCCCTCCTCCTATGTGCTCTTCGTCAGCCCGGACCGCGCCACAACTTTTCCACGGAGTACGTCGGCCTCGTTCCGGTGACGGGTCCAGGATACCGCTCTGGATCTCGGAGCGCAGTCCGCAGCCAATCAAGGCGGTTCCTCGGCCACTGGAGGTCTTGGCAAGTAGTAGCACAATCGATCGAGCCGAGGTCTAGCCCCTGCTCGGCCCAGAGCATCCGGGAGGCCGCCAGGCGTCGAGGATATCGGCCGTTGAGCAGCTGTGAGACCCACACGACATCGACAGCCAGCTGCTCCGGGCTGCTCCAAATGACATCACTGCTCTTACGGCCGATTGGAGCTCTTCACCGTCTTCCGCGGGTCGAGCTGCTCACGCGCCGACATGGCCGCCGTCAGCCGATCGCGGCGTTTATATCTTCAGTCATTCATCGCGGCCCTGATACCGACCGCGACATCTTTGACTCCCTGCACAAACGAGCCCGCGCACACCATTCCGCTGCGTATCCGGGGGCCGAGCTCGGTCGTACACTAGCCAGAACCGCCTCGAGCGAGCTCCCTCTCAGCGAGAATTACTGCGCGCGATGCGCAGGCCGCGCCCCTGACCGGACTGAGACTCGTCAGGCTCGACGGGGTCGACCTCGATCAGGTGGAAGCAGTCGATGAGCGCGAGCGCGTCCGAGTAGATATGGGCGACCCGCCGGAAGTTTCGCCAGTCCACCACGGCTTGCACCGTGATCTCCACGTTCCGCGTCCCGTGGACCTTCAGAGCCAGTAGGCGTCCCTCGCTCGGCACGTGACTCTTGAAAAACACCGTCATGGTGCCGGTCTGGAGGTCGTTTTCGAGCTCGACGTGGCCGTACTTCGAGGCGTACGCCGAGATTGCCGAGAACATTCGCTCGTGGTCTGCCATTGGGGTACAGTCTTACGCCCTTCACGCTCCTGGCAAAAGCCTTTCGGTCGACATGTCAGAACGTATTGTCAACCTGCTCCAACGGGTGGGCAACGCCGAGGATCCTCGAGACCCACACGACGCCGAGCTGCGGCAGCGCCTTCCGGCGAGGGCCAGTGTCGCCGCGCTAGAGCGCGAGATCGCGTCTGAAATCGCCTATTCCCTAGGCAAAGCCGCGCACCTGCTCGAGGCGGCGCTGCGCCGCGCGCTCGACACGCTCAAGGAGCTCGAGGCGGGCGTGCTGAGCTCTGAAGCGCGGCTCACACGCGTCGCTCGCTTTAACGAAGAGCGCAAGCTCGCCGAGCGCCGGCTGCGGGATCTGATCATCCAACGCGAAGCGATCGGGTTCCGCCGCCACTCGGACCTACACGAGCGCTACGTGATCCCGCCCGCGCTGCCTGCCCCGGCCGCCACAATTTCCGAGCGCAACGTTTCCGAGCGCAACGTTTCCGACCCCGACGCGGCGGAAGACAGCCCGATGGCGGAGGACAGGTGCGACGCCACCAACCGAACAAAACCGCGGTAACGCTCGTCCAAGGACAGACGCGGGCTGATGCCCGCGACCAGAAACCCGCACAGCACGCCGTGGGGGCCAGGCTTCAGCGGCAGCAGCAGCGCGCGCGGGGGGGGCTCTGGCCAGACCCCGCCCGGCAGGGGATCTACGCCAAACGACAGCGAGCCCACGTCGAGCTTGAGCTCTGCGTGGCGGGCCTCGTGCAGCGGCCAAATGGCAGGGCTCGGAGCTCCGAGGTCGATGCTCCGAGGCGCCGCAAGACAGCCTGCCTCGAGGCCCACCGCGCCGCAGAGGCGCGCCAGGCTTCTCTCTTCATCCAGGAGGTAGAGCAGCGCAAACGGCAGCTCCGACCGGATGCAGGACAGCACGCTCGCGGCAGCATGACACGCGAGCTCGGGAGACGTCGCAGCGCCCGCGCGCGCGGCGAGCTGCCCGAGCGCCTCGAGCCGCCGCTCGGCGAGGACCCGCTCGGTCGACTCTGAGCTGCAAACAAAGACGCCCGCCACCGCTCCGCTGGCTTCACGGAGCGGGCTATAGGCAAAGTCAAAGTAACACTCTTCGGCGAAGCCGTGCCGCTCCGAGACGACGAGCTCGTCGCGCAGGGTCGTCGTTCCTCCAGCGAAGACCGTCAGCAGCCTCGGCTCGATGACGGGCCAGCTGTCGCGCCAGCACTCTTCGGCGCGTTGCCCGAGGGCCCCCGGGTGTTTGCCGGCACCGAGCAGGGCGCGGTAGGCGTCGTTGTAGAACTGGATGAGTTGCCGCCCCCACCAGACGCTGAGCGGCTGCGCGGAGCCGAGCACCAAGCCAAGGATGCTGCGCAAGGACGCCGGCCAGCCTTCGATGGGCCCGACCGGCGTGTCCGCCCAGTCGATGGCGCGCATCAGCGCGCGCATCTGCCCGCCGCCGGCGAAGACGTCGTGCGGGGACCGGACGCTCCCTGTTGACCCCACGCGCGCGGGCAATCGAGCTCTGGGCGCCGCGGCGCCCGCCGGGGCGTGCCTCTCGACGACCTCGAGCAGCTTGTCGAGCGACAGGGGCTTGAGCACGACCTCGGCAGCGCTGATACCTTTGACGTTGCGATTCGCCGTCATCGCCACGATCGGGATGGCCGCGATCTGCGGGTCCTCCAGCTGCGCCTCGCGAAATTCCCACCCGTTCATGCCCGGCATCATCAGATCGAGCAGGATCAGGTCCGGCTTCCGCTGTGCACCTCGGAGGTACTCGAGCGCAGCGCCCCCGCCCTCGCAGCAGACCGCCCGATGGCCCTCATCCGTGAGCACCTCACCCACCGATTCACGCAGGTCCTTGTCGTCGTCGACGACCATGACGGTCAACGCAGCGCTCATGCGCTCTTCGGCAGCTCGACCACGAAGGCCGAACCCTCCCCTTCGGTGCTCTCTACGCTGATCAGTCCGCCCATGGCCTCTAGCAGCTGCCGGGCGATCCGCAGGCCGCGGCCCAGCTTCAGCACGAGCCGACCCCGCCCCTCGCCGTTCTCGGCCCGCTCCTCGACCAGGACCTCGTTCGCACGCCCCTCGCCAAACTTGAACGCATCGGTGATGAGTGTAGTCAGAATCTGCTCCAGGCGACGCGCATCCCAGCACCCGATGCAGATTTTAGGGAGAGCGCGATAGACGGCGAGAGTCCACGATTTGGGTTCGCTCATGGCCGGAGTCGGTCGATACTGCGCCGCGCCCGTGCGTCTGGCAAGCCGAGGCGCCAGCTGTCGGGTAAATCCGCAACGGCCTGACGCTGTACGCCCCACAAGGGCAAAACGCGACATCCTCACTCGCGCCGCGCGCGTTCACACCACCGCGTGTTCAATCTCCCGTCGGAGAGATCCGGAACTCCGCGACGTCAGTGCGCGCCCGGAGCGCGTCCGAGAGCCGCAGCACCGCGGTCGAGTCCAGGCTATGTACGACCACCCGGTACTCCATCCCGTCGAGGCGACGGTACCAGTGGGTGACGTCGGCCGTCTCGAACCCGTGCTCGGTCACCAAATGGACCAGGTCCGTCTGCGATAACGCGCGGCCCGGCTCGAAGCGCACGCTCAGATGCGCATAGCTCTGGGTCGGCATGCGGCGCTCGATCCAGCGAAAGCCGCCGAGCGCCCCCAAGGTGAAGCCCGTCGTCAGCGCGGCGGGCACGTAGAAGCCGATGCCGACCAAGATGCCGATGCCTGCGGTGATCCAGATCGAGGCAGCGGTGGTCAGGCCGCGCACCGACAGACCATCCTTCATGATCACGCCAGCTCCGAGAAAGCCAATGCCGGTCATGATGCCCTGGGCCATGCGCGTCGGGTCGATCGACGCGCGCACGAGATCGGAAGTGGGCCTGAACCACTGAGCTTCATACACGGTGACCAACATCAGCGCCGCCGATGCCAGGCACACCAGCGCGTGCGTGCGGAAGCCCGCCGGGCGACCGTGATAGCTGCGCTCCAGCCCCACAGTTGCGCCGAAGCCGAGCGCGACCGCGAGGCGGATCGCGATTTCCACCACCCAAGGCGCGGTCAGCCCCGACACGGGGGAACCTGCATCATCTGCTCGACCATCTGGCGCGCCACACTAGTGCCGCTGGGCAGAAGTTCGGCCAGATTCTTCTTTCCATTCGGAGCGATTCGATTTAATCACGGGGCATGATCGAATACGGCGCGCTGGCGGG
>JAYTOL010000026.1:0-8612 GCA_043747815.1 Deltaproteobacteria bacterium
CCCGCCAGCGCGCCGTATTCGATCATGCCCCGTGATTAAATCGAATCGCTCCGAATGGAAAGAAGAATCTGGCCGAACTTCTGCCCAGCGGCACTAGCCGCTGAAACTCCTGCGGTGGTCCATGTTGGGTAGGTGGGCCGCGTCGGCCATCATCTTCAGACGGGCGGAGGGGATGTCGTTGGCCATATAGCCAGCCGCGGCCCGGATGTAAGGAGTATGGCGCTCGCCCGCGATCACGAGCACGGGCTGGGTGAGCACGCTGGAGCGCTACGCTGCCGGGCTTAGGGTATTCGGCAAGCGGTTGCCGAGTCGTTTGGCTTCGTGCATCAGCACGAGGCGATTCATGTCGTAGGCCAGCTTGCGCATGTCGAGATCCACCTGGTCAGGCGATCGACCCTCGCCGTCGAACCAGATCTGAGTTTTCAGCTCAGCGACGCGATCGTTGTCACCGCGAGAGTACGCCGCCTCGACTTCCTCGAATTTGGCGGGGTTCGGGCATCCAGCTCGAGACCGGTCGTGGTTGAAGTCACCAGCGACCGGCTCGCTCTTGCCATAACCGCGCATGTCGTAGCGGAGAACACGGAACTGCTCCGAGAAGTGCCGGAGCTCCTCGTTCCACTGCCGGCTATCGGCTACGCCGGCGTGAATCATGACGAACGGGGGCCCCTGCCCAGCCACCTCATAGTAGAGGCGAGCGGAGTTGATCTCGGCGAAGCCCGAGGCATTCGACATTTGGGTCACGTGATTCTCTCCCTCGGGGTGGTGGGACGTAAAATCAGTCGATTCGGCTGGGCCCCGCGCTTGCAGCGCGCACGCGCCGGCTAGCGGCCCCGCGAGCCCGGCGAGCAGAGTCGTACCGTTGGCCACGTCAGTCATGTTTCTCATCGGCGACGCAGGGCTGCAAATGCATACGGCTCCACATTGCAGCGAGCGTTGACTCGCGCCGCCGGATCGACAGGGCGCGCAGTGAGTCGGAACGTGTTGCTGAGCGCGCAGAGTTGTTGTACGGAAAAATCGAGCGGGCGGTGGCCACGGTCGTGGGTGACCGTCGCGAGTCGATGTGGGGCGGCTTCGAGTGGTGAGGCGTCGCGTCCGCGTCGCTCGGACCGGCGCGCGCGACTTCGACGGCATCCAACCACGAGCGAGCTCTTTCATGAAGCAGTTACACCGTCGCACGCCGGTCGCGAGCGCCACCTGGGCGCTCCTTTTACTCACGCTCTTCGCTTGCCGCTTCAAGGACGGCGGCGAAGAGTCGCCGGGGCCGGGTAACGGCGGCTCCCCCGGGGGCGCTGCCACCGAGCTGTGCGCCAACGGCGTCGATGACGACGCGGACGGCGACATCGACTGCGCGGACTTGACCTGTAGCGCGGTCTCGCCCGATCCGACCGCTCCCACCGGTTTTGCCGACAGCGTCGCGTGGCTGTATCGAGCAGATCCCGCCGCCGCCTGCGCACCGCTGCAACGGGGAGTGAGCAGCGCCGCGCTCGATCCGCTGCGCGTCGGCGTGGTGCGTGGCAGCGTGAGCGACGATTCAGGGCAACCCCTCGCCGGCGTGCGCGTGAGCGTGGTCGGCGAGCCCGCGTTCGGCTGGGTGGAGTCGCGCGCGGATGGGATGTTCGACATCGCCGTCAACGGTGGCGCCGCCATCACGCTGGAGCTGAGAGAAGAGGGTTTCCTCGTCGCGCACCGCCGCGCCGATGTGCCGTTGAATGACTACGCTTGGGTGCGGCCCATCGCGCTCAAGCCCGTGTCGGGCGCCGTCACAGCATTGTCGTTCGGCGCCGCTAGCGCTGCGCAGGTTCTGCGCGCGGAGGCCAGCGAAGACGCCTCCGGCGTGCGTCAGCCCGCCCTGCTATTTCCGGCTCAGACGCAGGCGTTCGTTCAGAACACCGACGGCAGTGAGACCCCGATCGGGGCGCTCAGCGTGCGCCTCACCGAGTTCACTGTGGGCGAGGCCGGGCCTGCGGCGATGCCCGCGGATCTGCCCCCAGCCAGCGCCTACACCTATGCCTTCGAGCTGAGCGCGGACGAAGCGGAGGCAGCCGGCGCGCGCGGGGTACGCCTCGACAAGCCGCTGCCCATCTACGTCGAGAACTTCCTCGGCTTTCCCGCGGGCACGTCGGTGCCCGTCGGCTACTACAACCGCGAGAGCGCCGCTTGGGAAGCGGTCGACGACGGCGTCGTGCTCGCGATCCTCGCCGAGGCCGAAGGGCGCGCCGCGCTCGACTCGGACGGAGACGGGGTCGCCGAGACCGCGGCCGAGCTCGAAGCGGCCGGCATCGGCGTCGACGAACAGCAGAAGCTCGCCGAGCTGTACGAACCCGGGCAGAGCCTGTGGCGTGCCACGATCGAGCACTTCAGCGCCTATGACTTGAACTGGCCCTTCGGCTTTCCGAGCGGCGCCATCGGGCCCCCCGCAGGTGAGCTCGCAGGCGGCGCGACGGATACGCCGGGCTGCGCCTCGGGCTCAATCATCCGCGTCGACAACCGCACGCTCGGTGAGTCCTTCAGCGTCGCCGGCACGGGCTATTCTCTCTACTATCAGAGTGATCGCGTTCCGGGCGGGCAGTCGCGCACCGTGGACGCTCGCGTGGGCGACAGCGTGCTGCCCCCGAGCCTCCTGCGCATCGATGCCACGCTCGAGATCGCTGGGCAGCAGCACGTGCAGAGCTTCGGCGCGACGCCCGATCAACGCTTCGTGCATGAGTGGGACGGCCAGAACGCCTATGGCTTTCCGATCCAGGGCAGCCAGCCCTTCACGCTGCGCGTGGGCTACGTGTACGCGGGCGTGTACGCAGAGAGCGAGCGCAACACGAAGAGCTTCGGCAGCCCCGGCGAGATCCGGCTGGAGGGCAACCGCACGCGTGAAGAGGTCGTTAGCGTGCGCGAGATCAAGGGCTCGCTCGGCGGTTGGGATGCGCGCGGTCAGAGCCTCGGCGGTCTCACGCTCGACGTCCATCACGTCTACGACCCCAAAGCCCGCATCCTCTACCTGGGTGACGGCAGCCAGCGCAGCAGCGAGACGGTGCCACTCTCGCTCGTCGACGTGCTCGCCGAGTTCGAAGCCACCCCCGATCAGGTGTTCGTGCATCCCGACGGGCGCGTGTTCATCACCGAGGACACGAACGGTGAGGTCTTGGTGCTGTCGGGCGGACAGCTCGTGCCGTTCGCGGGCGGCGGTATGCCCGCGGATGGCGTAGGCGACGGTGGCCCAGCGACAGAGGCGGCCCTCGGCGCGCCGCAAGGTCTCGCGCTCGCGCCGGACGGCAGCCTGTTCGTCGCCGATGAAACACGCATCCGCCGCATCGACCCGAACGGCATCATCAGCACGTTCGCGGGCGGTGGCGGTGGCGGCCTGCTCGACGGCGAGCTGGCGACCGCGGGTGACCTCGAAACTCCGGATAGCCTCGCCTTTGGCCCGGATGGCGCTCTCTACTTCGCGGAGCTGTATAGCTACCGCGTGCGCCGCGTCGACTCCGACGGCATCGTCACGACCTTCGCCGGTACGGGCTCGTCGAGCGGCGCAGCGATTGATGGCGGGCTCGCCACGGCTACCGCGCTGAACGAGCCGAGCGGCTTGGCCTTCGCACCTGACGGCAGCCTCTACATCTCTGCGCGCTTCGATCATCGCATCTGGCGCGTCACGCCCGATGGCACCATCAGGATCGCGGCGGGCACCGGGGAGCAGGGCAGCACGGGTGACGGCGGCCCTGCGGCGCAAGCCACACTCGACACACCGCGCGCGATCGCCTTCGACGCCCGCGGCAATTTGATGATCTCCGAACAGGGCAGCGACCGCGTTCGGCAGGTCGGTCCCGACGGCATCATCACCACGCTCGTCGATTCGGTGAGCAGCGACGGTGCATTGGTCGGTCCGGACGGCATCGACGTCGGTCCCGACGGCTCCGTGTATGTCGTGTCGGAAGCCGCGCTCCTGCGCGTCGCACAGGCGTTACCGAACACCTCGCTGAGCGACCTGTCGGTGGCCTCCCAGGACGGCGCCGAGCTCTACCGCTTCGATCGCCTGGGCAAACATCAGAGCACGCTCGACACCCTCACCGGCAGCGAGATCCGCCGCTTCGAATACGACGCCAGCGGACGCCTCGGCGCGATCACGGAGGAGGGGCTACGCACCACCCGCATCGAGCGCGGCGAAGCTGGGCAACCGACAGCGATCGTCGGCCCCTACGGCGTTCGCACCCGCGTCGAGGTCAACGCCGAGGGCTTCGTGAGCCGCCTGCGCGACGCGCTCGATCAGAGCGTCACCCTCGAGTACGCGCCCGGGGGGTTGCTCACGCGCCTGCTCGACGAGCGCAACGGCGAGCACGCCTATGCCTACGAAAATGGCCGGCTCGTCTCCGATCGCGATCCAAGCGGCGTCGAGCAGAGGCTCGCGCAGAGCCAGGCCGACGGCACGCTCGTCATCACCCGTACGACGCCCCTCGGCAAAGTCGTACGCCACTCTCAACGCCGCGTCGAAGGCGGTGGCAGCGAACAGCGCATCGAAGACCCGAGCGGCGCGGTCAGCGTCAGCGTCCGCGACTCGCAGGGCAACCTCACGGCCACGCTGCCCGACGGCACCCTGATCGCCACGCGCTTCGGCGCCGACCCGCGCTTCGGCGCCATGGCGCCGCTCAACCGCCAAACGCTCGTCACGCTGCCGAGTGGCCTCGAGGCCAGCGTCTCGCAGACCCGCGTCGTTTCGCTCGCCAACGCCGACAACCCGCTGAGCCTGGTGCGCCTGTCGAGCGAAACGCGCCTGAACGCGCGCGCCTTTCTGAGCGAATACGACGCGGCGAGCCGCACCCTGATCCAGACTTCCCCCGCCGGTCGCGCCCTCACCCGCCTGCTCGACGCGCAGGGCCGCCTCGTCCAGACCCGAGTCCCCGGCCTCGATCCCATCTTCTACGAGTACGACGCCGACGGCCGCCTCGCCGCCAACGTCAGCGGAGAAGGCGCCACCGCCATTCGCACCAGCTTCCAGTACAGCGCCGACGGCTGGCTCGCGGCCGTCACCGATCCCCTCGGCCAGGTCACGACCTACACGCCCGACGCCATCGGCCAGACCGCGAGCGTCGCCTTCGCCGACGCCACCCGCGTCGCCTTCGCCTACGACCCCGCCGGCAACCTCACTGCCCTCACGCCACCGGGGCAGCCCGTGCACGCCATGAGCTACGACGCCATCGGCCTGCTCGGCGCCTACACGCCGCCCGAGCTCACCTCTGGCGCCCCCGTCACCGCCTACGCTTACGACGCCGATCGCCAGCTCACCCGCCTCGCGCTGCCCGGCCTCGCGCCCATCGACCTCGCCTATAACGACTCGGGGCTGCTCCAATCCATTGCCCTGCCTGAAGGCACCCTCAGCTTCGCTTACCAGCCCAGCACGCTCCTGCTCGCCTCGAGCACCACGCCGGGCGGCATCACCACCGAGTACGAATACGACGGCAGCCTAGAGACGCTCGCGCGCACCACAGGTCCCGTCACCGGCACCGTCACGCGCACCTACGACGAGAACCTCTTCGTCACGGCGCTCGCCGTCAACGGGGGCCCCACCAACTTCACCTACGACGCCGACGGCCTCATCGCTACGGCCGGGTTGCTCGCGCTCACCCACAGCCCAGACAACGCCCTCCTCACCGCCACCACCCTCGAGACCATCGCCAGCGCCCACACCTACACTCCGCGCGGCGAGCTCGACACGATCCAATTCGACGCTGGCGCCACGGCCCTCTACGCAGCCGACTACGCCTACGACGCGCTTGGCCGCGTCACGGCGGTCACCGAGACCATCGCCGGCACGCCCACTCTGACCGAGTACACCTACGACGCCGTCGGGCAGCTCGTCGACGTCCGCACCGACGGCGCCGTCAGCGCCGCGTACACCTACGATTCCAACCGCAACCGCGTCAGCACCACCGCCGGGCCCGAGACACTCGAAGCCACCTTCGACGCCCAGGACCGCCTCCTCACCCAAGGCGCTGCTGCATACGCATACAGCGCGCGCGGTACCCTAGAAAGCCGCACGGACGCGACCGGCACCACCACGTTCGCCTACGACTCCCTCGGCAACCTCACGAGCGTCACCACACCCAACGCCACCATCGCGTACCTCAGCGACGCCGAGAACCGCCGCATCACGCGCAGCGTCGGCGGCACCCTCGAGCGCGCCTGGCTGTATCAAGACGCCCTCAATCCCATCGCCGAGCTCGACCCCGACGGCACCGTCGTCACCCGCTTCATCTACGGCAGCCGCGCCAACGTCCCCGACTACATCCTCAAAGACCAAGTCCGCTACCGCATCATCACCGACCTCCGCGGCAGCGTCCGCCTCGTCGCCAACTCGGCCACCGGCGAAATCATCCAACGCCTCGACTACGGCCCCTTCGGCGAAGTCCTCGCCGACACCAACCCCGGCTTCCAGCCGTTCGGCTTCGCGGGGGGCTTGTACGACGCTGATACGGGCCTCGTTCGATTTGGGGCGCGTGACTACGACCCGAGCGTGGGGCGCTGGACGGCGAAGGATCCCATCCGCTTTGCGGGTGGGCAGGCGAACCTTTATGCGTATGTGGGCAATGACCCGGTCAATCTGATCGATCCGAGCGGGCTCTGGGCGAATCTGCTCGGAGGGGCCCTCGTCGGTGGGGGCATCGACCTCGCCTCGCAACTCATCGCCAACGGGGGGCGTCTGGATTGCGTCGATTGGGCTCAGACGGGCGTCGCGGCGGTGTCCGGTGCCGTGCTGTCGGGGGTCGGGGCGCGGGTGATGGCGGCGTTGCGCGGGGGTGGGGCGGCGGCGGCTTCCGGCGCATCAAATGCCGCTCAGGGTGCCCTTCTTCGAGCCCAGCTTGCCGCTGAGGAAGTGGCAGGAGCGCGGCTCCCACACGCGTTGACGGGTTACACGCGCCACGGTCTGAACCAAGCGATTTCTCGCGATGGGGTTGGCGTCTCAGCCAGAGCCATTAGGGACGCTTTCACCAATCCGCTGCGTATCAGTGGCGAGAGCGGCGGACGATTCTTACTCACCGGCCGGGATGCGGCCGTGGTTGTCAATGCAGAGGGTCGCGTGATAACGACGTGGGCTACCAACAGTGCTGGCTTTCGGGTAGTGCCGTGACAAAGCCCAAAACTGCTCGACTCGAACCGCAGGACGTCGAGTTACTTCGAGAGGTCCTCGATAAACGCGCACCAAGCTGGACAGCCGCTGTCCTGCCGAAGGCGATCTCCAGCCAGTTGGACCAGTATGAGCGCGGCCAATTGTGTGAGCTCATCGGCGCCGAATTCGCCGAAACCGGACTTGGCGCCGAAGACGAGCCACTGCCGCGGGGGTTGAAACTGGAGGAGCTCCTAGACAAAATCAACCGGCCGAACCTCGCTCCCTGACGCGGCGACCACGGTCTTGCTGACCAGCCCGACGCGGCGCGGCCAAATCCACATCATTTGGCGCACTGAGGTGATGCGCATCGAAGCGCGGGCGCTCCCACTCTGAGACAGTACACCTACTAAGCCGTCGGAAAAGCTCGTCGAATCTTCACCGACGGCGCCGTTAGCGCGGCGTACCGCTACGACTCCCTCGGCAACCTCCCGAGCGTCATCCCCTGCCCACGAAACCCCTGCGTGCTATTCGATGGCTTGGGGCCCATCGGAGACGATGTGGCAGAAGGTGTTTACCCCCGTGCCTTCAGATTCGGCATCGAAGTCAAGGCACCTTCAGAAGGTAAGCAGCAGACTCGGGTCAAATGGATGACGAAGCAGCTCGGCAAGGCTCCTCCCGATGCGCTTCTTCACGTTCATTGGGATCAGAGGAAACGGCAGAGCCAGGCTCGAGTGGCGGAGCTCACGAGCAACCCTCTCTGCTTGACACGGGACACCAACGGCGAGCTGCTTTCGGCTGACGTCCTACCGAAATCGTTTTCCGTCGAATGGACGCAGGACCTGCAGAAGGGCAGGGGAAGGGCAGTGGTCCTCGACGGCATCATGGGGGACCTCGAGAGGTTCTACGCGCTCGTCGTCGAGAGCATTGTGGCGTTTGTCCCGCGCGCGCCAAAAATGCCCGTGGCGGTGGTTGCCGAGCACCCAACAGAGCCACAAGAAGTCTGCGCAGAGCCCGAGCCGCCAGCGGAGTCGGGTGAGATTCCGATAAGAATGCCCCCGAAAGGGACGGCCGCGCGCACGAGCCCACCGGCTCCCGGCTGCCCTCCGCCGAGCCAGGCCGTCAACGAATAGAAGGCGCGCTCACCTCATGCGGTACCCGATCCTCGGACCCTTCGAGCTGCTTGTACCTGTGCTGACAAATGCCAGCAAGTCGTCGCGCCGCAGAGATGGCCAGGCGTCCACGTGCGCCGAGCTCGTTTGGCGCGGAGCTAGCGCGCGAACGACCTTGATACGGGGCTTGCGCTTTGGGGTTCGCGACTATGAGCAGAGCAAGGGTGGACTAAAGTGGACCCCGTTTTCTAGACCACGGACGACCATGGGCTGTCTACCTGCATGCCTACCAGAGCATCGCGGAAGCCCGCGCAGGAATCGGGCGCTACATCGACTTCTACAATCTCGAGCGGCCTCATCAAGCCCTGGGGAACCAAACCCCCGATGAGTTTCATCGAACGCTTCGACTG
>JAYTOL010000027.1:0-9042 GCA_043747815.1 Deltaproteobacteria bacterium
CGAGTACGCCGCGACGCGAGGCGCTGGCTGCAGCAGCCATAGCGTTTGCTTCATAGAATTCTAAAGATCGCTGTCTCATCCGCGTTGACAAATTCCGCCGACGTTCTCGCTGCTGCGTATCTTCGAAGGCGTCGGTGCCGAGCTATACTCCGACATGGTGCATCTCCACCTGGACCGCAAAGTCAGCCCGGGCTACGCGCGCATGGCCCAGGCGATCGCCGAGCAGTCGGGCCGGCATGGGGCCTGGCGCCCCCCTGAAGCACGCTGGACGACGCATCAGTTGCTGGCCGTGCTCGGGCGGCCGACTACTAGGGCCGAGGCGTAAGGCGGCCAGCCCAGCACACGCAAGCGTTCGCGGATGGCCTCTGCCGCCATGCGATGGGCCACCTCGTTTGGGTGCCGATCGGTGGGATGCACGATCAATGCCTCCTCGTCCTGATTTCTGAAGGTGTCGAGAAGGTCCAGGACTTCGATGTGCCGGCGTCGCAGCCCTTCGACGATCGTCGAGTGCTCCTTCGCGAATGGGTAGTTCCCGAGATCGACGAAGAGCGGGAACAACACGAGGAGAAAACGGTCGCTCGCGCCGTTCATTCTCTCGATCGCGGCGAACGCCTGGTCGAGGCGTGGGCCGGGCTCATACGCCTGATGGTACCATTGGCTGGTCACGCGGCTGGCCCTCCCGAGCAGGTAGCTCCGATACAGCCAGGCCGCCGTCCTCGAGTAGAGCAAGACCCGGGCCGGCCCGAGCGACCCGGCTCGTTCGTCGAGATAGGCTTGGAAGTTCATCGTCCTGACGTTGACGAAGTCGTCGAGCACGCGCGTGCGTGCGATGTCGGGATCCGTGACCTCAACGTCACGGACCATGTCTGGGAACGACGTGAGATTATCGAGGTCGTTGAGCACCATGCCGTAGACGGCCAATGCCGGCCGTCCCAGCGATGCAGCCGTGAGGAGGTTCTGCTCAATCTGCTCGATGTTGTTGCCCGGCCAGGCGCAGGTGCGGCGCTGAAAGCCCGAGAAGTTGATGAGGTTGCGGAAAGCGTCTGCCGGAAACACGCCGACACCATACGTGAAGGAATCACCGACGAAGACGACCGAATGTCGTGTTGAATCGGCAGGTGCCGTGCAGCTTTCGAAGACGTCGACGGCAGAGTCGACACAGAAGTTGCCGCCGCATGGCTGAAAGTAGCCGCGCGGGTTCGTTGCATAGATACCGTTGTTGATGAAACGGTCTTCCGTTTCAAAGACCCAGTAGAAGCCGAGTTCAAAAATAGACACGGCGAGGAGGGTAGGGAGCCCGATCACCATGAGCTGGAGCCACCAACGAGGGCGTGTCGCCATCACTGCTCGTCGCGGCGCTCGGATTTTCGACCCATTCGCCCCGCCTGTGGCGCCCATCGCCGGTACCGCAACAGCGTCCAAACGGCAGATGCGCCATGTTTCCAGCTCAGCTTCTTGCCCGCCTCCGCGCCGCGCGGAGAATAGCCGACGGGGATTTCACGAATCGTGTACCCCAGCCGCCGCAGCTTGGCGGGGATTTCGAAGTCGAGATCAAAGCCGGTGCTCTGCAAATCTAGCGCGCGAGCGGTGCTCGTCGTCATCAGCTTGTAACAGGTGGCCACGTCGCTGAGCGGGCTGGCATACAACAGACGGAAGAGCCGGGTGAGCCCCACGCGCGCCACATGGTAGATGTCGCGGCGAGGCGAAACTGACCCGAGCAACCTAGAGCCAAACACGACCGACGCTCCCGTTTGGTCGGCGTGGGAGAGCAGCCTCACGATGTCGCTGGGGTCGTATTCGAGATCGGCGTCTTGGCACACGAAGAATTGGCTGTTGGCTAGCATCAACGCCGTCCGCAGTGACGTTCCCTTGTTGGCGTTTGTCGGCTGCAAGACGAGTAGCATCGAGCCGCTGCGGATGAGCTTTTGCCCGGGCCGATAAAGCCGCCCGAGAGCGGATGGATCGGCCTCTGTCGCGTGCGGCTGATCGAAATGCTGCGCTAGCAGCTCTCGCGTGCCGTCGTTCGAGTGGTTGTCGACGACGATGATCATCTTGTCGATGGGCAGGGCCTGCACCTTGCTCAGGACCGTTAGTATCGTGTGCCGCTCGTTGAAGCACGGGATCACGATCGTCACCTTGCGGTGATCCATAGGTTCCGCGAAGGATTCGGTAGTGACTGGCGCCACTCGTCCGCACTTCCGTGCGCTTTCGTCCATGCAGCTCGGCAGGCCGCCCTCCAGCATCACTCCTCCTCGACTGCGAATCATAGTCGCAGATGCCAGTGGTTCTGCAAGCTCTAAACGCGCTTCCGCGCTTCAGCCATGAACAGATTGACGCAGATCGTCACGCGCGCGAAGGCCCAACTTGACACTTCGCGTGGTGACCTCTTAGCGTGCTCGAACATACCATGGAATGCTCGCGGCTAGCGCGCTGCTGCGCCAGTTTCTGGTTGGTCACGCTGCAGCCGTCTTGCTCGGGTCAGGACGATGAGGCCGTCTGGGGCCTAGGTGAGCTCCGACGGTTTGCTCTCGCAACCGAGGTGAGGGGTTCCCAGACGGTGAAACCAGGGTGCGATGGCGGCAAGATGGCCGTGGCCACCCCCGTCGGGGCCGATCGCAGCCGGTTCGCGGTCTTCGGCCAGCGACGCGTGGAAATCGGAGACGGAGCTCGCGTTCAACGCACGCGGTGGCAGCCCACCACGCTGACGTACTCCGTCGGCTCACTCGGCCCGGTGAACGTGGGCCCCGGCGCGAGCGTGGGTTCCATCTATGCGCTGGGGGCCGAGCCCGTTGTCTTGGGAAACAACGCTCGGGTGGATGGATATGTCCGGGCCACCAGCGTCGAAGCACCGACGGAAAGCCTGATCCAATACGGCATCCTGCCTTGGGCTCACCAGGCCGGGTGCGACGTTTTCAGCTGGACGGTCGCATTTCCGGGGTCGGAAACGAGTGGCTGGCGCAGCATCGAAGAAGACAATCTGCCGAGCAATTTGCGCCCTGGCGCTTACGAGGCGCTCACGCTCCGAAGCGGCGCGAGGACGCGGATCGAAACGGGATCGTATTACTTCAAGTCGCTCGACGTGCAGCGCGGTAGCGAGCTCGTCATCGACAACATGTTGGGGCCGGTATACGTCTGGGTCCGGGAAGCGATGTTTGTCGAAGGCTCGCTCGCGGACTACTGGCTGATTTCCAACATCATGTTCGGCTACGCGGGCCAGGCTCCGGCGAGGCTGGCATCAGCGTTTCGGGGGCTGTTGGTCGCCCCCCGGGCGGAAGTGACGTTGGCGGCCACCGCCTTGCCCCACAGCGGTGCCTTCTTCGCGCAATCGGTAGTGGTCGAAGCCGGAGCGGTGATCGAGCATCGGCCCTTCGTGGCCGACCCCAAGCTGGTCGCCGATCTCCCCTGTGCAGGGTGTGCGTCGGCGGCGCGCGAAGCGACGCTCGAGTGTTGCAGCCAGAGCCAGGATTCCACGCTGCGCGTGCAGAGTGAGCACGCCGAATGCTTGACCGCCTGCCAGCGCGACATCGGTTCGCTGCCCGCTTGCGAGGGGCGGTGCGCGGTGTTCGGCGCATCCGCGCAAGCCTACCCACGGGATGCGGCACGGGCGTGCGTGGAGAAGGCGGCTGAGACCTACGCGAAATGTCAACTGTCGCGCGGATTTCGCCCCAATACTTGCGCCGAGCTCGGGTTCCCACCGCCTGGGACGCTGGTCTGCGAGCCATCGAACTGATTCGCGAATCGCAGGGACCCGAGCAGTACGCCGGCCAGCAGCGCCATCGGCAGCGCGCGCAGCCACGGCGCGCCGACGGGCTCTGCGACGTGGCCCGCCACGTCTTCCAGTGTGGCGGCGTAGAGGGGCACCATCGCGAACACGAGGGCCACCAGGCACATTGCCGCGGCACGCAAAGCCTTCGGGCTCGAGTGCGACATGATCACCAAGCACCCGAGGGGCAACGTGAACAGGAAATAGTGGGTCCAGCATATGCCGAGCGGCATGGGCATAAACGCAAGCCAGGCCGCGGCTGTCCAGGTGGGGTCTGGGCGCCGGCGCCACCAGAGCCAGCCTGCGGCCACCAGCACCGCCACGGCCGCCGCCGACGCGGCGATGCGCAGGCCTGGGCTCGGGTGAGCCGGAAACCACTCGAGGAGATGCAACGACCAGTCTGGATTCGTGCTGCGCTCCATGATCGACAGTAGAGACAGGTTATTCCATCCGGGTACCGATTGTCGCATCAACTCGAGATTGACCGTCGCGTAGTCGTGCATCAGGGCTGAGGGCAGCAGCATCACGGGCAGCCCGATCATCCCCACCACCAGAGCGAGCGATACGAGTGCGCCGGCTCGCCAGCCGCGTAGCAGCGGACACAGAACGACGAGCGCGGGGCACCAGGGCTTACATGCCCAGGCGAGCCCTGCGAAGACGGCACCGAGCAGCACGCACCGCCGGCTCCGCCAGGCGACGGCCGCCGCCAACGAGAATGCGAGCGCCGCCAGTGTGTTCTGGCCCAGCTCGAGCGAGTTCAACGTCGGCGAAGCGTGTGCGACCAGAAGACAGATCAGGAGCTGCACGGGCAAGCTGCGGATACGAAGCAGCCGCACGATGCCAAACCCGACGAGCACAACGCAAAGCTCGCTGGCGCCGACGTAGAGATCCTGGAAGTCGGCGTAGGAAACGAGGGCGGCCAAGGGCCGCAATGCCAACAGGTACCAAGGATGGTAGACGAACGACGTTCCCGCGTGCGAGTCGATTCCGAGCGAGCGCGCTCGCGCGTCCCATTCGGGAGCAGCGCCGTGGAACGACCAGACCGTCGGCATGTACACCAAGTCCCAGCGCGATTCATTGGCCAAGCGCGCTGCGACATAGGTCGGGTAGAGGTCGATGTGAGCCGAGGGCCGGAGATGCTGGAGCGAGAAGAGCACGACTGCCGCGCAGCACACAAACTGCACGGCAGTCTCGAACACACCGCGGTATTCGATGCGTGGCGCTTGGTTCGAGCGAAGCTCGGCTCCTTCAATCATCGAACACCCAGTAGTGCATAGCCGAAAAGGTCGCGGGCGGCGCTGCGCGTATCTCGATCTGCGCCCGGTCTCGCGTCCCCGAGGGCAGCGGAATTTCGACTTCGACCCACGGCCCGGGGGGAATCATCGCGGTGGTCGACGGCATGCCGTCGACGGACACGTGCAGTTCAAGCCGTGCTTCCGACGCCAGCCGGGCGACGAGGACGGGACGGCGCGCGTGCGGGAGGTTCAGGGTGAAGCGATCCCACTCGCGACGCGACCGCGCGCCGTCGCTCACCTTCGCGCCGCCCTGATACGCCGTGATGACCCGGTTATCGTCTCCAGTCGCCCTGCCGAGTTCGTAAGCGTGGGCTCGTTCAGACTGGAGGTCTGCGACGTCGAGCTCGTCGACCGGCGTTTGACGACGCGGGTGAACCAACGGCCGCTCGGCGCGCCCCAAAACGCTCCAATCCGCTTCGAATGCGATCTTAGTGGCGTTTCCCAGGATGGCCTGATCGAGCACCGTCGCATCGTGGATGCGGCGCCCCAACACGGACGGCATGTCAAACCAGCGCGGATAGATGATGAAATGCGTTGGCAAAACGCCTTCGCCCAGCGCCTCGTAGTGCTCGTAGCGAGAGCCTGGCCCCGCCACCCAGTAGGGCGCCTCGCCCTCCGTCGTCAGCCCCACGACATCAAACGTCCGGCGCTCCGAGAAATACGCGATCGCTCCCGCGTCGTTGACTCCGATGTGGGCGTCTGCCGGCAGATCATCGCGTGCCCAGAGCGCGAGCTCGACTTGCTGCTGGGTGATGGCTCGGGCACTCTTGCCCAGATCCGCCAGCGCGAGCGGAAGCTTTGCGCCGAGCAGCGCCGCGTAAGCCCCTGTCAACAACCCAGGGACGTATGACGTGTCCCGCTGCGTGAGCCGCGCCGCCACGTGCGCGACCTCGTTGGCCAGGCATGCCACGAGCACGAACCAGGCGGGCGCAAATGGCCAGATATAGCGCACGTGGTTCCACAGCAGCGTCAGAAAAGTGCATGGAATCAGCGTGCCAAGGGCAAGTATGCCGACAAGCACCGCCCGCGGCAGGCGGCCTCTACGAAGCCCAGCCGGCACCAATGCCGAGAACCCCAGGAGAATGGCCCATTGGCTGTGTTCGGGCATGAAGAGGCCGGTGTGAAGGCCACCCGAGAGCAGCTCGTCGAGCAACATCCGCGCGTTAAGACGGAAGAACTCCCAGAGCTGCTCCCTGGAAAGGTAGGGATTTCCAATTGCCCATTTCACCATGGTCGTGGTGGAACGCGCGTGCCCGACGAGAGCCCAGTTGATAAGGGGCACCAGTGCGATCGCCGCCATCGGCAGCAGCCCCGCGACGCGCGAACGAACCCATCGCCAGAGAGGAAGGGTGCTGCAGGGGACCGCGAACAAGGTGATGGCTACTGCCAGAGCCGTCATGGCACCCTCGGGACGGACCAGCGGCGCCAGCGCGCCGAATGCTCCGAGCGAGAGGGCGGCCTGAGCCGTGCGGGCGGATTGCGGCGCCTCGATCCAGTCGCTCGCGGCGCGCACGCTCCGTGTCATGCACCAGGCGAGCGCCATCGTTTCCATGCCGCTCCAGGCAAACCAGCAGAAGGCGCCAACAGGAGACACATCGCCATGGCCCCGATGCCGGCAGAACGGCAGACGAGGCCTTCCGCGAGCCGCTTTGTTTCGACGGCGACGGCGGCGTGTAGCAGCGTTCCAATGAGCCAGACGATCCAGATGGGTTGCAGCCCGTCGAGCCCCGAGAGCCAGCAAACGGAGAGCAGGATCGGCCAGACGAAACTCGTCGAGCCACTCGAGGGCTTCTCCCCAAGCCCGTATACAAATGGATCGCCATGAGCGAAGTTGCGCGCGTAGACGAAGTGGATGAACGAGTCGTCCAGCGGCAGCGCGGGCTGCCCGCACTCTGTCAGGATGGAGTAGATGGCGCACGTCCCAAGCAGAGCGCTCGCAGCGAGGGCGACGGCGCACACTCTCCTTTGAGTGCCCAGCCAGGCCTCGACGCTAGCGCGGAGCTTGGGAATGGCGGTTGCCGGAGCAAGCGTCTCTCGGGCGGGATGCAGCACCACGTTACCGGAAGTCCTGCATCGCCTTGAGGCTCACCGTCCACAAAACTTGAATCGAAGCGAGAGCCGTCAGCGCCCGCCGCGCCGGCGCTCCCGGCAGCCCCGTGAGCGTCGCAGCTACGACCAGGACAATCGACGGCGTGAAGAACAGCCAGAGGCGGGCGACCTCTCCGATCGTTCTGCCCAGCACCGCTGTCAGTCCAATCATGGCCAACGTCCACGCGCCCAGCATGCCGGTCGCGGTTCGGGCCGAACCCGAGCCGCTGCGCAGCGCTTCCGACGCAAACAACACGACCGGGACCGGGCCAAGCCAATACGCGAGCTCCACGGTGTTGAGGAACGCTGCTGGCCAGCGCATCCAGTCTTCCCAACCCTTCCACGCCACATGGTTGGACATGGCACGAACGTAGGCGGCCCACGGATCATAGTGAATCGTCCAATAGGCGACGGCGCCCGAACACAGCATGGCGCCGGCCAGCACGCTGGCACCCACCGACAGACGACGCCACCGACGCTCCGGCGTCAGGCCCGCCGTCAGCGCCACGGAGATTCCAATGCCGAGCGGCAGCACCGGAAGCAATGAGAAAGACACAAATGACGCTACCCACATCGACACACCCGCCAAGGTCCACCACCCAAGACCATTTGGCTTGCTCGCCGCCTTCGCCACGAGCGCGCAGAACGAAGCAGCCAAGGTTGGATAAAGTACTTGGTCCAGGTGCAACTGCACCAGGGCGGGGGCAGGCATCGTCATATAGATAAGCGCTGGCCGCAACGTATGCTCGGGCGCGAGAAAGAATCGACTGAGCCACGTGAGCGGCAACAACACGAGCAAGGCGACGAGCGGAAACGCGACGGTGGCGAGGTTCACGAGCCGGAGGTGGCAGCGATTGACGATGCCCGGCACACTCTCCGGCGGCGGATCATGGACGAACGGCATGACCCGATCCGCGAGGGCAGCGGCGGCATAGTAGATTAGTAAGTGTCCCGGCGGCTTTGACCGAGCGAACTTCTGATCGGAACCTCGCACGAGCTCTTCGTACGTGCCGAGCAGGGTGAAGGCGTCCGGGCCGCGGCAGGCTGTGACGGCGAACTCGGCGTGGCCCGTCTGCAACATGCGGTCCCGCATTTCCCCCAGTCCGCGCCCCGTCGCCAGAGCGAGGCCGTGATGATAGGCAAACCCCAAGCCGATCAAGAGGAAGAGGGCGCGCCCTCTCGTTCGGGACGATGAGGTATTCGTGACCACCCATGCCGCGCCCGCGAACGCGAAGAGAGACAGAGCAGCAATGCCGAGCGCGGCCGCGGCAGGCAGCGCGTTTGGATGAAGAGGCCAGAACCAGCCCCACAAGGATTGGACGATTGGGATTTCAGCCCATAGGGCGAGCCCGAGCCCTGCCGTCGCCAAGGAGGCCGCGGCCAGAAGCAAGGTGGGGGAGCGATGTCTCGCGACACGGCCAGACCCGTCACTCGAGCCGTGGATCGCTGCCACGAGCGCCTTTTCCTTCGTCGCGATGACGCGATGCATACCAGCCGCCGCTTCTCTACGCGAGCGCCACAGAGCCCCTCGCCGAGGCCACATCACACACGTTGGACGTGGGGGAATGCCTGCGCGCGCGTCGGACGTCGTAAAAAGGCGAGCAACCAGTCTGCTGGGCCACCAGCGTCTGCGCGCAGCCTTGAGTTGCGGCTGTGCCGCTATGCATCCCTGTCACGCACGTGTGCCCACGCTGAACTAGGGTCGCCGAACAGCCGTGCTGGACCAACATACTTAAAGTCTCACAACTACGAGAATGGCACTCGACGCTCACGGTAAGAGGTTCGTACGTCCAATGAATCTAGTGCCGCTGGGCAGAAGTTCGGCCAGATTCTTCTTTCCATTCGGAGCGATTCGATTTAATCACGGGGCATGATCGAATACGGCGCGCTGGCGGG
>JAYTOL010000028.1:0-1506 GCA_043747815.1 Deltaproteobacteria bacterium
AGGCAGGCTCAAGCTTCGCACATTCCTCGGCGAGGCGGCGACGCTCAAGGCGTTCGAGCTTCTCTTCAACCGCTATCTCGATTGCCTGACTGCGATTGGTAAAGCGAGCCTCTTTGACCAGCCGATCCAACCGCTCGAGCGTGGAACTGTCGAGTGTTACAGCGACTTTAGCTTTCGGCATAGTAGTATGATAATACATCATACCTTTGCTCGCAAGGCGCTCTGTGCCCAAGGGTGCCCTGGCGCCAGACGTGGGCGTGGCTGACATTTCGGGCTGAGCGATTCCTCGTGACGTGGGAAGCTGCTCTAGGCGCCGGGGCAGCTGTCCACGGCAACCCGGTCCGGCACCGAGGCAGGCTCGCCGTGTACGGGGTCCCCCAGCGTGTGCCACCCCCTGCGCACGAAGCGTATGAGCCACCAGGTGCCGAGGAGCGCCGGCACAGCAGAGGCCCATTGCAGCCGCCAGTCCGTCGCCGCCTCCAGGAGCAGAGCCGACGGCACTCGGTGCAAGACCTTGGCTAGCGTGACGGTGAAGAGGTTGTTCATGAGGTGGGCCGCCACCGGAGCCCAGAGCGTGCGAGTGGTCGTGTAGAGAACGGCCAGTGCCAGCGCGTGCAAGGCCGCGGTGATCGGGACGGCGTGGCCCAGCCCAAACAGCACGCTCGTCAACAGCGCCGCCTTGCCCGGCCCCCAGCACAGGCGCCATTTGCGGAACAGGGTACCTCGGAATAGCATTTCCTCCGCTACAGGCCCCAGCAGCGCCACGAGGAGCACTGTGAACGCGAAGGACTGAGCCGTCTGCTCGCCAGTGACGAGCTTCGAGGCAGTGACGAGCCCGATGCGGGGGAGCTGGAGCGCGTGATCGAGCAGTGACCAGAGCAAGTTGACCATGATGCCGCCGAGCGCGACCTTCGACGACAACTTCAACACGGCTCCGACGCTCGGAATCGAGGAACGGAAGCCGGCGCGTCGCGTCGCCCCCGCGATGACCCACAGCCACCACGCGACGATGGCCGCGAACGTCACCACCGCGGTTACCTTCTCTTCCAGCCCCGGCTGAGGCGACTCACCGAGCACGACCCAGACGACCAAGCGGGAGCCGATGAAGGCTGGCAGCAGTGACCACAGCGTGACCGCTGCGATGGGGTCGGTGGAGGAGGTGCGAGACTCGGCGCGACGATTTTGGGTTTCCATGGAGGGCTGTTTCGGTATTGGTCCGGAGAGGCGCGGATCCAATTCCTTTCGGGCTGAGCGCGCCCTCGGTTGCGTGAGAACTGGCCGGGTCTACCCCCACCGGGCGGCGTGCTACGTCGGATTATTTCACGCAACCCAGGAGACCGGCAAGGCCTGGACGAATTTCTTCATTCCCGAGCCGCCAACATACGTGGGTGAGTTGGGCGCCAGGTCATCTAGTGCCGCTGGGCAGAAGTTCGGCCAGATTCTTCTTTCCATTCGGAGCGATTCGATTTAATCACGGGGCATGATCGAATACGGCGCGCTGGCGGG
>JAYTOL010000029.1:0-230670 GCA_043747815.1 Deltaproteobacteria bacterium
GCGACGATTCAGAACCTCGAGGGCATTCAACGAGTGATCCATCAAGCTGCCTAAGCAATGAGATTTACTATGATCTCAACCTGTTCGGTGCTCTAGGAAAGCCCCTGGGCGGCATCTTCTACATGTGTGAACGTCTGCGTTACAAGGATGGCAGCGTGAAAGGCGCACGCATGCATTTTGCCGTTCAGTTTTCGCTGGTCTGGGAAGGGGGCAAGCTGGCGCCGAGCTCGGAGCTGTGGATGGGCTCGTTGTACCGCACCCGTAAGCTCCCCATTTGGAAGATTGCTGCGTTCGAATGGTTCAGTCATGAGCCATTGCCTGAGCTGCCGTTCCCGCATCGAGTCAAAGACCCAGAGGTGCTCGGCATTTCGGACTACCAACGTGAAGAGCTGGAGCAAGCGTCGCCTGAAAGTGCCGCTGTCCGCGCTAAATGAGCACACTCGCGCGGCTGCGGGTCGACCTCCCGCGTCAGCGCAGCGCAAAGCGCGCGTCACGCCCCTATCAATCAGCGCGCCGCGTCGCTACCCTGTGTTCTCACCCTGGGAATGGAGGACGCTGACATGAAGAATATCCTGATGATCGTTACTAGCCATGAGCGGCTCGGCTCGACGGACACGAAGACAGGCTTCTGGCTCGAAGAGCTGGCGGCTCCCTACCAGGAGTTCGTGCAAGCGGGCGCGCGCGTGGAAATCGCGTCCCCGCGCGGCGGCAAGCCGCCTGCCGATCCCAAGAGCGAATCGGAGCCGTCCGCCGCGGTAGTCGCTTTTCAGGCAGACCCGGGGGCGCGCGCCAAGCTCGAGTCGAGCCTGCGCGTCGGCGACCTGAGGGAGGGCTATGACGCCTATTTCATCGTTGGCGGCCACGGCGTGATGTGGGATCTCGCGGACAATTCCGAGCTTGCCACGCTGCTCGCCCAAGCGTACGAAAACGGCAAGGTCGTGGCGGCCGTGTGTCACGGGCCCGCTGCGCTCGTGAACGTGCAGCTCTCGAGCGGCAAGCCCCTGGTCGCAGGGCGGCGCGTGACTGGCTTTAGCAACGCGGAGGAAGAGGCGGTTGGCCTCGCGAAGGTCGTCCCCTTCGCGCTCGAGACTCAGCTGCGCGAACGCGGCGGCAAGTACGAGTCAGGGCCGCTCTGGCAGCCCTTCGCGGTCCGCGACGGTCGCCTCGTCACCGGTCAGAATCCAGCCTCTTCCGCGCTCGCCGCGCAGCAGACGCTGGCCGCGTTCGGCTCATCGGCGAAGGCTTGAGGAGCCACGATCATCGCGTGCGTTCAGCGCAGCGGAGATTCTCCGAAGTCACACGGCGGCCCGGGGCACCAGCGCAGCGACTCTGCCGGCTCGTCCGTCGAGTCGTCGCAGGGGCGCGCGCCAATCACCAGGCTGCCGCTGGTCAGGTTGAAGTTGTTGTGGATGGATAAGGCTCCGCACTCGGCGCCGCGTAGGTCGACGCCGTGGATGCCGAACGCGCTCTCCAGCTCGGCCGCGCGAAAGCGCTGAAAGGTATCGAAGTTGATGACGGTGAGCTCGCCGTCCTCGTCGGTGCGCACGTCGAAGACGCCGGGCACGCTGCCTGAGATGCGGGCGTCGCTCGTGGCGAGTTGCACCGGGGTAACAAACTCGTAGCTTGCCTCTGCAGCGCTCGAGACGCGAGACCGGGTGCGGCAGGCGGCGTCGATCGGGGCGTTCAGTGTGACGCGGAGCTCGGTATCGGAGCCATCTTGCCAGCGAGCGAGCAAGGGAGGCTGGGCGCCCGCCACGGCCCGGGCTTGCTCGAGCAGCGGTAGGTATTCTTCCTCTAGCACCGGAGTCTGCTCGATCTCGCAAGCGTCCACCGGCCACTCGAGCGCGATGGCTCCGTAGCGCTCGGGCTCGCCAGCGAGAGTGGCCAACATATCGACCCTGCCGCGCACGCCAGCGGGCGACAGCAGGAGGTACAGGCCAGCACCGAGTGCGGTGATGGGCTCGCCAAACTCGAGGCTACCGCGGAATGAGGAGGCGTCCTGCCACGCGAACAGCTGCGCTTCGCCGTCGCCAAAGAGCGCGACCAAGCCGTGCTCGAAGCGCCCGCTCAGCGCTCCGTCGCTGGTGTGGATGCTGGTGCTGGCGTCGAGAGAGAGCCAGCGCTGAGAGCACTGAGAGCCCCGAAGGCTGCCCGGAATCTGTTCGAAGAGTTGGACGCGCGTGACCTCGACGGCAACGTCCACGATCGGATCTGCGCCGTGGCCGCTGACCTCAGCCGGGTCCGCGGCGATGGCCAGCGAACGCGCCGCGACGTAGTGGCCAGGCACGGACGCGCTCTGTTCCACGAGCTCGATGGCAGCTCGGGCGTTCAGACCAGGCTCGTCAAAGTCACGGCCGACGTCCGTGATCGTCACGCCGCAGCCGCCCGTCGAGTTCAGGAAGTCGCCGGTCTCTCCGCCCGCGGGCGGTGGCTGGCATCTGGCGCACAGCACGCGATCGGGGCTCGCCAGGGCTGAGGGCGCTTCTGCGGACTCACCCGAGCAGGCGAGCGCGGTGCCTAAGACGAGGAACGTCGCGGCGCCCCAGGAAGCTGGCTTCATCCCTGTGCTCTGGCATGGCCCGTCAGGGCGTTCAATGGACGTTTGGCACATTCAATGCCTAGATCCGCCCGGATATGTGCTAATCAAGTGTACCTGTGCACGGATCGCGCGCGTTTTGTGCGGTCTGCCCTGGCCTCAAATTCCGCTTCGAGATGCCCGCCGAGCCCATCGACTTTGCTCGTTTGAGCGCCGAGCTGGTGCGCGCGCTCCGCGGGCGCCGCTCCCAGAGCGCGTTGAGCCGGCGCGCAGGCTGCCGGAGCAACATTTTGCACCGCTGGGAGCGCGGCTCATCCTGGCCCACCGCGGCGCGCTTCCTCGCGGTCTCGGCGCTGTGTGGCGTCGAGCCGAGGAGCTGCTACGTGCGCTTCTTTCGGCGCGCGCCCGGCTGGCTCGCGCTGCACGGTGCTGCAACACCGGAGGCTGTCGCTGCGTTCCTGCGCGATCTGCGCGGCAGGACTCCGATCGTCGATGTGTCGGCGGCCTGCGGCATCAACCGCTACACGCTCTCGCGCTGGTTCAAGGGTACGGCACAGCCCAAGCTGCCCGAGTTCCTGCATGTGGTCGAGGCGCTCAGCCGGCGCGTGCTGGACTTCGTGGCGACGCTGGTGGATCCGGCAGAGCTGCCGTGCGTGGCGAACGCCTGGTCGCGCGTGGAGGCGGCTCGCTCGGCAGCTTACGATGAGCCGTGGTCGCACGCGGTGCTGCGCGCGCTGGAGCTCGAGGCGTACCGCAGCGGCGGCTTTTGCGATGCGCGCTGGCTCGCGACCAAGCTGGGCGCCGCAGAGGAGCGAGTGGAGCAGGCGCTCCTGGTGCTGCAGAAAGCGGGGCAGGTGAAGAAGCGCGCGGGCCGCTTTGCCGCGACCGGTGTGCAGCGCGTCGACACGCGCAGCGATCCAGTGCGCGCGCGACAGTTAAAGGCAGCCTGGTTCAACGTCGCGCTCGACCGCTGCCGAGCCGGTGCGCCTGGCAGCTACGGTTTCAGCCTGTTCGCGGTGTCACGCGCAGAGCTCGTGCGCCTCAGAGATCTGCAGCTCGACTACGTCCGAGCCATGCAAGCCATCATCGCGCAATCGACCCAGGGAGAATGCGTCGCCTTGTACTGTGCCCAATTGCTCGATCTCGATGCCAGCGCAGACAACGCGCTGGTGGAGGCGGAAGGTTGACCCCGGGTGAGGCCCTTTCTGGATCAGGACGCCGGTTTGACCGGATCGTGTCAGCCTGACCGAATTTCTCTGTCCGTGGCAAAATACGCTGCCTACTGACCCATCTCGATCCCTGCTGCTTGCAGGAGCGGAGGAGGCGCTTTCGAACGCGCGGGTCAGCGCTCCCGCGAGAACCAGCCGTCGCTTTCACGATGCTTGTCCTGTATGAATGAGAGCTTTCATTTGAGCTCGCGCCATGGGCAGCCATTCGCCGGGTGCTGAGCGTCGACCCGAGAGGAGAGAGAATGCTTTTTGACGGCAAGCTAGCGCTAGTGGTCGGCGGTACCAGCGGGATCGGCCTGGCGGTGAGCACTGCGTTCGCAGCGCAAGGCGCCGAGGTGTGGGCAACGGGGCGCACGCCCGAGGAGGTGCAAGAGGCACAGCGCGCGCTTGCTGGTGGCTCGTTTCACTTCGCTGAGCTCGACGTGACGGACGGGGCCGCGGTGGAGGCGTTCGCCGCCCAGTTTACCCGGCTCGACGCGCTGGTGAACTGCGCGGGCATCATCGAGCGGCGTGAGGAGTACGACCTAGCCACGTTCGAGCACGTGGTGGCAGTGAACCTCACGGGCACCATGCGCATGTGCGTCGCGTTGCGCGCGGCGCTGGCGAGTAGCCGTGGCGCGGTCGTGAACATCGGCTCCATGTATAGCTTTTTCGGCTCAGGCCACGCGCCCGCCTACGGTGCGTCGAAGGGTGCGGTCGTGCAGCTCACCAAGGCGCTCGCGCGTGAATTCGCAAGCGAGGGCGTGCGCGTTAACGCGGTCGCGCCGGGATGGATCCGCACGCGGATCACACAACCCGTTTACACGGATCCTGAGCGCAGCGCCGCCGTCGTCGCCCGAACGCCGCTGAGCCGCTGGGGGGAGGGCGCGGACGTGGCCGGCCCCATCCTGTTCCTCTGTTCCCCGGCGGCGGCCTTCGTGACCGGTGCGGTGTTGCCGGTGGACGGCGGTTACTTGTTGACCGGTTGAGCTCGGCGCTGTTCGCAAACAGGCTGTTCGCAAACAGAACGTGCGTTCCACGCTTGCAATGTTCAGAATTTGTGTTCCAATAGCTCCATGTCGACCCCTACGCCCAGCCCCTTGCAGCGCATGGTCGCGAGCACCGCCACCGACCTGTGGAACGACTCGTGCTCCATCAAAGACCTGCGCTACTCGATCGAGCACGGCGCAGTCGGCGCAACCAGCAACCCGACGATCGTGTTCGGGGTCATGCAGCAAGAATTCGGCGACTGGAAAGATCGCGTCGCGCAGCTGTTCGTAGAGCGTTCGACCTCGACAGACGCGGAGATCACCTGGCAGCTCATCGAGGAGATGGCCGTCAAGGCGGCTGCGCTGCTGCGTCCCGTCTTCGAACGCACCGCGGGCAAAAAGGGCTGGCTGTCCCTGCAGACCAACCCTGAGTATTACAAGAGCGCGGATTTGCTGGTGCAGCAGGCGGTCCGCTTCAGCGAGCTCGCGCCCAACATCCAGGTCAAGTTGCCCGCGACGGAGGCCGGCATCCAGGCCATTGAAGAGGTCACCGCGCTGGGCGTGAACATCAACGCCACCGTCTCGTTCACGGTGCCGCAAGCCATCGCCGTCGCAGAGGCGGTCGAGCGCGGGCTCTCGCGCCGCACGGCGGCGGGTGAATCGATCGCGCATGCCGTGCCCGTGTGTACCATCATGGTCGGCCGCCTCGACGACTGGCTCAAGGTCTGCGCGGAGAAGCAAGGCTTGGTTCCCACGCCCGGCACGCTGGACTGGGCGGGCGTCGCCTGCGTGAAGCGGGCGTACGGGCTGTATAAAAAGGCGGGCTATCGCACCCGTTTGCTCGCCGCCGCCTACCGCAACCACCTTCACTGGTCGGAGCTCATCGGCGGCGATCTGATCTTGACCATTCCGACGGCCTGGCAGCGCCGCTTCAACGCCTCCTCAGTGGAGGTGAAGCCTCGGATGGATGACGCTATTCCCGAGCAGGCCCTGGCCGAGCTCACCGAACAATTCCCGGACTTTCGCCGCGCCTATGATCCGCGAGGCCTGGAGATCAGGGAGTTTGACGGCTACGGCGCGACCGTCCGCACGCTGCGGGCGTTTCTGACCTCGTACTACGACCTTTTGGGGTTCGTGCGCGACCGGCGCCTGCCCAATCCCGACGTCTGAGCGCGGGCGAGCGAAAACGCGGGCACCATTTGGGGCTCGAGGCGCTAGACTCGACTTGCGCCGTTTTTCGCGGACTTCGGACTTCGGACTTCGGACTTCAGGGTTTCCCCGCGAGGGAATCGATCATGCGCTGCAACCCTCGAAGCAGGTCGTCGCACTTTTTATCGATGCCGGTGACGATCGGACCTGCAATAAACTCCAGACGACCAGCGAGACCCAGCAGGTATCGAAGCTCGGACGCCGACCCCAGCGCGACGGTCAGAAAGTGAACATAGTCCCGCGTGGTTCGGCGTGCGCACCCCTCGACGATGTTTGCCGGGACAGAGATGGCGGCACGCCGAAGCTGGGACTGCAGGCCGAAGCGCTCCTCGATGGGCAGGGACGCAGTCGCTCGGTATACCTCCAGCACCAGCCCGTCCGCCATGGTGAAAACCGTTAGCTTGCGGTGATCTCGGCCCATGTCGCACCGTAGCCCGAAGTCTGGAGCCTGGAGTCGTTGGAGTCGAGGCTAGATGTCGCGTCCGGCGCCCGGTGTTTTCCGTTTGCGAACGAGCGTCGTGCCGAGGCCGACGATGAGCGCGATCGCGAAGGTCATCGGTACGGCGAGCGAGCGGAACATTTGCACGGACGCCTGCTGAACCTGCAAGTTGATATGAGCATGCTGCACGAGCGGGCTCAATGGGCTGTCCGTGAGAGCGATGACCCGAATGCCGCGGGCCGCCGACTCTCGCACCGCCTCTACGACGTCGGGTGAGTAGGATTTGGTGCTGACCGCGAACACCACGTCGCGCTTGGTCGCGTGTTGCAGCTGGTGGAAGAACAGGCCACCCACGCCGTCCACCAGCACGTTTCGCACGTTCAGCTGGCTCAGCGCATACGACAGGTAGAAAGTGATCGGAAACGATCGCCGGTGCGCCACCAAGTACACGCACTCGGCGCTCGCCAGCAGCTTGATGCTCTTGTCGAGCAACTCGCCGATATGCGGCTGCTCGGTCAGCGCCTGCAGACCCGCGATGTCTGCTTGCACGAAGCGCCTCAGCAAGGCGGCGTTGTCTTTGAGCGAGCTCGCGTGCGCGCCCTCCAGGTTGGAGAGGCGCTCTTCATAGTCAGGCAGGCGCCCGGTCAAGCGTAAGCGGAACACGCGCTGCATGTCGCTGTATCCGGAGTACCCGAACGCCTTCGCAAATCGGATCAGGCTCGAGGGCTGCACTTTGGCGCGTTGTGCGACCGTCGCGATGGTCTCTAGCGCCATCTCATTGGGTTTCTCGAGCGCGTAGCTCGCGATCTGCTGGAGGCGCTTACTCAGGTACGGATGTTGACGAACGATGGCCTTGTGCAACGAGTCGAAGGTCTTGGGGGCGGCGGTCGATGGGTCCATGCGCGTCACTTCATCGTGGGCATGATGAAGCTGGCACCCCCGCTGGCCCCTGCTGGCCAGCGTGCGGTGACGGTCTTCAAACGGGTGAAGAAACGCACCCCCTCTGGCCCGTGCATGAAGTGATCGCCAAACATCGAGCTCTTCCAGCCGCCAAAGCTGTGGAAGGCCATGGGGACGGGGATGGGGACGTTGATGCCCACCATGCCCACCTCGATGGTCTTGAAGAACTCCTCGGCCGCCTCGCCGCTCGCCGTGAAGATGGAGCCGCCGTTGCCAAACCGGTGTGCGTTGACCAGGCGGATCGCCGAGCGCAGGTCGGGGCAGCGCACCACGCACAATACGGGGCCGAAGATCTCCTCCTGGTAGATCTTCATCTCGGGGCTGACATGGTCGAACAGGCAGCCGCCCATGAAGAAGCCGTTTTCGGCGCCTGGAACCGTGAGCCCGCGGCCATCGACCAGCAGCTTGGCGCCCTCTTGCTCGCCGAGCCGCACGTACTCCGACACGCGCTCCAGGTGCGCCTGGGTGATGAGCGGCCCCATGTCGACCTCGGGCTTTGTCCCAGCGTCCACTTTGAGCGCGCGCACGCGCGGGATCAAGGCCTCGACCAGGCGATCCCCGGTCCCTGGACCCACCGCGACCGCCACGGAGATGGCCATGCAACGCTCACCCGCCGAGCCGTAGGCGGCGCCCATCAGCGCGTCGGTGACGTGCCCGAGGTCCGCGTCGGGCATGACCACCAGGTGGTTTTTGGCACCGCCCAGCGCCTGCACGCGTTTGCCGGCGGCCGTGGCGCGTTGGTACACGCTCGAGGCCGTGGGCGTGGAGCCCACCAAGCTGAGGGCGGCGATGTCTGGATGCTCGACGAACGCGTCCACCACCTCTTTGTCACCGTTCACGACGTTGTAGACGCCGTCGGGAAGCCCCGCCTCGTGCCAGAGCTCCGCCAGCCGCAGCGCCGTGGACGGCACGCGCTCGGAGGGCTTCATCACGAAGGTGTTGCCACAAGCGATGGCGATCGGCGCTGTCCAGAGCGGGATCATCGCTGGGAAATTGAAGGGGCCCACACCCGCGCAGACCCCGAGCGGTTGGCGCAGGGACCACGAGTCGATGCCCCTGCCGACCTGCGCGGAATACTCGCCCTTGAGCAGCTGGGGGATGCCGCAGGCGAACTTGACCACTTCCAGCCCGCGAGTGACGGAGCCACGCGCGTCCTCGAGCACCTTGCCGTGCTCGGCGGTGAGCAGCGCGGCGAGCTCGTCCAGATGCTCATCGAGCAAGGCCTTGAACCGAAATAGCACACGCGCGCGGCGCACGGGTGGCGTGGCAGACCAGCCGTCGAAGGCGGCCTTGGCGGCGGCGACCGCGACGCTCACGTCTTCTGCCGTCGACATCGGCACCTGGCTGCTGACGCTGCCGCGCGCGGGGTCGTAAACGTCGCTCCAACGCTCCGTGCGGCTCGCCGTGGCTCTGCCGTTGACGAAGTTCTGCAATCTCTTGGTCATGAATATCCTAATCCTTGCCGAACGCTCACTGACAGGCGGTCAGACCGCCGTCAACGTACAAGATTTGACCCGTGACGAAGTCCGAGGCGGGCAGGCAGAAGAACTGCACGGGCCCCACGACGTCCTTTGGATCGGCGATCCGCCCGAGGGGGATGCGATCGATGACGCTCTTCTGGAAGGCCGGGTTCTCCACGACGTGGCGGATCATTTCCGTATACACGAAGGTCGGAGCCACGCCGTTGACGTTGATGCCATGCGGAGCGAGCTCGCTCGCGTGCTGCTTCACGATCATCAGCAGCCCGCCCTTGCTGGAGGCGTAGGAGGAGTAGCCCTTGCCACGCAGACCGAGCTGCGCCCGCACCGACAAGAGGTGCACCTGCTTACCGCCCTTGGCGGCCGCGACCTGGCGGCGTGCGACGGCCTGCCCCAGGAACATGCCAGCTTTCAGGTTCACGGCGAGCACGTGGTCGTAGGTGGCCTCCGTCACCTCGAGCACGCTCTCTTCACGATGGATGCCGACACAGTTCACCAGGATGTCGCACGCGCCATAGTGATCGCAGACCGCGTCCACTGAGCGCCGGATGTCCTCCACCGAGCCCGCGTCGAAGGCCGCGGCCTGAGCCTCGCGGCCGTGAGAACGCAGGCTCTCGACCAGCTTCGTGAGCTTTGGCAGGTCGCGCCCGCCCACGACGACGCGGGCGCCGAGCGCAGCCAGCCCGCGGCTAATCGCCTCGCCCAGGCCCCCTGCGCCTCCGGGCACGTAGGCCACCTTGCCCTGCAAGGAATGCAAGCTCGTGAAGTCGACGTCGCGATCGGGAGCGCCGGGGGCCATAGTGCTGGATTTGGACATGTTCGGTTCGCTCAGTCGAGGTGCAGGCCGCCGTTTATATCCAGGATTTCCCCGGTGATGAAGCCCGATAGCTCCGAGCTCAAGAAGACGACCGCGTGCGCGACCTCGTCCACCTCACAGAAGCGACCGACGGGAATGCCGCGCAACACCTGCTCGCGCTGCTCTGCGCTCAGTTGCTCCGTGATCATTTTAGTCTTCACATAAGCCGGCGCGATGGCGTTGGCGGTCACACCGTGAGGCGCGAGCTCGCGCGCCAGGGACAGCGTCAAAGCGCCCAGGGCGCCCTTGGTGGTGGTGTACGCGGTGCCCGCCGTGAGGCCACCGGTCTTCATCGCCAACGAGCACATGTTGATGATGCGCCCCCAACGTTGAGCGCGCATCCCCGGCACCCAACGGCGGCACAAGAGGAATGGCCCGTCCAGGTTGATGGCGTGGATCCGCCGCCATTCTTCCGGTGTCGTTTCGACGATCTTGTTGTTCGACAGGACCCCCGCATTGTTGACGAGGATGTCCACGTTGCCCCAAGCCTTGGCCACTTCGTCACACGCTCGCTGCACCTCCGCTTCGGAGCTGACGTCGAACACCAGCGGCAACACCTCACCCTCGAGGCTAGCGCTGAGCTCCGCCAACGCGGAGCGGTTGCTATCTGCGATGACCACGCGGTGGCCCGCTTTTAGCAACGCCTTGGTGATCGCGGCGCCCAGCGCTCCAGCGGCACCGGTGACGAAGGCGTTCCGCCGTGGCGGCGGAGAAAGAGGCTGTTCAGGATCGTGTTTCATTTAGCTCCAGTTCGCTGACTCGGGCCTACGCTGCCCGGCCACCACTGCCGTTCACCGCTGCCCGTGAGCGAGCGTCAAGTACTCGTCCACCCCAGGGTGCGCGCACAGGCCGTCCCAGCTGGGGAGCTCGCTCACCTGGCCCTTGGAGACGAACAGGTAACGCTTGCAGTTCTGCCTCAGAATATCCAGGTGAAAGGTTTCGCACGGGTGCACGCACAGAAACACGACGCGCCCCTGCTCGCGCAATCGGCGGAAGAAGCTCAGCATGAAGCCGATGTAGCCGTCCTGGGTGCTGAACTGCGGCTCATCGAAGATGTGGACCAAGGGGTAGTCGGAGCTGGTTTTTTCGAGCATGAAGCTCGGCAGCGTTTTCTTCACGCTCCTCACTTGGTAAGACTGGTGATAGTGGATCGCCAGGCGGTCACGCTGGTCGTATTTGACGCGCTGGATGTCCTGGCCAAGGATCGCTACCTTGCCCCGCGTAGGTACATTGCTGCCGGAGAGCAGCTCGAAGAGGGTCGTCTTGCCGGAGCCGTTGGGCCCTAGCACGCCGATGATCTCAGGCTCTGGGACGCTGAAGCTGGCGTTCAAGCTGAAGCTCGCCTGCCGGCGGAACAGGCCCGCGGTGTAGACCTTCTGAACGTTTTGTACGTCGAGTAAGTGCATCAGGCTAGCCGTTTTTCAACAAGTCGGTCCTGGCGGCCTCGTCGGCGAGCAACTCGGCGGCCAGCGCTTCGTGCACGACGCGCCCGTGCCGAAGGACGTAGGCGCGGTCGCACACGCGGAGCACGCTGCGCACATTTTGCTCGACCACGAGGACGCCGATGTTCTCGCTCCGCAGGCGAGCGATGGTCTTCATCACGTCGGCGACGAGCTTCGGCGCCAGGCCCTGCGACGGCTCGTCCAGCAAGATCAGACCCGGGCCGCCGAGCAAAGCGCGGCCAATGGCCAGCATTTGCATCTCGCCCCCGGAGAGGTTCTCCGAGTCGCGTTCCAGGAGGTATTCGAGCGCGGGAAACAGCTCGAAGACCTGCTTCTCGCTCCAGCTCCGGTACGCGGTCTTCTTCTTGCCGAGCGCGAGGTTGGTCTTGACCTTGAGCGAGGGGAAGATCCTGCGATCGTCCGGCACCCAGGCGATGCCCGCGCGCGCGATCTCATGCGTGGCGCTGTGGCTGATGTCCTGCCCCGCCCAACGGATACTGCCCCGCCGCGCCGGCGTCAGGCCTAAAATCGAGCGCAGCGTGGTGGTCTTGCCCGCGCCGTTCGGCCCCAGGAGCGCCACTGCCTCACCCCGTGCAACACGGAAGGACGCGCCAAACAGCGCCTGAGTCTCACCGTAGAAGGTGTCGATGTGCTGGATCTCAAGCATCGGCCTGCATCCCCACGCTGGAGCGCTGTACCCAAGGATCGGCTTGCAGCTCGGCCGGCGTGCCCTGGGCGATCACCTGACCCCAATGGATGACGGAGACGCGGTCTGCCAACGAGAACAGAAATTGCATATCGTGCTCGATCATCACGATGGTGAAGTGCCGCTTGAGGCCTAGGATGAGCTCGAACAAGCGCCTCCTCCCGGTGTCGCCCAGCCCCTGCGTGGGCTCATCCAGGAACAACAAGCGCGGGCGCACCGCCAGCGCGACGGCGATCTCGAGCGCCCGGCGGTCCCCGTACGAGAGGCTAGCCGAGCGCGTATCCGCCTGCGGCGCCAGGCCCACCTGCTCGAGCACGCCGATGGCCTTGTCGATGCTGACCTTGTCCCGACCGACGTCTGTGAGCACGTTGAAACCCTGCCTGCGCATCTCGGGCAGGGCCAGGAGCACGTTCTCGAGCGCGGTGAACTCGTCAAACAGGCTGATGATCTGGAAGGAGCGGGCGATGCCGCGGCGGGCGATCTCACGCGGTGACTTGCCGGTGATGTCCTCCCCGTCGAAGATGACCTTGCCGCGATCGGGGGGGAAGTGCCCCGTGAGCACGTTAAAACACGTCGACTTGCCCGCGCCGTTGGGGCCCATGATACCGGAGAGCTGGCCTTGCTCGAAGGACAGCGAGATGTTCTCCAACACGACACGGTCGCCGAAGCGCTTGCTGAGATGGTGTGCCTCGAAAAGAGCCATATCTTTCTCCAAAACCCTGTCTTAACGCTGGGCCGACAAGCGCTTGAACCCGGACTGCCACGCCTTGTGTACGAAGCGTGCCCCGTAGCGCTGCCAGGCCCCGGCGATGCCTTCGGGTTGGAACAGGACGATGGCCATGAAGAGCAGGCCGTACCAGAGCAACCATGTCTCTGTCAGAGCCCCCAGGATGTCCCTCGCGGCGATGAACACGAGCGCGCCGATCACCGGTCCCCAGAAGCTCACCATGCCGCCGCCGATGAGCGTCGCCATCACGATGAACCCCGAGCCATGCACGCTCATCACGTTCGGATAGGCGCTCTCCTGAGAGATCGCGAACAGGCCGCCGGCGAGCCCGGCGAACACGCCCGAGATGGCGAACACGGCCCACTTGGTGAGCCAGACGTCGTAGCCAATGAAACGGGCTCGAGTCTCGTTCATGCGCACGGCTTGCAAGGCGCGACCGAACGGCGAGTGGACCAGGCGCCACAGGAACACGATGCAGGCCGCCAGCACCAGCGCCACGAAGTAGAACAACGCGACGTTGTCCGCGAGGCTCAGCGACAGGCCGCCCAGGCTGAGCTCGGGCCGCTTGATATTCAGGAGCCCGTCTTCGCCGCCGGTGATCGAATGCGCCTTCATTGACACGAACCAGAACACCTGGCCGCAGGCGATGGTCATCAACGCGAAGTAGATGCCGCGGCGGCGGGAGATCAAGCCTGCCACCAGGCCCGCTGCTACTCCACCGGCGAGGCTCCCGCCGAGCAGCGACAACAACGGGCCGGCGCCCAGGTGCAAATAGCACAGGCCGTAGGTGTAGCCTCCGACACCGAAAAAGGCGCCGTGCCCAAACGACGGCAGGCCCGCGTAACCGAGCACGAGGTTGTAGCCCAGCGCGTAGATCATCCAGACGGCGACCTCGATCCCGAGATAGGGATAGACGCCCACGGCCTCTGCCCAGGTCGGGAAGCTGAGCAACAGCGCGAACACGACGAACATGGGCAGCGTGACCCAGCCGCGGGACGCTCGGCCCGAGCTCGAGACGGTCGTGGTCAGCGCCACTTCATGCCTCTAGCCCGCTCTTTTTTCCGAGCAGGCCGCGAGCTCGAAAGGTCAGCACGAAGATCAAGAGCAGATACATGCTCATCACGGACCATTCGGCGGCGTAGCCACCGGTGATGGCGACGGTGAGCCCCACGAGCAGCCCGGCGATGACGGCGCCCCAGAAGCTGCCGACGCCACCGAGCACGATGATGAGGAACGCGGGGATCACGGCGTCCACGCCAACGTGCGGCCGGAGGCCCCAGATGGGTGCCAGCACGATACCGGCGGCAGCTGCCAAGGCGGAACCCATGCCGAACACCAGGAGCCGCAGCCGGCTGATGTCGATGCCTAGCGCCCGCACCATTTCACTGTCGTGCGCGCCCGCCTTCACGCGAGCTCCGTACGGTGTCTTTTCGAGAAACAGCCACACCAGGGCCATGAGCCCGATGCCCATGAGCGCGGCGAAGAACCGATACCTCGAGTACACCAGGTCGCCGGCGAGGTACGCGCCGTTGAACGCCTCCGGGACGGGCAGAACTTGCTCGCCAGAGCCCCAGACGAGGCGAATGCATTCTTCCAGCACCAGGCCTGCGCCGAAGGTCAAGAGCAGGCCGTACTCTGCCTTCTTGCCGTACGTACGGCGCACCAGGCGCTCGAGGCCCATGCCGACCACGCCGACGAGCAGGGGAGCCAGGATCAGCGCCAGAGCGTACCGCAACCCGAGCGGCAGCGCCGTGTACGTGCTCGTCATGCTCCCGAGCCAGCCGGGATTGACTATCTCCATCGCCAGGTAGGCCCCCAGCGCGAAGAGCGAGCCATGCGCCAGGTTGATGACCTCCATCACTCCGACGATGAGCATGAAGCCCAACGCCAGAAGGCCGAAGAGCACGCCGAGCGCAATCCCGTTGATGAGATGAGGGAGGAGCTCCATGCCCGCTGCTACGGCTCGTAGACAGGCGTCTTATCCAGCGGCTCCAGCTTGCACTTGGCGTCGGCGTCGCTGTCGATGACCTGGTCCGGCGGGGCGCTGCTCAAGATCTTAAACAGCTTGTCGGGGTCGGTCGATTCGAGGTTGGCCGTCGCGAGGTAGATGGTCTGCTGCAGCTGGTGTGTGTTCGGGTTCATGTACGCGTCGTGCTGCTGCATGCGCGTGGCCGCAGGTATTTTGAGCTTCTCGAGCTCCTGAATCAGGACGTGATTGTTCGTGGACTTGGTGCGTTCGACCGCCTCGAGCAAGGCCCGCACCGCCCAGTAACCGTTGAAGTAGACGTTGCCCGGCGTCTTGATGTTCGCATCGGGGTAGGCCTTCTTGTAGCTCGCCACGAACTCCGTCACGCCGGGCAAGTCGAGCTCCTGGTACCAGGTGGTCCCGAACACCCCGAACAGATCGGTGCGAGGCAGCCCGTAGACGTCCGGCCAGTCTTGCTGGTTGTTGATCCAGGCGTATTTCTCGCCGAGCTTCATCTGCGTGACTTGAGCCCGCATGGCCTTCAAGTCGTCGCCGCCCACGGCGGCCGCGATGACCTGCGGCTTCTTCTGCTGGGCCTTGATCAGCACCGCGCTAAAATCACGTGTGCCCTGCGGCACCATGATTTCGTCGACGATGGTCGCGCCGCCCGCTTCGGCGAGCTTGCGCGTCGCCGCTGAGGTGGTGTGGCCCCAGACGTAGTCGTTGGTGATGAGCAGCCAGCGTTTGCCGAACTTCTCGATGGCTCCCTTCACCGACGCCTGGGCGAAGTTGTTGCCGTTGCCGTCCCACACGAACTTGACTCGGTGACAGTCCTGGCCCGCCTCGGTCGGCGCGCTCGAGTTCGTGTTGAGGTAGATGACGCCGTACTTCTGCGCCACCTGGGAGATGGCGTTGGCGACTCCGGAGCTCACGGCGCCCACGAGCACAGCGACCTTGTCTCGCGTGATCAGGCGCTCGGCCACGCGCGAGCCCGTCGCGGGGGTGGTCTCGGTGTCGAGGTGCACGGTCTCGATTTTCCGACCGAGCACGCCACCGCGCGCATTGAACTCCTCGACCGCCATCAACATCCCGCGCCGGTCCTCCGCGCCGCTGTTTGCGTACTGGCCGCTCGAGTCGGAGGTGATGCCGATCAGGAACGGCTTATTTTCAGATTCTGCCGGCGCGACAGCTCCAGCACCGCCTGCGCTCGCCGCCGCGGGCTCTGCCGTCGGCTCGCTCTTCTTACAGGCCATACAGGCAAGCACGAACGCCACGGCGCCGACGGCTCGGCCAAATTTCGCCGGGGTCACCCTGAGAGCGGCGCGGCCCGCCGACAAGCTGTGCTTCACTTTTGCAACTCCAATCCGTTTAGCTTGAGCTGCGACCGCACCATGTCGCCGACCAGGCCGTCGGCATAACCAGCGTTCATCGTTTGCACCAAGGCCGTGTGCACGGCGGGCCCCATGATGGCCGCGATGGGCACCTCGGCGATCATGCGATTGTAGTAGCGAAGGTCTTTGGCCGCGTTGGCGACGCTGAACTTCAGCCCCGTGTAGTCGCCACTCTCCAGCAGCTTGGGCACGATGAGCTGGAAGATCCCGCTGTTGGCTCCGCCGCCGCTCACGACTTTGGCAAACCCTTTGGGATCCACCCCCGTGGCGACGCAGGCGCACAGCGCCTCGGCGATGAGCGCTGCATGGCCCATCGTGATCAGGTTGTAGATGAGCTTGGTACGGGCGCCTGCTCCGACCCCACCCATGTGGAAGATGTTCTCGCAGAAAGCCTCCAAGAGAGGGCGAATGTCAGCGAAGACGCTGTCCTCCGCGCCCACCATGGTATTGAGCTTTCCAGCCTCGGCTTCGATCGGCGTCCTGGCCAGCGGCGCGTCCACGTAACTCGCTCCGCGCTCGGCCAGGTCACGCGCCACTCGCTCACACAGCGCGGGCTCACCCGTGGAACAGTCCAGGAGCACCAGGCCGGCGCGCAGCCCTGAGAGCAGCCCTTCGGGCCCGTACACCACGGCCTCTACTTGAGGAGCACCGGTCACGCACAGGATGACGACGTCCGATTGCTCCGCCACCGCCTTCGGTGTGCTCGCCTCGCTGGCACCTTGGGACAGCAGGTCCTCGATGGGCTTGCGATTTTTATGCGCCATCAAGACCAGCGAGTGCCCGCGTTTCATTAGGTTCTTGGCCATCCCGTGGCCCATCAACCCGACGCCGATGAATCCAACCTTCTTTGCCATTCGGACTCCTTGACCTAACTGGTCGGCAAGCGCAGCTGGCCTGCCTTCGCGAGGGAAACGAGAGCCACTGGGCGTTCGCTTCACGCCGTCAGCGTTCCCGTTTCCGAATTAGAATATTTCTTCTATTTGGTCAAGCGCACGGAAAATTCGTTCACGTCAGCAGGGCGCCTGCTCGCTCGCCAGCCGGCGCGCCTCGGACGCCGCGAATGCGTGAGCGCTGGGGTGATTGGGGCCGAGCTGCGCGAAGGCGATTCGGCGCAGGCTGGCGCGGGCGAGCAAGCTCACGGATGGCGTTCGATTCGAGCGTGCTCACCTTTTCCACGGCGACCTCGCGTCGAGTCGAAAAAGTGAACAGTCGTTAGCCGGATGCGGGGCGGGGGGGCGCCGGGACGCGCGAGCAGCGGAGCAAGTTTGCCCCTCCCTGTGCTCTGACCGTGTCGTCAGATCCGCTCTCCGACACCGGGCAGCTCTGCGAGAAACCCGAGCAGCCCATTGCACCGGAGCGCAACGTGCAAGGTCTCCAGAATCCCCCAAGCGGCGTCGAGTCGTCGTACATGCAGGCTGCTGCCGCCGTCGTGTAGCCCATCGATCCTATTCGGCTTTCATGCGAGCCGGTGCTCCCGAGCTGGAGCGCGCGCCGAGCCGCAGCCGCGAAGACCTACATCATCGCTTAACTCTGCAGCGCTCGATCTACGGCAACCGCTTCTGTACCTCGTTGACGGGTGAGCACCGCTCCTGGGGCGTTTTTAGTGGCAGATTAATCATCGCCCGAAGATGGAAGCTGGCACGTGCGCAGGCCATTGATGCGACGCGCGCGGAGTTGGTGTAAAAGATGATCCTGGGCCTACCGTGTGTTCGCGGAGCCGCCTCACCAAGGTTTTCCATATGTCTATGATAGCCCTGCTTTCGCACCGACTGCGCCATGTCCGCTCAGAGCGGCTTCCGAAAACCGCGTTAGCGCTCGTCCCATTCGCGGTGGCTTCGCTCATCGCTTGCGGGGATTCAGGATCTTCGTTCGACACCAGCGGGATGGGCTCGGAGGCGCCGGGGGGTTCACCGGTACCGGGCTCGACGCCGGCGTCGCCCAGCGCGGCTCCAAGTGGTGACACGGCGGCGCCGTCGCAACCGGCTGCGCCCGTTTCGGGGTCACCCGGCAACGGCGAAGCGCTGGGCGCGAACGGGCTCCCCGTGTCGCCGAGCGAGCCCGGCAGTCCCATGGCGGGCGGCGCTCCGGCAGCGGGCACTCCGGCAACAGAGGCGCCCCCGGCGACGGACGCGCCTCCGGCAACCGAGGCGCCTCCAGCGACGGAGCCGTGTCCCACGGGGCCCATCTGTCACGAGTTCTTCGCGAGCGACAACTCCAACAACGTCGTCAACTACGTGAACGAATTCGACCCGTCCAAGAACTGGCGGTCACCCGTCGGCGTGACCGGCGTCAACTCTCCGCGGCAGGTCGAGCTCATCGACAGCCCCGACGTCGCCGGCGGCAAGTCGGTCCTGGTCAGCGTCAACACGGGCTTTCAGGAGTATCACCCCGTCACGGGCGAGCGCCTCCTCGACGTGAGGCTCGCCGGTACTGCCGACGTTCGAGGGGCGTGGCGTCTGGCGGACGGAAATACGGTTCTGGGCATTGGCAACGACACGCTGCGCACCGTGGACCGCACGGGCGCGACGGTGCGCTCGTGCACGCTGCCCGGCACCGGTGACCTGCGCGTCCTCAATCAGGATCCAGACGGGAATATCCTGCTCGGCAGGAACCTCGACCTGTTTCGCGTCAGCACGGGCTGTCAGCAACAGTGGACCGCGCGGCTACCCGCCGGCGGCAAGGCGTACAGTGTCATCGCGCGGCCCGGGGACGCTGGCGGCGTCTGGGCCACGTCCGGTGGACCAACGACCGTCGTCGAGTACGACGAGCAAGGTCAGATCTTGCGGCAAGTCGGCGGTCGAGCTGAGCACCCGGAAGTCACGTTGGACTTCTTCTCCGGCTTCAAGCTCCTGCCGAACGGCAACTTGGTGGTGGCAAACTGGCAGGGTTACGTCGCCAACCCGACGGACAGCACGCCGCATCTGATCGAGTTCAGCCCGCAAAACGAGCTGGTCTGGCGCTGGGGCAATCAGACCCTGGCACGCCAGATCACCAACGTCTTCGTCGTGCGCTGAGCGCGATGGCTGCCTCCGGCGCGCGGTCGTGGCTCGCGCGTCGGAGCCTGTTGACCTAAAATCTAGCTAGCATGCCAGCGCTGACCACGTTGGCGTTCTGGGTTTCGCCACGCCACCAGGTGTGATCGATGTTCATGCCATCGATCGAGATCACGACCGGGCCCAGATGATAGGCGAGCTTGGCTCCGATGCCGCGGACCTCCTTGATCACGCTGATCTTGTCCGGGTTGGTGGCGCTGCTATCCCAGTCGGTCTCTCGAACGTTCGTCGAGCCATAGGACGCGGCGACTTCGAAGCTCTCGTAACGAAAGTTTGCGATCACCAGGTAGCCGTAGTGCTTGCGCAGCTCACCGATGTCGTCCACGGCGGTGTTGCCAAAGGGCGTAGCGGTGCCGAGGCCCGCGCCGTACCAGCCTGTCGCGCCCAGGCCGAAGCCGCTGAACCGGCCCCAGGCGCCGCCACCGACGCCCCACACGTTGCGCTCAGCGTCCGCCGCGATACCGGGGTGGCCGATGGCGGGCTGCGGCGATACTTCTTGTGTCCGCCCGACAGTCTGAGTGAGCCCGTTCGCCCAAGCGTTCACCTCGTTCTTGTAGTCGTTCGGGCCCCCCATATCTTTTCTGAACGTCGCTTCGGCTTCGACACGAGGCAGCGGCGCCCGGTTCCACTGGTCGTTGATCATCGCCGGATCGAACAGGGCGACGGACAGCTGCAGCCCTGCCAGCTCCGGCGTCGCGTAGCCGAGTTGCGCGTTGCGGTTCGGAAACATGGAGCCTGTGCCCGTGTGACCGCAGGTGGCCGTGCCGCTACCGTCCACGTTACAGGGGTGCCCGACGCCGTGCTGGTGCATGAGGTTCCAGTTCATGCGCAGGCCACCGCGGTTGTAGAGGCTCAGCTTGCGGCCGCCCCAGAACGTGCCCCAGGAGCCGCTGAGGTCGACGAACTGCTCGCGCCAATCCACGGCGGCGACGTCGTTCTTCCCGCGCACGCCGCCGACCTGCGCGTTGTCGATGCCTGCCCAGAGCCCCAGCTTGATCAAGAGCTTCATCTCCGGGAACACCTGCTTTTGAACCATGAAGTTCAGGACGGTGCTGGCGAAGCCGCCGCGGACGCGCGCAGTGTTCACGTCCGTGTCGGTCACAGGGCTACTCACCGCACCCGACGGCGTCGGGTTGCCGGCGATCGCCACCTGGGGCCCGACCAAGCGGTACCTCGTCGCCGGGTCTTCCACAACGGGATTGCCGAGCCCGCTGCGATTGATCGTCTCTCCGAAGACCCACGACAGGTGAGCGTTCACCTGCCCGCTCGTACTGATGGCCCAGCCGTTCGCTTTCTCCGGGTCGTTGAGCGGCACGTCCGCGTGCGCCAGCGTGCTCGACAATGAGCCAGCCGACGCCATGCCCACACACATCAGGCGTACTCGCAGCGTTCGATGAGACGTCTTCACGGGACTTCGACCTCTTTCAGGCTAGGGAAACGCCGCTAGAACGGTTAATCGATTATGCCCCTTCGTGAAACATAAATTCTATCGCGGCCCAGAGTTGGTGCGGACAGCCCAATTTTACAGGCACTAGCGACGGTTTAGCAACGCGCGCCCGATCGGCTGGGATCGACGTCCGGGAACCCATGCGAGATCGAGCCGCGCCACTATCTGCGCGACGTCGCTCCGTCACCGGCGTCACCGGCGGCTCCAGGGGGAAGCGGCGAGGCAACATGGCGTGCAGCGCACCGGGCGAAGCGGCACGGGCCCCGAATTGTCGAGTGGCGCGCGCCGGATGCCGATAGACTCGGGGAACGATGGATTCAGCGTTCGATCTGAGCGGCCGCGTCGCGATCGTGACCGGCGGCAATGGGGGCATCGGGCTCGGTATGGCGCGCGGCCTGGCGCGCGCTGGCGCTAGCGTCATGATCGCGGCTCGCAACCGGGAAAAATCTGCGGCAGCGGAACAATCGCTGCGACAATTGACGGCGCACGTCGCATCCGTCGAGGTGGACGTGCTCGACAAGGCCTCGGTGGAGCAGATGGCGCGTGCGACGGCAGAGCGATTCGGGCGCATCGATATCCTGGTGACCAACGCCGGCACCAACATCAGAAAGCCGCCGGAGGAGTACTCCGTCGAGGAATGGTCGCAGGTGCTCGACGTCAACCTGCGGGGCACCTTCTTCTGCGCGCAGGCCGTCCATGCTCACATGCGGCGAGCGCGAGCGGGCAAGATCATCACCATCGGTTCGATGACGTCGATCTTCGGCGCGTCTTTCGCGGCGCCGTACTCGGCCAGTAAAGGTGGCACCGTCCAGCTCACCAAGGCGCTGGCCAGCGCCTGGGCCAAGGACAACATTCAAGTGAACGCGGTCTTGCCGGGCTGGATCGATACGGAGCTCACGCGCCAGAGCCGCCGTGAGGTGGCTGGCCTAGAGGAGCGCGTCGTGGCCCGTACGCCGCTCGGGCGCTGGGGCACACCGGATGATCTGGCGGGTATTGCCGTCTTCCTCGCCAGCCCCGCGTCGGACTTCGTTACCGGCGCAGCCATCCCGGTCGACGGAGGGTATTCGGCGCAAGCGTGAGTCGAGCAGGCCCGGCACGCCAGCGCCGACCGCCCCTAAACCGGACGCGGCGCTCGCCACGACGAGCTGACCTTGCTGAGCATTGAGCGTGAGCCCACCAGCATGCCGCGCGATGTCGTGAGGTTCGTGACGCTGTAACCACGCGAGGGCGAGCGCCCTGGGTGTAACCTTCGCCGATCGCTTGAATTCCCCGCCCATCCCAGGACAAACCGCCTGCGATAAGGCGATGACAGAGGGCTCGGGGCACGGCCCATGACGCCCGGAGAGGCTCCTCCAGTGCTGTGGTGCGGCGCGACCCCAGCAGACTCGAGATAGCACACAGGAGTGACCGCAGATGACGTGCGCTCTTTGGCACAGCTCCGACGAAAGCCGAGTGCGGGGGATGCGGGCTGCGCCGAGTTGGTGTAAACATGGCAGCATCGGGTTGGGTGTTTTGAGAATCCAATCGTAAGGGAGATCATGTCAAATCTTGTCGCGCTCTTCACGCGCCAGTCTGAGGTCTGCTGCACCGGCTCTCTTTCGAGCGAGTCGCTTTCGCGCGAGTCATCACCGAGGCGTGCAGGGTCAGCGCGCGCCAGGTCGACGCTGGGCGCTCTCGTTGCGCTCGGAGTGATCCCGCTCGGAGCATCTGCGTTGCTTGCATGCGGCGACTCGGGGACGGCGAGTGACCCTGCAGGGGGCGGGTCGCAAGCGCCCGAGAGCCCCGCTGTCGTCACCCCGGGCGCACCCTCCGGGTCTGCTGGGTCGGGCGCGGCCATGGCCGAGCCGGGGGCATCTGACATGCCGGGCGCGTCGGAGCAGCCGGGGGCCGTCACGCTCGCTCCCGGCTCCGCAGAGCAGCCCGATCCCACGGGCGTCGAAGGCGTAAACCCAGTCCCGACCCTCGGCGCAGACCCTGGGCTGGGTGAGCGCGAGCCCAACGGCGGCCCGGGTGGCCCGCGCGTCGCGTTCGACCAGGCGCAGCTGTATACCGTTTGCTCCGGCCTCGATGGGGACGCGACCGATCTCGATCATCACAACACGGTGGCCATGTACGACGGCTACCTGCTCATGCCCTTCGCTCACGAAGCGGGAGGCGGAGGGGTTGCCCTGTATGACATCTCGAACCCCTGCACGCCACGCCGCACCGGCATCGGTCTGTCCGCCGAGATGCGTGAGACGCATTCGGTGTCGATCTCGAACGTTGGCGGCCGCTGGTTGTTCGCCGCGGAGCGCGAAGTCAACAACCCCGCGGGTGGCTTGCAGGTGTGGGACATCAGCGACGTGGCGCAGCCGAAGGTGGTCACCAAGCTGCCCATCGCCGGCCACAGTTATCCGAACGCTTACGACTACGTCACCATGGGGACGGTCCCGCAGGGTCGTTATCTGTACGTGGCCGCCGGCTTCCTGGGCTTTTTCGTGCTCGACATCAGCGACGCGAGGAATCCTCAAATCGTCGGCACCTATCAGACGAACCCGCCGCTCCGAACGCAGGAAGTGATGGTCGTCGGCAACCTGTTGTTCTCCTCCGCCGCGGAGGGATCGCGCGTCGTGCTGCTGGACATCAGCAACCCCACGAGCCCGCAGCCCATCCCCGGCGGGGACTTCCTGCTCCAGCCCAACGGCGTGCTGAGCAACGCCTATTCTGGCAACCTGAATGGCGGGCGCCTCTACTTCGCTCGTCAGTCAGGCACGGGCGGGCTCATCGTGTACGACATCAAGAACCCCGAGAGCCCGCAGTTCGCGGGTGAATTTAACGACGTGGGCGGCAACGGCGGCTATTCCTTCTTTCACGGGTCCAACGTGTTCACCGGCAATTCCAACTTCTTCAGCGTCTACGACACCTCGGATCTGTCGAACATCCGCGTGGTGGGCCGCACCAACCTAGCGGGCGACCAGGACACCATGACCCCGATCGGCAACATCGCGGTGCTGAGCGTGGACGCGGGCGCACAAGCCGATCGCGCGAGCGCCATCGTGCCGTGGGCGACCGACGTGGACGTCACGCCGCCCTCGGTCAACTGGGTCTACCCGCCGAGCGGGTCGACAGGGCTCGCGGTCACCTCGCGTATTGGCGTCACCTTTAACGAGGGTGTCGATTACAAGAGCGCCTGGCGCCCGGGCGCCGTGCGCATGTACCCGACGGCGCTCGGTCCTAGCGCGAGCATCGCGGCGGACGTCAGCGTGATGGATACGATCGTGAACCTCTCGCCCTCTCAGCCCCTCACACCACAGACCGCTTACACGTTCGAGGTGCTCGAGGGCGGTGTCGAAGACAACCTGGGCAACGCGGTCGATTCGACCTTCACCGCGACCTTCACCACCGGAGAATGAGCATGCGGATTCGGAACCGGGCGTCGGTCAGCGGTCTGTGCAGCATCGCCATCGCAGGCTCGCTCTTCTCGGGCGCATGCGGCAGCGACCCCGATTCCGCTAGCCCGACGCCCAGCCTGGGTGGGGCGCCGAGTGAGGTGCCGGGGGGCATGCCGCTGCCCCCGCCGGCGGCGGTTCCGCCCAACGCCAATCCGCCGGATGGCATGCTGGCCGCGTCCGGGCCGTTGCAAGCCGTGCCCCGCGCCGAGCGTTATGCGATCGTCGGTGAGGAGGTCGTGCTCGACGGCTCGGCGTCTACTGGGGCCGCCCGGCACCAGTGGTTCTTCGGCAACGGCACGAATACGGAGGCCGTCGCCGATGCTTCTGCCAGGGTCGTGTTCGACAAGCCGGGGCGCTATCAAGTCGTGCTCCGGGTGTTTGACGCCCAAAACCGTCAGAACTCGGCGGGGGTGACCGTGAGCGTCACCTATCCCCCCGTGTACCTCGGCACGTTTAGCAATACCCTGGCTCGCATTCCGGGTGGGGATGATGCCGTGGTCGTCAGCACGGACGGCAATCAGTTGATCGTCGTGTCGCCGTCGGCGGACGGCGTGTGGAGCGTGGCGCGGCGCATCGACACCTGCGCCGGTCCGCGCACGGTAACGATCTGGCAGGATCGTTTCGTGACCGCGTGCCAGCAAGCCGATCGCGTCGCCTTCTATCCGGTCAGCGGCGTTGGTAACGCTACCGAGCTCGCGCTCGGGTATGGGGCGGCGCCGTTCGGCGTCGCCACGAATGGCGACGAGCTGTTCGTCTCGGAGCAGGGCAGTGGCCGGCTCACGCGCGTTGGGCTGAGCGCCGCCGGGGCGCCGGTCGTGGCAGGCAGCGTGGACGCCGTCACGGACGCGCGCGCCGTCGCCGCCTTGCCGGATGGGCGCGTCGCCGTCACGCGTTGGCGTCCGGCGGACGATGTGAGCGAGGTCGCGTTCATCGAGCCGAGCAGCGGAGCTATCGAGCACGTGGCCCTGGCGTTCGACACGCAAGCCGCGTCCGACGCGGGTATCGGCGGCATACCGAGCTACCTCGCGCAGTTCGCCGTGTCGCCGACGGGTCGCGAGGCGTTCATTCCCTCGCTGATGGCGAACCATACGCAGGGCACGTTTCTGAGCAATCGCGCGCTGACGTTCGAGACGACGCTGCGCGCCGCGCTCTCACGCGTCGACTTGCTGGCAGACACCGAAGACTTCCCGCGGCGCTTTCAGTTCGATGAACGCGGCATCGCCGGCGCCATCGCGTTCTCGAGTCGCGGCGATTTTGGCTATGTGGTGATGCCCGGCAATCGCTCGGTCGTCATCCTGGACATGTTGACCGGCGTGGAGTCGGGTGTGCTGCTGGACGCTGGCTACGCCCCCGATGGCGCCGTGGTGGCCGGTGATGACGAGGTGCTGCTGGTCAACTCTCCCCTGTCGCGCGAGCTCGTCGTCTACGACCTGACCAAGCCCGGGGCGCAGCCCGTCTCGCGCGTGGCGCTGCTCGAGCGCGAGCCTCTGAGCGCCGTGGTCCTGCGCGGCAAGCAGCTGTTCAACGACGCGGCTGATCCGCGCATCACCAGCAGCGGCTACATTGCCTGCGCCAACTGCCACATGGACGGCGACAGCGACCACCAGGTGTGGGACTTCACCAATCGCGGCGAGGGCCTGCGCAATACCATCTCGATGCTCGGTCACGCGGGCACGGGCGACGGCCCCGTGCACTGGAGCGCCAACTTCGACGAGATCCAGGACTTCGAGCACGACATGCGCAACGCCTTCGAAGGCACCGGCCTGATCGACGACGAGGTCTTCAACCAGGGCACCCGCAACACGCCGCTCGGCGATGAAAAGGCCGGCAGCAGCGCCGACCTCGACGCGCTGGCCGCGTACGTCACGTCGCTCTCAGACAACCCGAAGAGCCCCTTTCGCAACCCCGACGGCGGGCTGAACGCTGCGGCGTTGCGCGGCAAGGCTCGCTTCGAATCGGCCGCGCTCGGTTGCACGACGTGCCATGCCGGCCCGAGGCTCACCGATAGCCGCTGGCTCGCTCCTGGGCAGCCGCTGTTGCACAATGTGGGCACCTTCGGTCCGGGCTCGGGCCAGAGGCTCGGGCTGGGCCCGCTGCCGGGGCTCGATACGCCGACGTTGCACGGCCTGTGGTCGTCGGCGCCCTATCTTCACGATGGCTCGGCAGAGACGCTCCGCGAGGTCATCACCGAGCGCAACGTGGCTGACCGCCACGGGCGGACCAGCCAGCTGCTGCCGGCTGACATCGACGACCTCGAGGCCTACCTGCTGTCCCTGGATGGGTCCATCGACTAGCTCCTGGGTGGGCCGGCGTTGACACCGCCCTCGTTATGCTCTTAGCGTTTCAGCTGCCGCCGTTTGCGGCCACTTTCGGAGGCCACCTCATGATTCTGAACAACCCGATGATCCTGGAAACGCCCGTGACGGGGGAGACCCCCGGGACCTGGGAAACGCCGACGTTCGTCGAGATCCGGATGGATGCCGAGATCGGGTCGTACCAGGACGACTTCGACGGCGAAGACTGGCATTGAACGCGCTGAGCGCCCGGCGGGCAGGTATGCCGTCGGGCTCGCGCTGTCATTTGGGTCGCGCTGTCGTTGGTTCGCTCTGGAGCGCGCGCGCTCCGAGGCGGCGAGGTTGCGCTAGCGTTCGAGCAGGGCGCGGAAGCCATGAGCGAGGCTGAGCCTTGAGGGTACGTGTCCTGGGCTCGGCTGCCGGCGGCGGGTTTCCGCAGTGGAACTGTGGTTGTTACAACTGCCGGGGTGTCCGCCAGGGCACGCTTCAAGCGAGCCCTCGCACGCAAGAGTCGCTGGCGTTCTCCGCCGACGGCGAGAGCTGGTTTCTGCTCAACGCCTCACCCGAGATCCGCGGCCAGATCGAGAGCTTCGCGCCGCTGCACCCGCGGGGGCCGAGAGATTGCCCGATCGCGGGGATTTTGCTCACGAACGGCGACCTCGATCATTGCCTCGGGCTGTTGTCGCTGCGCGAGTCCCAGCGCCTGAGCGTGTACGCGACCGAGCGCGTCCGCGCGGGTTTCGTCGAGGGGAACGCGCTCTACGCCACGTTGCAACGTTTTCCAGGGCAGGTGACGTGGACCGGGTTGGCGCCTGGCGTGGCGCGGGAGCTCTCGCTGCCGGATGGAAAGCCCTCGGGCCTCACGCTGCGCCCCATCGCGGTGCCGGGTCAGCCTCCCTTGCACCTGCGGTTCAAATTCAGTGAGCCGCACCCGGAGGACAACGTGGGTTTCATCATCCAGGCAGCGGCGGGCGGCGCGACGTTTGCCTACGTTCCGGGCTGCGCGCGCGTTACTCCCGAGCTCGCCGACGCGGTTTCGGGCGCCGACTGTCTGTTTTTTGACGGCACCTTCTGGTCGAGCGACGAGCTGATCGCGCTCGGCCTCGGCACGCGCCGGGCGGAAGACATGGCACACCTGCCCATCGGGGGGAGCGGCGGCTCGCTCGCTGCGTTTGCGGCTCGCCCACGAGGGCAGCGTTTCTTCATTCACATCAACAATACAAACCCGATCCTGCGCGAGGACTCCAGAGAGCGAGGCGAAGTGCAGGCCGCGGGCTGGCAGGTAGCGCACGACGGGCTCGAGCTCACGCTATGAAAGCCCCGCTCGAACCCGATGCCTTCATCGCCTGGCTCCGCCGCGAAGGGGAAGCGCGCTACCACCACCGCCACCCGTACCACCTGCGCATGCACGCTGGTGAGCTGACGCAGCTTCAACTGCAACAGTGGGTGCTCAATCGCTACTACTATCAGACGCGCATCCCGATCAAAGACGCCTTGATCCTCTCGAAGTCGGAGAGCCCGGCGTTTCGGCGGCTCTGGCTGCGCCGCATTCAAGATCACGACGGCACGGCCCCCGGTGAGGGCGGGCTCGAGCAGTGGCTGCGCCTCGCCGATGGGGTCGGGCTGGATCGCGCGGAGGTGGAGAGCTGCCGCTCGGTGCTGAGCGGCGTCCGCTTTGCGTGTGATGCCTACATCACGCTGGTGCGCGAGCGCAGCCTGCTCGAGGCAGTGGCGTCGTCTCTGACCGAGTTCTTCGCGCCTGATTTGATGGCTGATCGCATCCTCGCGTGGGAGCGGCACTACCCCTGGGTGAAGCCCGAGACGCTCGCTTACTTTCGGGGTCGTGTGACGCGCGCGCGCCGCGACTCTCAGGAAGCCATCGAGTTCGTCGTGAGCCACGCACACAGCTTCGAGCTGCAGCAGCGCTCGGTCGACGCCCTGGTGGAGAAGACGAAGATCCTGTGGCACCTGCTCGACGCCACCTACGCCGCTTACGTCGAGCCTGGCTGGGGAGGAGAGAGCTCGCGCCAGGAATCAGGCGGCGGGGCTCCCGCGCAAACTCCGGGACGCGGCACGTGATCGGCTCCGAGTCTCGCCCGCGGCTCGCCGCCAAGGCCCGCTTGCGCAAGGACGCCAAGTCCGGCCGCCTCATGCTGCTGTATCCGGAGCGAGGCATGGAGCTCAACGCCACCAGCGCAGACATCGTGCTGCTGTGCACGGGCGAGGCGACCGTATCGGACATCGTCGATCAGCTGACGACGCGCTACGCCCCGACGCCCCGGGCGACGATCGAGCGCGAGGTGGTGGGCTTTCTCGAGGGGCTGGCGGAGCGCGCCCTCCTGGCTCCGGAATGACGGCATTGGCGCCAGAGCTCGAGGCGCAGGAGCCCAAGCCGCCGCGCCCTTATACGCTGGTGGCGGAGCTCACCTATCGCTGCCCGCTCGCGTGTGTCTACTGCTCGAACCCGCTCGACTTTGCGACCCACAAGGACGAGCTCGACACCGCGATGTGGCAGAGGGTGCTGACCGAGGCCGAGAACCTGGGCGTGGTGCAACTGAACCTGTCGGGGGGCGAGCCGCTCTTGCGTCCCGACCTCGAGCAGCTGGTCCGCCACGCCGAGAGCCTCTCGCTTTACACCAACCTGATCACGAGCGGGCTGCCGCTCTCGCGCGAGCGCCTGAGCGCCCTGCGCGACGCCGGGCTCGATAACGTGCAGCTCTCCCTCCAGGACGTCGAGCGCGAAGCAGCGGAGCGCATCAGCGGCAAGGTCTCCTTTGAGCACAAGCTCGCCGTTGCGCGCTGGGTGAAGGAGCTCGGCCTGCCGCTCACGCTCAACGTGGTGCTGCACCGCGAGAACCTGGAGCGCGTGGGCGCGGTGATCGCGCTCGCCGAGGAGCTGCAGGCCGACCGCCTCGAGCTCGCGAACACGCAGTATCTGGCGTGGGCGCTCGAGAATCGCGCCGCCTTGCTTCCGTCTGCCGAGCAGCTGCGCAGCGCGCGCGAGGTTGCGGCTCTCGCCCGCCGCCGCTTGGCGGGCAGGATGGAAGTTCTGTTCGTGACGCCGGACTACTACTCTCAGCTGCCGCGCGCCTGTATGGACGGTTGGGGTCGTCGCTTCATCGTGGTCAGCCCGACAGGCCTCGTGCTGCCGTGCCACGTCGCGCACACGCTGCCTGGGCTCGAGTGGTGGTCCGTAACGGCTGCGCCGCTCGAGGCGATCTGGCGAGGCTCGCCCGGCCTGCAGCGGTTTCGCGGCGAAAGCTGGATGCCGGAGCCGTGCAGGAGCTGCGATCGGCGCAGCATCGATTTCGGTGGCTGCCGCTGCCAGGCGTATTACCTCACTGGCAACGCCGCTGCGACCGACCCCGCCTGCCACCTCGCCCCCGAGCACCACCTCGTGAGGGACGCGCGCCGCGAGATCGCCCCCTCTGAGCTCATCCCGCTCCGGTACCGGCGCCGCGGCGCCCCCGTCAGAGGCTAGCCGCGGCCGCTCATTTTATTTCTAGCAGCTCGACATCGAACACGAGCGGACCGCTTGGCGTGTTCTCCGCCACCTGATCGCGGCCATAACCGAGCTGCGCGGGGATCCAGAGCTGCAGGCGGTCACCCACCACCATCAGGGCCACGCCCTCGGCGAAGCCTTTGACGACCTCATCCATGGGCAGCACGGCAGGCTCGCCACGCGCCACGGAGCTGTCGAACAGCCTACCGTCAGGCGTCCAACCCGAGTAGCTCACCTTCACACGGCTCGACGCCGTGGGGTGGACGCTGCCGGTGCCGGCCTGGAGCACGCGATAGGTGAGCCCAGTCGCCGTCACCTTTGCCGTTTTGGGCGGCGTGGCGAGGTCATTCGGAACCTCTGGGGGTCGCACGATACCCACCAGCTCGAGATCGAACACGACGTCGCCGGGCGCGACCGGCGCTGTATCTCCGTAGGCGAGCCGAGACGGCGCCCATAGCCGGCGCTTTTCGCCAGCCACCATCAGAGGCAACACCTCCCTCCAGGCCGCGATGCCGTCGCTCACGCGCAAGAGCAGGGGCTCGCCCGGCGCCGCGCTACCCTCAAACTTCTTCCCCGAGCGTGACCAGCCCGAGTAGTGCACCTTGACGCGGTCTTCCTGGCGCGGATGCTCCTTGCCTTGTCCCCGAGCCATGACTCGGAAGGCGAGGCCACTCGGCAAGCGCTCGGCATCTTGGGGTATTTGAGCGATGTCAGCTGGAGTGGCGGCCACGGCCGGGTCGCGCAGCAGAGCTTGTGCACCGCCCGCAGCGGGTGCGTTCGCCTCGTGAAGCGTCGCGGTTTCATTGCGGCACGCCATCGAGGCAGCCGCGAGCGGAACGATAAAGGTGACCCAGAGCTCGGCGAGGCGCATGCGCGTTTCGATGGCCTGTCCGACGCTGCGTCGCAAGCTCAATCGCGTCGCCCCCGCTCAACGACGCCGAAGGGCTCTTTCTGCAAGCCTACCGCAGCCTGAATTTTAGAGTGCTCCCACCCTTGGCAAACAGAGGTGGTTAGCGCCTCGCGCTTGCTATAGCCTGGCGTATCGCCAAACCTCAGCCAGGTCGGTCCCTCATGCCATCTCTTTTCTCGTCACGCACCGCCGCTCTCTCCTGGTCACGACATGCGCTCCTCGGGGTCGGCGTTGCTTGCTGGCTCTGGTCTTGCGGCAACGGGAGCAGCGCTGATCCTGAAGCAGCGAACGGAATCGGCAGCGGACTCGGCGGGACCGATGCGAGCGGCACGGCTCCGGCGGCGCCGAGCGGTGCGGGCGGCGGCGCGCCGAGCGGCGTCCCGGGTACCGATGAATCGCCCGGGGCCATTCTTGGACTCGCCGGCGGAGAAGGGTCGCCCAACACGCCTTCTGGCCAGGCAACGGAGGGAGATGGCGGCCCCGTGCTGAGCGATGGGGGAAGCCCGCCGAGCCTCTCGACCACGCGCAGCGTGCTGACCAACCGTTACGACAACGGTCGTTCCGGTATCAACTCCAGCGAGGCGTTGTTGACCACCGCGAACGTGAACAGCGCGGGCTTCGGCTTGCTTTTCTCGAGGCAGGTCGACGCGCTCGTGTACGCGCAGCCGCTGGTGGTCGATCGCCTGACGATGGCCGACAATGCGGTGCGCGACGTGGTGTACGTCGCTACCGAGCGCAACACGGTCTACGCTTTCGACGCCAATGACGCGGCCGCCGTGGCGCCGCTCTGGTCCCGCAATCTCGGTCCATCGGGCCCCACCGCGGGCTTCGGCTGCACGGACATGATTCCGGAGGTCGGCATCACCTCCACACCCGTCATCGATCGCGAGGCGGGCGCCATCTACGTGGTCGCGAAGGGGCAGGAAAACGGGACCTGGGTGCAGCGCCTGCATGCGCTCGATCTCAGCACCGGCGTCGAGAAACCAGGCTCGCCGACGACGATCACGGCGTCGGTACCCGGAACGGGAGCCGGGTCGGCGGGTGGAAGGGTGACCTTCAACGCGCAGACGGCGCTCAACCGCCCGGGTCTGTTGTTGGAAGGGGGCACGGTCTACATGGCCTTTGCCAGCCATTGCGACTTCAACCCGTACCACGGCTGGATCCTCGGCTATACGTACGACGGCACGCGCTTCCAGCAGACGCGGGTCTTCAACGTATCGCCCAATGGCACCCAGGGGGGGATCTGGCAGGCAGGCGTGGGGCTCTCCTCCGATGGTACGAGCATCTACGCTGCGACGGGCAATGGCAGCACCAACCCGACGTCAAACCCCGTCGATGCTTCGGAGGCCGTGGTGCGCATCAGCCTCGCGGACTTCAGCCTCGCCGATTATTGGATCCCCACCGCGTATAACGCCCTCAACGCCGCCGACTCGGATCTGAGCACCGGAGCCATCCTGCTCCCGTACAACTTGGTGCTCTCGGGCAGCAAGGACGGCCGGCTTTACGTGCTCGACCGCACCAACCTCGGCAAATACAACGCCGGCGGCGATCGCATCCTGCAGACCTTGACGACGCCGGGCAAGGCCAACGGTCAACGCGGCCATCTGCACGGAGGGCCCATCTATTACAACGTCCCGAATGGCGGCGGCGAGTGGCTGTACCTGTGGCCCGAGCAGGGTCCGCTGATCGGTTACCGCATGGATCCGGTGACGCATCGCTTGCAGGTGCCCTTTGTCGAGTCGGACGTGTACACGCCGGGTCACCCGGGTGGGTTCCTCGCGCTGTCCTCGAACGGCGCGGCGGCAGGCAGCGGTATCCTGTGGGCATCGATCCCCCTGGGGGACGCCTGGCACGAGACGGTGCCCGGCGGGGTGTACGCCTTCGACGCGGCCGACGTCTCTCGGCTGCTGTGGAGCAGCGAACAAAATACCCAGCGCGATCGGCTGGGGAACTTTGCGAAGTTCTGCCCGCCCGTCGTCGCGAACGGTCACCTGTATATGGCGACGTTCTCGAACGCGCTCAGAGTGTACGGGCTCTTGAACTAAATCGTCCATTGGTCCATTTCGAAAGCGCGACCACCCCCGAAGATCTCGGCCATCTGCTATGTCGCCCTGCGCTTCCGGTCCTCACCGTAGAAACTACGGTTCCGGGCCGGTTCTCGGGCGACTACGCAGCTGACTCGAGCTTTTCGGGTCTTCGTATGGACGAGACCATTGGCACTAGACGCGCGCTTGCGCGGCACGCCCGCGGCCGGGCGATGTCCCCGTCGCTCGAGTCATCAGCACCCTGGCCTCGGCCTCGCCCTACATCTGATCTACATCAGCCATTTCCAGCTGCTCGCCCCGTTTGGCCGGTCCTTTCCCGCAGCGCGCATGATCTCGCGAGCAGAGCGCCTTCCGTCGAGGATCAACCGTGCATCCGCCGAGGACTCCGGAAGGGCCGCAAGTTGACGGCCGATGAGCTCCCGCGCTTGCTCCAAGGCCGAGCTCGAGGTGCGAGCTCGAGCCAGGTGGGCCGGCTTGGTCTTTGTGAGGCGGTGCGGCCGCTCCTCGGGCTGGCCGCTATCGCTGCGGTCGCGGCGGCGCGGCGACGTGCGCGCGCTCTTTGCAGCGGTTAACATGGCGGATTTGACAATATGCCACTACAATGGCATTGGACTGGCATGAGCACTACCATCGATAAGGCAGGGCGCGTGGTCATCCCCGCCGAGATTCGCACCCGAGCCGGGCTGCGTCCCGGTACGGAGATAGACATCGTGCTCGACGACGTATCGATTCGGCTCATCCCGCGCATTGCCGGTCCCGAGCTCGTGCGGGTCGGGGAGCGTTGGGTGGCGCGGCCGATGGTGCCGCCCGGCGAACGTTCGGAGGTAAACATCTCCGCTCTGATCGATGAGGAGCGGAATCGTTGGCCTTGGTGAGCCCGCTATTCTTCGACACCAGCGTCATCGTGGCCGGCACGATAGACTTTGGAACCTCCTCGGAGGCGGCGCTGCGAGTGCTCGGCGCCATCGCCCTCGGCCGCCTCGAGCCACCTGCTACCGCCTGGCACTGCTGCCTCGAGTTCTTCGCGGTGACGACTCGACTGCCGCCGGAGTATCGGCTGACTCCGGCGGATTCCGTTCGGATTCTCCAGGACGACGTGCTGGCACGTTGGACAGTGTGCGACCTCCCCGCCGGCGACCGCTCCGAGTTCCTGCGCGGCCTCGTCCGCGATCGGGTCGTTGGAGGTCGGCTCTACGACGCGCACATCGCCGAGACCGCTCGTCTCGCAGGTGCTCGCACCGTCGTGACCGACAACCGCCGCCACTTTACCGGCCTGCTCCGGCAGGGGGTGCGCGTGCTGAGCGCGGCCGAGTTCGCCGCCGATCCGGAATTCACTGGTCCTTGATGAATTGCAGAGCCCCGGCGAGCATCTTGTTCGACACGTGCTGCGATTCAGCTCGCGGCAGGCCTGGTTGAAAGGCAGGAGCCAGCACATGTCGACGTCGTTGGCGACGTTCTCGAACGCGCTCGAGGTGTACGGGCTCTTGAACTGATTTCAACGGGGCGGTGGTTGCGGTGCGCGGCGGCGTGCTCGCAGCCTGGCGATGGCGCAGATCGCGAGTGCATACAGCGCGTCGCGCGTCGCCGTTCCCGAAGCCATCAGGTCACAGTCGCAGCTTCTCGCCGCGGGACGTACGCTGGCCACGGGGGCGTCGCTCGCGTCGGGCGCGGCGCCTCGTGGTTCGGGGCTTGGCGCCGGGCTCGCCGCGTCAGCCGGTGCTCCAGCGGCGCCGCCCGTAGCGACCACCGGAGTGCCCTCGTCGGGTGGGGCGACGTCCCCCTCGCAGGAGGAGCGGAACAGGGTGGCGAGCGCGCAGTCGCTCTGCGTGCAGCGCGCTCCGGAGGTCTCCCGAGGGCAGGTGACGGGACGCAGATCGGCAAACCGGAGCAGCGGCGCGAAGCTCTTTGCGCCGTCGGTTGAGAGACCGAGTGAGAAGCCGTCGCTGGCCTCGGTCGCGCACGCATACAGGCCGCGCGCAGTCCAACCGAGGCACGTGACGTTCATCGGATAGCTCTGCTCCACGCCGTAGGCGCTGCCCGCGTCAGTGGCTTGCCGCGACAGGATCACGACCGACGTTTGATCACCGACCGCGACGCGAGCGCCATCTGGAGACAGCGCGAAGCCCGTCAGCGCGCTCGTGGAGCGGTAGATGAGCGTGTAGCTCAGCCCGGCGTCGTCGCTCACGTACAGGTTGCTTTCTGGATAATACGACCGCACGTAGAGGCGGTCGGCGTTCCCCGGGTCTACGGCGCTCACGTAGATGGAATCCGAGCCCGCAGGCGGCGCTCGCAACACGAACGTCCTGCCGCCGTCATCCGACACGCCGATGGAGCCGTTGGCGATGCTGCTATCGTTGGCGCCCAGGTACAGCCGCTCCGGGCGGGAGCGTGCGATCTCGATCGTGACCGGATAGGTGTCCATGAGCACCTCACCGACCGGCGCCCAGGTACGCCCCGCATCGTCTGTCATCACGACCTGGCCTGCATACAGGCCGTCCAGGGGCAGGATCAGCGTGGCATACGCACGGGAGAGTAAGTCGGGGTGCCGGATCAGATCGTTGACGGCGTGGCCATCGACGCCCGACGTTGCGCGGCTCCATGCGCAGCCCGTCTTGTCTCCGAGCGCGATGCCATCCACCAGGCCGAGCAGGACGCCGCCATCGCCCATGATGACGGCTTCGGGGTCTACGAGCGTCCTCTGGCTGATGGCCTCTTCGCAAACCCAGGTCCAACTGGCGCCGGCGTCAAAGGTCTGCAGCAGGCCGAAGGTCGCACGCACCATCAAATGAGCAGGCTCGACCGGGTCGACGACGAGTTGGTTGGCCGTCGGGAAACGCCCGTTGGCGAAAGCCTGCCCGGAACAAGCAAAGGCGCAAAGACCAACGGCCCACGCCTGCATCGACCCTCGCGTTTGCCCGCGCCGGGAGCTTAGCCTCGTGCTGACCATGCAGAGAACGGACTATGCCACGCCGCGGCCGCTACCGACGCGGTTTTTAGTGCCGATCGCCCGCAACTTGGAAACTCAACTCCGGTGAGCTCCGACGGATGGGCGGGTAGGGAAGGCAATGGCAGGTACCGTTGGCTTCGGCTTGGCGTCCATGCCTTTTGTACCTTCAGAGCGTCCTCGAGACGGGCTCTTGTCTCCGCAACGTCTGGCAAATCCGGCACGAAGGGACCCAATGTGCGGTCCGAGCTGGAACGGACTCTTCGAGTAGGGTGGGCTCGAAGATGTGGCTGATGGAGAGGATGGCGACCCGGCGGTGAGCGAGCGCCGCGCCAGTTGGCGCGCGGACGGAGGAGAAGTCGAGGTCCTCCGAGAAGCGATAGCTTTGAGCAGCTCCGGTCAATGTCCGCCTCAGGTCGCCGCGAGCACGTGTGGCGCGACGGTTTCGACCGTTAGCGTAGCGTCCTGTCGTGCGCGGGTTGCATCCTCACGAGAGTAGAAGCTCGACGGCGTCAAGTCCTCGGCGCCATAGAACGCGAGCTCGCGATCTCGCCGCAGATTGCGGGAGATGGCCCCTAGCTGTTCGAGGCTTGGCTGCAGCGGTTCCGGAAGCCGCTCCCGCTCCGCAAGGAGGATCGCGGATACGTCGTGAATCCTTGGCGGCTCGACGCCGTATTTCCGTAGCAGCCCTTTGAGCGCGAGCTCCACGACCTCTTGGCTTTGCCGCACCACGTCCGCCCAGCTCCCGGCGTCGTACAGGACTTCGATTGCCCGGAGCCGGATCTTCGCGCGCTGTACGTAGTCAGCGGCAAGCTCGCGATTTTGCATATCAGGCAACCTTCGCCCAATAGGGCTGACCGTGCACCGTGCGGCGAACCAAACGACCGTCGGCGATGTCGCGGCGTACGACAGTGAGACGCCTCGAGATCGAGAGGTCGCGCTCGAACAACACAATGCCGTCGATGGCTGCCTCCGCCCAGACCGTCCCAGCGGCGCCGGCTTCGGGTAAGTGAACGAGGTGCGTCTGCACGGCGTGCGTCTCCCACGCCAACGCCTCTTCATCCCACGCCTGATAGAGCGAGCGAATCAGCGGTCGGCCGGCGTCCAGCACTACCAGTACATCCAGATCGGATTGAGGGCCCGCCTCACCGCGCGCCCAGGAACCGAAAGCGACCACACCCACGAGGTCCGCGCCATGAATCTCCGCCGCACGCTGGACGAGCAACGCCGCCGGCCCCAGCTCAACGGCTCCGATCGGCGCGCTCAGCTTGCGCGTGCAATACTCGTTGAGCGACAGCCCCGCGAGCTTGGCTGCCGCCTGCAGGGCGGCGTGCAATTTAGGCTCGAGGCGCAGCACGAAGCGCCCCGAGGCGGTCCTTTTCGGCGGTCGGTTCATGGTATCATCAGCCGTAATCAATGATACTATGCGCCGCGATCGCGCGCAACTAGCGCATCGTTTCGATTGTTTGACGCGCAACGCACCGGGCGCCAAGCGGCAGATCTCTCCAGCGTGCGTCTGGTCCGAGCCTATCCGGGAGCCCCACGCTCACGTCGGAGGATGTTTCGGTGCAAGGCGCCGCCGGACAGATCTTCTGGCACCAGCACCAGCCCCTGGTCGATGGCTCGGCGGGGTGAGCTTCCGCAGCGCTGGCCGTTCAGGGTGGCGCTGCCGCGCGTCGGGCGCTCGAGCCCGACCGGCTTTTGCGGTCATTCTCTGGCGCCAGCTCGGCACATGCAGCGTCGCTCGTCACGCCTGTCGCCCTGCCTCGGGGCGCATTTTACGTGGTGAGTGGACAGGCCAGTTCCGCTATCGTGGCGCTTTGTCTAAGGGGTCTGGTCATGTCTAGCTCAATTCGGTGCGCGGCTCGCAAGGCCGCACTTCTGCTGATCGGTCTGGCTCTCGGCTGCGCGGCATCGCCGGCCGGGTCGAGCGCGCTGGCCAACCCCGCCGCGGCGCCGGGAGCGCAAGGGGCTGAGGCCGCAGCCGCAGCCGCTTCGGCATCGCCCGCATTGCCGCTGGATCCGAGCGTGGCGACCAGTAGCTCGAGCAACGGCTTCACCTACTACCTCAAGCGGCAGAAGCCCAAGGATCAACGGGTCCAGCTGCTGCTCGTGGTGGGTGCCGGCTCTCTGCACGAGGAAGACGACCAGCGCGGCGTGGCCCACTTCGTCGAGCACATGGCCTTCAACGGCACGCGCCGCTTCTCGAGGCAAGCGATCATGGACTTTTTCGAGAAGAGCGGCATGTCGTTCGGCTCGGATCTGAACGCTTCCACCGGCTTCGATCGAACGCAGTACCAGCTCAGCGTGCCCACCGACGATCCGAAGTTGTTGGAGACGGCGCTCGATATTCTGGAGGATTGGGCCCAGAGCATCAGCTTCGCGCCCGAGGCCGTGCAGAGCGAGCGGGCGATCTTGCTCTCCGAGTGGCTCGCTCGGCAAGGCATGGGCAAGCGGGTGGGCGACCAGACTCGGGACCTGCTGCTCGCGGGCTCACGCTACCTCGAGCGCGAGCCGATCGGGGAGAAGGCCACTCTCGAGCAGATGGATGCCGCGCGCCTCACCTCCTACTACCAGCGCTGGTATCGCCCGGAGCGCATGGCGATCGTGGCCGTCGGGGACATCGATCCGAAGGCGCTCGAGCAGAGCCTGCGCGCGCGTTTCGACAAGGTTCCTCGCGGCTCGCCCCAGGCGGCGCCCGACGCCAGCATCCCGGTGAGCAAGGATCCGGTGGCCGCGGTCATCACCGACCCTGAAATGCCGGCGTCCTCGATCGCCGTGTTGTTCAAGGCGCCTGCGCAGCCGCGGCGTACCGAGGCCGACACTCGCGCGCGGCTGCTGTACGCCATGGGGGCGCAGATGCTCGACAGCCGCCTGAGCGAGATCGCTCAGCGCCCGGACGCCCCGTTCACGGCCGCCTCGAGCAGCATCGCGTTCGGCGTCCTGAACGAGCTGGATCTGCTGCAAGTCGGCGCGCGCGCCAAGGCAGGCCAGATCCCGAGCAGCCTCGACGTGTTATTGAGCGAGCTCACGCGCGTCGAACGCCACGGGTTCACCCAGGCTGAGCTCGGGCGGGTAAAGAGCGACTATGCGCGCTCGCTCGAGCGCGCGGTGCAAGCGCGAGAGACCGAGTCCATCGTGGCCATCGCTCAGTCCCTGAGCGAGCTCTTCATCACGGGCGATGTCGTCACGGCTCCCGAGTTCGAGCGTGAGCTCGGTAACCGCCTGCTCGCCGCGATCAGCGCGCAAGAGGTGACGCTCGGCATGCTGGAGGGCATGCGCAGCAGTCAAGAGGTCCTGCTCGCCAGCGGCGCCACGCGCGACGCGATGCCGGAGAAGAGCAGCCTGCTCGCGGCGGTCGGTCGCGCGAAGAGCCGGTCGCTCGCGGCCTACCAGGACCAGGTCGTACAGAGCGAGCTTTTGCCCCAGGCTCCCACCCCGGGCCGCATCGTCAGCGAGCAACGCATCGAAGAGGTGGGGCTGACGGTTTGGGGCCTGTCGAACGGCGTGCGCGTCGTGCTCAAGCCGACGGAATTCGCGAGCGACGAGGTGCTCATGGAGTCCACCAGCTTTGGAGGCAACGCTAAGGTCAGCAAGCGGGACTTCCCTTCTGCGAACTTTGCCGCGCAGATCGTGCTCGCCAGCGGCGTGGGCGCGTTCGACCGGCAAGCCCTGGGTAAAGTGTTGGCGGGCAAGGTGGTGAGCGCGTCGCCGTGGATCGACGAGCTGTCCGAGGGCATCAACGGCCGAGCCGCTCCCAAAGACGTGGAGACGCTGTTCCAGCTCATCTACCTGTATGCCACCGCACCGCGGCGAGACGAGCCAGCGTTCGAGGCGATGCGCGCCGCCATTCGCGAGTACCTGCGCAATCGCGACGTGGATCCGGGGTCTGTCTTCGGTGACGCGATCTCGAAGAAGATGTGGGGAGATCAGCCACGGCGTTCGGCGCCCACGCCGGCGACGGTCGACGCGCTGCAGCTCGACACGGCGCTCCAGTTCTATGCCGAGCGCTTCTCCAACATGAGCGACTTCAGCTTCGTGTTCGTCGGTAAGATCGACGAGGCCGCGTTCCGGCCGCTGGTCGAGCGCTACCTCGCGAGCCTGCCCGGCAAGGGCAAGAAGGAGGCCTTCAAGGACCTCGGGCTACGCCGCAGAAAGGGTGTGACGAACGTCACCGTTCGGGCAGGCAAAGAGGACAAGGAGGCGGTGGTGCTGATGTTCCACGGGGAGTCGCCCTGGTCCGAGCATGCGCACACCGACCTGGTATCGCTCCAGAGCTTCCTGTCGATCCGCATCCGGGAGGTGCTGAGAGAGCGGCTCGGAGGAGTCTACACCCCGAGCGTCAACTCCAGCTTCGAGCGCGTGCCTTACAACGAGTACACCTTGAGCATCGCCTTCGACTGCAAGCCGAGCGACGCCGACAAGCTAGAGCAGGCCGCGCGCGAGGTCATCGCCCAGGTGAAGCAGTCGGGCATCGACGCGAGCTACGTGGAGAAGATAAAGAGCGAGCGCACGCGGGACCTCGAAGAGGGCTACCGGAGCAACGGCTTCTGGCTCGAGCGCCTGGTCAGCAAATACCGGCTCGACGAGGACCCGCGCCAGATCCTCATCTTGCACGACCTCACCCAGCGCGTCACGAGCGACAACGTGCGGCTCGCGGCCAGGAAGTTCCTGAGGGACGACCAGTACCTCGACGCGAGGCTCTTGCCGGCTGCCGCGTCGCCGGCGGAGAGCCCAGCCGCTGCGCCCTGACGCTAGAGCGGCGCGTCGCCTTCGAGCAACTGCAGCACCTCTGGCAGGATTCGCTCCCAGACCACCTCGGCGCCTCGCGGGCTCATGTGGAACCCGTCCGGGAGCCGCATGGGAACGCCGGCCACCGCAAACTGGCCGGCGTCACCGGCCGTTTGAACCGTTACGGCGCAGCTCGTGCTCGAGGCGGCGCGTATCTGGAGCTCGCGAATGCGCGCCAAGCGCTGCTGCAGATCGGGACGATCCACATCCACGGGCAGGAGCACCACGGCACGCCGCGCGCCGCGCTGGCAGATCCGCTCCAGAAAATCGTGCGTCCGCCGCCCGTACACCGCGTCCCACTCCGGCGCCTCAAAGGGCACGGAGCTCAGCCCAGACGGGCCGCGTTCAGCCGGGTAGAGCCAAGCGGCCTGCGCGTCATTGACGCCGAGGTAGACGAACACGGCGGCCGTGCTCGGGCTGATCGGCAACGCCTCGAGCTCTTGGCTCATGTCGTGAAAGTCGGGCCGGGCCAGCCCCGCGCCGGAGACGCCTTTGCGGGTGACCTGATACCCCATGCGCCCGAGCTCGCGCGCCATGATGAGCCCGAACGCCTGATTGAACGAGGATGACCCAACCAGGACCGCGTCGGTTCGGCGCACGTCGGCGCTGACGGCGCGGCTTTCAGCCGGTGACCCTTGGGGAGCCAGCCACACGCACAGCGTGAGGGCTCCGATCCAGCATCGAAGATCACGTGCTGCTGGACGCTGTAGGGTTGGCAAGGCGAGCATACCGCTGCCCGAGCGGGGCAGTTGATGGAAGGAACGTACATCCTCCTGTGTAGGTTGAGCGCTTTTTTTGCGCTCCCGCAACGGAGCAGAAAAATGACGTCCCGCTCCACGCGCTCGCCTTGCTCGAACGCGCTGCTTTCTTGGCCGGCTCGTCCCGCCGTGCTGCAGCACCCGCGATGCCAGAACAGCCATCCCAAGCGTGATGCACCAACTCTCGGGCGACGACAGACACGGGCACTCCGCGAGCAGATCAAGCACCCGGCTCGTAACGGCGGCAAGGAGCGGCATTCCACAACCGCCCCGAGCCAAAACTGGACGCCGACTCAGTTTGCGTCGACGGCGAAATGGCCATAGAATGTGACCATGGTTACTAGTGGACGAAAACAGGTGCCGGCGGGCTTATTCAAACAGGGCTGCCTGGCGCTGATCGACGCTGTTGCGTCCAGCAAGACGGAAATTGTGATCACCAAGCGAGGAAAGCCGGTGGCCCGGCTCGTGCCGATGGAGGATCCGGAAGATCTGGAGCGAGAGCTCCTGGCACGGTGGCGAGGCAAAGCTCGACAACTCGTCGATGATGCCGACCTGTTGGCACCCTCCAGCGCGCTCACCCACTGGCAGGCGCTCGACGAGTGAGCTCATTCGTACTCGACACTCATGCCGCACTCTGGTGGAGCTTTCTACCCGATAAGCTCAGCCGGAAGGCGCGAACCAGTCTGGACTCTGCGGACAAGATCTTGATTCCGGCCATCGTGTTCTGGGAGTCGGCGCTGCTCGTTCGAAAGCGTAAGATCGAATTGCCGGTGACCGTCGGCGAATGGCTGAGCGGTATCGAAAGCAGCGAGCGATGGCAGGTCGTTGGGCTCGAAGCGAGGATCGCCCTGGCCGCCGATGGCCTATCAATGCATGATGATCCTGCCGATCGGTTCATCGTTGCTACTGCACTGCATTGCGGTGCTCCACTGGTGACGAAGGATCGGGCCATCCGCTCTTCGAAGCTCGTCGCGATCGTTTGGTAATCCACGAAGCCGTCAAGGCCGGGCCCAAGATCGGGCGCCTTGCGCTAACGGACGAAGGCTGGGACATCCGGTCAGCGCGGCGCTGGCGAGACGCCGAGGAAGCGAGCGGAGGGCAAGGTGGCCCCGGGCGTTGGTGCCTAAACCGCGATGATTGCGATCTTCGGATCCAACACCCGGATGTCGTCCGGATCGGACGTGACGAGCCGGTGGCCGTGCGTCCGAGCGCACAGTACGACGGAGGCGTCGATGACATCGACCGTGCCCCGGACACCGCACAGCTGACCTGCCGCGCGCGCTCGCTGATCGTCGAGAGCCTCTATCGTCACTTCAGCGGAGCCGAGCAAGCGCGCGAGGCGAGCTTGACGGCGCCCATCGCGCCAGACCTGACCCAGGGCGCCTGCAGGCACCGTCAACGCGTGCCTATGATGGAGGGCGCGTATGAGCAAGGCGACGAAACGCCGATCGTTCCTCTCGAACGCAATCAGTGCCCCCGCGTCCAACGTCAAACCCGCCATCAGCTGCGAGCCCTCCGTGCCTTCGTCTTTTTCACGCCGAGAGCCCGGTCCGCCGCACGTTCCTCTGCCCGGGTGAGCGGCCCTCCCGATTCCTCGAGCATCTCTGCCAGCAAGGTGGATAGCTCGTCGAGCTTGACCTTCTCCTCGAGCGCCTGGACGATGTATGCGCTCACGCTGGCTGCGTGACCCTGGCTTACCGCTTTCCGGGTGCGTTCAGCGACGCTCTTCGGCAGGCTGATCGCGATCTTCTCGATGCTGGTCATACTGGCAGTATGACCGCGTCCCAGAACCGGTCAAGTTCCTCGGCCGTTCTTCGTCGAACGCATCGCGATGCTGGCCTCTCACGGGCGCTGGGGCCGCGAACGGGATGCGCGCCCGGTGGGTTGCGCAGCACGACGACGTAGCGCCGCTGATCCAGAGGATTGACGCTCTCCACCAGGATGATCGAACGTCAGAAAGACATCTTCGGGCGGCTTGCCTGCCTTGCGGGCGGACGTGCATTGCGGCGTTCTGGAGTGCAAACCTACTGGCGACGGCTCGCCGAGTCTTGGCCGCGGGCGCCTGAAGCTCACGCCTGGATGTTGGCCTCGGCGCTGCCGCGAGCGCAGCGGACGGGTGCGTCCGTTGTTTGGGGTGCAAACAACTCCCTGGCGCGCGGCGTCCCCCTCACGAAGAGTGCGTCCGTTGTTTGGGTGCAAACGAGCCTCGTGCGGCAGCGCAGCGCTTCTGGGGTCTCTGGCACGCTCGTCGGCCCGATGGGCGCCCGCCCGCAGCTGCGGGATTCTCCGCAGAATCCGGCATTTTTCTCAGCGTGGCGCCGCCGGCGCGATCTCGTGGGTATCGCGCACCTGCTCGATGCCTACGTAGCGCTCTGCGTCGGGCAGCGCTGCGCCTGCGCCCCGATGGAGGACGTGAGCGAGCGCCACGCATCCGCGCTCGCGATCCGAGCGCCTGAGTCGAACCCATGACGTCGAGCTGCGCACCTCACTCCGCGATGCGGGTGAGCTTGAGCTGGGGGGCGCTGGTCTGGAGAGCGGCGCTTGCGCCCGCGCCGCCCGAACGCAGCTCGTGACGGTGGAGGGCCCACCAGCTCGCGGCTCGCTCGTTGGTCCAGCTGCCCGCCGCCGCGCAGGCGCGCAGGCGCTGGCAGAGGACATGCGCCGACGCAGGCCGATCCGCGGGTCGCTTGGCGAGGCAGGCGAGGAGCACCGCCTCGAGGTCGGACGCCACGGGCGCACCGAGGCGTGTGGACGGAGGCTCGGGCATCGAGTGCAGGTGCTGGGCGCACACTTCGAGGATGGTTTTTCCGCCGAAGACGTGCGTGCCCGTCAACAGCCAGTACCCGACCGCGCCGAGCGCATACAGGTCCGCGCGAGCGTCAACGTTCTCGGGTGCGGTCAGCGCCTCGGGCGCCATGTAGAGCGGCGTACCGGTGATCGCGTTCGTCATGGTGAGCGCGGGCTCGGACGTCGCCTCGCCGCCTGCTCTGGGCCCGATGTCCTTGACCAGACCGAAGTCGACGACCTTCACCAGGTCGGAGATGCCGCCCCGATCGACGACCAGGATGTTGCCGGGCTTGACGTCCCGATGGATGAGCCCAGCGTCGTGTGCCTCCGCGAGCGATGCCGCGGCCTGTTCCAGCAGGTGGATCACGCGCTCCTCCGGTTGGGCACCGTCGACCTCGACGATCTCGTCGAGAGAAGCGCCTTCCAGAAGCTCCATGGCGTAATAAAAGATGCCGTCTGTCGTGCGCCCGTAGTCGAACACGGTGACCGTGTTGGGGTGCGTGAGCATCGCGGTACGCTGCACCTCGCGTTCGAAGCGCGTGAGCGCGTCCTTGCCCGCGCGGTCGGGCAGGATGAGCTTGATGGCAGTGGGCCGGCGCAGCATCGCGTGGGAGGCGCGGTAGACCGCCCCCATCCCGCCCTCCCCGAGCTTCTTTTCGAGCGTGTACTGCCCGAGGCGCCGAACGACGCTCACGGCCTTGCGCAGACCAAAGATCGTCTGCGAAAAGGCGGCGGCCATCGCTACCGCGATGCCCCAGATGAAGGCGGAGGCCACGGTCGCGGGGTAGGCCATATCCCCCACCTCGCCCTTGGGCCAGATGGCCGCCGGCGGATCATACAGCGCCGGGTCCCACGCGCTGAACGCGACGAACACGCACCCCAAGAGCGGCACCGTCATCAGCGCAGCCAGCAGCAGCGTGTGCCGCGCCGTGGATGGGACATAGACCGCGTACACGAGCAGCATGTAGGTGAGCGCGCTGCGCACGACCATGTCTGGCGATGAGGTGAGGTCCATGACCAGCGCCATCGTCGAGAACGCCGCGGTGCCGACGAACAGCGTCGAGAGCTCGACGGCGCGGACGAATCGAGGTGATCTCGGCCTGCCACCCAAGAGCAGCCAGAGCGTGGCGAACGCGGCGGCCGCCAAAAGGAGCCGAACGCTCACGCCATTGAAAGCGAACCGACCCACATAGATCGTAGTGAACGCCATGAGTCCGCCGTAGCCCAGCGTCACGAAAGTGAGCACTCGACCGAACCTGGACAGCCGGGTCTGCCGCAGCTCGTTGGCTGCTGCTTCGGTGGAACCCATGGGGCCTTATACGCTGGCCCGAGGCCCTGCGCATTGTTCCACGCGAGACAGGCAGATAGGCGCTTGCCGCCCGCGACGGCGGGCTCACTTCTTGGGTAATGACGCCGACAGCCCCGGGATGTGCTCCGCTCCTTCAGGCACGCTGATGCTCGCACCCTCGAAGTCGCTGCCCACCGGCTGATACACTCCGCCCAGGTGTTGGGCGAGGAACATCTCCGCGACGGCGAAGAAAGCCATGCGGTTCTCGGGGCGAGCGAAGCCGTGACCTTCGTCCGGGAACAGCACGTACGAGACGGGGAGCTGCTTGGCTTTCATCGCGCTCACAATCTGATCGCTCTCCGCCTGCTTGACGCGCGGGTCGTTGGCGCCCTGCCCGATCAAGAGCGGGCGCTGGATGGCGTTGGCTCGCGTGAGCGGCGAGCGCTCGCTGAGCAGCTTCTTGCCTTCCTCCGTGCGGGGGTCGCCGACCCGGCGCGCGAAGTACTCGAACATCGGAGCCCAGTAGGCCGGGATGCTGCTGAGGAGCGTGTTCAGGTTGGACGGACCCACGATGTCGACGCCACAGGTAAACGCCTCGGGCGTGAAGGCCAGGCCTACGAGCGTCGCGTAGCCGCCGTAGCTGCCGCCCATGATCCCGACCCGCTGGCGATCGGCGATGCCGCTCTGCTTGGCCCACTCGACGGCGTCGAGCAGATCTTCATGCATCTTGCCGGCCCACTCCTTGTCGCCCGCGTTCACGAACGATTTGCCGAAGCCGGTGGAGCCGCGATAATTCACGCTGAGCACGGCGTAGCCGCGGCTCGTGAGCCATTGGTGGGAGCTGCTGAAGCCCCAGCTGTCGCGCGCCCAGGGCCCCCCGTGAACGAAGAGCACGGTCGGCAGTGGCTCGCTCGGCCTGCCGTCTCCGTCGCTATCGGCGGACGGCGGAAGCGACAGGTAGCTGACGAGCGCTTTGCCGTCCCGGGCCGGGATGACGACGGGGTGCATCTTCGCGAGCTTCAAGCCCTCGAGCGCGGGGCGGTTCGTGAACAGAAACGTCGCAAGCTTCTGCGTGCGATCGTACAGATAGTAGCGCACGGGCCCGTCGCTCACCACGTACGAGACGGTCCAGGTCTTGTCGTCGCGGCTGCGGCTCATGACCTCGATGTCCCCATCGACGACGCCCTTCAGGTACGCGAGATCTGCCTCGAGCGCCGGGTCGAGCAGCTTCCAGTTGCGTCGCTCGTAATCGAAGGATACCGCCTCGACGTGCCCGTCGATCGGGCTCAGCATCAGACCCGCCACGTCCGCGCGCGCGTCCTCGGCGAGGACCTTGGGCTGGTTGGTCTTGGTGTTGAGGGCCACGAGCGAGCTCGTGTCGCGATCGCGACTGTCGCGCATGAAAAGCGTGGTGCCCGCCTTGTCAAACCCCATCGGGCCCGTGGTGAGGTTGTCCTCGGCTGGGATGGTCTGAAACGGGGTAAACCCCGCTTTGCCATCCGAGCGCATCAGGTCGAAGCCGCCGTCGGGCTTTGGCTTCAGCCCAAAACGCACCTTGAACGCATCGTCGGTGACGAAGCCCGCGAACGCTTCGTTCTTTTGCAAGAGCGTGCGCTGCCCGCTGACGATGTCGACGCGGTAGATGTCGTGATACTTCTCGTCGCGATCATTGGTTGCCAGGACCGCGGCCGAGGGAAACTTGTCGCTCAGCCCCTGGATGCGGCCCTGAGTTTTTTCGAAGGGTGTCAGGTCTTTCACGACCGAGCTTACGACGTCCACGCTGAAGACGTGGACGTTTTCATCACCGTTTTTGTCAATCGAATACAGGATGTGTTTGTTGTCGAAGGCCCAGCTAAAGCCTGGAATGGGGCGGCCCTTCTCGTCCGTCACCACCTTCGCCTTCTCGACGTCGAGGGCAGGCGCGACGTAAACGTTCAGCACACCCTCCTTCGGCGCGAGCCAGGCGAGCTGCTTCCCGTCTGGGCTGACGCGCGGAGCGGCCCGGTCGGGGTTACCGAAGATGAGCTTCCGCGCCAACACGGACGCATCCGCGCGCGGCGCTGCTTTGACGGGTGCAGGATCCGCCCCTCCGCCCGGGGCTGCTCCCGACTCGGCGCCCTGAGTGGCAGGTGACGACGCGGGCGCTTTCCCTCCGCCACACGCGGGGAGCAACAGCGTTAATCCTAAGAGGCCCGAAAGCGAGCACAGCACTCCCAGCTTCATCGTCGTTTCCTTTCAAGCTCCGCGTTCGGCGGTGCCCAGGCGATCGTTTTCGATCGCTCGGACGGCAGATGCAAGGCCCGTGTTGCAACCGGAGTAGTTTCACCGCATGGATGACCGTCGGCTCACCTCAGCCTCACCCACTTGAAGACGTCGCCGAGCACGTCGTATCGCTCGGTGGCGACACCACTCGGCGCTATCTCGTAGATCTTGGAACGAGCGTACGAGTCGTAAGGCAAGAACACGAACGCGCGGCCATCGAGCACCGCGAACTGCGCGCCCTATCCAATCTCGACGTCGATACCCTCGACAGGCGCCGCGGCCTCTCTTGCGAGGTCAAAGAGCCAGAGCCGCCAGCTCGGCCTGCGCCCACATAGCGGAAATTAAACCAGCCCTCGTCGTGGTAAAAGAAAGCTTGCAGGACCGCGTCGTCATATCGGACGCCGTTGCGATTGCCGCCCACCTCCAGCAACAGCCCGCCGCGCTCCGGCAGCAGGCTCGTATCGTCCATCACGCGGCAGAGCCGGCAGAGCAGGGGGGCCGTCAGCCTCGAGAGCTGGCGACTGCTCGGCCACCTCACGTGACAAAACCGTCGCCTCGTTCCCGCAGGCGGAAGCGAGCAGGGCCGTGCACGGGCCAAAGATCAAAAGTAACCTCGAGTCTTTCATCTCCGCTCGAGATCGGTGCGGACCAGCCCCTGCTCGGGGCCGTCCAGCGAGAATAGACGCGGCGCCTCTTTGAGCAGCCAACGCTCATAACGCGCTCGCGCGCTGGGCTGGCTAAAGAGGTGGCCGAGCGTGCGTTCGGCGAGCCTGGCGAAAGCCCGGGTCAGCGTGTCGTGCTCGAATGAGCCAGCGTGAGCGGCGTTCGCTGAGCACTACCCGCTCTGATTGATAATGACAATCAAAAGCCAAATCGCCGTGTGGGCGAAAGGCAGTGAAGCGCGGGTCGTCGAGCGCGCCTCAGCCTTGCTGACGCCGGCACGCGTCTTGCGACGAGCCGCGCAGGGGCGAGCCAGCCCCTCACCTTGTGCCAGCGTGTGCCACCGCTGATCGGAGAACTTATGCGACGTCGACTTACAGCTCTTTCCGCGCTCACGGGCGTTGTCCTCGCGAGTGCCCTCGCTCTGCTCGCCGCGCCCGCGTCCGCCTGCGGCGGGTTCTTCTGCTCACAGTCTCAGCCCGTAAATCAGGCTGCAGAACGCATCATCTTTGCCAACAACGGCGACGGCACGGTGACGGCCGTGATCCAGATCATGTACGAGGGGCCGTCCGAGAATTTCTCCTGGCTCTTGCCCATCTCCAGCGTCCCGGATGCCGAGGGCGAGATCGAAGTGGCGTCGGACCTGGCCTTCCAGCGGCTGCAGGCGGCGACAAATCCGCAGTACAATCTCACGACGCAAGTCGAGGGCACGTGCCGCTCCGCGAATTCCTTCGGGTCGGGCGGGTCGGGCGGATCGGGAGGCGCGGTACCCCCTGCCGTCAATGTTGGGGCCCCTGGCGATCCTAGCGTCGGTGGCGTGACGGTCGCCGCTTCCGGCGTCGTCGGCGCGTTCGATTGGACGGCGCTCGCGCTCGACCCCGCGTTGGACGACCCGGCGGGGGCGGCGCTCGAGTGGTTGACGGCGAACGGTTACGACGTGCTGCCGCAGTCCGCCGAGCTGATCGGGCCTTATCTGGAGAGCGGCATGTACCTGTTGGCGCTGAAGCTCGTCAAAGGCTCCTCCACGGGCTCGATACGCCCGATCGTGCTCACCTACGACGGCGACCTGCCGAGCATCCCGATCAAGCTGACCGGGGTGGCGGCGAACGACGACATGGGGGTCATGACCTGGATGCTCTCGGACGCCCGCGCCGTGCCCTTCAACTACCACTCCCTCGAGCTCAACGAGGCACGCGTCAATTGGTTCAACGCCTCTGCCAACTATGAATCCGTCGTGACCGCCGCCGCCAACGACAGCGGGGGCCAGGGCTTCGTCACGGAATTTGCGGGGGGCTCGGCCGACCTGCGCGGCGTGATCTGGCAGGACTTCGAGGAGGCCGAGTGGCAAGGCTATGAGAGCCAGGTGTATCGGAGCTTCGGCGAGCTGTTCGACACCACTTACTCTCGCTACGGCTCCTTCGATGGCTTCTGGGATGCCGTTCGCGCTGCCGTGGTCTTGCCGCAAGGCTTGGCGTTCGAGGACTTCAAGCTGTGCCCCAGTTGCTATTCGCAGTCGATCACCCTCTCTCCCTCGAGCTACTTGAACGCGATCGAGGCCGGCGTCATCCAGCCGCTCCGGCGCGTGCAACAGCTGGTCGACTCGCGACCGTTCGTGACGCGGCTGTATTCGACGCTGTCGGCCGAAGACATGACGGTCGACCCCGTATTTACCTTCAACGCGAGCCTGCCCGCAGTCAGCAACGTTCACGCCGCGGTGCGCGTGATCGAGTGCAACCCGAACATCTACCAGTTCGAGGCGCCTTGGCGCATCGAGCTACCCCAAGGCGGCGTCGTTCGAGGCACGGCCGCCGACGTGGGCAGCTGGCCCTCGGCGGTCGATGCGCAACCTGCCAATCTCCGGGTGCTGCAGCTCTCGGACACCGGCGCGGGCGTGGTCGACAAGGACAATTCGACGCAGATCAACGCCATGCTCGAGGCGTACAACGCCTCAGTCCCGCGCGCCGGCTCGAGCGATCCTTTCATTCCGCAGATGATGGGCTCGGGCTCCGGAACGACGCCGTCGCTCGTTGGCCCGAACACCGAGCGTTCGGGAGGGGGCTGCAGCTTGGGTAGCGCACGGGGCCTCCCTTCCGACTGGGCCGTTCCGCTCGGCGGCGCCGCCGCGCTGCTGGCGCTGGCTCGCTCGGTCGCGAGGCGCTCGCGTCGTCAGGGGATGGCGAGCCCGAGCGAGCGCATCAGGCGCAGCGCGTTGCCACCGCTCACGGGCCCTGGACGCAGGCGATAATCGAAGACGAGCCGGCCGTCCTCGACGCTCTCCCGGAAGTGCGCTTGCTCGACACGTTCCATGAGCGCCGGGGGCAGCTGGCACAGCGCGCTGTCGTGGGTGGAGGTGGCCCCGATCGCCCCGGCTCGGAGCAGCTCGGCGAGCACCCAGCGCGCGCCGATACCCCGCTCGACGGAGTTGGTCCCGGAGAGGACCTCGTCGATGAGAAACAGCACCGGCGTCGCTTCTCGACTGGCGACCAGCATCGCCCGCAGCCGACGGAGCTCCGCGTAGAAACGGCTCACGCCCTCCGACAGCGAGTCCGTGACGCGCAGGCTCGTGTGCACGGAGAGCGGGCTGAGGCGCAAGCGCGCTGCGCACACGGGGCCCCCGGCAGGCGCCATCACGCTGGCGAGCCCGATGGCGCGAAGCAGCGTGCTCTTGCCGGACATGTTCGAGCCGGTGATGAGCAGGGCGTAGCCCGGCGCGGGTAAGGAGACATCGCTCGTGACCCGGGCCTCCGGCGCGAGCAGCGGGTGACCGAGGCCGGTCGCCGAGAGCTGCGCCGGGCCCTCGACGAGCTCGGGGAAGCTAAACTCCGGGTTGTCGTAGGCCGCGCCCGCGAGTGAGCACAGCGCCTCCACCTCGCCCAGCGCCTCGAGCCAGGTCCCCAGCCTTTGGCCCGACTCCCGCTGCCAGCGCTCTAGAGCGACCACGCAGTGGATATCCCAAGAGAGCAGAATGTTGAGGGGCGGGTGCCCCCATTCGCTGTCTCGGAGCGCGAACCAACCCAGGATGCGATCGAACCGGTCGAGCGCGACGCTCGCCCGCTGGCCGCCCTCGCCCTGGACTCGTTGCCGCAAGCGTTGCAGCAATGGGGCGTCGAGCTGCAGCTCTTCGACCCATCGAAGGGCACTCGCGAGGCGTGCAAACACGCCTTGCCAGCGCGATACGAGAGCCGCCACTTGCCCCGCGTCACGCCGAGTGTGAACCATCAACAGCACCTGCATGAGGACGCTGGCTTTCCAGAGCAAGGACGAGGCACCGAGCACCTGGCTCGCGAAAAAGCTAAGCACGCTGAGCAGCGGCAGGACCCACGCCGCCCCGCGCAGCGCCCTCCGATTCAGGAAGCGCGGCGGCGATTGCGCCCAATCGAGCAGCGCCTCCTCGTCGGAGCACGGCGGCGCGGCGGGGCGCGGCACGGAGGGGAGCAACGACGCGAGAGGTGCCTTGGCTCGAGGCAGCGACCGCAGCGTCAGCGTCTCGAGGCCCTGGCGCTGCGCGAGCTCCGGTGCCAGGCCGCGCACTGCCTCTTGGCGCGCACGCACCTCTACGAGCTCCGCATGCTCGGAGAGGAACCGCGCGAGCGCGCGCTGGCCATGTTGGGTATGGCCGACGTTGATCAGCTGAAAGAGCGAGCCAGGACCGAAGAGGTCCAGGTCACTGCTGTAAGGGTGTTCGGGGCTCACGAGCTCCGAGCCTTGCTCCGGCAGGTCGCGCCATGTGTTCCGACAACGCGACTCGCCCCGCTCGTTGACCCGCCGCCAGCGCCAGGCCTCGTCCTCCGCCTTCTGTACGCGCGCGAGCCGGGCGATCGATACCCCGCAGGCGACCAGGAGTGCGAGCACCGCCAGAAGCGCGACGGGCGGCGCTTCGCCCAGCAGCACGCCGAGGAGCGGCACGACCGCCGCTGCAAAGCACAGGCCGCTCAGCGCACGCAGGCGCCGCGAGCGAGGCGCCAATGCCTCGGCGCGAGCCCGAAACCGCTGCTCGCGCCGCGTGTACCGCGAGGCGCGGCGCTGGCGCTCGGTCTCCTTTGCCACAAGCTCACTCAGCGCGCGCCGGGACGGCTTCGCCTGAGCTCCAGCGGAGGGGTTCACGTGGCAGAATTAGCACGATAATCGCGCCCGGTGCTCGAGGAATCATGTGCGGTGGAGCCGGCGCCGGTCAGCGTCCGACCGCCAGATCTGCCAACGAATCGTAGCTGTACGACGCCTCGTGCACGAGCATGTCCGCGGGGCTGACGGCCTCGTCGAAGAAGCTGTAGAGCGCGTCATTCGGGCGATGAAACGCGAGCTCCTCCGGCGCATCCGCGCTCGGCAAGTACGGTGACGAGGGCCAGCGCTTTTGCCACGCGGACCAGATGCGGTCGACGTTGCAGTGGTGCAAGTAAAAAACCGGATCGTTCGGTGACGTCGCAAATTGCATGTCACCGCCGACCCACACGTGCACGCTGTTGTGGATGCGCGCCGGGCCCAACCAACCTTCGAGCAGGTTGCGAAATCCAGGGGAGTCACTGTTGAACGGGGTGCTGTCATACGTGGGCTCGGCCAACGCGGCGAGCACGTCGGCGCGCGCCGGCAACGTGCCGGCTCCCAATTGGCGCACCAGCGCGCGGCTCACCCGCACCAGCCGGCCGCTGGCGTTCATCCCGATGCGCACCTCGAAGCCCGGCTGTGCAAATCGCCCGAGCAGCGTGTTCCACCACAGGGGTGATTGGGTCGGGTCCGTGCGCTCTGCATCGGCGCTCCAGTCCCAGTACGGCAACCTGAAGGCGTCGTCGCCGGTCGCTTCGCGCAAGTAGGCTTCGAAGCGCAGCAGCAGGTAGCGATGCCAGGGCAGGAACGCGGGCCCCGAGTGCGCGGCGTTGCGATCACTTTGTTCGGGGGGCGTGAGCAGCATCATGCTGCGTGCGTGCCAGAACACGAAGAAATCGTAGATCGAGAGCCCGGTGTTGCCGGGCCACGGAAAGCGCTGCGGGTCCTTGAGCGCCAGAACGCCCTCGACGAACTGCGTGCCGACGGCCTCGTCGAGCAAGATGTTCTTGCGGATCACGAGTGACCTCCCACGTGCGCGTGCACATGCCCGCCAGCCGCGATACCGGTGAGGGCCTCTGGCACATGCTCGACCAGATAGCGCAGGAGCTCGGTCGCGTTCGGGAAGGTACGGTACGGGCAAACGTGGGACCACACTTGCCCGTCCGTGTCCACCAGCATGTGCACGGGCGCGGGGGCCCCATCGATGCTCACGCTGTACGTCGTCGTGATCTCGATGCTGTGGCCAGCGACGTGGAGCACACGCACGCTCGAGACGGGCCCTGTCGCATGTTCGTGCGCGACGTAGCTCGGGAAGTCACGCTCCACCCAGGCGGGTGGCGCGGGATGTTCACTGAAGGGATCGAGCTCAGGCAGCGCGGGCAGCAGGCGCCTGGATCTGAGCGGCGGGCTGGCGAGAAGACTCGGCGCGCTCGGCAGCTTGCCGGTTGCAGATTTCGCCACGCTGCGCGCGGGCGTGGTGATACGCGCTGCGGCGCGCGTTTTCTTTCGGTTGGCCATGCCGGGAAAATAGCCCGGTGGCGTCGCGCTCGGCGTCAAAATTTCGATCAGCGCAGCTGTTCACCGCCTCACGCGAGCGCGACGTACGTGTTGCCCGATCGTCGCACACCGAATGCAATCATTTTGGTGAGAGGCGAACCGACGGTCGATCTACCGGCATGCACCCGCGCCGGGGGGCATTCGCGCCCCCCCCCACGGACTCGCTCACTCGATGATCTTGAACTCGATGCGGCGGTTCTTCTGGCGCCCGGCGAGCGTGTCGTTCGAGTCCAGAGGCTGCTCGGGCCCTGCGCCTCGCGACTGGATGCGGTTCGGGTCGATACCCTGAGCGACGAGGTGGCTCTTCACTGCGGCTGCGCGCCGTTGCGACAGATCCATGTTGTGCGCGAACGCGCCCTGCGCGTCGGTGTGGCCGATGATCTCGACACGCAAGCTCGGATACTCCTCGAGCACGCTGAAGGCCTGGTCCAGAACGCCCTGCGAGCCAGGCCGGATCACATCCTTGTTGGTGTCGAACTCGATGCCGCGGATGACGCCCATGAAGCTCTTGACGGCTTCGGGCAGCTCGTCAGGGCAGCCATCCTTGTCCTCGAAGAAGTTCTTCGTCTCGGCCTGGTCGGGGCAACGGTCGTCGGCTCCGACGAACCCATCCCCATCGGGATCGAGGTTGACTGGACAGCCGTCGGGAATGACACCGGCGAGCGCCGGGCACTTGTCGTTCTCGTCGAACACGCCATCCAGGTCCGCGTCGGGGCAACCCGTCGGCACCACACCCTTTTCGTTGACGCACTGATCGCTGTCGTCGTTTACCCCATCTTTATCGGTGTCGAGCGGTGGGCAGCCCGTGGGGGCCAGGCCCGGCTGCTCCAGGCATTGGTCATCTGGATCGAAGATGCCGTCGGCGTCGGTGTCTCGAATGGGGCAACCATTCGGCAAAGTCCCGGCCTCGAGCGGGCACTGGTCTCGCTCGTCGATCAGATTGTCCCCGTCGGTGTCTTTGCGCCCGCGCTCTGGCGTCGAGCGCCCGAGGACGAGCGTCCCGCCCACCAGCGCCTCGATGTGGTGAGGGTAGGCTCCGATGGCGCGCTGATTGGTGATCGTGTCGCGAACATCCACGCGCAGCGCGACATGGGACGAGACGTTGACCTTGGCTCCGCCGCCGAAGTGGAAGGCAGGGTCGGTGTCGTTGCCCGAGCTGCCGTTGAGCACCTCCCAGTACCCTACGCCGCCGACGACGAACGGCACGACGCTCCAGAAGGGCGATTGCAGCATCACATGTGCGCGAGCCGCCAGAACCGTGGCGCTATCACCGGCGTCCGTCTCGGCGGGGGCCACCATTCCCTCGAGCTCGGCGCCCAGGAAAGAGAGCGGGAAAAAGGCCCCTCGAAGGCCGAGCTCGAGCGCGGGCTGTTTGAAGTCCGTGAGCGGTTGGAGCGTCGGGTTCTGACCCGGGTTGATCGTGGCGGCACCGCGAAAGCTATGTCTGTCGGAGAGGAACAGCGGCCCGATGAATGCACCGAGCTCGAGCAGCCCGGCTTCGGGCTTGTAGCGGTAGATATAGTCGTCTTCCGAGCCCGTATCGTTGGAGGGCGCGTTGCCGCTCACGGGCCTGGGCGTCTGCCAGTCCGCCGTCTCGCTCGCGCTCGCGGAGAGCCCACTGCCGACCGAGGTCTGCGGCGCCTGCGCGTGGGCCGCGTGCATGAGTGAGATGGACGACAGCGCCGTCAGGCTCAATGAATAGGACAGTCGACGCTTGGATCCGGCTCGCATTTAAACCCCCAAAGAGGACAGTTCGGCAATTGCTCTGCAACACGACCAACGGGGCCCGGTTGATTAGCGGCAAGAACGCCACGGGCTTACTCGGCCGTGCATGTGTCCGTACCGACACCAGGCCTCGTAGAGCAGGGGTTGGCGTTCATCGGGACACTGGGAATATCCCATCTTCTCCGAGAGCGCCGCGTCTTGCGCACACGCGTCCGGACGCGCTTCGTCACGGGCTCACCTGGCTTCGGGGGATCAAATGGAAATAAAGACTGTTTTTAAGCTTAGTGCCATGGGCGCGGCGCTGCTCAGTTCCTTCTGTACAGACGACGGCGTCCAGTATTTGACGCGCATCTCAGGCGAAGCCACGGGCGCCAATTGTACCGAGGGGGGCCAGAAGCTCGAGTTCGGCGCTGACGGGGACTCTGACGGCGTGCTGTCCAGCAGCGAGGTCACGGCCAGCTCTTTCGTCTGCAACGGCGCTGGGAGCCGGCGCGCGCTGGCCATGACCACCCCGATCCCGCCGGGTGACGCCCGTTGCGCCAACGGCGGCTTTGCGCTTACGGCGGGCGTGGACGAAAATGACAACGGCGTCGTCGACGCTAACGAAGGCGAAACGCGGTTCGTGTGCAACGGGCCGCCGGGTGTCATCGGCGCCACCGGCGACCGCGGCGACGCGGGTCCGCCGGGCCCTTCAGGCGTCGGCGTGGGCATCCCGGGCCCAGCGGGCCCAGCGGGCCCGGCGGGTGACGCTGGCCCGAGCGGCTTCACCACCGTCTCGCTGGTGAGAGCCAATGACGGGCCCACTGATGCGTGCCCGACGACAGGACACTCCATCATCTTCGGGCTCGACAAGACCCGTGACGGTCTACTCCGTGAGGACGACTTCAACGACGGTGACCTGCCCACGATCACAGAGATTTGCGACGGAGAAGACGGCCAGCGCTCGCTGATTTTCATCTCGGTGTTAGAGGCTGACAACAGATGCCCTGCGCAGGGAGGCATCGAGGTTTTTTACGGGCGCGACCTGGATGACGACGAGGAGCTCGATTTCGGCGTGGGGGATAACCCCGACGAGGTCGAGGGCTCGGAGGTCGTTTGCAACGGAGCGCCTGACACGACGGGTGGAGGCCTCTCCACCTCACTCATCAACCCAGGGTTCGAGACCGGCTTTACGTCACCATGGGTCTTCGTCCTGGACGGCAGCAGCCAGCAAATCTCCGAAGGTGGCCAGATCGCCGGCGCGCACTCGCTGCGCATCGGCCTGACGAATTCAGGCACCAGCTCCGTCTCGCAGGACGTCGACCTGACGGGGTCTACGTCTCCCTTCCTCCAGGTCCGTTATCGGCAAGACGGCTTCAACTCCAGCATCGGCGGCACGCTCGCGGTGAGGGTGGAGGTGAGAAGGCTCTCGGACGCTGTCCTGCTGGTAGACAGCCCCCTGTTTAGCGCGGCCCAGGGCAGTGGTCCGCAGCTTAGTTCGCCTGCCTTCGCCGTCCCCAACGGGACTGGGCCCGTGAATGTGAGGATCGTCTGGGTCACGACCGGGCTGGCAGGAGACGCACAGTCCTTTTTTCTGGATGACATCACCTTCTTCCCGAGTATCGGCTGACATGGGTGGCCCTGGGGAGCGCTGTGGATGACGGCCGCGCTCCTCCACTGGGCTAGCATCGAGCGGCGGCTGCCATTCCTGGCGCTGGCCGCAGCGCTGGCCTGCGGCCGGGGCAACGACGTCCGCGGCGTCGTCGTGCCCGTGCTGTCACCCGAGCTCGCCATCGGGGCGCGTTTCGTCGCCGAGCGCGAGTACCGACGCGCCGCGTTCGAACAGAGCCTGGCGTTGAACGACAACGCGTACGCGCGCGAGCGACTCGACCACTACGCGCTCGACGGCGAGTGGGACGCGCTCACGCTGCACAATCCCAAGGTGAGCCCCCTCACCCTGCACGGAGAAGCGCCGTTTGTCGCCGTCTGGTCGGGCACGGTCGACTGGACGGAGGCGCCGCTCCTCGAGCTTGGGCAGCGGGCGTTCGAGGAGTTTCCGGCGCAGCGGCACCCGCTGGTCAGCGCGGCGATCGACGCCATAGGCACCGGCGCCTCGGCGCCCGCGAGGCTCGAGTCTCTGGGGCTGTGGCACGACGACCGCGATCGCGTGGGAGGCCTCGTGCGCGTAGAGGAGGCGGACGCGACCATCGAGACGTCACTGACCTGCGCCAGCTGCCACGCTCGGGTCGACGGCGCGGGCCATCTGTTGCACGGCGCAGCGTCGAAGCTCAGATACGAGGCCGTGCTCGGCGTAGGCGCGGGCACAGAGCGCGAGTCGCGGCCCGGCGTCACTGACGTGACGAGCGATCGACTCGTCAACCCGGTGGCGTTCGCCGATCTGCGCGCGACGCGCCACCAGCGGTTCTTGCACCACACGGGCAATCTAGAGAATGGCTTGGCCGCCCTCGCCGTGCGGATTGAGACGCTGCTGATCATGAACTCGTCGCAGACGCTCCGGCCTCCGCGCGAGGTGGTCTTCGCGTTGGCTCTGTACATCTGGCGGTTGGGAGAAGAGAGAGAGCGCGCTCCCTCCTCGGTGCCCGGCGCCGCCGTCTTCAGCGCCGCATGTGCCGGCTGCCACTCGGGGCCCAGCGGGGAGGGCGATCGGGTGACTGCTGCACGCGTCGGCACCGACCCGGCGGCGAGCCAGTCGAGCGCGCGGGGTGGAGACGGGTATCGTGTTCCATCACTCTATCGCGTCTCCGAGCGGACGCACCTCACGCACGAAGCGTGGCCGCTCGACATCGAGGGCTTCATGGATCCGGAGCGCCGCGCTACGCGAGCGGGCCACCGTTTTGGGCTCGAGCTTCCCGCTGCCGAGCGCTCCGAGCTCGTCGCATACCTCAACACGCTGTGACATCGCTGCGCGCTCGCGCATGTAGCTCGTCGTTCGGCTTCGGTACGTCAGGCGCTCTGACGTGTTCACCTGCGCGGCTCGGCGCCGTCGGCTTGGAACGCTGCTCGCCTCAGCGTGTACCGACGACGGCGTGCCGTATCTGACGCGCGTCTCCGACGAGCAGACCGGGGCGAATTGCAGCGACGGCGGGCAGAAGCTCGAGTTTGGCGCTGACGGCGACGCTGTGCTGTCTGACACCGAAATCACCGCCAGCGCGTTCGTCCGCAAGGGCGCCGCGAGCCGGGGCGCGCTCGTCACGAACACGCCGCTCGCGCAGGTGCTCCTGCATGAGGAGCGCCCTCGTTGGCCATTTGAGAGACGCAATGCACACCAGACGGCCACAGCCTTACGGGGCGATGCGATGCCCGCCGTTCTCTTCGCCTGCGCACGGTCGTGACGGCTCGTCGACCCGCGGCGTTCGTTACTCCGCCGCTTGACTCGTCAGCTGCGGCCCAATGCGCTCGAGCAGCGAAGCGAACGCGGGGCGGTAGCCATAGTCGGGCGACGCTGGATCCGTGACATTGCGCGCGCAAATCGACGCCACCACGGCGTTGCTCCCGTAAGCCCGGAGGACCTCGAGCTGGCGAGCGCCCGGATAGGCTTTGCCCCAGTACTGGACGTTGCCCGGAGCGCTCGCTCCAGGAGCTTGCTCGCACAGCGGCCGATCGGAGTCCGCCGGATAGCAGTCGCAGGCCTCGCCGAGCGTCGGATCGCGCAGCGTGCAGTCCCGCGGCGCGGGCAGGGGGAAGATGCAGGCGTATTGCAGGTCGTCGGGTGTGCCGAGGTCGAGCGGTATCGCCGTATTGTAGTCACGCCCGTTGATGGGATTCCCCAGCGTGACCCCAGCGCGCGGAAATTCGCTCTCGACCATCTGCGGCAAGCTGGGCGGCACCGCCGGCACGCCGAGTTGCTCGGAGAGGTCGCCGCGCGCCGCGCGCCAGCGCACACCGGGCGAACCCAAGATCTCGTCCCACGTCCCGTTGCGTTCGAGCTCTTCGGCGTCCTGAAACCGGAGTTGATTGGGCTCGAGCGCGCCACCGCCTGTAGCCACGTCCGAGGCGATCGCTTGCCAGGGCACGCCGATGATGCCGCCGAGGAACACGCGCTCCGGCGAACGCCCGCCCTCATACAGCGGGTTTGGCACGACGTCTTCCGGCGCGCAGCCCTCGAGCGAGAGCTCCAGATCATTCCAGCACACGTCGAGCTGTGAGAGCGCGTTGACGTAACGCTCCGTCGGGTAGAGAAAGTCGACCCCGAAGCGGCGCTTCTGCTGATAACAGCGCAGGTTTTTGCCGTCTCCATTCGCCGGCAGCCGGTTTTCGAGGACTCCGCTCTGCGGGTCGGCGTCGCAGATCGGATCGGCCGCGCACCCGTCGGGCGGACCGAGGGGACAGGAGTAGCAACACTTGTCGTTCGCGTCCACCTGGCACGTGGACGAGCCGCGGAACATGGGCCGCGAATCATCGATGGCGGCCACGACCCAGGACTGATTGCCCACCTGGAGCGAGCAATCGTTCTCGTCGCTCAACATCAGGACGGCGACGACCGAGTCGGGACGCAAGAACGTGGCCCGCTGTGCGAGCAAGGCCTCGTCGAGCAGGATGCGATTGTCCGCGTCCGTCGCCGGCTGCACGCAGTTCAACCCCGCCGAAGAGCTGCCCGGGCACTGCACCCTCACGAGCTCTCGATAAGGATATGGATCGACCAAGAACCGGTACCAAGACTCGAGCGAAGCCTCCCAGCCGCAGCCAGTCTCGCCGACGGCCTGCAGCATGTCCTGGAAGCTCCCGTTGAAGCCGTTCAGATCCGTCACGCCAGCGCGCCATTCGAGGAAGCCCTCGGGCGTATTGGCGGTGCCTCGTCCGCGCTCGAGGCTGCCGACCAGATGCGCCAGGTCGATGCGCTCTGGGACGTAGCGCGGAAACCCCTCCGCGGGGCACGCCACGTTGGCGCCCGCATCACCGAGGCTCGACGACACGACGCCGATGTGGACGTCTTTCAGAGGCGTGAGCTCGAGCCGCTGCCCTTCCGGGCACGTGCCCAGAGAGCTTGGCGCTCCGCCAGGGCGCCCAGCAGCGTCAACGCAGGCTGGATCGGTGAGGCGCTTCACGAGCTCCGGAATGGCGCTCCCCAAGAGCGCCTGCTTGTCGCTCATCGAGATCGAGTTATCCACCATGAACAACAGGTCGAGCTTGGGCTCGCCGCCGACCTCGACGGGCGGAGCCGGGGGCCTGATGGGTGGCCTCGGCGGCCCGGCAGGAGGACTCGGCTCGAGAGGGCCGCCGCCCGCTTGCCCCGCCCCCCCTGCGCCTCCGCCGTGCTCGTGTCTGCCCTCGCCCGCGGCCTGCAGAGCGTCCTCCGCGAGCTGCTCCAGATCCAATGAACAACCCGCCATGAGCAGTGGCACGAAGGCGAGGCCCGCGCGCGCGAGCGATCGACAGCGTTGAAACGTACTCACCCCAAGTCGACAGTCCCTCAGTATCGGCATGCGCCAAGTCTTCGCGAGTCTATCGCTCGATGCAAGCGCGAGCCCTCCAGGCTGCGGCACGAAGCTTCTCTACAGTTTGTTTGCGACCAGCCAGCGCTAGTATCGTCCATCGTGGCCGTTGAGTTCTGCTCCGCGCGGCGTCGATGCATCCGCCGTGACGCGCCGTCGACCCCGCCTTGCGCCTCGATTCAGGGGCCCCACGCATGGCGCCTGCGTGCACAGGGCTTGCTCGGGCCTCGCGGAATGATCGCGCGGCCGAGCCCGTGCATTAAATGCTAATTCCCGGAGTTGAGCATGACCCAGGTCTCGAAGAGTTTACCCGTCCGATTTGCCTTGACGTTTGCCGCCATGAGCGGCTGCGTCGCCAGCGGCTGCAGCAAAACATGGCGGGCTCCGGAGGCAATGTCGACGGGCGTTGGCTCGGGCGCGGGCGCCTCCGGGGTCGGAGGGAGCCCGGTTGCTGGCGCTGGCGGCGCGCTCGGCTCGGCGGGGTCCTCGGTCGGTGAGGGGGGCGCCGGTGGCGTGCCGCTCAGCTCCGGGGGGGCCGGCGGCGCGGGCGGGCCTACCGCTGCGGGCGACTGCTCGCTCGCTCCGTCCGTGCCGGTCAGCGTGGCGCTCGGCGCGATCAACCAGCAGGCCCCTGCCTGGTACGCGACGCCCGAAGCGCTGAGCGTTGCCGAAAACATCCTCTACTACCGGAACGTCGACGGAGGTTGGCCCAAGGGCATCGACATGACGCGGCGGACCGCCGCGCGCGACACCGAGTCCACTATCGACAATAACTCGACCACCACGCAGACCGACTATCTCGCGCGCGTGTACACTGCCACACAGTGCGCGAGGTACGGCGACGCCGCTGCCGCCGGCATCCAGTACTTGCTCGATGCCCAATACGACAACGGCGGCTGGCCTCAAGTCTATCCGAACGCCGAGGGTTATCCGACGCACATCACCTTCAACGACGACGCCATCGTGCACGTGCTCAACCTGCTGCGCGACGTGGCCGCGGGGGTGGACCGCTTCGCGTTTGCCGACGCGGCTCTGGCATCGAACGCCGCCGCGGCCGTGGAGGGCGGGATCCGCGTGATCCTGGACACGCAGATCGAGCTTGACGGGGTAAAGACCGGCTGGTGCGCGCAACACGACGAGGTGACGCTCGAGCCGGCTCAGGCGCGAAGCTACGAGTTGCCGTCATTGAGTGGCTCCGAAGGTGCCCGCTTGCTCCGGTTCTTGATGACGATAGAGGAGCCGAGCCCCGAGATCATCGACGCAGTGCAGAGCGCCGCGGCCTGGTTCGAAGCGGTGAAGATCGAGGGCATCAGGGTCAACGAGACCGTCGACGCGACCCAGGAGACCGGGGAAGATCGCGTGGTGGTCGAAGATCCTGCGGCTCCGCCCATCTGGGCTCGGTTTTACGAGCTCGGCACCTATCGGCCCTTCTTCTCGAGCCGCTGCGAGGTGCCCGAGTGCGAGGACGATCCGTTCTTCATGCGGCGCTACACCCTGGCCGAGATCGATAACGAGCGCCGCGTCGGATACGCCTGGTACGGCGACTGGCCCGCCCAGCTGCTGTCGACCACCTATCCCACCTGGCGAGCCCGCTGGGCACCTTGAGTCCAAAGGCGGGACAGCTCCGCGCGCCGCCTCGCCCGGGGGGGGACGACGTTCGGGTCTGCCCTTACTTGGAGCCGAAGCGCGGCGCTGGCCGCGCCGTGATGAGGGCGATGGTCTTTTCGAGCGCGTCGTCGCGCCGCAAGCACCCATAGCAGTCGCCGAAGCCCAGGAAGCCGCAGCCATTTGTGGCTCGGTAGCGCTTGAGCGGCGAGAGCGAGCGCTGGTCACCGTGCTCGGCCAGGCGCGGCAAGAGCGCGCGCGCCGAGCTGCACGTTTTCAACGCGCGGACCTCGAGGGCGAGCAGCGCCGCTGGCCGAGCACTGGCGCGCACGCTGGGTGAATCGAGCCATTTGCGCGCGGCGCGGGTCTTTGGGGTCTTTTTGCTCTGAGCGGTCCAAACGTCAAACAGCAGATCCGCGGCGGAGGCGCCGAGGCGCAGGGCAGTGAGCTCGAGCGCGCGATCCTGCGTGACGGGATCGTCGATGGCGCGCCGCACGGCAGCGAGCAGCTCTTTGCTCTCGCTCAAACGAGGCTCCAGGTCGAGCGCGGTAGTGAGCGCATTCAGGCCCTGATCGGCCTGACCCGAGGCGATCAGGCGGACGCCGAGCGCGAGCGCTGCGCTGCCGTCGGGCTTGGGGATGGGCGCCGCCGGCGGCTGGCTGCGCGCTGCGGCCTGCGCTGGCGCTGGGGACCCGGCTGGCGCGGCAGCGTGCGGCTCGTTCGTGGCGGGCGCCGGGCGCGGCGAGGTCAGCCAGAACGCGCCGCCCATGGCGAGGGCTGCCGCGAGCGCAGCTGGGATGAGCAGCTGCCGAGGCTCGAGCCGCTTGCGCGCTTCGGGGGGTAAGCTGAGGCGCGCCGGATGAGCCGCGAGCTTGCTCAGGGCCTTGCTCACCTGGCGGGCGCTCTTCGGGCGCCGATCGGGCTCCTTCTCGAGCAATGCCATGACCAGGCGAGAGACGGGCTCGGGGATCTCCAGCGGCAGGGGCGGCGGTACGTCCTGGATGTGCTTGATGAGCAGGGCCAGGAGCTCGGGCGCGTGAAACGGCGGGCGCCCGGCGAGCAGCTCGTACGCGATCACCCCGAGCGCATACAGGTCGGCGCGCTCATCGACCGCTTCCCCACGTGCCTGCTCGGGGGCCATGTACTCGGGTGTGCCGAAGATCCTCCCGCTGCGCGTCAACGCCTCGCCCGGGATGCTGGCGCCTTGTTGCCTAGCCAGGCCGAAGTCGAGCACCTTGACGAACTCCGTGTGCCCATCTCGATCGAGCAGCATGACGTTGCTCGGCTTCAAATCCCGGTGCACGATGCCCATGCGGTGTGCGGCGTCGAGCGCGTCGGCGATCTGCGCCGCGATCGCCAGCGCGCGCGGGACGGCGAGCTGCCCTTCGGCGTTGATCAGCTCGCGCAAGCTGCGCCCGGCCACGAGCTCGAGCACCAGGTACAACGAACCGTCCGGGAGGCGCCCTGAATCGGTGGCGCTGACGACGTGCGGGTGCTGGATCTTCGCCGATAGCAGCGCCTCGCGCTCGAAGCGCAGCATGGCCTCGCGATGCAGCGCCATTTCGGCGTTCAGCACCTTGAGCGCGACAGCCCTGCCGAGCTGAACGTGTTCGGCGCGATACACGGCCGACATGCCACCGGTGCCGATCACCGAGAGCACGCGGTAGCGGCCGTTCAGCGTTTGCCCGATGAGGGGGTGCTCAGTATCGCCCAGCTCGGCCATGCGCGGCGAGGCGGCGACGCCGACGCCCCAGGTTCGTTAAAGCCAAAGTCGTGGAAATCGGGAAAGCTAGCTTCAAAAAAAGTGCCCCCCGAAGAGTAGTGTCGCGAGCCCAGAGTTCTCCAGTCATTTCGGTAGCAGTCATTGGGGGGGCCGCCATTTCTGTGGGCCTGGCCAGGGCCACGTCGATCGGGCGTTGACCGCCCCGGCGAGCGTTCTGGTTTATGGGCGTCGGGGAGCAAGCCGTCTAAAGTACCAGCGTCATGTCCACGGTCGCTCAGAGCTCAATCTTGGGACGCTGTCCTGTTTGTGGTCGCTTGGTGACCGTGCCTGCTCCGGCGCGCGCCGCAAAGGTCGCTTGCCCTGCGTGCGGGCACCCCGCTTTGGGCGCCGCGTTCGCCGACGTCGAGGCGCCGTTGCCCGTGATCCTGCTGCCCCAAGGCGCGGAACGGATCCCGGCGCCGCATGCCGTCGCGCTCGGGCACGATCCGGTCGCTCGCCAAGAGGCGGTCGCGGCCGAGGCGCGCACGCACCTGCTGCTCGATCTGCCCTGCCTCGATGACGCCGAGCCTCGAGACCCCGCCACGCGTGTCATCAGCGGCCGCGTCTCGCAAAAGGCGGTCGCGGCGAGAGCAAGCGCCGCCGAGGACGCCCAGACGCACCTGCTCCTCGGTTCGGCCGACGTGCAGGACGATGACGCGCGGAACGACGACGCGCAGGACGCCGGCGCCGTCATCGACGACCCGCGCACGCGTCTGCAGCTGGCACCGCTCTCGCTCCGCACGAAGAAAAGCACAGCCCTCCAGGCAAGTGCGGACCTGCTCCGCCGGCTCATCCCGCCGCTGCTCGAGCTCGGCGTTTGGCTGGATGAGGCGCTGCATGGCCGCTGGCTCTGGGCTCTGGCCGCGCTCGGGGCCCTGTGTGGGTTCGTCGCGCCGAGCCTCGACTACCTCGCGACGGAGGGGCGCTCGACGCTCGGTGTGTTCACCACCGCGTTCGTGCTTCTGGGTTTAGCCGGGCTCAGCATCGCGCGTCTGAACGAGCTCTCGAGCGACGAGGGGAGATGGGATCCGAAGCTCGCTGCGACTCGGGTTCGGTCGGCGGCGCGGCTGCTCATCGAGAGCTTCGAGCAGCGGGCGCAGTCGCCCCGTTATGAGCAGCTGATCTTCTGGGGGCAGCAGCTCGGGTTGCTGGGCCTGCTGGGGTTCGCGTGGGCGGGGTTGCTCGGTGCTCTGCGGCTGGTCCTCGGCCTCTCGGCGCCGCCGACCAGCTTGCCGATGGTGTGTGGGCTGCTGTTACTCGCTGGCGTCGGCCTGACGCGATACGGTTTGCGGTCGGCTCCCGCGCTCAAATTTTCATTGCAGGAATCGGGTGATTCACTCGCGGCGGTGGCGCCGCTACCGCCCATCATGGACCTCGCCGAGGCCTTGCCGGAGCCTTTTAGCGCGGGCACGACCACGCTGCATCGGACCCTGATCGCGCTCTCGCGCTGGCGCTCACCGGAGTGGCCCGACGAGGCCTCGTACCGAGCCGCTCTCGAACGGCACTTGCAGCGACAGCTGCCGAGTTGCAAAATTGAGCGCGAACGCTGGGTCGGCCGCTCGCGACGCGACACGGTCTTCGACCTCGTGATCGATGGCCTGGTGGTGATCGGTGTAAGCAGCGAGTTTCACGATGCATGCGCGGAGCGAGCGATCGAGCGCATGAGCAGGTACGCCCGCACGTGGTCAGGTAAGCCCATGATCCTTGCCATCTTCGACGCCCCTCGGGCGGCCGTGCTCTCGAGCTCGAAGGCGGCCGCCCTGATCGAGCTGCACCGAGAGTTCGCGCTGCTCACGGTGCGCATGCCGACGCAGGGCTGAAGCGCCGGCGTACGTTTGTCACGTGTCGGGCGTGAGCCCGCCAAGCTCCCTCAGCTCTCCGAGGACCAGCGATAGCCCGATCTGGAGATATGTAAACCTCGCGATCACCCCAGCCAGCAAGAAATACAGCGAGCGAAGGCCGAGGATTGCAAAGCCTCCAACCTGCCTCGAGCTGCCTAAGGCACGGCCGTGTTGTAGACCATGCCTAAATTTAAACCATAAACGTCGAATTATTCGACATAATCGCGCGGCATGGAATGGATCAACTACCACCACCTGCTCTATTTCTGGGTCGTCGCTCGCGAAGGTGGCCTCAGCCCTGCCGGCAAGGTGCTCAGCCTTTCGCACCCGACCCTCAGCGCACAGATCCACGCCCTCGAGGATCGGCTGGGTGAGAAGCTCTTCGAAAAAGTGGGGCGCAAGCTCGCGCTCACCGAGATGGGTCGAGTGGTGTTCCGCTACGCAGACGAGATCTTCACGCTGGGGCGCGAGATGCTGGATACCGTCAAGGGACGTTCGACGGGCAAACCTCTACGGCTCTCCGTGGGCATCGTGGACGTGGTGCCCAAGCTCGTCGTGCGCCGCTTGCTCGCGCCCGCGCTCGAGCTGCCGGACGCGGTCCGGCTCGTCTGCTACGAGAACTCGTACGAGAACCTGCTGGCAGACCTCGCGCTACACGCGCTCGACATCGTGATCTCGGACGCGCCGGTGCCCGCGGGCAGCAACATACGAGCCTATAACCACCTTTTGGGAGAGACGAGCGTCACCTTCTTCGGGAGCAAGGCGCTTGCCAAACGTCATAAGCGAGGCTTCCCCACGTCGCTCGATGGGGCGCCCATGCTGCTGCCTCTCGAGCACCTCACGCTGCGGCGCTCACTCAATCAATTCTTCGATCGCCACGACATCCGTCCGCGCATCGTCGCCGAGTTCGCCGACAGCGCCCTCTCCAAAGTGTTCGGCGCGGACGGCGTTGGTATCTTCGTTGCGCCGAGCGTCGTGGAGCCACAGGTGATCGCACAATACGGTGTCCAGATCATCGGGCGCACGGACGAGGTGCGCGAGCGCTTCTACGCCATCTCTGCCGAGCGGCGCCTCAAAAACCCAGCGGCCCTCGCCATCTCCGGCGCTGCGAGGTCCGAAATTTTTGCGACAAGACCGGAGCCGCTGGGCTAGTCGCAGGCCACAGCGTGGGCGTGGGCGTGGGCGCCAGCAGTATCTTGGCTGCTCTGCAGCGCGTGAGCTCAGATGACGCACATCATGGCATTGAGAGTCAGTGTCAGTATCCAGCGTCTCCGCCCGAGCGTTGCACGCGTTGATTCGCTGTGCGCAGTTTGTTCAATGCACGCAGTTGCAGCGTGCGGGCCTCGAGCAGCGCTCGATCGAGAGCTGAAAATTGCGCGCCCACGCTTCTCGAGCTCTCGCGAGCTAGCCATGGTCGAGCACACGAATTGACATTCTGCATATGCGCGAGTACGCGGAACATCGCATCTGGCTAGAACACGTGAGGGACATATGGAAAGCCGTCGAGCTTCGTCTTTAATTTCGTTGGTCGCGTTGGTTGCTATCGGTTGCGGTGGGGAAGATGAGCCGGCAGGCTCCTCGGTTCCTGCCAACGCGGCTGAGGCCGTGAGCACTTACGCAGAGATGGTTCACGCCAGCTACGAGGACTCCCTCATCACGGCGCGCACCCTGGACGCGGCCGCCACCGCGCTCGTGGCCAACCCCAGCGCCGCGACGCACACGGCCGTGCAGGCTGCCTGGCGCGCCGCGCGTGAGCCGTATCTGCAGACCGAGGTGTACCGCTTCTACGGCGGCCCCATCGATGATGAGCAGGATGGGCCCGAGGGGCTCATCAACGCCTGGCCGCTCGATGAGGGCCACATCGACTATGTCGAGGGCGCGCCCGACATCGGCATCATCAACGACCCACAGCGGCCCATCAACGCAGCCAGCCTGTCGGCGGCAAACTTGAACCCGGGCGAGACAGACGTCGCGACGGGCTATCACGCCATCGAGTTTTTGCTCTGGGGTCAGGACCTGAACGACGAGGGCCCGGGGCAACGTCCGTTCACGGACTACGCGCTCGACGCCTCGGCCACCATGGCCAATCAGGATCGGCGCGGTGCATATCTGACCACCGCGTCCGAGCTGATGCTCGGCAACCTTGCGGACCTGGTGGACGCCTGGGCGCCGAATTCGGCGGGCAACTACCGCAGCTCGTTTGAAGACGCGGCTCCCGCGGACGCCCTGGGTCGCATCTTGAGCGGCATGATCATCCTGAGCGGCTTCGAGCTGGCGCAAGAGCGGCTGAGCGCTGCTCTCGACGCACAGGATCAGGAGGAAGAGCACTCCTGTTTCAGCGACAACACGCACCGCGACATGGTCCAGGACGTGCAGGGCATTCAGAACGTCTGGCTCGGTAGCTACGCGCCCTTGCAAGGGGCGGCCGTGTCGGGCACCAGCTTGCGGGACGTGATCGCCGAGGGCGACGCGGCGTTGGCGGGTCAAATTACGAGCCAGATCGCCGAAAGCCTGAGCCTGGCAAAGGCCATCCAGCCGCCTTTTGACCAGGAAATCGCGCCGGGTAACGCGGCCGGCAACGCGCGCGTGGAGGCCTTGATCGAGGCGCTCACGGACCAGACAGAGCTGCTCGAGCGCGCCTTCGAGCTGTACGGGCTGAACCGGATCCCCGACCCCGTTTGAGGCATGATGACCAGGCCAAGACTGCCCCGAGCAGCGAGCCCGAAGACACTTGGAGCGTGGCTCACGGCCACGCTCCCTTGGCTCATGTGTGCCTGCAGCGGCACCGACACCACGCTCATCGCTCCGCCACCAAGGATCCAAGCGGACGTCGAGGCTAACGAGGCACGGCCCGGCGGGGACACCACGAACGAGCTCTTGTTCGGGGTGAGCGCGTTCCTGCCGGCGGCGGACAACATCACTCGCGAAAACTCGCGGCTGTTTGCCACGGGCAACGGCTTCTTCAATCAGGCCTGGATCACGGCCCCCTCCAGCAACGACACGCGGGATGGGCTCGGGCCGGTGTTCAACGCTCGGGCGTGCGCGAGCTGCCATTTCAAGGACGGTCGAGGCCGCCCACCCCTGGAGGAAGACGAGGGCTTCGTCAGCATGCTGCTGCGCTTGAGCGTGCCCGGGGAGGTCGAGGGCGGGGAGCCCGTTGCCGATCCCAACTACGGGGGGCAGCTCCAACCCTTCGGGGTGAACGGCGTGCCGGGCGAAGGAGTGCCCCGCATCGTGTATCGCTCGATCGAGGGGCAGTACGCCGACGGGGAAGCGTACGAGCTGCTGGAGCCGAAGTACGTCATCGACGCGCTCGCTCACGGCCCGCTCAGCCCTGACATTCGCATCTCCCCGCGCGTGGCTCCCGCCATGATCGGCCTGGGTCTGCTCGAGGCCATCGCCGATGCGCGCCTGCTCGAGCTCGCCGATCCGGATGACGCGGACGGCGACGGCGTCTCGGGACGTGTCAATCGGGTCTGGGACGTCGAGGCTCAGGCCCTGACCATCGGGCGCTTCGGCTGGAAAGCGGAGCAGCCGAGCGTGCGGCAGCAGTCTGCCGGAGCATTCCTCGGGGACATCGGCGTTACGTCGTCTCTGTTCCCAAATCGAGAATGCAGCGCTGCCCAAATGGAGTGCCTGACGGCGACCAGCGGCGGCGAGCCCGAGCTCTCCGATCGATTGCTCGATCGCGTCGAGCGTTATGCGCAGCTGCTCGCCGTGCCGGGCCGGCAAAGCTACGCCGATCCAGCGGTGCTGCGCGGCAAGGCGCGTTTCGAGGAGCTCGGTTGCGAGAGCTGCCACGTCGCCAGCCATCGGACCCGGGCCGATGCGGAGCTCGAAGAGGTGCGGGACCAGCTGTTTTGGCCGTATACCGATCTGCTGCTGCATGATCTGGGGGAGGGCTTGTCTGACGAGCGCCCCAGCTTCCTGGCTCGTGGGAGCGAGTGGCGCACGCCGCCGCTGTGGGGCCTCGGTCGTTACCCCACCGTCAACGGCCATGACCGCCTCCTGCACGATGGGCGCGCCCGCGGCGTGGCGGAAGCCATCCTCTGGCATGGTGGTGAAGCCGGCCCGTCCAAGGACGCCTTCACGGAGCTGTCCGCGGGCGAGCGGCGTGACCTGGTGACGTTCGTGCAATCCTTGTGAAGCGGCGCTGGGAGTAGCTCCGCTCCGGTCCGAGCTCGCCGCCCGGGAGGTCGCCGCAGGGAGGCGGTCCTTCCGGCCGCCGCGGCGAGCCGTGCCGCTCCGCCGAGTAGTGGAGCAAGAGATGAAAAGCCGTGTTAGTTTGCTCGTGTGTCGCAGATGGACGAGCTCGCTACGGCCGCAGGCGCTTCGGCGGCGAGCGCGGGCCCACGAGGGCATCGGAAAGTGACCATACAACTGGTCGCCGAGGTGGCGCGCGTCGCACCGAGCACCGTCTCTCGCGTGCTCAACGGCGGGTACGTCAGCGCCCCAGCGAGGGCGCGGGTCACGCGAGCGGTCCAGGAGCTCAACTATCGTCCATCCTTCGCGGCGCGCAGCCTCAAAGCCGGGCGCTGTGGCCGCATCGGCGTCGTCTGCACCACCAGCCAGACGCCGTGGTTTTTGCAGATTCTGGCCGGCGTGGAGGATCGGCTGGCGGCGACGCACCAGAGCGTGCTGCTCGCGAGCCTGGTGCTCAATGGTGTTTACGACCCGAGCGCCGTCGCGGAGTGGATACGCTCGCGTCGCATCGACGGCTTGATTTTCGTCCGCTACACGCCCGAAGAGCAGCCGCTGCGGTCGGCCGCTGAGGCCGCACGCCTGCCGGTCGTGCTCGTCGCACCTGACGTCCCGGTCCCAGCCCAGTCCGTCATCCGTTGCGATAACGTGCAAGCGGGTCGCCTGATCGCCCAGCACCTGCTGCAGCTGGGGCATCGGGATATCGCATTCCTTCGGGGTCCGCGCGAGTCGATGGACGCGCGGGAGCGTGTGCTCGGCGTGCGAGAAACGCTTGCTCGGTCGGGTGTGAGGCTCTGGGACGAAGAGATCCCCACCGATCCCGGCGCTCCCAAATCCAATCTGGAGTTCCACTACGACAGCGTGGCGCTCGACATGCTGGGCAGGTCCCTCGATCGCCGCCCCACGGCCGTGGTGCTCGCCAATGACGACAACGCCTTGAGCCTCATGCGCGCCGTGCTCCAACGCGGCCTCCGAATACCTGAAGATCTTTCGGTCGCTGGTTTCGACGATATTCCGTTGAGTGGGACGTACTGGCCCGGCTTGACGACGGTGGCCCAACCTTCTCAGGCGATGGGCAGGGCCGCCTGCCAAGCGTTGCTCGACAGTATGGAGGGTAAGAGCGCGGACGAAGTCGCCGACGTGCAATATGGAGTCGAGCTGATGGTCCGCGAGAGCACCGCGCCGCCCCCGGGCGCGCCTCGGTCGGAGCTCGATAGGCGAGACAGAAGCTCCGAGGCCAGTTACTCCTGCGATCGCGGGCTTCTTTTCCGAGCCTCATCCTGAGCTCAGACCGCTCCACTTAGGGCTGACGAGGCGCCCCGAGGGCAACCGATCAACGGTGCGAGGCCAGTGGCTGGGGTGGACTCCAGGTCCGCTCTCGCCTACGCCCTTGGGCGTGAGCCCTGAGCACGACGCTTCATGAACCGGTCCGTCCCCGTTTTTGTCCTGCTCGGCTCCTCGATCCTGTGGGGCGTGACGTGGCTCCCGCTCAAACACTTTGGCACCTACGGCATCCAGGGCCCGCTCGTCACGCTGTGTGCTCACGGCAGCTTGGGGCTGATCGCGCTACCGCTGCTTTGGCGCCGGCGAGGCAGCCTGCGGGCGCACCGCTGGCCCATGCTCTGGCTCGCGTTCGTCGCGGGCCTGGCGAACGTCGCTTTCGCGTCCGCCATGTTGGTGGGGGACGTGACGCGGGTGATGGCCTTGTTCTACATGCTGCCGGCGTGGGGGGTCCTCGGTGGGCGCTTCTTGCTGGGAGAGCGCATCGATGGGTCGCGCTGGCTCAGCCTCGTGGGTGCCCTGCTCGGGGCGTTTCTGATACTCGGCGGCCCCGACGTCCTCGCGTCGCCGCCGGGCTGGGTGGATTTCGTCGCCGTGCTCTCCGGGATGGCTTACGCGATGAACAACGTGCTCTTCCGCAAGGCGCACCAGGTCCCCGTGTCGACCAAAGTTGCGGTCACGTTCGTGGGCTGCTTGGCATGGGCGGCCGGCTTGACGGCGCTCGGCCCGGGCAGCATCCCGGGCGCCGTACCCAGCGGCGTTTGGCTGATGATCGTGGGCTTCGGGTGGGTCTGGATCCTGCTCGCCACCTTGGGCACCTTATGGGCCGTCAATCAGATGGAGGCCGGGCGCTCATCGGTCCTCATCATCATGGAGCTCGTGGCGGCTGTCGTTTCAGCAGCGCTGCTGCTCGGAGACGTCCCCTTACCGATCGAATGGGCGGGCGGCGCGCTGATCCTCTTCGCGGCCGTGCTCGAAGCCCGGCGTGTGGCGGCCCCCGGTGTGGCCGAGCCATCCGAGCCGAGAGTGTGCGAAGGCGCTGGCTGACGGCCCCTTGATCTTGTGCGCCAGTGCTTTGGTGAGGGGCGCGTCCCTTGCCACGACGGCCTGTTCGAGCTCGGCGAGCTGACCTGGTATGCGGTTCAAAACAATCGGATGAGCTCTTCGGTTCGGCGTAACGACAAAGCGGACGCCGGGTGATGCTCGAGCAGCTGCGCGGGCCCCCGCTCCGATCTCGATTACTCGCAATCTTCGCCGGCGACGCTGAAGCGCCCGATGGGCGCGTGCACGCGGTCGTAATATACGTTCGTGAAGGTACCTCCGCGCTCGAGCACCGCTCGGGCTCCGCGATCCGAGCAGAGTTGAGCGACCACGCGCTGTCGCATGGCAGGTACACCACCGCTGGCCACGTCGGAGGCGGTGAGCGTGGACAGCTCATATTCCAGCGTGAGGTTGCAGCCCTGGGCCGTCACGCCGGTGGCTCGCGTGTCTGCGTCGAGCTGCTGGGGGAGGGCCGGCCGGAGCTCACGAGCTTGCCGCGCGACCTCGGGACAATCGCTGACGGGCGCGCGGCGGGCGGCCGCCGTTGCAGGCGCGCGTGGCGGGTCTCGTGATGGCGCGCCTTGTGACGCTTCAGCAGGTGACGCTTCGACAGGTGACGGTCCCTGTGGTGGCGATGCTCGCGAAGCAAGCGGCGCTGCTGGGGAGAGCGCCTCGATTCGGGTGACGAGGGGCGCCTCCGGCTCAACGTCGCAGGTGCAGGAAGCGAGCCCACCCATGACGCCCAACCAGGCGCCCATCCAGCTCGTTCGCGTGCTCGGGTACGCGCAGGGAGCCGTCGAGGCGCGCCTGGCGTCGTGCCAAGGAGTGCGCCCAATGCTGTGGCTGACGTATCGCACCTTTCGTGCAACTAGCTTGGCCGACTTCAGCGAGTGAGGGAAGGGCGCGGCGACGCACGCTTCGTCGTGCCTGCCGGCTCGCATCGAGATTTACGCTCGCTCTGACCCAAATCGACCCAGATCCGAGCGCAGGCCCCGTTTTGAGGCGTTCAGCTCCTCGGCGTGGCTCGGAACCGCCGCTGCAAAGGCCTCATGTTCGACGGGTTGTGCACCGGCGCGACCTGCAGCGCGAGCGATTGCACGAGCGGAAGCGACCGCGCCACAGGCGCCATCTGCGGAGGCAGCTGCACGAGCGTCGAGCAGCCTGCCGCCGTTCAGGCTGCAGCCTGCCGCCGTTCAGGCTGCCGTCTGGCGCGCTTCACGCAGGAGCTCCCGCGCCGCCGCGCGCGTTTTGGCGGTGATCTTCAAGCCCCCCAACATGCGCGCGATCTCCTCCCGCTGCTCTCGCTTGGTGAGACGCCGAACCGTGCTCAGCGTTCGTTCACCCCGCATGAGCTTCTCCACCTTGAAGTGCTGATCGGCGAAGACGGCGATCTGCGGCAGGTGGGTGATGCAGAGCACCTGCCGGTGCAGCGCCACGCTCCGGATCTTTCGGCCGATAATCTCCGCCATGCCGCCGCCCACTCCCGTATCGATCTCGTCGAAGGCGTACATGCCCGCTGGACCGAGATCGGCCAGGACGCACTTGATCGCCAGCATGGCCCGACTGAGCTCCCCGCCGCTCGCCACCTTGTGCAACGAGCGCGCTTCTTCTCCCCGATTGGGCGCGATTAGGAACTCCGCGCGCTCCAGCCCGTCGGCAGACAGCTGCCCGCCGTCGACCGACACCTCCCCAGCGTCCCCGCGTATGGGCCGGAGCTCCACTTGAATTCGGGCGCCGCCCATGCCGAGCGACTCGAGCTCCCGGCTGATCGCCGAGGCCAGCTGCGTTGCCGCCTGCCGCCGTTGGGCGCTGAGCGCCCGAGCGACGGATTGGGCTTCTTCTAGCGCCTGGGCTCGGCCGCGCTGCACCGTTTCGCTGGTGACGACATGCTGGCTCAGCTCGTCGAGCTCCGCCCGGCTCTTCTCCAGGTACGCGAGCACGACCTCGAGGCTGCCGCCGTAGCGACGCTTGAGCTTGGAGAGCTGATACAGCCTCTCCTCCGCCTGCTGCAGCGCCTCCGGATCCGGACGCACGCAGCGCACGTGCCGGCTGAGCTCACGAGCTGCGTCCTCTAGCTCGCTGCGGATCGCCTCGAGTTGGATCGAGAGCGGAGCGAGCCCGGCGTCGAGCTCTGCCGCCTCGCGGACGCGACGCCCCGCGCCCGCCAGACCGTCCATCACCGAGTCGTCCCGCTCGCACAGGAGCTCTGCCGCCTCCCCCGTCAGCCGGAGCAGTGTCTCCACGCTGCGGATGCGCGTGCACTCCTGTTCGAGGGCGATGTCTTCCTCGAGCACCGGCCCCACATCTTCGATGTCCTTGATCTGTAGTTGCAGCACTGCTTCGCGCGCGCCGCGATCGCGCAAGCGCGCTTCGAAGTCACGCAGCACCGCCTCTGCCTGGCGCAGCGCATGATACGCGCGCGACATGCGCTGCCGGAGCGGCCCAATGCCGGCAAACGCGTCCAGATAACCCAGATGTGTGCCGGGGTCGCTCAGCGTATGGTGCTCGTGCTGCGACGAGATATCCGTCAAGCCGCGCGTGATTTCGGCCAGCACCTGCTGCGTCGCCAGCTTGCCGTTGATGAAGCAGCGCGTGCGCCCACAAGCGGAGATGACCCTACGCACCACGAGCTCATCCTGAGCGTCCATCTCGAGCGCCTGCAGTTGGCGGCGAACCTGTGGATCGCTACTGACCTCGAACAACGCCTCCACCTCGCCGCCCTTCGCCCCGCTGCGCACGAGCTCTGGCCGGCCTCTGCCGCCCAAGACGAGCTCGAGAGCGCTAACCAGGATGCTCTTGCCGGCGCCGGTTTCACCGGTGAGCACGTTCAACCCTGGCCCGAGCTCGAGCTCGAGCTCGTCGATGATCGCCAGATCCCGAATGCGCAGGCAACTCAACATAACACCCGCTGGAGGCTAGCTCGAGCGCTGCAGCTGCGCAAGTGTTCAGGTTAGTTTTCCGCCGTTGATCGAGGGTCCTCTGGGCTCGACTCGCCTGAGGTCAGGGGGTTCGCGGGGGGCGGGCCTGAAGCCTGAAGCCTCGCTGTCCGCGTCGGCGAGATCTGCACGAGTCGAGACTGGTGCAGGTCGCTCGACATTGCAGCTGAACATCGCATTGCGGCGCGCTTCGCTCCAGCGCTCGACAGTTGCACCGATGATTCGCTCCGACGCCATCAGGCAGGTGCGGGAGTGGGGGTATCGCGTCCCGCTGACAGTGAGCGCCAATCATACCACTTGGGCCGCAGCGGCGACTACCAAGAGGCCTACGGCTTCAGCTTGGAGGAGGCCGTCGAGGCCGTCGCCCAGGGCGACGCTGGTGAGCACACGCGCGGCGAGCATCCAGACACGTCGAAGCTGGCATGTAGGTGACGCGCGCGCACGGCGCCGCCCCTGAGCGTCCCCTGACGGGCGGCGTCGCGCCAGCCAGATGAGCCAGATCGCGGTTGGCGCGGCCGATCTCCCTCGGACCTCGAGCTCGCCGCCGAGGTGGCCGCGAAAAATTGCCGGATCCGCTCTCTCTCCCTCAGAAGCGCGGTGACCTCGGGGTTGCTTTCTGCTACCGACACACCGGAGAGAGAATAGGATGCCGAACGGCGACATCGCTGCGCAACGCGCTCGTGGAGCCGAGCCGGAAGAGAACGCGAAAGCGCCCGAGGGAGGGGCGCCCGGCGGCTTCTATTTGAGGCTCATCGCGCCGCATCGCCAGACTTTGGTCGATCCCACCAGGCGCTCCGCGATCGAGCACCTGCCGCCCCTCGCGCAAGCGGTTGCCGTGCTCGGGCTGATCGGCATGTCGGTGGGGCTCGGGGTCTGGCTGCTGTTGCAAGACAGGGGCGTCGTGCACGCGTACGTCGTCGACAACAACTTGCTGCGCGGCGAGCGCGAGCAGCTGCTGCTCGTCATGTTCGCCTCGGCGTTGGCCTGGTCCCTCGCGGGGCTCGCGTGGGTGGCACGGCGCGGAGCAGAAAAAGCCGAGCGGTTGCGTCAGCTCGCGTGGTGGGCCAGCCCGCTGTTGATCACCGGCTTCGTGCCCACGCTCTTCCATTGGCAGCTATGGAATGGGCGAGACGTCGTATTTTTGACGCTCGCCGGCGTTCTCACCTGGGGGCTGCGCCGGCTCGTGTTGACCGCTGGCGCGCAGCCCGCGTTCGGAGTGAGCCAGCGGCTGTCGCTCGCGCTCGAGCGCTTGCCCACATTTTTCAGCCCCAAGGCGCGTGAGCGCGCCGCGACGGGCCTCCCGACGCTGGTGGCTTGGCTGTGCGCGATCGGCTACGCCGCGTTTTTTGCGTACCGCACCATCGAGAACCACCACCAGCTCGGCACCTCCGCCTACGACCTGGCCTTGGAAGAGAACATCCTCTGGAACCTCTTGCACGGCGGGCCCCCGTTCAAATCCTCTCCGCTCGGCCCCGGGGCGATTCACTTCGGCTACCACGCCACCATCTTTTCGTACGTGCTCGTGCCGTTCTACGCGTTGTATCAGCACGCCGAGACGTTGTTGTTGCTGCAGGCTGTGCTGATTGGCGCGGCGGCGTTGCCGCTCTACTGGTTCGCGCGGCCGCAGATCGGCGCGTGGCCTGCGGCCATCTTGGCTCTCGCGTACGTGCTGAACCCGGCCGTGCAGGGCACCAACCTCTACGACTTCCACTACCCGCCGCTCGGCCCCGCCTTTCTGTGGCTCTCGCTGTACGCCCTGCAGGCGAAGCGGAACGTGCTGGCTGGGATCGCCATCGCCTTGTCGCTCTCGATTCGAGAAGACGTCGCCGCAGGTGTGGCGATCATCGGTGTCTACATGCTGTTTTGGGGGCGCAGGCCCAAAGTCGGCTTGGTCGTGGCCCTGATTGGCGTGGTCTACTTCGTCTCGATGAAGCTCGTCATCATGCCGTCCATCCTCGGGCACGGCGCCTTCTCCTGGATGTTCAACGACCTCCTGCCGGCGGGCGAGTCCAGCTTCGGCTCGGTGTTGAAGACGGTGGTCGGTAACCCTGCCTACGCCTGGTCGACCCTGGTGGTCGAGCCGAAGCTGATCTACTTGCTGCAGATCCTGGTCCCGTTGGCCTTCTTGCCCTTGATCCATCCGATGGGTTGGGTCTGCACGCTCCCCGGCGTGGTCTTCACCCTGCTCACCACGCGTTACTCGCCGACGGTCTCGCTCGGGTTCCAGTACGCGTCCCACTGGGTCGCCTACCTGTTCCCCGCTTTCGCCGTGGCCCTTGCCTATGAGCAGCGCGCCCAGCATCCCTTCGATAGGCTGCAGCGCCCGAGAAAACGCTCCTGGCTGGTGGCCCTCCTATTTGGCACGCTGGTCCTCAGTTATCAGTACGGTATCCTGTTTCAACAGAACATCGCTCGTGCCGCCTGGTCTCCCGTCAGGATCGGCATGACGGACGATGACGTGGAGCGGCTGCGGTCGCTACGCAAGGTGGCGGGCTCGCTGCCACCCCTGGCCAAGGTCGCCGCTTCCGAGCGCGTGCTCCCCCATGTCTCCAACCGGCCCGATGCATATCGGCTGCGCGACAGCATCTATGACGCTGAGTACGTGCTCTTCGACCGCCCGCACCTCGAGGGGGCGGAGAAGCGATCGGTCGTGCAGGTGCTGCGCGACAAGAGCTTTGGTGTGGTCGCCGCCAAGGGCGACTTCGTTCTCGCGCAGCGCGGGGCGCCGACCGAGCGTAACCAGCGCTTGCTGCAGAAGCTGAGGTAACCTGAAATGGCTGATACGATCATGGAAGACACGGACGCAGGGCTCCCGAATGACGCCCCCGGGCCCCGGCGGGTCTCCTCGCGCGGCCGCCTGCCGCGCCTGCTCGCCTGGCTCCGTTGCGAAAGCGACCTGCGTCGGGCGCGCGCCGCTCTGCCGCCGTCCAGCGCAGAAGACGCCGAGTTTCTCCGCCGCTCACGCTTGGCGCTGGAGCTGGGTGAGCGAGTGATCGACCCCGTCGCTCAGCCCCGCCACGGGTCGGGGGCGGGCCACGCCGCGGACCTGTTCAGGCAAGCGGTGTACTGGGCCCTCGCCGCGAAACCTCCCACGGCCCTCGACGCGGCAAAGGTGCGCTCGCCTATGGAGGAGGCCTGCCCGGACCCGGAGCAGCTGCCGGCGCTGCAGCGGCTGATGTCGCTGCCCGAGCCAGCTGTGTTCTTTGCGGGGCTGGAAGAGGAGCAGCAACGCACGACCGCGGTGTTTCTGCGGGCCTGTGCCATGCGCCTGCTCGAGGCCCACGAGCGGCCACGTCAGCGCGTCGAGCGGCTGCTCGTGCTCCGGGTCCTGCGCTTCGCCATCCTGCCCCTCACGCTCGCGTTCATCGTGATCGCCGTCTGGGTGCTCAAGCCAGAGAAGTTGGATTTGGCGGCGGGCAAGCCCTGGCGAACCAGCTCCGTGTGGGCGGTCTGCCAGCCCGAAAAGGGCCTGTGCGGCGGCGCCCGCACTCTGATTAAGTTTCATACAAATAATGAAATGAACCCCTGGTTCGAGATCGACCTCGGCTCCGATGTTCGCTTCAGCTCGATGACCATCCGCGACCGCAGCGACGTCGATGAGGGGCGTTCTATCCCGCTCATCGTCGAGGTCAGCAACGACGGCACGTCGTATCGTGAGGTCACGCGCCGCACGAGTGAATTTAGCGTGTGGCGGCCGAGCTTCGAGCCGCAGGTGGCGAGGTACGTGCGGCTGCGTGTTCCGCGTGTCACCTACCTGCACCTCGAAGAGGTCAAGGTGCATCAGTAGCGGCGATGGTAGAGAGCCCCATGCAGCCTCAGCCCCTGATCGCTGTAGGTGACGTCGCAGCGAGCAGCCGCTGGTACCAGCAGCTCCTGGGGTGCCGGAGCGGCCACGGGGGGCCCGAATACGAGCGCCTGGTCGACGCACAGGGCAAGCTCATCCTGCAGCTCCACGCCTGGGATGTGCACGACCATCGTCATCTGGGTGATCCGACGCTAAAGCCGTATGGCAACGGTGTCTTGCTCTGGTTCGAGCTCGGCGACTTCGCTGCTGCCGTCGCGCGGGCACGCGCCCTGGGAGCCGCAGTCCTCGAGGAGCCGCGCGTCAATCCGAGCGCAAACCACCTGGAGCTGTGGCTCCGAGATCTCGACGGTTATGTGGTGGTCCTGGCGAGCGCCGACGGCGTTGTTTGATCCGGGAGCCACGTCATGCATTTATTCGAGCTCGCCGATCTGCCTTGGGTGGCACAAGGCGCGAGCGTTCCAGCCTGGGCGCTGGGCTGTTTTCGGCGCCGCTCGATCAGCTTCTTCAGCGGCGCGGAGGACACGTCGACCGAGGTGGTCTGGATGCAGTCGAGAGGGTTGACCGCGGACTTTCGCCGGGTGCCTGGCGGGCCCGAGGTCTCGAGCGCTGCAGCGCTTGGTGCTTGTTCGCTGCCTGAGTTGCTCCAGCTCTGCGAGGTCGAAGGCGGCCTGTCGCCGACGCATTGGGACGGTCACCTGATGCACTGGTCCAACTGGGTGAGCTTTCAGACGCACGCGAAATGGCCGGAGCCCGGGCGGCTCACGCGGGTGGGCAATTGCCTGATCGAGCTCGCGCCGAGCGGCGCCTACGTGGAGGACTGGAGGTATGAGCCCTGTGGGGGCGGGCCGCTGATCGGGCTCTCCTTATTGGACGAGGTGGACGCCGACGCTCAGACGCTGCGTCATCGAGGCGGCGGGCTGATCGTGTGCGGGCGGCACGCGGCCTTCGTGCGCGGCCGCCCGGCGGAGCTTGCGTCCGGGCAGCGCGTGCAGGATCTGGTGCGCGGCCATCAGGGCGACGCGCGGAGCCTCGGCCAGGTGTTTGCGTTTGACGCAGCCTACGGGACGACCGGATCCGGGCGCGACGATTTCACGGTCACGCTGTCCACGCTGCCCTGGCGAATGGGAAAGCCCGTCGTCGAGCTCGAGGGTTTTTCCTTCGACGAGAGCACGGGGCTCGTCCTTCAGCGCGCCGAAGTGGAAGGTCAGCGTGTGCTGCGTCGCTTCAGCATCGATACATTGGAACATGAGCTCCGCGCTGACGCAGCGACCGAGGTGAGCCCGGACACCCGCGCCTGGTTCGAGAGCTGCGTCGCTCCGAACGTCTTTGTCGCTAGCTAGAGCGCGGCGAAAAAAATGGCGGATTCTGCGGGCAACGGACGCACTCACCGTGACGGGTGGCGCGCGCCCTGGAGTCGTTTGCACCCCAAACAACGGATGCACCCGATCCGTTGCGCTCGCGGGAGCGCCGCTGCAGTCGGTGCCGCAGCGCTCGTGAAAGACGATGTCCGGACGCCGATGGCCCGGAGCGCGGCCAGATTTGCGCGAGTAGCAAAGCCACCATCGAAGCTCGTTTGAGCGGGCAGCTTTCCGAAGCTAGCCGCGTCGAGCCAGCCTGAGCTACGCGCCACCAGGCGTCAGGGAGCCCGCTTGGCTCGGCCAAACGACGAGAGCTCGCGCGCGCCCGCAGGCAGGCTGAGCAGCCCGCGTTCCCTCAGGTCGATCAGGTACTGAAAGCTCTGCATGGTCTGAGCGAGCAAGTGCTCTCCCGAGACCAGCGGCTCGTAGTGCGTGCCGTCGCGCGCCAGGTGAGGCAGGGGCTCCACCCGCGTCTCGTAGTCGACCGTGAAGAAGAGCGGGAACGAGTAGCGCTCCTCCGCCACCGGCACGACGCGGTGCGAGGTCGAGACGAACACGCCGTTGCTCCACACCTCGAGCAGATCCCCGATGTTGACCACGAACGCGCCAGGGATGGGGGGCGCGGACACCCACTGCCCCGCGCCGTTCATTACTTCTAGGCCTGGCGTGGTGGCGTGCAAGATCGTGAGGCACTCGTAGTCCGTGTGGGCGCCGATGCCCATCCTGCCTTCGCCCGGCGGCGTCGGTGCATAGTGGATCAAGCGCAGCTGCGATGGGGGCTGCTGCAAGTGGCCGTCGAAGTACGCAGCAGGCAAGTCGAGGGCTCGCGCGAAGGCCGAGAGCAGCGTCTGGCCGAGCGCAAACACCCGCTCGTAGTAGGCATTGACGACGCTGCGAAATTCCGGGACCTCGTGCGGCCAGACGTTGGGGCCGAGCAAGCGGCTGGCGGCACCATAGTCCCCGTCCGGTAGCTCGCGCGACAGGTCGTAGGCCTCCTTTGTGTCACGCGTCTGTCCGTAGAACGCCTCTTCGCCCGGCGGCACATAGCCGCGGTGGTTCTTCGAGCGGCCGATGTAATATTTCTGCTTCGTCGCGAACGGGAGGGAGAAGAACATCTGGGCGGCGCGCTCGAGCTCCAAGAGGAGCTGCTCCGGGATGCCGTGGTTCGTCACGTACAGAAACCCGACCTCAGAGGCCGCTCGGCGCAGCAGAGCCACGACGGCCGCGACGCCCGCCGGGTCCGCCCCAAAAAGGGGGCTGACGTCGACGATGGGCAGCGTGTCAAATGAGGGACGAGCGGGGATGGACATGGCAGTGTGCGCGGGCGGTAGCACCCAGCGCTGGGTCAGGTTTCCGTCGGATGAATACCACGCTTCGCTACGAGAACACGGCCCACGGCCAGATCGTCGATGCGGGTCACGCCGAAGAATATAGCGCAGGCCGGGAAAATGCCCAGCCTCGCCTCGGCAGGGCCGCGCAGCTGAGTTCCTCAGCAGTCGAGGGTCGCCTGGCGCTCCCACGCCGAGATGTGCGCGTGGTGCTCGCACCACTCCCGCTCCTTCAGCTTGGTGAAGGCCGTGATAAAGGGTTCGCCGAGCGCGGCGGCGAGCGCCTCGTTCTGCCGTAGCGCGCGCAGCGCGTCGAGCAGGTTCTGCGGCAGCCGGCGCACCTCCGCCTCGGGGAGGGGGTGCGCGTAATTGTCATTGTCGCGGCGCTGGCCGGCGCTGCGCTGATTTTGGATCCCGTCGAGGCCGGCCGCGATCACGCCGGCTTGCAGCAGGTACGGGTTCGTGGCGCCGTCCGCCAGCCGAAGCTCGAAGCGATCGGTGTCCGGATGCGGATCATGTGCGTGCGGTTGTTGCCCGTGTAGCTGATGCCGTTGGGCGACCAGGCCGCCCCCGACGCGGTCGGCGCCGCGTTGATGCGCTTGAAGGAGTTGACCGTGGGGTTGGTCATGGCCGCGAGCGCGTCCGCGTGGTGCAACACTCCACCTATGAACTGATACGCCGTGCGCGAGAGGCCCAGCTCTCCGCTCGGGTCGCGGAACAGATTCTTCTGGCCGGTCTCGCTGTCCCAGGCCGACACGTGCACGTGGCAGCCGTTGCCCGAGAGGTTGTCAAATGGCTTCGGCATGAAGGTCGCCCGTAGCCCCTGGCTCTCCGCCAGCGTCTTGACCATGTACTTGAAGAAGGCGTGCCGGTCCGCGGTCGTGAGCGCGTCGCTGTACGCCCAGTTCATCTCGAACTGGCCGTTGGCGTCCTCGTGATCACTCTGGTACGGCTCCCAGCCCAAGCTCAGCATGCTGTCGCAGATCTTCGTGATCAGGTCGTAGCGCCGCATCAACGCCTGCTGGTCATAACAGGGTTTGCTCTGGTGGTCGGCGCGGTCGGCCACGCCGGCACCCTCCGGCGAGAGCACGAAGAACTCGCATTCCACGCCCGTTCGCACCAGGAGCCCTTGCTCCTTGGCGCGCTTCACTTGGCGCTGTAACACGCGGCGCGGCGCCTGTTCGACGGGCCTGCCATTCATCACCAGGTCACCCGCCAGCCACGCGACCTCGGGCTGCCACGGCAACTGAATGAGCGTGCTCGGATCGGCGTGCGCCAGCATGTCTGGATCTGCGGGCGTCAGGTCCAGCCACGCCGCAAAGCCAGCAAAGCCCGCTCCTTCGCTCGCCATGCGGTCGATGCTCGCCGCGGGGATCAGCTTGGCCCGCTGGACACCGCGGAGGTCACTGAAGGACACCAGAAAGTAGCGTATCCCCTTCTGCTCCGCGATCTTCGACAAAAGGGCCATTTTATCCTTCCCGATCCGCGCGCGGATCGCCGTGTACAGGGGCTCTCAGAGCTTGCAGCAGGCCCGCGAGGAGAGGCTTGTGGACGCCCCAGTACCCGCCCCGCGCGACGTGCGCGAGCCTCCCTCCCATGGCCGAGTGGGCGCGGCCGAGGGCGAAAAAAGGCAGGGCCGGGTACCGATGGTGCTCGGCGTGGTACGGCATCTCCCACATCAAGAAGCGAACCGGGAGCACGGTGTGGGTCGTGCGCGTGTTCGTGAGCGCGTTGTCATCCTCGCTGCAGCCGGTGTGCTCGGCCATGAGGATCGCCCGCAGCAGCGGTTGCCCTGCGGCCACCGGCAAGAGCCAATACGTGAAGAACAAGGGCTGCGCGAGCGCAACGGAGAGCGCGATCCAGAGTGCATACACGAGCAGCTGCAGCCGCACGGAGCGGACCACCTTGGGCCGTGTGTCGACGTTCAAGAACACGTAGGCGCCGGCCTGCCCGAGCGCGATCGTCGCGTAAGTTCGCACCTTTCCTACCCACCACGGCACGCCGGAGAGCTCGGCGAGATAGCGGCCGAGGCTCGTCGGCTTCAGATCGTCGAGCTCCGGGTCCTTGCCCGGGAGCTGCGTAAACCGGTGATGCCACCCGTGGTAATAGCGGTAGAAGGTGCTGTTGTAGAAAGACAACACGCCCGCGCTCCAGCCGACGGCGTTGTTGAGCCATGCGCTCTTGAACGCGGTCCGATGCACGCACTCGTGCAGGGCGGCAAACATCGTGACCAGCGTGAACCCGTAGAGGACCGCGGCCGGCAACGCCAGCAGCCAGGCGCTCGGAGGCCGTAGGGCGGCGGCGTAGAGCGCGCCGCTCCCCAGTATCGCTGCCAGGTGCCCGGCAAGCCGAAGCAGGCCTTTCTGATCCGAACGTTGCTGTAGGCGCCGGAGCTCCTCCGGGGACAGCAGCGGCGGAGCTCTCGTCTCGTCGTTCGCTTGCATGCGGACCGTGCCGGAGCATGACCACCGAAGCCGCTCTTGTCACGCTCAGCGGCGCTGCCGCCATCAGCTTTACATGCGAGAAACACAGCCGAAATCCGCTGTGATCATTCCGCGCTCGTGCGCGCCGGCTAGCGCTTGCTGGCCAAGCGAGCTTGGAGCGCCGGGCGCAGGTACTCTCTGCGCCGAATGCAGCGCTCGACCCCCTCGAGCACCAGGCTCAGGTTCCTGTCGAGTCCCGACGGCGGCTGGGCGAGGGAGCGAAACGAGCGCTCGAGCTGCGCACGGCCCGCCTCCGTGCACAAGCCCACCCCGATGTCGGGCAGGCGTGGCGCGGCTTTGTCGCCGATGCGTTCGATCAGGCCGTCGTAGTGGGCTACTAGCCAAGTGAGCGCGGCGAGCCGCACCGCTTTGGGCATGGCGCCCACCAGGGGCCGAAAGTCTTGGCCTCGAAGCTGCCCGTCCAGCACCAGATCGAGGCTCTGGAGCACGAGGGCTTCACTCTCGAAATGGCCGAGCCCGCTCACGATCAAGCGCCGCTCGCTCGGGTTGTTCAGCACGCGCAGGCGTGCGCGCAGCGCCTCCCAAAGCTCGGCGTCGCCCGTCAGCGTGACGCTGGGTAAGAAATTCGCGAGCTCCTCACTCGACACCGAAGCCGGCTCCCGCAAGTAAGCATCGACCTTGGCCTTGGCGAAGGCGTAGAGCGCGGGGTCGCGTCCCCACGTCGCCAGCGCGGCCAACAGCCTGGGCCGAAGCAGGGAGCGCGTGACCGGTTCTCCCTCGGTCGCCGCGTTGCCGAGCTTCCGGCGCTGCGGCTCGAGCAGCGCCCGCACCCAGCCGGCAAAACCTGCCGCGAGCTGGTCGTCTATGGCAGTATCGTAGATTCTCTCGAGCTCCTGGACGACCGCGCCGACGACCATCGGGTGGCTCTCGGTGGCGATGGAAGTGAGCGCGGCGAGGTAGTCTTCGGCCGGCATGGCCTCGGCCTCGACGAGCGCGCCGAGATCTCCCGGCAGCGCGATGAGCTCCGCGAGCTCGAGCTCGCCGCGCCGCTCGGCTGCGAGGGCCTTGATGGCCTCGGGGGGCAGCTGCCAGCGATAGTAACCCAGAGCGCCGGCGTTCGGCACGAGCCAGGTCGGACATCCCGACTCGAGCGGGAACGTCTGGGTCTTGCCTTCGAACAACACGCATTGCCGCTGCGAGCGGCTCTCCGCGACGTCGGGATGGCTCGTGTCTCCATGCCGGAAGCACACCGGGACGGACCAGGGGCTGCCCTGGGGCGCGCTGCTGCCGGCGGGCAGGTACCGGGACTGAGTGAGCGTCACGCGGTTCGGCTGGCTCGGCACACGGCTACAATCGATCTCGAAGCTGATGTTCGGCGTGCCCGGTTGATCGAGGAAGCCGCGCGCGACGCGGGCTACCGGCTTGCCTGAGGCGCGTTCCAGGCTCGACAGGACGTCGCTGGTCGTGCCGGAGCCGTAAGCGTGCTCGCGCATGTACTGCTGGAGCCCTGCGCGAAATGGCTCGGGGCCCACCCAGGCCTCGAGCATGCTCAAGACGGCCGCGCCCTTGGCGTAGGTGATGCCGTCAAAGGCGTTGTAGATATCGCCCTGTTCGCGTACGGGCTGGCGTATCGAGCGCGCGTCGCGCCGCGAGTCGAGCGCCATCACTCGTTGTGCGTCGGTCACGCGAGCCAGGAGCGCCTCGAGCTCGGGGCTGACCTCCCCGAGGACCTTGGGTGCCATCCACGTGGCGAAGGACTCATTGAGCCAGATGTCATCCCACCAGGGCACGGTCACCAGGTTGCCGAACCACATGTGGCTCAGCTCGTGAGCGATCACCGACTGGCTGCTCCAGCGATCCTGCGCGGGCGCTCGCGCGTCGACGAGCAGCAGCGACTCGCGATACGTCACGAGCCCGACGTTCTCCATTGCCCCGGCGGCGAAGTTGGGCACAGCGACCTGGTCTAGCTTCTGAAACGGATAGGGCGCTTGGAAGTAGTCGGTGAGCTCGAGCAAGATGCGCGGCGTCCAGGCCAGGCTCTGATCGGCAAACCCGCCCTTGCCTCGCGTCGTCACGATCCGCTGTTCGGGCCTCGTGCCCGCTTTGGCGTTCCGGATGTCGAACGGCCCCACCGCGAAGGCGACCAGGTACGTCGGAAGCGGCTGCGTCTCTGCGAACTGAAAGACGCGGGACGTGCCTTCGAGGGCGCTGGACAGCTCGGGCGCGTTGGCGAGCGCCGTGTTGCCGTCAGGGACGCGCAGCGTGACGCGGAACGGCGCCTTGAAGCTCGGTTGATCGAAGCAGGGGAACGCGCGCCGGGCCTCCAGCGGCTCGAACTGAGTGAAGACGTACCAGCTGCCCTGGTCTTGGGCTCGGTAAACCCCGTTGGGCGCCTCGAGCAACGGGGCTCGATAGCGTAAGAAGAGCTCCACGGAGCCCGGCTCGAGCGTACGACCCAGGCTCAGGCTGATCCCGCCGTTCGGCGACTCGCTCACTACTGCGCGCTCCCACGGCCCGCCGCCCGCTGCACGGAAGGAGACCTGCTCGAAGGACATGCCTTCGGCGTGCAGGCGCAGCTCCTGCGTCTTCTGCCGCGCCTCGACCAGGATAGTGACCGTACCCGTCAGGGCCTGTGACGCCGGATCGATGGTCAGATCGAGCGTGTAGTGGCGCGGCACCACCGATTCGTCGAGGCGGAGCGCGCCATCGAAGCTCTCGGTGGCGGCTCGGGAGGGTGCGGCGCTCGCGCTCGCGCTCTGGCTCGCGCTCGGAAGCTCCGGGCGGGCTCCGCAACCGAGCACGACCAGCAGCGAGAGCGCCCGGCGCACGTTGGCGAGCGAAAGCGGACGCTGACTTCGGGTTTCTCCTCGCAGGCTCAAGGGACTTCACTCGCGAACAGCGACAGACGATCCAGCCAGAGGTCGAGGTTGGCAGGGCCGCCGCTCACTTTCGCGACCAGGTTGATCGAGATCACCTCGCCGAGCGAGAGCGCCGCTGGCTGCGCCCAACTCGGCTGCGTGAGCGCTGCAAACTCGAAGTCAAACTCCTGATATTGCTCCGCCAGCTCGACGCTGGCCGAGAAGTGGCCGAAGCAGCCCTGGCCCACGCACGTCCCGCCCTCCGCGGCCGGCGACGTCGCCGGCGTCGCCACCTCGACCACGATCGTGCCGCTGCCTCGGGCGCGAAATGCAAAACGCTCGAACGCGGACAGATCGGCGGAGCGGAAGTAAGCGCTCAGGCCCGCTCCCCAGACGGAGAAGCCCTGCCCGAAGACGTGCGCTTCGCCGCCGACGGCCCCAGCGCCCGTGTGATCCGGCGGCGTCAGGGGGCTCGTGCCATCCGAGTACGTGAACCACTCCCCCGAGATGCCACCGGACAGGAAAGTGGAGCTGCTGCTCTCGAGCTCATCCAACAAGAGCTCGCCGTTTTGATCGATCGCCCCCATGCCGAGGGGCGGGAGCGCTCCGACCACGGACCCGCTCATGGCCTGCGTCGTAGGCTCGCCGGCGCGCGGCAGCGTGCCCTCACCGCCGCAGCCGAGCGCGCAGCAAAATCCGGCAAAAATCGGCACGGCGCGGCCAGCGCCCCGGCGGGCCCCGTGCGACAGGCATGACCCAAGCGTCGAGCGGCAGCGGTGGCAGTACACGACGTCGTGTCTAGCATACTCTGGTGTGCGGCCTGGAGGCGTTCGGGGGGAGCGGGCCCCGCCCATACCGCGTAGCCGCGTGGGATGGGCACGGCGCGTTGGCGCTAGGCCGTGGACTCAGCCGAACGCGACGGTAGCAGCGGCAGGCTGAGCAGCAGCGCGGCCGCTTGTACGAGCCACATGGCAGCGTAGCCATGTGTCGAACGAAACAGCGGCTCTAACGTGTCGATGGCGGCGCCGGTGACCACGGGCCCCACGCTCACGCCGAGCCCGCGACTGAACTCGTACCAGCCCGCGCTCGTGCCGTGCCCCTGCTCGCCGACGGACTCCGAGAGCAACGCATACGGCAGCGTCATCACCACGGCCCCGCCGAAGCCCACCAGAGGCATGGCCGGCAGCAACACCGAGAGCGACTGAGTGAAACACGGCAAGAGCAAGCCGATGGCATAAATGCCGAGCGCGACGCGCACCACGCGCACGACGCCGAAGCGATCCCCGAGCCGCCCGGCGATCGGCGCCGCCAGGATCGCCACCACGGCAACGATCGCCATCAAGCCGGACGCCACCGCTGGCGAACGCCCGGTCCCGACCACCACGTAGAGCACGACGAAGCTCTTCAAACCAGAGAGCGAGAACTCCCAGAGAGCGTTGGCCAAGAGCACCCGGCGCGCACGCGCCGAGGGCCAGCGGCGCGGCTTGACCTCGCCCGCCGTGGGCTGGCCAGGCGCTGGGTTTGCGGCGTGTTTGGCGAGCTTCCGCACAAATACCGCGCTCACGAGCACGAGCACGATCGCAGCGAGCATGAACGGCAGCGGGGGCCAGAAGGCAAACAGCAGCGGCGAGGCCGTGAGCGACAGCGCCATCCCGATCTCGCGAAACAGCGTCTGTGTGCCCTGTGAACGACCAAACTGGTGGCGCGGCACCACGTCCGGATACAGGGCGCGGTATGCGGGGTAATAAATGAAGTACCCCACGTAGAACACCAGCATCAGCGCCGCGATGGCAAGGATGGACGCCGCGAAGGGCAGGCCAGCGAGGGCGGGCGCAGCGAACGAGGCGCCGAGGATGACATAAGGCAGGCGGCCTCCGAGCGCGGTCCGCGTTCGGTCCGAGAGCGGGCCCACCCAGAGCGGCAAGAGCAGCGCGATCAGCCCCTCGCCGGCGACGACGACTCCAATCAAGAAAGAAGACGCGCCCAGCCCCCGTAAGGTCAACGGCACCAGCACGGACACCGTGGTGATGGCCAGGGCCAGGGCCAACGCGGGCACGCCGAGGAGGCTCAGCGATACTGGGCTGCGCTCACGCTGCTGCAACGTCCGACGCCTTCGAGGCCAATACCCAGCTGACGATGCCGGCCCGGCTCCGGCTCCATCAAGTGCAAAACCCGCCCAGACAAAAGACGCTCATGCAATCGGTATTGCCCTGGCAGCGCTGCCCCGTGCGGCAGCGATCACAAAAAGGGTCGCTGCCGCCGCAGTCGAAGTCCGTCTCCGTACCGTTGACGGTCGCGTCGCCGCAGGAGATGCACACGCCGCTGGGGTCGCAGTTGTTGTTCACGCAATCGGCACGCACACTGCAGCCGGAGAGGTCCGGACAGCTTCGGCACAGGTTGCCGCCACAGTCGATAGAGGTCTCGGTGCCGTTCTGCACGCCGTCGCTACAAGGGTCCGGCATGGCGCAGCTCCCCTGCTGGCAGAGGCCCGTCTGGCACTCTGCGTTTTGCGTGCAGACACGGCCCACGACGCACAGCCCACAGGCTGAATTGCCGCAATCGACGCTGGGCTCGCCCGCGTTGGCGACGCCGTCGCTGCAGCTGGGCGCCTGACAGCAGCGCGCGACTCCCGGCGCGCAGCCCGTGTCTTCGCAGACGCCGCTCTCACAGTCCGAGGGCTGCCCACACAGCGCGCCGGTTTCACACCGCTCCGGGCAGGCACCGCCGCAGTCGACGTCCAACTCGTCCTGGTTCAGCACCCCGTCAGCGCAGGTCGGCGCCGTGCAGCCGCCGCCCGCTCCGCACACGCCGCTCAGGCAGTCGGCCGCAGCGCTACACGGTGCACCATCCCCACAACCCACGCATTGCCCGCCGCCGCAGTCCGGCAGGACCTCACTGCCGTTTTGCGCGCCGTCGTCACACGTGGCGACCCTGCAGCGCAGAGCTTCGGCCGGGCAGAATGAGCCCGCGACACAATCGGCGTCGAGCTGGCAGCGCTGACCGGAGAGGCACGTGCGACCACAGCCGCCGCCACAGTCGATGTCGCTCTCGTCTCCATTGGAGCGGCCGTCCTCACACGTGGGGTCCACCGGCAGCCCGACGGGCAAGGCCTGGCATTCGGAGGTCTCGCACGCGGGCCCTCCCGCGTCGCCGGGTGAGCTCAGCCCGGCCGCTCCACAGCTGCCTTCAGAACAGACCTCGCCCGCGCCGCACGCCACCGCGGCGCAGCACTCGGCGCCAGCAGCGCAGGCGCTCGGCGCCATGGCGGCGGCCTCGCCAGCGGGCTGCCCCGTGCCCTCTACCCGCACAGGCTCATAGTCGCGACTCGTCAGGGTACAGCCCGAGATGAGTGAGCCCACGCCAACGAGAATGAGGGACCAGTGAGACATAGGGCGGGGAGTGGGGCTGCTACAGAGAATGGCCCGAGCCAGAGGAACCGGTAAGCGCAAACCGAAGCCGTCGCGTTTCCGAGATGAGAACGCAGCCGCAGCGCCGTCTTTTCGTAGCGCCGCGCCGGCCCTGGGTCACGTGGAAACGCGGACGCTCCAGCCTTTCTCTCGCCCACCCTTTGCGCCGTATTGCCCCGGAGTCATTGTTTGCGTTGCACTGGAAGGCGCTAAGCTACGAGCTCGAGCTTGGGACGGGGCGGCGAAGTGGTGTTGGCTCTCGTCCGACCTGCAGCCTCGCGGCAAATTTGTTAGACAGGGGCATGGCGAGTCGCGCACACGGCAAGGGTCAGGGGAGCGTCAGCCTCGCTGACGCGCGTCCGCGCGAATTCAGCTGGAGCGAGGCGCCGGAGCCCCACGCCGAGCGGCGGCGCGAGATGCTGCTCGCTCACCCGGAGATCCGCGCCTTGTTTGGGCCATGCCCGCGCACCAAATACATCTGCGCCGCGCTCGTGGCGATCCAGCTTGCAACGGCCTACCTGCTCGCCGAGTCGCCTTGGTGGCTCATCTTGCTGGTGGGCTACGCCTGGGGTGGGGTGATCAACCACGCCCTGCTGCTGGCCATCCACGAGCTGTCGCACAACCTGGCCTTCCGCCGTCCGATCCATAACCGCCTGTTTGGGTTCTTCGTGAACCTACCTATCGGGTTACCCGTGGCGGCCACGTTCAGGCACTACCATCTGCTGCATCACAGCCATCAGGGCGAGGACGGCGTGGACACGGATTTACCCACCGCGCTCGAGGTGCGGCTGCTCCGCACGCGCCTGCGCAAGGCGCTGTGGATGGCGCTGCAGGCGCTGTTTTACGCCGCCCGGCCGTTGATCGTGCTGCCCAAGAAGCCCAATCGCTGGGAGCTCATGAACTTCGCCGTCCAGCTCGGCTTCGACGCGCTGATCCTGCATTTTTGGGGGCTCAGGGCGCTGCTGTATCTGCCGCTGGGCACCATCATGGCGAGCGGGCTGCATCCCATCGCGGGCCATTATTTGTCCGAGCACTATGTATTTCGCGCCGGGCAGGAGACGTACTCGTACTACGGCCCGTTGAACCGCCTGACCTTCAACGTGGGCTACCACAACGAGCATCACGATTTCCCCTACGTGCCCGGGTCGCGCTTGCCTCGGCTGCGCGAGCTCGCGCCCGAGTATTACGACTCGCTCATGTCCCATCGGTCATGGGCTCGCGTCATCTGGCAATACATCAGCGACCCGTCGCTCGGCGGCTTCAGCCGTGTCAAACGCGCGGGCTGAAGCACGGTCCCATCGAGCCCTCGACATGCCGCCTGCCAAAAAGCCCGCCGCTAAAAAGCCCGCCGCTAAAAAGCCCGCCGCCAAAGCTGCCCCACGCTCGCTCGAGCAGCAGGTCCAGGCCGCGCTGGCGTCCCTGGAGCAGATGAGCACGGCGCGCGATCTCGCGAACCTGGCGCGCTTCGGCATCACCGCCAGCAACGCCTTGGGCGTCTCCATGGCCAACGTGCAGCGGCTCGCCAAGCGCCTGGGGAAGAGCCACGAGCTCGCCGCCGCGCTCTGGGCAACGAACTGCTACGAGGCCCGCCTCTTGACATGCTTCGTGGACGAGCCGGCGCGCGTCACCCCGGCACAAATGGATCGCTTTTGCCGCGAGCTCGACAACTGGGCCATCTGCGACACGCTGTGCTTCCACTTGTTCGACCGCACCCCCCACGCCTGGGCCAAGGTGGCCGAGTGGAGCGAGAAGAAAGGGGAGATGGAGAGGCGCGCCGCTTTCGCCCTGCTCGCCAGCCTGGCGGGGCACGACAAGGCGGTCGGTGACGAGCCCTTCGTCGAGAGCCTGCGCCTGATCGAGCGCGCCGCAGCGGACGACCGCAACTTCGTCAAGAAGGCGGTCAGCTGGGCGCTGCGCCGCATCGGAGGTCGCAGCGCCGCGCTCAATGTCGCCGCCGTTGCCCTCGCGCGGCGCCTGGCCGCCGCCCCTGAGCCGGCTCCGCGCTGGCTCGGGAAGACCGCGCTCAAAGATCTGACGCGGCCCGTGACCTTGCGCCGGTTTGGTGCCTAGTGGCCGGCGCGCTGCTCGCGGGAAAAGGGCGTCAGCAGCAGCGACACGAGCAGCGCCTGCGTCGTTAGCATTTGGTTCAAGACAGGGAACGCGCCCGTGCGTACCGACGCGGCGTCGGGTGCCGAGGTCGCGGCAACCCCTTCGCGGGGCGCGGGCGTCGGGCTAGATGCCGCCGGGCCCGATGGCCCTGGCAGCTCGGCGGGGGTGAAGGCGTCCACCAAGGTGACGGGCTGAGCGGCAGGCTCGACCCGCGCCATCTGGACCGCGTGCCGAGCGCCCGCGTCTCCGCATCCAATCGTCAGTGCGCACAAGGCGAGCGCCGAGAGCCAAATCCGTGAGCTTTCCATTGTCCCCAACCGTTCCACCGCACACCGGGCGGCATCGAGCTTACGCCCACGCTGGGTCGATCTTCCCACCGCCAGAGCGCCGTTCACGCGTCCGGGCACCGCCGCTTCCATGCGCGACCCCCTGAGCTAGCGCCGCCTCCGCCGAACCGCCGCCCGCAACGCCGAGATTCGCCGGTTCTGACCAAAAAAGGCGCCACCGATGTCGATATCGAGGCCGCTGGTTCGTCGGATGGGTACGGCGCAGCCGATGGCCCCGCATCGAGAATACTGACAATAGGCTGACATCGGCGAGGCGTATCTCTATTGGCCCATCGAGAGCGCTCGTTATCCGGAGGAGACCTCACATGTCCTGCCTGTTTCAAACCCAACTGCTCACCAGCCTCGCCCTCTTGGGTCTGGGAGTCTGCCTGGGCGCCCTGGGTCGCCTGTATGGTCGCAAGGGTCGGGCCCTGCTGGAGGTCGTCCAGTCCCCGCCAGGCGTTCCCGAGTCGGGGGTGCGCTCGCGGCCTCGCCAGCTCGGCTCCTACATCTTGGGTGACAGGCTCGGCGCGGGCGCCATGGGGGAGGTGTACCGCGCCTGGCATACGACGTTGCAGCGCTGGTGCGCGGTGAAGCTGCTCCCGCGCGGCGCCTCCGCGCACGAGCGTTCGCGGTTCGAGAAGGAGGTACAGCTCACGGCGCGGCTGAGCCACCCGAACACCGTCCGCGTCTACGACTCCGGGCGAGCGCTGGATGGCACGGCCTACTATGCGATGGAGCTGATCGACGGCATCAGCCTGCAGGAGCTCGTGGATAGGCACGGGGCGCAGCGCCCGGCGCGGGTGATCCACATCCTCGTGCAGCTGTGCGCGGCGCTGCGCGAGGCACACGGCGCAGGGCTCATCCACCGCGACATCAAGCCGGACAACGTCCTCTTGTGTGAGACGGCCGGCATGGCGGACGTAGCGAAAATCTTGGACTTCGGCCTGGTGAAGGAGCTGGCCGCCGATCCGGGCGAGAGCCAGAGCCTGAATCTGGTCGTGGGGACGCCGCTGTATCTATCGCCGGAGGCCATCACGGCGCCCGAGTCGGTGAGCGCAGAGAGCGACCTGTACGGGCTGGGTGCCGTTGCATACTTTCTGCTGACGGGGTCGCCGGTGTTTAGTGGCAGGAGCGTCGTCGAGGTGTGCAGCCATCACCTGCATTCGGCGCCCACCCGTCCGTCGCTCGCGCTGGGGCGCGCGCTGCCGGAGGATCTCGAGCGCATCGTGCTCGATTGTCTCGCGAAGGACCCCGGGCAGCGGCCGTCGAGCGCGGCGGAGCTCGCGAAGCGGCTCGAGCGTTGCGCGCTCGCGGGAACGTGGAAGCTCGCGGACGCCGAGCGCTGGTGGCAAAACCTCACGATCAGCGCCGTCATCCACACGGACCGGTTCGAACGCAGGTTCGATGCGCTGGCGCAGCTCGTTGAAGAGCGCCGCGCGTGCGCCTGAGCGCCCCCTGAGCGCCCCCCTCAGGACTGCCAGCCGCCGCCGAGCGCGCGGTAAATCTCGACGAACACGCTGAGCACGCTGAGCTCTGCTTGCACGAGCCCGAGCTCCGCCGTGAACAGGCGCGTATCGCTGTCGAGCACCTCGAGGTAGCCGGTCGCGCCGCCTTGGTAGCGCAGATCGGCGAGCCGGCGCGCCTCTCGCGCGGAGCCGACGAGCTCGGCCTGGATGGCGCGAAACTCGCGCCCGCGCTGATAACCGACGAGCGCATCCGATACCTCACGGAAGGCCGTGAGGATGGTCTGCCGATAGCTCGCGAGCGCCACCTCGCGTTCGAGCTCGGCCAAGCGCACCTGCGAGTCGGTGCGCCCGCCGTCGAAGATCGGCTGGGCGAGGCTGGCGGCCGCCGACCACACGATGGCGGGAGCGGAGAACAGCGTCGACAGCGCCGCGCTCGCCACGCCCCCCGAGGCAGTCAAGCTGATGCTGGGGAAGTAGTCCGCCTGGGCGACGCCGATCTCGGCGTTGGCAGCGACCAGGCGCTGTTCGGCCTGCAAAATGTCAGGCCGGCGCTCTAGTAGAGCCGACGGCAGCCCGGTGGGGATCTCCGTCGGCCCCGCCTCGGGCGCCATCTGTGCTGCGCGCGCGACCGGGCCAGGGCTCTTGCCGGTGAGCGCCGCGATCGCGTTCTCCTGTTGCTCGATGAGACGCTTCAGGTCCACGATCTGTGCGCGCGCCCCATACACGAGCAGCTCCGCCTGCTTCACGTCCACGAGCGAGCCGGCGCCGCCCTGGTCGCGCACCTGGGTGATGCGCAGCGACTCCTCGCGCGACGCCAGCGTGCGCTCCGCGATGTCGAGCCCGCGATCGAACGCGAGCAGCTGATAATACGCGGTCGCCACCTGGCTCACGAGGCTCGTGACCACCGCGCGCCGCCCCCACTCGCTGCTCAGAATCTCGGCCCTGGCCGCCTCTTTGGCTCGCGTGTACTTGCCCCAGAACTCCACCTCCCAGGACAACGAGGCGCCCGCTCGGAACAGGCCCCCCGTGCTCGGGTCACCCCTGCCGCCGGCGCGCGAGCGATCGGCCTCGACCGAGGCGTAGGCGCCGAGCGTGGGAAGGCCGGCGGAGCGCACTACGCCGAGGCGCGCCTCCGCCGTGAGCACCCGCGTCGCGGCGATGCCCAGATCGTAGTTGCCGCTGAGCGCGCTCTGGATCAGCGCCTGGAGACTGGGATCGGTGAACACCTCCGCCCATCGCTGCTCCGCGAGCGAGCTGTGGCTCGACGTGCCCGCGACCGCCGCTGGCGCGCGGAACGCGCTCGGAGAGACCACCCTGGGCCGCTCGTAGCTCGGCCCCACGCTGCAGCCCGCGGCCACGGAAAATGCAAACCCGGCCGCCACCGAGCGGCACCAGGTGCGTCGGCTCATACGATCTCCTCGGGCGCGACCTGGCGCTGGGGGACGTGCACGGCGGCCTTGCGCGTGCCCAGGCGCTCGATGAACACAAACAGGAACGGGATGAGGAAGATGGCGAGCAGCGTCGCCGCGAGCATGCCGCTGATGACGACGGTGCCCAGGATCTTGCGCGAGCCGCTGCCCGAGCCGGACGCGAGCCAGAGCGGGATGCAGCCGAAGATGAAGGCGAACGAGGTCATCAGGATGGGGCGCAGCCGTAGCTTCGCCCCTTCCAGCGCTGCCTCGACCAGGGGTTTGCCTTGGTCGAGCCGAGCCTTGGCGAACTCCACGATCAAGATCGCGTTCTTTGCCGACAGACCAATCAGCATGATGACGCCGATCTTGGCGTAGACGTCCAGGTCCAGGTTGCGAAGCAACAGGCCGACGAAGGCGCCGAACACCGCTACGGGCACGGTGAGCAGCACCGAAAAGGGCAAGGACCAGCTCTCGTAGAGCGCCGCCAGGATCAGGAACACGAACACGAGCGACAGCGCGAAGAAGGTGAGCGTCGTGCCCGACGCTTGTTTTTCCTGATAGGAGAGATCCGACCAGTCGTAGCCCATCTCTCGCGGCAGCGTATCACGCGCCACCTGCTCGAGCGCGTCCATGGCCTGCCCCGAGCTGTAGCCGGGCGCGGCGGTGCCCGTGACCTGCGCCGCGCGATAGACGTTGAAGCGATTGGTGAACTGGGGACCGAAAGCGGGCTCCATGGTCGCGAGCGCCGAGAGGGGTACCATCGAGCCGGCGTCGTTGCGCACGAAGAACTGCCCCACTTGGTCGGGGCGCATGCGGTCCTCCCCCTCGGCTTGCAGGAACACGCGCCACTGGCGCCCGAAGCGGTTGAACTGGTTGACGTACAAACCGCCGAGGTAGGCCTGCATCGTCTGATAGACATCGCCGAGCGCCACGCCCTGGCGGAGCGCCTTGTCCCGGTCGACGTTGGCGAAGATCTGGGGGACTTGCGCCGTGAACGGCGAGCTCACGCCCGCGAGCTCGGGGCGCTTTCTGGCGGCGGCGAGGAAGCTCTGCAACGACTCGTTCAAGAACTCCACAGAGCCGCCGCTGCGATCCTGCAGCCACAAGGAGAAGCCGCCCTGGCTGCCGAGCCCCGGGATGGACGGCGGCAAGATCGCGAGCGCAAATGCCTCCGGGACCACCTGGCGCAGCTCCGCGTTCAAGCGCTCCGTCACCGCGCGCGCATGCATCCGCTCGCCGGGGCGTTCGTCCCAGGGCGCGAGCTGAACGAAATAAAAGGCGTTGTTGCTGGCCGTGACGCGCGTGAGCAAGCTGAAGCCCACGATCGTGTTGTAGTTGCGGATGCCCTCTGTCTTGGCGAGCACCGCGTCGATTTTGTGCGCGACCGCGTCCGTGCGCTCCAGCGACGCCGCCGGCGGCAGCTGTACGTTGAGCAAGAAGTAGCCGTAGTCCTCCTGCGGCAAGAAGCTGCTCGGCAGCTTCAGCCCAAGCGCGCTCGTGCCACCGATGAAGCCGAGCAAGATGACGATGCTGATCAAGGGCTTGCGGATCAGCCGATGGCTCAAGCTCACGTAGCCCCGAGTCGCCTTGACGAGGCCCTGGTCGAAGCGCCCGAAGGCGCGCCCGATCACGCCCCGCTGTTTGCTACGCGGACGCAGCAGCAGCGCAGCCAGGGCCGGTGACAGCGAGAGCGCGTTGAACGCCGAAATCAGCACCGAGACGGCGATCGTGATCGCGAACTGCTGATTGAGGCGGCCCTGGATGCCGCTCATCACCCCGACCGGAATGAACACGGCGGCCAGGATCAGCGCGATGGCGACGACTGGGCCCGAGACCTCTCGCATCGCCTGCAAGGTCGCCTCGCGCGGGCTCAGCCCCTCCTCGATGTGATGCTCGACCGCCTCCACCACCACGATGGCGTCGTCCACCACCAGCCCAATCGCCAGCACGAGCCCGAACAGAGACAGCGTGTTGATCGAGAACCCGAGCAGCGGGAAGACCAGGAACGTGCCGATCAGCGAGACGGGCACGGCCAATAGCGGAATCAAGGTGGCGCGCCAGTTCTGCAAGAACAGGAACACCACGAACACGACCAGGATCAGCGCCTCCCCCAGCGTCTTCAAGATCTCCTCGACACCGGCCGACACCGCCAGCGTCGTGTCGAGCGTGTAGCGGTAGTCGAGGTCCTTGGGGAAGCGCTCCTTGATCTCCGCCATCACGCCGCGCACCCCCGCGGCCACGGTCAGAGCGTTGGAGCCCGGCGCCTGGAACACGGCGACGCCCACCCCGGGCTGGCCGTTGACGCGACCGATCTGCTGGTAATTGAGCGCGCCGAGCTCGATGCGGGCGACGTCTTTCAGGCGCACCATGGAGCCGTCCGGGTTGGCGCGCACCACGATCTCGGCAAATTGTTCGGCGCTCTGCAGGCGCCCCGGGGCACGCACGGTGTACGTCATGTCTTGACCCGCCGGGCCCGGACGCCCGCCGATCTGGCCAGAAGGATTGACCGTGCTCTGCTGCTGCACGGCTCGCGCGAGATCCGGCACCGTCAGCCCGAGGCTCGCCAGGCGATCTGGCTTGACCCAGATGCGCATGGCGTAATCCCCTGCGCCAAACACGCGTACCTCGCCCACGCCCGGCACGCGATACAGCGCATCGATGATGTTGATGTTGGCGTAGTTGGCGAGAAACAGCGCGTCGTAGCTCTGGTTGGGTGACAAGAGCGAGACCAGCATCATGGGGATGCCCGTGATCTTGCGCATCGTCAGGCCAAACTGGTTGACCTCGGTCGGCAGGTTCGGCTGCGCCTGCGCCATGCGGTTCTGCACGTTCACCTGGTCGATATTCGGCTTTGTATCGACGTCGAACGTGACGGTCAGCTGCATGCTGCCGTCGTTGGCGTTGGTGGACTGCATGTAGAGCATGTCGTCCACCCCGTTCACCTGCTGCTCGAGCGGGGTGGCCACGGATTGCTCGATGGTCGTCGAGTCCGCCCCCGTGTACGTGGCCGTGACCAGGATCTGCGGGGGCACGATGTCGGGAAACAACGCCACCGGCAGGGCGCCCATGGCGACGAGCCCGCCGAGGACAGTGATGATGGCGATAACGATGGCGACGATAGGACGTCGAATGAAGAACGGCGCCATGGCTATCTCCCCGCGGCCTCTGCCTTGACCGCAGGAGGGGCGCCGGGCGCCGCGCTCTCGTGGGCCGTCGCCACCTGCGGCGTCGGGGTCACCAGCGTTCCATCCTTGAGCTGCGGCCCGTCGAGCACGACCTGATCACCTGCGGCCACGCCCTTCTCGATGACCCAGCGGTTGCCGACGCGATTGCCCAGGCTGATGTTGCGCAGGCTGATCTTGTTGTCAGGGCCCACCACGCGCAGCTGAGCGGAGCCTTGCATTTCGCTGACCGCGCGCTGCGGCACGAGCAGCGCGGCCTTGAGCAGGGACGTCTCTGCGCGCACGCGGCCGTACAGGCCAGGCCTCAAGAATTGATCAGGGTTAGGGAACGTGGCGCTGATGCGAATCGTCCCCGTCTTGGGATCGATCTGACGGTCCGCGGCCAGAAAGCTGCCGCTTTTGCCGTATTCGCTGCCGTCCGCCAGGGTCAGGCTGAGCGAGGTGCCCGACTGCCAGAGCTCTCGCTTGGCCTGGTTGAGCTGCTTGGCGGCGCGCAGATACTCCTGCTCGCTGATCGAAAAGTAAGCCTTGATCGGATCGACTTGAGACACCGTCGTGAGCAGCGTGGCCGGGCTCACCAGATCCCCAATCTGCGCGGTGGCGATGGCCGCCACGCCGTCGATGAGCGAGCGCACCTTGGTGAAGCCAGTATTCAACTTGGCCGCATCGATGCTGGCGTTCGCGGCCTGCACGGCGGCCTTCGCCACCAGCTGCGACTGCAGGTCGTTGTCGAGCTGGCTCTGCGGGATGGCGCGTTCTTTCGCGAGCGGCGTGTCGCGGGCGATATCGCGCTCAGCGCGCCCGAGGTCCGCCTGGGCGCGCGCCAGGGTCGCGGCCGCCTGGGCGAGGGCGGTCTGGAAGGGCCGCGCATCGATCTCGAACAGGATCTGGTCCCGCTTGACGGTGGCGCCCTCCTCGTAGCTCTTCTTGATCAAGTAGCCGCTGACCTGTGGGCGGATCTGCGCGTTGACGTAGCCGTCGAGAGTCGCGATCCATTCGCTCGATACCGGCAAGTCTTCGGGCTGCACGACGACCACCGAGACGGACGGCGGGGCGCCGCTTGCGGCTCCCGTGGACGCCTTGGCTGCGCCCTCCTGGCGGCTGCACGCCGGTGAGAGCGCCAGCGCGAGCAGCGCCGCGCGCAGCGAGTGAATGGACATGACGGAGAGAGTGGAGCGAGAGTTGTGTCGAGGGTTCATCAGCTGTCCAGAGGAAACGCTGCTCGTGACGGTAAGCGCGCGAGCAACCGCGGAGAGTCTAGGCGGAGTGCGGCGCGGAGCGCGCCCTTTCGACCGCCTTACACATGTGTCCATGCCCCTTTTTGCGACTTTCGACGAGCTCATGGGCCCAGCAGTCTGCCAGGAACGCCTGGCCGGGTTACACGCGCATCTCGCGTCAAGCGAGGCCTTCGCCACTCGAATACAGCTTGTGTCGATTCAGCGGCTGCCGCCGAGAACAGGGCTCGGAATGACCGCTCGCGAGCCCCGTTAGCCCTGTCGCGACGCCCCGGACCTGTGGAACTGTAGCGGCATGAGCTTCATGGGCAGGTCGCGTTGGTTAGCCGTGGGGCGGTTTGCTCGGTGCTAGTCGCCTTCGCGCTCGGATTCGGCCTGGCATTTGTCGGCTCTGTGCCGATGACGGGGCCGCTGGCGCTGTTGGTGTTGGATCGGGTGATCGCGGGCCAGCGCCGCTCGGCGCTCTGGATCGCCTTCGCAGGTGCGCTCGTGGAAGGAGCGATCGCGGCGGGCGTGGCGACATTTCTCCCACTCGTGCTGGCGAACTCGACCAGTATCGTCACGCTGGCTCGTACCAGCGGCGCGGTGGTGATCTTCGCGGTGGGCTTGACCCTGGTGCTCCGCCCCCGCGTGCTCGAGTCGATCAAGACGGAGCGAAAGCGCCAGAGCTTCTTGGCGGGTTTCTTGACCACGGTGCTCAATCCGACGCTGCTCGCCACCTGGACGGTGACCGTCACGGCGCTCCACGAAAGCGGGCTCATCGCGGGGGGCTACCGGAGCGGGCTCGTCTTCGGTTTCGGCGTGGGCGGCGGAGCGCTGAGTTGGTTCGCCCTGATCCTGCTCTTGTCGCGCGGACGCTCGCCCGCGCGCTTGATGAAACACCGGGTCGCCCTCGGCCGTAGCGCGGGCGCGATACTGGTTCTCCTCGGCGCCGCGCTCTTGGTGCGAGCTGTATTCTAGCGGTCGGAGCGGGCCCGCGTGCGTGGGCCAATGTCGGCGGGCGTCGCATGTCCGGTTTCTCCGAGCAGGGCTTGATGCTCCCGCCCTTTGGCCGTTTGTGCCTGGGTGGAGGAGCAAAAGCCCGGTTCGAAGCCCAAGCCCCGCCCTCCACCCGCGGCGGACTCCACGACCCAGCTGCGCTCGCTGGCGCTCGGGCCCGGCGCCGCTGGCTCGGTGCTGTTTGGGTACCTGAATAAACCGACCGCGCCGCAGATGCCCGCGGTCAAACCCTCCGGCATGCTGGTGTTGCAGGAAGGAACGACCTCGAACCAGCGCGAGATCCAGCGCGCGCTGTCCCGGCACGACCTGCCCGAATGGAGCGACCGAGAGGGGCCGCCGACCCAACGTCCCCTGTCGGCTCCGCCCGACATGCCCAGCCAGATGCCCGCCGCGAGCGCCGAGCTCACCGGCACGCTGACTCGCATCGACGGCCCTAACGCTGGACGCGTGGTGGCGCTGCGCTCCGAACAACTCACGATCGGACGCAGCCCTCGCGCCGATTTGCACCTCGCCGAAGAAGGGGTCAGCCGGAAGCACGCGCGCATCTGCTGGATGGACGGCGCCTATGTCATCGAAGACCTCGGCTCCCAGAACGGCACCTTCGTCTGGGGTGCGGCCGCCACTGCCGTGCAGCTGCGCCAGGGCGACCTGATCCGCATCGGGCCGGTGGCGACCCTGCGCTTCTGCTGGATGGATGTGCACCAGAAGAACCTGCTCGAAGATCTCTACGAGAGCAGCGTGCGCGACCCACTCACCGGCGCCTTCAACCGCCGCCACTTCGCCGAACGGCTCGAATCCGAGCTGGCGTACGCCAAACGCCACTCCTCGGCGCTGTCCTTATTGCTCCTCGACATCGACTACTTCAAGAAAATCAACGACCAGTACGGCCACCTCGAGGGAGATCGAGTGCTCCGCGATCTGACCCGAGCCTGCCACCTCGCGCTGCGCACGGAGGACATGTTCGCGCGCTACGGTGGGGAGGAGTTCGCGGTCGTCTTGCGCGGGGTGCCGCTGCTCGGCGCCGCGCGCGCCGCCGAACGCCTGCGGGTGGCGATCGCCGAGCACGTCTTCGTCGGCAGCCCAGGCCTCTCCGTCAGCGTCAGCGTCGGCTGCGCGTCGCTCAGCTGCATCGAAGACGGCACCGCCGGCGCGCTGATCCAGATCGCCGACCAGCGCCTGTACGAAGCCAAACAAGCCGGGCGCGGACGCGTCGTCGCCGAAGGTTTCTTCGCCCGCGACTAGCGCGCCTCGAGCCATGCCGCTCTTTACCTGCGTCCGAGCAGCGCGACCAGGAAGCACGCGGTGGCGAGCAGCGGCGCGGCGGTCCGCACGTGGTTCCAGTTGCTCCAGGCGGTCACGTAGCCAGGCCAGAAGCGGGCGGCCTCTGCGCTATCCGGGCGCAGCCGCGCCAAGGCGTCATTGAGCGGGATGTTGAAGGCTCGGGTGACGCCGATCACGCCGACGAGGTACAGCGCGCTGCCGCCGAGGCGCCAACCGGCGCGAGGCTCGGACCAACCCGAGAGCGAGGCGACTGCGATCACCAGGCAGGCGGCCGCCGTTCCGAGCAGCACGCCCAGAAAAGAGCGATTGATCACCGCCACGTTGATCGACTGCATGGCAGCGATGCCGGTGAGCGGCGGTAGGCGCGCGAGCGCCGGCATGACGAAGCTCGAGAACGCGAAGAAGACTCCTGCGATCAAGCCTGAACCGAGCAATGCGCCAGACGTCAGCAGTGAAAGCATGTAACGGCCGTTCATGAAAGTCCTCCAGGTGGGTGCGAGAGGCCGAGCATGAACGACACACGCCGGTAGGGCGAGCGCCGTCGCCTTCGGAGCATCTGTTGCGAGAAATGCCGTCGCGCCGGTTAAGACGCGCGTGCCCTGGCGAATGGGCCAGGGCCCGCTGCCTTTGAGAGTAGAGTCGTGGGCGATGCCCGAGCTCCCGGAGTGCCTCGCGTGCGGGGCCTGCTGTTTTTCCCTGCTGGGCACCTATGTGAAGGTGTCAGGGGACGACCACGCGCGCCTGGCCGAGCGTGCCGAGGAGCTGGTCTGGTTCAGCGGCAACCGCGCTTACATGCGCATGGTGGACGGGCATTGTGGCGCGCTCACCATCGAGCTGCCCTCGGGGCGCTTCGTTTGCAGCGCGTACGCCACTCGCCCCGACGTGTGTCGCGACCTCGCGCGAGGTTCCGGCGCCTGCCGAGCGGAGATCGAGTTGAAAGCTCCGCGCCCGCTCCTGGCTCTTGGGCTGCGCTCAGCGGCTCGCGTCCGAGCCCGCGTCGGTTGAAGCACCCGCGTCTGCGCTGCCCGCGTCGGGGCCCTCGGGCTCTGTGGGAGCTTCGCTCGCGCCTTGCGACGGCAGGCCGGGCGCGAGGGGCGAGGGCGGCGAGGCCTGGTCCGGAGCACTGCAGCCAACGAGCAGTGGGCTGTCGTCGCAGGTCTCGCGCGGTACCGTGGGGGGTGCCGGGGAATTGTCCGCCGACGGGTTTTCGTCCGGCATCGGATTGAGGCAGCCCGGCGACACCACCAGCCAGACGGCTGCACCCCAGGTGGCACACGCCGGCACAATGAGTGCCCGCCGTGCCCTGGTACGCTGCGCAGAAGATCCCTCACGTTGCTCGACCGAGCCCACGAGCCTGGAGAGCAAGCGCCTCCAAACCCGTGAAGCTGAACATCGCTCGAATAAATCTTGCAGCTGGCGCACGTTGACCCGGACCCGGAGTAGCAAAACTCTTGCCACGAGTGTGCCCGGTAAACGTGTGGCAGTGGGAGAATTTTATGCACCGCGGCGGGACAGCGCTGAGCGGACGCTGTTTCTACGGGGCGTTCAGTCGGTGTGGAGCTCGCCGCTGCCATGGCGCCGTACCGTCGAAGAACATGCGGCCCGAGCCCGACACGTTCAGCGTGACCGGCTCGCCCGACTCGGGCGTGGCGACGCGGACTTCACCCGAACCGGACGACGTGGCCGCTCGAAGCCCCGGCAGCGTCACCCGGACGTGTGGGCCCGCGACGATATCCTCGAAATCCTTGTCACTGCGAATCACCAGGGTGCCATCCACGACCAGCGTCGAGAGCTCGGGCAGCAGATTTCGAGTCGATGTTCACGACGACCTCGAAGGCTTCACCCCGTTCGATGCTCACATCCACCGAGCCTGCGAGGGGGTGCCCTTTCTGAGCGATAAAGCCGGTCTTCGAGCTGAGTGCCCGCAGCCTCGTCGAGCGGTCAAATTAAATCTGCTCTCGAGCGGCCCGGCCCCCAATGCGGGGGACATGCTGGTGAAACTCAGCGGCAATTGAAGGGGGTCAGGCTGGGTCAGAACGTCAAGGAGTAGGGGCACACCCCAGCTCGGCCGCGGGGGGTATCAGGCTTCGCTGGCCGCTGGCCGCGCCGCTCGATCGTCTGAAAGTCACAGAGGTTTGAATGGTCGCCGACGCTGCATCCACATTCGCTACTTCGCCCCGGCTCCTCACCCAGCTGTCCGGCGAGCTCGCAGGGGGCCTGCGTGGCTACGTCGCTGAGCATCGGGCGCGCATCGAGAGCAGCGTCGACGACGCGCAGACGGGCTTCGCGACGGCGCGTGCCTACACGAAGCTCTACGACGGCATTCTCTCGGCGCTGTTCGCTGCGGGCCAGGCAGCCCTGTCGAAGCGCGGCGACTGGTCGCCGATGTCGCTCGCGGCTGTCGGCAGCTACGGCCGCTCGATGCTGGCGCCCTTCAGCGACCTCGACGTGCGCCTCTTATGCGCCTCCGACGCTGCGGCGGCAGCGCCTGCTGCAGAAGCCCTGCTCTACCCGCTGTGGGACGCGGGGCTCAGCATCGGGCACCAGGTCGTCACGGCGGACGACCTGCTCGAGCTAGCTCTGGCAGACGTCACCACGGCGACGGCGTTGCTCGATTGGCGGACCCTGGCCGGCGATACGGCGCTCGGCCGCCCGCTGTTCGAGCGCGCCTACGCGACGGTGTTCGGGGCCGAGCATCTCGGTACGTTCGTCGACCGCCTAGAGGAGCGCGCACGGGCCCGGCATCAGCGCTTCGGCGACTCCGTTTATCTGCTCGAACCCGACGTGAAGAACGGTGCCGGCGGCCTGCGCGATCTGGATATCGCTCACTGGTGCGCGCGGGCTCGCTTTCGCACTTCGGACCTGAGCGAGCTCTGCGGCCTCGGCATCCTGCTGCCGCGAGAGTGGGTCGAGGTAGAGAAGGCGCGGAATCTGCTGCTCGAGATTCGCCACGCGCTCCACCAGTGCGTCGGCAGGCGGACGGACCGGTTGACCTTCGACCTGCAGGAGCGAGTGACGCAGCGCCTGCGGCGGGTGGGAGGCATGGAGGCCACCGAGCGGTTGATGAGTGAATACTATCGCGGCGCCCGGGTGATCACTCGGCTGTCCGAGACGCTGTTCTCGCGCGCCCGTCCGAGAGAGAAGCGGCGCACGCGCAAGGTCTCGCTGGGCGCTGGCCTGACCTTGACGGACGGCTGCGTGGGGCTCGAGCGCCCCGCGCTCTTGCTGGAAGAGCCGGCGCTGGCGCTTCGGCTGTACGACGAGGCGCTGCGGCGGGACGCGCCCATCTGCGAGCAGACGCGTCTAATGCTGATGCAGCACAGCTCGAGCGCGGAGTTCTGCGCGGCGCTCCGAGCTAGCCCGCAAGCGTCCGAGCTGTTCTTGAAGCTGGTCTGCGTGGTGCGGCAGACCAAGCTCGCGCACGGCTCGGTCTTGTTCGACCTGCATGACGCGGGCCTGCTGGTGGCGATGATCCCCGAGTTTGGCACCCTCGTGGGGCGAGTTCACCGCGACACCTATCACGTGTACACGGTCGACGTGCACTCGGTCGCTGCCGTGGACCACCTGCGCGCCTTGTGTCGGGGCGAGCTCAGCGCCGAGCACCCGCTCGCCTCGCGGCTCGCCGCCGAGCTGCCGCGGCATCGAGTGCTGTTTCTGGCGGCCCTGCTCCACGACATCGGTAAGGCTTACGGCGGCGAAGGCCACACCGCGCGAGGGGTGGGCATGGCCCGCAGCATCCTCGAGCGGCTGGGGGTTTTGGAGGGCGACATCCTGGAGGTGCAGCAACACATCCAGAATCACCTCTGCATGTATGAGGTGGCGACGCGGCGCGATCTAGAAGACCCGCAGACGCTCGCCGAGTTCTGCGCGGCCGTGAGAGAGCGTCAGGCGCTCACCGAGCTCTACCTGCTCACGATCGCCGACGTCACCACCACCAACCCGACGTCGATGACGAACTGGAAGCGGCGCATGCTCGACAGCTTGTTCGTCGCCGCCGAGGGCCAACTGGCGGAGAAGCAGGCAGAGCTGTCGCCCCGCATCATCAGCGTCAGGGCCAGCGTCATCTCGATGTGGGCAGAGCGAGAGGATCGCGTCTTTATCGAGCACTTCGTCTCGGGCCTCCCCGAGCGGTATTTTTACGCCAACCATGCCGAGTCGATCCTCGAGCACGCGATCTTCGCGCAGGGGGCCGAGCAGCGCGTCGCGAGCATCCGTCGAGGCGCCGAGAGCCACCCTTACTTCGAGCTCTGGGTCGTCGCCGATGATCGCCCCGGGCTGTTGGCCATGGTCACCGCCACGCTGTGCCGGGCGAAGCTCAAGGTGAGGAGCGCGCAGGTCTACTCCTGGCTCGGGCGAGGCGGCTCCAGCCGTTCGCTCGACATCTTCTGGGTCCGGGGCCCCGAGGACCCCGACAAAGTGCGCCGCCTGCTCACGAAGTTGGAGCGCGAGCTGGAGAGCATCCTGGCCGGGGCGGTGGACGCGGCGGAACTGGAGCGCAAGGCTCTGCAAGGCGCGCGCAGTGCGCAGCTCCTCCGACCGCGCTTCCCCACGGAGGTCAACGTCGACAACAAGTCCGCGAGCAACTACACCATCATCGACGTCATCACTCAGGATCGCCCCGGGCTCTTGTTCTGTTTGTCGAACGCGCTCCAGCGGGCGGGCCTCTCGATCTGGTTCGCCAAGATCAATACCGAGGGCGAGCGCGTGATCGACGTCTTCTATGTCTCGGGCAGCAGCGGCCACAAAATCGTGGATCCTGCCCAGATGGAGGGCATTCGCCAGGCCATCGTCAGCGCCGTGGAGCGGCTCGACGCTGGCTCGTCGAGCGGCGCGATCGGGCCCGGAGTGGTGGCCGCCGCGCCGCCTTGAGCGGGCCCGCTTCAGCTCTCGGTCACGGTGCGGATCTTGAGCTCTGAGAGCTGCTGGGCGGAGACGGAGCCGGGCGCGCTGCTCATCAGGTCGGTGCCCTTCTGCGTCTTCGGGAAGGCGATCACGTCGCGGATGCTCTCCGCCCCGGACAGCAAGAGCGCGAGCCGGTCCGCACCGAGCGCGATGCCGCCGTGCGGCGGCGCTCCGTAACGCAGCGCCGAGAGCAGGAAGCCGAATTTTTCCTGAGCCTCTTCGGCGCCGATGCCGAGCGCCTGGAATACCCGCGCCTGCACGTCGGGATCGTGCAGACGGATCGAGCCGCCGGCGATTTCGAACCCGTTCAGCACCAGGTCGTAGCGGTAACACAGGACCTTGCCTGGATCGGTGTCCACCAGCGGCACGTGAGCGTCGTGAGGGCGCGTGAAGGCGTGGTGCGCGGCAGCCCAGCGCTTGTGGTCCTCGTCGTACTCGAACAACGGTGGATCGACGACCCACAGGAAATTCCATTTCCCCCCGTGCCCGACCTCGGGGATGAGCCCGAGCTTTTTCCCGAGATAGACTCTCAGGTTGGCCATCACGGTGTGCACGAGTGAGCTCTTGCCGGACTGGAAGATCAACAGATCGCCGTCCCCCGCCTGGGTGGCGAGGTTGATGGACTGCCGGAGCTCGGGCGTGATGCTCTTGGCGAGCGGCGACTGCGTCCACTGCCCGTCAGCGCCCACCTTGGCCCGGGCGAGGCCGGCGGCGCCCATGCTCTTGGCGAGTTGCTCGAGCTTGTCTGCCTCGGCGCGCGAGAGGTTCGCGCTGGCTGGCACGCGCAGCGCCTTGACGATCTCCGGCGGCAGATCCCTGCGGTAAGAGCCGTTCTGGTACTTCTCCGCGAGCGGCTGCCAGAAGGGCACGCCGCCCCCGCCTTGCTCGACCACGAGCTCGGTCAGGTCCACGTGGGGCATGTCGAAGCGCAGGTCGGGCTTGTCGTTACCGTATTTGGACATCGACTCATCGAAGCGCAAACGCGGGAAGCGCTTCTCCGGGTAAATCTGCTCGAGGTCGACGCCGGCGGACTTCCAGATCGCGAAGATCAGGCCCTCTACCAATTTGAAGACGTCGTCCTGATTGACGAAGCTGAGCTCGATGTCGATCTGCGTGAACTCAGGCTGACGGTCGAGGCGCAGGTCTTCGTCGCGGAAGCAACGCACGATCTGAAAGTATTTTTCGAAGCCGGCGACCATGAACAGCTGCTTGAACAGCTGCGGGCTCTCGGCGAGCGCGTAGAACTTGCCGGTGTGGAGCCGCGCCGGCACGAGGAAGTTGCGGGCGCCGCCGGGCGTGTACTTGACCAAGAACGGCGTCTCGATCTCGAGGCAACCTTGCTCGGTCAGGTAGTTGCGCGCCGCCTGGTTCATGCGGTGCCGCATGCGCAGGGCGCGTTGCAGGGGCGGGCGGCGCAAGTCGAGGTAGCGGTGCTCGAGCCGCAGCTCCTCGCGCGTGTCGCTCGACTCGTCGATGGCGAAAGGCGGCGTCTCCGCGCGGTTGAAGATGGTGGCTTCGAGCACGTTGACCTCGACCTCACCCGTCGCCAGGTTCGGGTTGGCCGCGCTCACGAGCTTGCCCTCCTTCTTGCTGAACTGCTCGCCGCGGGAGCCCACCACGCCGCGCACGCCAATCACCCACTCGCCGCGCAGCTGCTCGGCGACCTTGTGCGCTTCGGGTGACCTCTCCGGGTCGAACACGATCTGGGTCACGCCCTCACGGTCGCGGAGATCGACGAAGATGATGGAGCCATGGTCGCGCCGGTTTTGCACCCACCCGAACAGGACCACTTCTTTGCCGATGTCCGACGCGCGCAGCGCGCCACAGTCATGGGATCGTTTGAGCTCGTCGATGAAGCGCGCCACAGTCTTCCTTGTACCTTCTTGCGGGGGTGCAGCGCCCTGGCCTTGAAGCCAGCGAGCGCTGGGGCCGGCGGTCTAGCACGAAGAAGCCGCGGGCGGGGCCGAGAACCGAACATCCCCCGCCGCCCAGCCCCCTCCAGGTAAAGCCGACCCCCATTCGGCTAACTTTTCAAGCAGCTGACCCGCCCGCCGGCACCTCTAGAGGAAACCGATGAAGCCCAGTTTTAGCGACGGCATGAGCACCTCCACGCTGCCATCCGCATCCACCAGGGGCGACAGCTTCTCGATGCGCGCCAGGCCCTCGGCAGGCACCTCGCTCCACAGGTAGCCGACCCCGCCGCGCACGAAGAACATCAGGTCCCCGCGCTCGATCTCCCACCCCACCTGCAAATTGACGAAGTCGTAGTCGAAACGCTCGAGCAAGTGACTGTCATCGTAGTCGGAGCCCGCGAACGCGCTCAGGACGCCGTTCATGTTGCCGGCGAAAAAATGCCCCCCGTCCAGCCCGATCCCGAGCTTGCGATAAGGCGAAACTGACGCGCCCAGCCGGACCCCTGGGGCGGCGCCGTTCGTGCCCCCGCCGCTGTGCACCCGCAGCCACGGCGTGGGGCGATACACGAGTGACAGCATGCCGCCGTCCAGCGTGCCCAGGTCGAACATCAACCCCACCTTCCGCAGGGTCTGCGCCTCCGCGTCGAAGAGGCCGCCGGCGTGGCTGCTCTCCGCGCCAATCGCGTCCAGCGGCTCACCCAGTGCCAGCGGGGCCACGAGCAAAATGGAAAGCCAGGCTGCGGCCGCAGCCGTCCTCGCAGCAAGTCGTGAGCCTCCAGCGAGTCGTGAGCCTGTGCGCATCAGACGAACATCCTTCCAGCTTTGACGAAAAGCCACTTCGTCGGTGGTCCCGATCCACTGCCGCGCGAATCGGAACGACCTGTGCGTGCGCCGCCACCTTTCTGCGATCTCGCGCATCGGCCCGGCTGTCGCTGCCCGATCCGCAAAATTGCGGAAAGGTCGCGGCGTCTGGATACGTTGTGCACTCCAGGCGATAGCGCAAGCCCCGCAGCGCCGGCCTCAGCGTCGACCTGCGTGAGTCAAGGCGCCACCTCGCGCACTGCGCTGGGGACTGTGGCGGGTATGCCCGCCGCCAGGAGCGCCGCGTCTCGCGCCCGCACCCGCGTGTGCAGGAGCGCCAGCAGCGGCGGTAACATCAAGGCCAGCGCCACGGCGCCGAAGGCCAGCGTTGCCATGCCTTCCAGGCTCTGATCGGGGCGCTCGTGCAGCACCCAGGTCGAAAACGTAGCGCCCGCGCTGGTCGACAGGTGTTGCACCGCCGACTGCAAGGACATGAAGCGAGCTCGGTCGCGAGGCAAGGGCACGCGGGTGGTGAGCGCGTTCAACGCCACCATGCGCGTCGAGTTCGCGAGCATGAAGCCGACGAAGATCGCGATCGTGGGGATCAACGGCCGGTCCGGGATGAAAGCGAGGCTGATCACCGCCACGACGAGCGCCGTGCCCGCGCTCACGACGAGAGGTGACCCCCAGCGATCCACGGCGCGACCCGCCAAGCGCAACGTGAAGAAAGCAACAGAGCCGCCGAGCATGTACAAGATGCCGAGCTTGTCGCGTGGATAGCCCAGGTTGAACTGCACGAAAGAGGAGAGGTTGGTGATCAGGGAGAACGACCCGGCCATCGCCACCGCCGTGCCCGAGAGCGCGAGCCATACGGGCGGGTCTGCCAGGAACGCCCCAAGCGGCTTGCTGCCGGCCCGTGCTTGCCCGACGGGCAGCAGATGAGCTCGCATGGGAGGCATCTGCAAGCCTACGCCGAGCGCGACCAGCACCCCGAGCGTCGCGATGACGAAGAACGGGACCTGCCAGCCGAGCCTCGCGAGCTCCAGCCCAGCGGGCACCCCGACGACCGATGCGACCGAGAACGCCCCCATCACCTTGCCCATCGCTCGCCCGCGGCGCGCTGCGGGGATGGCGTCGCTCAGGATTGACATCGCGATCGATGTTGCCGGTCCACCAAAAGCGCCGGCCAGCACGCGAGCAAACGCCATGCTCACGAGGCCGGTCGCGAACCCACCCGCGGCGGTCCCCAGCGCCAGCCCCAACATAGCGACCAACAGCGCCTTGCGCCGATCAAAGCGATCGAGGAAGGACGAGACGCTGAGCCCCGCGATCGCCGCCGCCGCCGTGTAACTCCCCGCCACCAGCCCGAGCTGGTGCGTGGGGATCGCCAGCGCACGCGCGAAGTCCGGTCCCAAGGGCAGGACCATGACGAAGTCGACGATGTTGACGAACTGCACGGCACCGAGCAGGAACAGCAGCCTGCCCTCCGGCAAGCTGCGTGGGGGGGCAGGGGAACCGTCAGCACTCTTCAGAGCCGACTCGCTTCCTGAATTCGTCATAGCGGTCTCTTTACACGACTCTGGCGCGCATCGCTCGGAGTGACCCCAAGAGCGACGCTAGATCGCCCACGACCCGCGATGGGAGCCTAGCACTGGCAGCCCCCGGCGCTGCCCGGGAGCTCGGCGACCGAACCCGGAGCGCTGCGACAGCTTGGCTTGGCCGACGTCTTCATAGCGGAGGTTTCATCATGCATCGTTTGATAACAGGGGCGTACGCCGGGCTGCTGATCGGGTTTTTCGGGGCGAGCGCTCTTGCTCAGGATCTGGACCTGATCGGCGCCGCGCTGCGAGGGCACCCCGGCGCTGAGGCTGCCTCGCCGCGCCTCCACGAGGGAAGGCGGCTGTTCGAGCGCGAGACCTTCGGCGGGAACGGCCGCACGTGTCTCACCTGTCATAGCCGTGAGACAGGCACGGTCTCCCCGGAGGAGGCGCGCCAGCGTTTTGTCGACGACCCGGGCGACCCGCTCTTCCTGCACGACGGCAGCGACGACGGTGAAGGCAACGGCGTCACGCGCTTGCTCGAGGACGGAACGATCCTCGTGGAGATCCCGTTGCCCCCCAACGTGACCTTGGGAGATGACCCGAGCGCGCGCTCGGTGGTGCTCGCACGCGGCATCCCGACGACGCTCAACACGCCTGCCCTCGATCCAGTGCTCATGTACGACGGGCGCCATGCGACGCTCGAAGCGCAGGCGGCGGGGGCGATCGCCGACCATACGCAAAATACCGTATCGCCGAGCGACGCCGAGCTCAGCAGCATCGCGGATTTTCAACGCACGGATGCCTTCTTCAGCTCCACGGCGCTGCGCAAATTCGCCCGCGGTGGTGAGGCTCCAGGCTTACCTTACGGTCACACGTCGTCCGAGCGGCGTGGGCGGCGTTTCTTCGAGGACCTGCCGATCGACGCCTCGGGCAAGGACGGGGTCTGCGCGGGGTGTCACAGCGGCGCGCTCTTGAATCAGACGAACGAGTTTTTCGCCGTGCCCGTGCCGCCGGGCACCCGCTTCTTCAGTGTGCTCGTCTCCGAGCTGAACGCCGCGGGTAACCCCGTACGCGAATTCATCTTCGACAATGGGGATGGCACCGAGACTGTCGTCACCTCGCCCGATCCGGGGCGAGCCTTGATCACGGGGGTAGGGCAGGACGTCCTCCGGGGCGACAACGTCAACGCCTTCAAGATCTCTCAGCTGCGAGGTGTCGCCAAGACGGCCCCCTACTTTCACGACAACTCGGCCAAGACGCTGGAGGCGGTGGTCGCTCACTACGCGCTGTTCTTCTCGATCGTGACCGACCCGGACGGGCCAGGTCCTCTCGGACCCGTCGTCGTCCTCACGCCCCAGGACCAGGCTGACATCGTGGCGTTCATGAAGCTACTCTAGTCCCTGGTGGCGTTAGCGAGGCGCGCTTGCCGCAGCGCGGCCTTCTCGGCCGATGTTCAGCTCCACGTCGAGGTCAGAAGGGAATTCAGTGCATCGAGCCACTCACCGTTACGAGTTCGCTGCGACAGCATCGAGGCAGCCATCGGGCACACGATGCACGGTTCGGGACCCTCGCTCGCAAGCGAGCAAAAGGTCCTCTTGGCGCTCCGCCAGCTCAGCTTTTCGCGAGTGAGAGTCCGAGCGGGGCTCGGCGAGCTGCAGAACAACGGAGGCCTGCGCGAGCGGACGGTCGCGGGCCTGCTGCGGGATAGCCTACGGGATCGGGCCGGCGCCCAAGTAGATCACGATGCAACACGAGAGGCGGTTAACAGCGGAGCTGCGAGTCACGCGGCGCGAGCACCCGGTGGCGCGATTTTCGTAGCGACAGCGGGGCAGTCTAGGTCCATTCAACAAATGGCCTGCGCACAAACCCTCCGACGCCGAAGGCCTGCGGGACGATGTCGAATTGGGGCCGGATCGAGATCACTACGCATCCCTTGCCCCAAGACCTTGCTAGACAAGCCTCTGCCCAGCTGGAGCAAGCGGAGCAGCCGACCGCCGGCCTCCCTGTCTCGCTTCTTCGATTCGCGACAGTTGTCCGTACCGGCACTACGAGCGGTGCTGCCCGGCATAATTCCGAGCTTAGTGACCACGGTTTGTTTCCATCAGAGCACTCAGCGACGTCGTATCTTGAATGGTACATCAAACAGCCATGGGCCGAGGAAGAACCTTCGAGTTTCGCCGTCATCGCGGTCGGCGCCCTTTGACGAATGCTAGCCGACTCACGCTGTGAGAGATCTCCAAGGCACGCTTTGCGCTCGTTCTTTACCCGGCCGCCCGTGCCTCAGAGATCCGCGGGCAGGGCGTCGACCCCGGTCAAGCCTGGCGACGTGTAGAGGTAGTCGGGCTGCTTGGCGTTCAACAACAGGCGAGCCAAACCATCCACGTCGCGGGGCAGGACGGATTGCAAGAGGACGGCGGCCCAGGCGTCCACGCTGCCAGGCATGCGGGCCGCGATCTCGCGCGTATTGCCCGTCGGGACGGACCTGCAATAGATCGAGCTGAGGCTCCCGGACGCTGTCTGGAGGCGCTCGCCAGCGGGGCGCGCGACGCCATCGGCATCGCGAAGCTGATAGCTCTCGATGCTGTACGCGGCATCCGCGGCGCAAGCACTCGGCGTGGCAGCGCCCACGGCAGATTTGAACGCGAGGTCCACGCTGACGAGGCTGCGTTTCGTCATGACGCCGCCTTCGTAGGTCTCGGCGAGCACGCTGCTCGACCAGGTGAGCGGATCGAGAGCGACGAAGACGGGGCGGTAGAGCGTGCGCCCGGACTCGCTGCTGCTCGTGGCGATGTTGAAGCGTTGGACCGAGCCGGCATCGGTGAGGGTCAGCGTGCGCCCGTCGAGCGAATAGCTCACGCGAGACGTTTGCTTCCCGTGCTGTTCTGGGTAGCAGGCGTCGGCGTCCACCACGATGCTCTCCGCTTGCCCATCCGGAAGGAACCGCAAAAAAGATTGGATGTCGATGCAATTTCCGACCTCGCTCCCGGTTCGCCAATAGCCGAGCAAGTCTGGGGAATGGCCCGTAGGAGCGCTCTCCGAGGCCGGGGGCGGCAGCTCTGCCGAAGGGTCGCTTCCGGGTCCCATTTCTGCTCCCGCTTCTGAGCCAGGGTCGCCGGGCGGCGCGAGCGGCGGATCAGCCAGCACCGCTTCAGCTCCTGCGGCTTGTTCGACGATCGGGGAGACGCCGCCTGCGCTCTCTCCGCCGCCGTTCGTGCCTTGCCCTTCGGACTGGGCGCTGTCAGCGGCGGCGCCCGAGCCGACCCCCTCGCCACCACAGCCGAACGCGACGATCGAGGCGAGCCCCAGCAAGAAGCGCGATGTGCACATCTGAGAACTATGTCCTCGGTCGCCCGCCGCGGCAACTCGGCGCGCCAACACCGAACGGCGCCGGCGCGGCTCGAGCAACGGCAAGCCCGCAAACTTCCTCGATGGGCACCCTTCATCAATTGGGGCTCGCTGGGTGCACCTGCGTTAATTTACGGTGAAACAGCGCACGGAGCGCCGGTTCGACGCCCCGTCGAGTCATCTCTGCGCGTGCCGACACCAAGCGCGGCACCCGGGGATGCTCCGTTGCAGCGGCTCGGTGAATGATGTTAAGGGCAACTCCACCGTCGGCGATGAACTCCGCCTTTGCCTCGAGCCTGTCCTCTAAGGGCCGTCAACGCGGTGAGGCTGCGCTCGGTCTTGCTTTCCGGGGCCTTGCTTTCCGGGGCCTTGCTTTCGCGGCGCTGAGCGCCGCCGTCCTGACCCTCGGCGCATGCAGCAACACCCCGGACGACGGCAAGGTGCACGTCGTGTACTGGGAGAAATGGACCGGCGCGGAGGCGGCGGCCATGCAGACCACGGTCGATGCGTTCAACGCCTCACAGGGCCGCATCTTCGTCGAGCTCCTGTCCGTCTCGGGCATCGAGCGCAAGACGATCCTCGCGACAGCCGGCGGCGACCCACCGGACGTGGCCGGGGTCTGGATGCAGAACCTCGCGTCCTGGGCGGACCTGAATGCCCTCACCCCTCTCGATGAGTTGATGCGCCTCGACGGAACGGATCCGGTCGAATTTCTGGCTCGGTATGAGCCGGCGTACGCCGACGCGACGCAATACGACGGGCACGTCTACGGCCTCTACGCCGCGGCTGCGTCGATGGCGTTACACTGGAACAAGGGCGCTTTCCGCGAGGCGGGCCTCGACCCAGAGCGGCCGCCCGCGACCGTCGAGGAACTCTACGAGTTCTCCCGGCGCCTGACCAAGCGCGACCCGCTGACGGGCGCGTTGACTCAAATCGGCTTTTTGCCGCAGGACCCCGGCTGGTGGCCGTGGTCGTTTCCGGCCTACTTCGGCGGCGATCTGGTTGGCGCCGACGGCAGCATTGTCTACGCCGCCCTGCCGGAGAACCTCGCGTCGATGCGCTGGGTGCAGAGCTACACGGAGCTCTACGGGGTCGATGACATGACGCGCTTCAGCTCGGGCTTTGGGCTGTTCGGTTCGCCGCAGTATCCGTTCTTTGCTGGCCGCACCACGCTGGCGTTCCAGGGAGTCTGGCTCGACAACTACCTGCGCCAGTACGCGCCCAACCTGGAGTACGGCGTCGCGGCGTGGCCGAGCGTCAAGCCCGGCGAGGTCCCCTTCACCATCGTCGAGGGGGACATGTTGACCATCCCGCGCGGCAGCAAACATCCGCGAGAGGCGTGGGAGTTCTTGAAGTACGTCAACTCGAGCAACCCCGAAGCCCGCACGCGGCAGGAGCTCTCGGGCATCGAGCTCACCGCTTTTTTGCAGCAGAAAAACTCGCCGCTCAAACACTGGAGCCCGTTCTTCACGGAGCATCACCCTCACCCGTACGTCGGGGTGTTTCGAGACCTGGCTCGGAGCCCGCGCGCCTACCACGTGCCGGCCATGGGCGTCTGGCAACAATACATGCGCGAGATCAACATCGCCTTTGACGAGGTGCGCTTGCTCCGGAGCACACCCGAGCGCGCCATGGCCTACGTGCAAGAGCGGGTGGAGGCGAGCTTTCAGGAGCACGAGCAGCGGCTCGGGGAGCGGCGCGCGGCTCGCGCGGCTCGGGGCGGGTCGCCATGAGGTCGCGCCGGCGCTCGGAGCTCGTGACGGGCCTTTTGTTCACGTCGCCCTGGATCATCGGCTTCTCGGTGTTCTTGCTGTATCCCGTGCTGGCCTCGCTCTTTTATAGTTTTTGCGACTACTCGATCCTGGAGCCGCCGGTCTTCATTGGCCTCGAGAACTACCAGCGGCTCGCGTCCGACGGCGTGTTCTGGTTGTCGCTCCAAAACACGCTCATCTACGCCGTATTTTCCGTGCCCCTCGGCACGATCACGGCCCTGTCCTTTGCGCTCTTGCTCAACCAGCCGATCCGCGGGCAAGCGTTCTTTCGCACCATCTTTTACCTGCCGTCCATCGTGCCCGTGGTCGCCTCCTCGATGCTGTGGCTCTGGATCTTCAACGGGCAGTACGGCATCTTGAACTGGCTGCTGCGGCCCATCTGCAGCTGGGTGGGCGCGTCGCCCCCCGCCTGGCTGGGTGACCCGGCGTGGGCCAAGCCCGCGCTCATCCTGATGAGCCTGTGGGGGGTGGGCAACTCGATGGTCATCTACCTCGCGGGGCTGCAGGACGTGCCGAAGGAGCTGTACGACTCGGCGGAGATGGACGGGGCCAACGCCTGGCAGCGCTTTTTACACATCACTCTGCCCAGCATCTCGCCCATCCTGTACTTCAACTTGATCATGGGCGGCATCGGCGCGCTGCAGGTGTTCACGCAGGTCTTCGTGATCGCGGGCGGCAGCGGGGGCAACGCCCAGAATCCGCTCGAGGGCAGCCCCGCGCGCTCGACGCTGTTCTATACCATCTACCTCTTCTCGACGGCCTTCTACGACCTGCGCATGGGCTACGCGTCGGCGCTGGCCTGGGTGCTGTTCGTGATTGTCGCAGCCCTGACCTGGCTGGGCACGCGGCTCGCCGGTGGGCGCATACATTATTCGGCGTGAGCGTGCTCGGCATGGCAAACCGGAACCCCACGTCGACCCGCTTCTTCGTGTACGCCTGCCTCGGGCTGGGCGCGCTGTTGTTTGGCTTTCCGCTGGTCTGGATGCTCTCGACCTCGCTCAGTCCGATCGAGCAGACGCTGAGTTATCCTCCGCGCTTGCTGCCGCTCACCCACTACGCGACGCTGGGCGGAGAGCGCCTGGAGGTCACGCTGGATGGCGAAGTGACAGCGCCCTCCGCGCTCGTGCGAGAGCTGACGGGGTCGCGCGCCGGCACGCTGAAGCTGATCCCGGAAGCCAGCTATGCTTCGAGCGACCCGTCGCTCGCGCTGGTCCGCCTCGCTCCTCCGGGTTATTTGGAGGTGACCGAGCGCTCCGCGAGCTCGAAGTCAGTCGAAAAGAACCCGAGGCGAGATGTGGTGCCGCCGGGCTCCGTTGAGACCGAGGTCAAGCCCCGCTGGGACAACTACCCGAAGGCGCTCGGCTCGCTCGGCGGCACGAGCATCGAGGAGCTCGAGGGCTTCGTGGCACCGACGAGCAAGGGCAGCGTGGACGCCGAGGTGAGCTTCTGGACGTTTTTCGGCAATACCCTGCTGGTGTGTGTGCTGGGCGTGATCGGGACGGTGCTCTCCAACGCGCTCGTGGCCTACGGCTTTGCGCGCCTGCGCTGGCGCGGGCGTGACGCGTTCTTCGCGCTCACGTTGGCCACATTGATGGTTCCGGCGCCCGTCCTGATGGTGCCGCTGTTCAGCCTGTTCCAGGGCCTGGGCTGGATCGGCACCCTCTTGCCCTTGTGGGTGCCGGCGTTCTTCGGCAGCGCCTTCAACATCTTCCTGATGCGCCAGTTTTTCCGCACCCTGCCCCTGGAGTTGAGCGAGGCCGCGCGGCTCGACGGCGCGAGCGAGCTGCGCATCTTCTGGCAAGTGATCCTGCCGCTCTCTCGCCCCGTGCTGGCCGTGGCCGCGTTGTTCCACTTCCTCCACACCTGGAACGATTTCCTGGGCCCGCTCCTCTACCTCACCCGCAAACACACCTTCACGCTCGGCCTCGCCTTGCAGAATTACCAGACGACGCACGGCGGGGTGCAGTGGCACTTCTTGATGGCCGCCAGCTGCGTGACCATCCTGCCGGTGGTGGTGCTGTTCTTCTTTGCGCAGAAGACCTTTATCCGAGGCATCGCGACCACCGGCTCCAAGGGCTGAGCGGGCGAGGACCGGCGCGGTCTCAGTCGAGCTCTGGATCGCGCGCGCCGGGCTTCTGCCAGGCGAAGGCCGTGAAAGCGGGATCCAGCGCCGCGTCGACGACGCTGTTGGTGAACGTGCTGAGCACGTACACTCCGACTCCCAGCACGAGCTCCAGCGCCTGGGCAGACGAAAACCCAGCGTGCTCGAGCCGTTGCCAAGCCTGGCGTCCTGCTTGCCCGCGCTCTCGCACCAGCTCACGCACGAACAGGCGCAAGGCCTCGAGCCGCGCATCGGCGAGCGGTGCGCCGGCACGCAGCGCTGGCACGAGCGCGGACAACTCGGGCGCCTGGGACGCCAGCGCAGAATGCAAGGCCATGCAATAGGAGCAGCCGTGCTCATGGGCCACCGTCAGCGCGAGCACCTCGCGCTCGGCCGGCGTGAGCGAGGTCTGATCGAAGGCGCGAAAGCCAGCGAGCAGATGTCCGAGCAGCTCGGGCGAAGCCGCGGCCTTGGCGACTGGGGAGGGGACGAAGCCAAATTGCGAGCGCGTGGCGCGCAGCAAAGGCTGCGCTCTATCCGGCGCCGTGTCGAGCGTCAGGGCGGGATAGCGATCGGTTGCGTGCTTAGAGTTTGTCCTGTATTTGTCTTTGGTTGTTAATGCAACTATTGAGTGTACAAGCTAGAGCGTCGTTCGCTCGCTGGCTCAGCCCGCTAGATTTTCAAACATTCGGCGCAGCGTGGTCCGCAACGCTTCGAGGTCGCTCGGGTCGATGCCTCGGGTCATGCGCAAGACGATGCGCTCGACAACCGGCACGAGCTTCTTTTTGAGCGCCCGGCCCCGAGGGGTGAGGGAGATGATGCGCGCTCGGGCGTCCTCCGGGTGCACCCGCCGCTCGAGCAAGCCGCGCGTGGCCATGCCATCGACGATGCGGCTCATGGTGGGCGCGTCCCGAAAGGTCGCCTCGGAGAGCTCGGTCTGCGTGCGCTCGTCACGCTCCCAGAGCCGGATCAACACCGCCCACTGCTCGGGCGTGACGTCTTCACCCTGGTCCTTGAACTCGCGGAACATCTCGTTGCGCGAGGCCTGGTAGACGCGGTGGACCCAGAACCCGAGCGCGTTGTCGACGACGATGCCGCCATCACGAAACTGATCCTTCATCCCTCGACAATCCTGAACGGGAGTCAGTTACTTGTCAATGCAATTAATAGAAATGGTCGACGTGTATCTGGCCGCGCTCAGCCGTTGGGCTCGCAGGAAGCGTGGCGCCCCACGTTCCGCGCGTGGAAGAAATTGCGGCTGCGGTCGCGGTGCTGCCCGTCATCGGCCCGATCTTGCGGCGCCACTACCAGAAAGACCCGTGAAGCCCTTGCGCCGTCAACTCTCGGCGGCGCCCGTGCTCGGCTCGCGCGCCGCGCGCACGTCGCCCGGGAAGTAGCGTTGGTTTGGGCCGAGCACGTGGCCCGCGGCGATGGGTTTGCCGAGCTCGTCGATGCGCAGCACCTCGGGCGGCAGGCGCAGCGCCTCCCGCAGGCGCCCCATCGTGCTCGGCACGAAGGGATACAGCATGATCATCAGGTTCTTCAGCACGTAGAAGCAGGTGTAGAGCGCGTTCTGACGGGCCTCCAACGGGTGGCGGTCGTCGTGCGGCTTGAATTGCGTAAAGAGCGAGTTGATGATGCGGGCGTAGTTCTCGATTTCGAATAACAGGTTCGGGTAGTCGGCGCGCTCCATCGAGCGCAAATAGCGCTGCACGAGCCGCAGCGTCTGCGCGACGGGTTTGTCGAGCAGCACGCCCTGGGGCACCTGGCCGCCGAATTTGGAGTGTGCCGCCGAGATCGGGCGCTCGAAAGCGGCGTTCATCGGCCCTGCCAGGAAGTCATTGCGCTCGGCGAGCTTTTGGAAGTCGAAGTCGGAGGGCTTCTCCCCCAGGCCGAGCAGCGCCAGGTAGTAACGGATCTGGTCGGTCTCGTAGCCTCTCTCATCGAGCAGTTGATCGCCGGTCACGAAGTTACCGGTGCTCTTGCTCATCTTTTCTCCGCCCACGAGCAGATGAAAGCAGCCAAAGATGTCGGTGAGCTGCAGGTCCCCCGGGCGAGGCTGAGCTTCCGAGTCCTCTTGCGTGCCGAGCCACATGGCCCCTTGCATCAAGGTGTAGAAGAAGACGTTGTCTTGCCCGAGGAACTGCGCGATCTTTGTGTCGGGGCTGCGCCAGTAATCCGCGTGCTCCGCCGGATCCCGACCTTTGGCAAGTAGCGCCAGCTGGGAGAAGGAGATCGGCGCGATCAATGAGTCGGGCCAGACGTACAGGGTCTTGCCGGCGAGCTCGGGGTCGATGTCGGGCAGCGGCACGCCCCAGCTGATGTCGCGGCTGATCGAGCGGTGCGCCCAGGCGTCGAGGAGCTCGGTCTGGATGCCCGCGCCGGACAGCGTCGCTCGCGCCGCCTCGAGCTCTGCGCGGCTACCAAACTGGAGCACCAGCTGCTTGGCGGGCGTGTGCTTCTTCTTATGTTTGGGCAGCGCTGCCTCGAGCTCCCGGTAACGCGGCTCGTCAGCGCGTTCGAAGCGCAGCGAGGGGCGGACTCGGTCGAGCACGTCCGCGAGCACTGATTTGCGCCAGATGTTTTCCTTGCTCTCGAGCCAGAGGCGCAGCGGCTCTGCGACCGCCCACATGTCGAGCCAGAGGTGGACCGTCTCCCGCAGCACGGGTAGAGCATCGCTGATGCTGCTGCGCGGGTTTTTGATCTCGGTCGGGTCATACTGGTGGCCGCAGCGCTCACACTCGTCGCTGTAGGCGTTCAGGTTGTCGCACTTGGGATTCGGACACCCCCCGCGCACCAAGCGGTCGGGTAAGAAGCGCTCCATCTTCGGGTCGTACCACTGGCGGCTGGTGCGCTTCTCGAGCAGGCCGTTCGCGTGCAGCTTGACGATGAAGGCCTGGCACTCGCGCGTGTGCAGCTCGAAGCACTCGGGGCGCGATGTGCCGCTGAAAATATCGAGCCCGATGTCGTAGCGCTCGAGCGTACGGCTCTGCTGGTCATGCGCGCGGTCGACGAGCTCACGGATGGGCAGCTCGGCGGCCAGGGCGGCGACCTCGCTGGTCGACCCGTGCTCGTCCGTGCCGCTGACGAACAAGACGTTCTCGCGGCCGATCACCAGCCCGAGGAAGCGGGCCATGATGTCGGCGGGCAGCTGGGCCCCCGCGAGGTGGCCGAGGTGTAGCGGACCATTCGCATACGGCATGCCGGCGGTGACGAGCGCGCGTTTTGGACGTTCGAAGCGCGCGAGCACTGTCGCCACGTCCGTCGGTGGCCCGAGGTGTGAAGGCATGGCTCGAGCCTACCCAGGCCGCGTGCCCCGGACAAGCAACGGGAAGCGCCAAGCATCCGTTCTCGGAAAGGACGCCAATCCAAACCGAAAAACGCATGCCCGACGCCGTCACCCTTCGCCGGGTCGACGCGACGCTAGGTGCTGGGGTCGCGACCTCGGCATCGAGAGGCTGGTGAAGTGACCGAGGAGACCGTGGAGCAAGCCGAGTTGCGTCGAGCAGGGTAACGCCGCAGATGCGACGCTCGCCACCCGTCTTGGCCGCGAGCGCCTGAAACTCACCCATCGATGCTTGGGCCACGGCGCTCCCGCGAGCGCAACGGACGGGTGCGTCCGTTGTTTGGGGTGCAAACGACTTCCTGGCGCGCGGCACCCCCTCCCGGTGAGTGCGTCCGTTGTTTGGGGTGCAAACGACTCCCTGGTGCGCGGCACCCCCTCAACCTGGGCGTGGCGTTCGGGACGGCGTTTGCTTGCTCCTTTGCGCTGCTCGGCCTGGCGCAAAAGTTGATCACGGCGCCCAGCCGCTGGGTCAAGCTCGCGTCGGAGTCGGCGTACACGGTCTACATCCTCCACTACCTGTTGATCGCCAGGCTGCTCGAACGGGCGCGTGCCCGCGCGGCGGACTCCAGAGCTGGATCCCGTGCCGTTGTCTGAAGCGCGTCGCTGACCGGCCCCGAGGGTCATACGCGCCGTGAGCTCACGCTGCTCCTGTGCCGTTGCGCCGTTTCGGAGCAGGCGCGTTCGCCTTCCATGCCACGAGCTGGCACAGCCGAGCCGAGTCCCTGCAATATTCTTCACCCCGAGCTCTTGGCTCGGCACTCTCAACTTTCGTTCTCTTATCTTCCCCGGGCGCATGACGTCCCAGATCTGCGGCGCTCTCGAGCGCCCGCGCTCGAGACTCAGCGAGCCGGAAGTGCTGATAGCATGCGCAAGATTTCACGCGGAAGAATTGAACGAGCCCGTCGCCGCGCTCGCGCCGTGATCGGGCTCGCCCTGACGAGCGCGAGCCTCTGCAGCTGCGCCGACGTGCTGGGTATCCCGAGCGAGCCGCGCTTGATTGAGGCCCCGGGCGCGGCGCTCGACGAGGGCGCGGCGCTCGACGAGGGCGCGTTGCAAGCCAGCACCACCGCCGCCATCGATGCGCCCGACGCGAGCCATGAAACGCCGCCGTCCAGCGCTGACGTTACGGGGAGTGACGAAGGGCTCGTGCTGGAAGGCCTGGTCGACCCGAGCGATCTGCCGCTCAGCGCGCCCACGACCGAGCCGCGAGCTGCCAGCGCCGAGCCGCCTCCGAACGCGGGATCTGACGCGGGGCCTGGGGCGCCGAGCACACCTCCAGCGGCAGAGCCCGAGCTCGGCTGCGCGCCGGGTGGTGGTCGCGTCGGTCGCGTGCCGGTCGACATTCTGATGGTTGTGGACAACTCGGGCAGCATGGCCGCCGCCACCGGCGCCGTGGAGAGTAGCCTGGGGTCTTTTGCCGCCTTCCTCACGGACCGGGGCGTCGACTTTCGGATCATTCTCCTGTCGCGTCATCGTGTCGCCGCTCGCACGGCTTCCGAAGCCGCCGCCACGTCGGTGTGCGTGGAGAGCCCGCTCAGCGGCCTCGAGAGCTGCCCGAGCGAGCGCCCCGTGCTCTCCGAACGCTTCTTTCATTACAGCATCAAGATAGACGCTGAGGATTCCTTCACGCGCATCCTGGAGACCTATGCGGCGCCCGATGCGTTTGGTCTCGCGCCCTCGGGCTGGTCGGCATGGCTGCGCGCCGACTCACGCAAGGCCTTCATCGAGATCACGGACGCCGACGCCGACGTGACCGCGAGCGATTTCGTGGCGGGGCTCCGCGCGCTTGGCCCAGAGCATTTCGGCGCCGATCCGTCCCGACCGAGCTTCATCTTCCACAGCCTGGTCGGCGTGCGAGCCAAGCTGATCGGCCCGGACGTCTACGCTCCCGACGAGCCGATAGAGACGCGCACTTGCCGCAGCGACGACACCAACCCCGACAACGCGGGTGAGGAATATCAAGCGCTGAGCCGCCTCACCCGCGGGCTCCGGTTTTCACTCTGCCCGGCGGATGGCATCGAGTCGCGCCTGCTCGGTGTCGCCGCTAACCTGGTGCTCACGAGCCTTCGACTGTGCTCCGCGGACGAGGTCGAGAGCGCGAGCAGCGGCTGAGGTGCTGGCCCGGGCTGCGCTCAGAAGCGGCCCGAGACCGAACAACCCACGTCGGAGGAGCTCGCCACCGGCAAGAGCTCGAGCCGCGCTGCGCCAGCGGGTCGTTCACTCCCCAAGTCGGCCAGCCACAGCACGGTGCCGAGCGCGAGCAGCGCGCCACCGGCAGTAAAGCCCAGTGTGGCGACGCTGGCTTTGCGCGCCGCCGATTGCGCAGCCTCGACGCCGCGTTGCGAGGTACATTCGTCACCATTGCAATAGCGTCGCCATTCGTCGGTTTGCGCTCTCGCTGACAAGCCGAAGCCGATGCCCAACCCGACTCCGACCAGGCCCGCGCTTCCGACCGCGAGGGCCGCCACCTGGAGCGCGCGAAAGGACCTCGCGTCCTGGGCGCCGGTCGACAGCGGGGCCCGGCGCCCCTCGGGCGGAAAGTCGCTCACGATGGCGTCGAGCCTGGCGGCTTCCGCTCGCGCCGCCTCCGCGGCGCGCAACTCGCCCGAGCGCTGCTGGGCCACTTGGACTCGGCTTGGCACGGCGCGCGGGTGAGCGGCGTAACGCGCGTAGTAGTCGATGGCGAGCGCGTGATCGCCGAGTCCGAGATCGTAGACGCGGGCCAGGTTGTAGAGGATGTCCGCGCTCGGTGCGGCCGCCAGGGCTCGTTGGTAGAGGGCCACGGCCTCGGCGAACGCCTTGCGGCCGTAGGCCTCGAAGGCGTCGGCAGCGTACTTCTCCGCGAGCGCGACGTCAGCGGGGCTCGCGCTCGGAGGGCTCGCGCTCGCGGGAGCCGCTCTCGCCGATATTGCTTGCGCTCCGGCGCTTGGGGAGCCCCAAAAAGAGGCCGCAACTAGCATGCCGAGCGCTAGCGCAAAGCCCTGTGTGCTGCGTCTCATGGCCGCACGGCGCCTATTCGATGACCTGAATTTTTGGCGGATCGGTGTCGATGATCTGCACATCGGGCACCGTCTTCTTACTTGCCTCGGCGCCTTCCGGCGTGGAAGTGACCGGCGGCTTTGCCGGCGCGGCAGGGCGGGGGCGGTCCGCGCGGGTAACGGCAGCGGGCGCTCGACCTACGAGGGCCGCGGAGACCTCCTTGCCGAAGCCGCGCGCGGGGCGGGGCGCGAGGCTGACGTCGGCCTCGGCCGAGGCTGGCGACGGCAGCCGTTCCAGGCGAATCTCGCCGGGCGGAGCGGCGTCGAGGAACAGCAGCAGCGCGGGAACGAAGCCGTCCGCGAGCACACGCAGCTCGTGAGTGGTCCCGTTCTTCGGCAGCTCGATGCTGAAGCGCCCGGTGCCCACTTTGTGCCCATCCAGCACGATGTCGGCGGTCGACGGCTCCACTCGCGCCGTCACTGAATAGCTCGAGGGGAGGGGCGGGGCAGGCTCCAATGCGGCCAGCGCTGCCGGTGGCGCTGCGGCGGCCGGCGCATACGTGTTGGACAGCTTGGCGCCGAGCCAAAAGGCGGTCGGTACGAGCACGATGCCCGCCAACGCGCCGAGCGATGCCCAGACCCAACGCGACGGCGCGGGGTCTTCCGGCGCGCGCGTGGCCGCGAGCGGCAAGAAGCTGGCGATCGAGGTCATCTTGGCGGTCGTTTCCCTTGCGCCGCTCGGCTGCTCGGAGAGCCCCGTAGGAACCAGGAGCGACTTGTCGATCAAACGCGCGAGTGCCGTCAACGTCTCGAAGTCGCCGTGCTCGCTCGTGGCCATCACTTCGCGCAGGCTGCGGGCTCCTTTGAAGCACTGCACCACGCCGAGCTCCGCTGGGCTCAAGCTGATGGTCGTGGACCGCGTGTCGGCGTTCAGGTGGTAGCAGCGCTGCTCGTCTCCGAGCTTCGCTTGCAACATGACGGACTCGTCTTTGCGGCGCGCGGCCTCCAGCAACAACCGATGCGTCGAGGAATAGATGCTGCGCACCCGCGGCCCCGAGCGAAAGTCGGCGACCATCCGCCCGCGCTCGAAGCCCAAGATGCGATACAAGGCGACCTCGCCCGTGAGCGGCGCGCTCTCCGCGTCGATGATCGCGCCCGCCGAGCACCAGATGCGGCTCTCGGAGCCGTCTCGCGTGACCGTGATGACCGCGTCTTTGGCGGCGACCTCGATGGTTTGAATCAGATCCGGGATGGATATGTCATCCAAGGTACCCGTGAACTGCGCGGCCGTCAGGGCCGCCGCGCTAGCGCCTTGCCCGATCAAGGTCTGCTTCAGCCGTTCGTCGAATGCGAGCAGCGCCGAACGCCGAAACATCCGCAGCCACTCCTGCAGCGTGTCCGCGTTCAGCGCGTAGCGCTGGCACGCACCCGCAATGCTGAGCTCCCCGTTGACGATCTGGGCGAACAGCTCCGATTTGCGAGCATCGTCCCAATCGGGCCGAGTTTCTGACCGAGCCTCCGATTTCAATTTTGGCGTCCTCAGTCAAGAGACGGCAGAGGAGTTATTGCGCTGAAGCACCCCAGCGCTCGGGCCCAGCGACTCCTCTGTGGATCTTAACCATTAACGCAGCCCACAGGCGCGGCCGGCCCCGCAGGCGCCAATGTGCGCGGAATGTTTCAACGACGCGGGCAACGACGCGGGCTACGCCGGCCGCGTCGCGAGCCAGATGAAGTGCCGTTCCTGTGTGCGCGCGGCGTGCGAACGCACGCGCTGCAACACGACGCTGAATTTTGCCTCGCGTAGGCGCTCGGAGAAGCCGACCTCGGGGCCCGCCGACCAGATCGCCAGCACTCCGCCCGGTTTCAGGGTCGCTCGAATCGCAGCGAGCCCGGTGGGCGAATATAACCAAGCGTTGCTCTCCCGCCCGACGGCACGCGGCCCGTTGTCCACATCGAGCAAGATGGCGTCGAATGTGGCGGTGGGCGCGCGAAACGCGTCGCAGACGTCCCCCTCGATCAGCACGACCCGCGGGTCATCCAACGCGTTCGCGTTCAGCTCGCCGCAGAACTCGCGGTTCCATTCGATGATGGCGCGTGCAACTTCGACGACGCTCACGCTCGCCGCCGCCCCGACGCGGGCGAGCGCCGCCGCGAGCGTGTAGCCAAAGCCCAGCCCACCCACCAAAACTCGCGCGGCCTCGCGATCCGGCAGCGCGCCGAGCGCCACCTCGGCCAGAGCTTCTTCCGAGTCGTGCACGCGGCTGTTCATCAGCAGGCGCCCGTCGACTCGAATGCTGAAGTGAGGACCCCGCCGCAGCAGCTCGAGCCGGGTGCCGTCGGGGGTAGAGGTGCGTGCGATGCTGGTCCAGGGCGTCATGAACGATGCGATCCGTTGGGACACCGCTCGCCGTCAAGCCTGATTTCATCGCTCCTGGCCGAGGGACATGGGGGGGCCGCCTTGACTCGCTCGGCCGATCGGGCCATCATGCTGCGACGTCGTGCGGCTGAATCAGCCCTGCTCGCTGTAGCCACCTCGAGGACGAGCCTCGGTGATGACGAGCACCCATGATTGAAGACGACGATGGACGACCGCGCCGACAACGGCGCAATGAAGACCCGAGCTCGTGGCCCCTCTCCGCGCGAGAGCGCGCCGCCGTGTCTCGGTTTTCGGAGGCGCAGTCGCGCGTCCCGCCAGAGTTCGCCGCCGCCGTGCAGGTCACCAACAGCGAACGCGAGTGGATCCGGACCCACCTCGCCAAGTTTCACGAGAACAAGCTCATCCTCGACGTGATCGGCCGCGTCAAGGCGGGCAAAGAGGCCACGGTGTACACCTGCTCGGGGCACCCGAGCACAGGCCGCGCGATCATAGCCGCCAAGCTCTATCGAGAGCGCTCGCTGCGCAGCTCGAAGAACACGGGGCAGTACCAGCAAGGGCGTAGCCTGCTGGACGCAGACGGGAACGCCGCTCGCTCGCGCGGGTCGCGCCCAGCGGTCGCGCCGAAGTCGAAGCGAGGCGCCGCCGCGACTCAGACGTCCTGGCTCATGCACGAGTTTACTTTGCTCAAAGCGCTGCACGAGCAGGGCGGCGACGTGCCCGAGCCCATCGAGCACGCCGATCAGGCGCTGCTCATGGAGTTCATCGGAGACGGGACGAACGCCGCCCCGACCCTGAACGACGTCCAGCTCGACACGGGGGAAGCCAAGCGCTTGTTCGAGCGCGTGGTATTCAACATCGAGCTGCTGCTCGGCATGGGCTGGGTCCATGGCGATCTGTCGGCGTACAACCTCTTGTATCATCACGGGCGCGCCGTGCTGATCGACTTCCCGCAGGTCGTCAGCGTGGAGAACAACCCCCGCGCGCGCTCCATCTTCGAGCGGGACGTCGAGCGGGTCGTGCAATACTTTGCGAGCGTCGGTTGGAGCACGGATCACGAGCGGCTCGCGCGCCAGCTATGGTCAAAACACGTCGCGCCGGCTGAGACGTCCGCCGCTCCCCCCGAACACGAGTAGGTCAGCGCCCCGTCGTGGCACGCCTCGGCGGGCCGGACCCGCTTCCGGCCTGCCCGCTGATTGCGCGCGCATACTTCTTCACGTTCCGAGCACACTGCACGCGCATCGGGCTTCCACAGTCGTGGGATGCACTCGAGGTTTGGCCTGTGCACCTGGCTCTGACGTTGGAGCTCGGGAGCACCGCTTCGGTGTCGGGGCCCACGCCCGCTTCCGTGAGCGAAAAGTCGCTTTTCGACGCCATCTTGCAGGGCGACGAGCGGGCCGCGGGCGCGGTGTCGTGCCGCTTGCTCCCCGTGGTGGAGGCGACCCTCGAGCGGATATTTGGGAGCCGGCCGCGAGCGCACGATGCTCTGGTGCGGAGCAGCCTCGCGCGGGTGATTTTCGAAGTGGCTCGGCACCCTCATCCCTGGGTGTGCCAGCTCTCAGCCTGGGCGAGCGGGCTCACCGGGCTGGTCGCGCTCGAGGCATTGCGAGCGCGTGAGAGCACCTGCTCGAGCGACGTCGCGGCGGGGCGCACTGAGGGTGCCCCCGGCGCGCGCATCGAGCAGCTGCGCAAGATGATCGCAGAGCTCAGGCCGCGGCAGGCCGAGGTCATCGTGTTGCACGACGTGCTCGGTTTGCCCACCACTCAGGTCGCGATCACGCTGGGGGTCTCGCTCGAGACAGTGAAGAGCCGGCTCTCGTTGGGCCGTGAGCGGCTCGCAGCGCGGCTCGCTCGACCTGCTAAGGCCGACGCGTCGCGAGTCGTCGCGCTCGCGCCTTAGCCTTCAGACCTGCCGCGCAAATCGCCTTGGCGGCGGGTTAGCGCTATCAGCCGTCGCAGCCGATGCGTTCGTCGTCGAAGGCAACCTCGTCCACCCAGACCCGCCAGGGGCCGGGCTGTTGAAACTTCTGAAAGCCGACGTTAAAGGCGTCGAACACCGGGATCTCGGAGCGTTCGGTGTCGATGTGCAGGTACTCGATCTCCACCCCGTCGAACCAGAAGCGCGCCTCGGCAGCGGCCGCTTCCATCGACCACTCGAGGCACATCCACTCGCCGGCGCGAGGGTGCGCGGAGCGCGGCCCCTCGCTGCCGAACTCGCCGTGATCGGTCGACTGCACGTTGTAGATCCATGACCAGTTGTTGGCGGTGGTCCCGACGTTGGTCCCGGTGGAAGCCCAACGCACACTGTTGGTTTGGCCGTTGAAGCTGCCGCGCGCTTCGAACACGTCGAAGTGAACGAAGCCCGTCGGCGCGGGCGCCTCGATCTTGGTAAACGAGCGCCCGAAGTGCCGGGCCCCGAGCGCTCCGAGGTTGGCGCGCGTGAGCATGGCCACCACGGCGCCCTGATTGGCCGCGACGTCGATGCGGAACGAGCGGTCACCCCGTGCGCTGTCATCGTCGACGATGGCGAAGCTGCGATTGCCGTACCCCGACGTCGTCCAACCCGCGGGTGGGGTGGCGCCCAGGGCCGTAGCCTCGAAGCTCTCGCAGACGGATAGCGCGCTGCCTGCGCAGCGCGACGCACCGCCGAGCCCGAACACCCCTGTCGGGGGCGGCGCTTCTCCCATCGGATTGGGGGTGCCACTGCCACCCATCATGTCGGGGTTCGCGGGCATCAACTCGGGGGCGCTGGGCGCGGCCTCTGGGGGCGGCGTGTTACCCGTTGGAGCGGCCACGCCGGCGGTCCCCGCGGCACTGGCCACCTCCGGAGCGACGGGCGGATTCGAGGCGCTCCCCGCCGAGCCGTTCCCGGTTGGGTCAGCATTCGTGATCCCCGGGACCCCGCCGGCGAAGGGCGGGGCAGGGTCAGCGTCGGTCGCCTCGGGATCCGCCGAGCACGACGCCACGCTGGCAGTGACAAACAGAAGACTGAGTAGAGGGCGAAGCACGTTGGGTAGTGTGCCCGCTCTGCAGACTTTATGCTGCACAAACCCGGGACCTGCTCGCGGCAGATCGCGCTCGCGGCGAAAAGTCGAGCCGAGCGAGATCGCCGACAGCCGAGCGAGGCATGTTGGCGCGATGCCTCACGTCAGCTGAGCGGTCTCCCTAGGCTTCCGCGGCCCGCGACGCGCTGACGGTGGCCCTGAGCGTCGCGCCGCGCTCCGCCCACCAGTGGCGGCCGTGCTCCTGGTCCCACGCCTTCGCTTCGGGGCAGCGCTCGAGCTGCGCTCTCAAGGTCGCCGCGTCGGACGGGCGATGCACCCTGGATTTGCCGAGGCAGCTCAGCACCACCTGCTCGAGCTCGGACGAGACGGGCCACTTCGCCCGCTGGGCAAACGACTTCGGCGTCGCGTGCAGGTGTTGGCCCAGCACTTCCAGCACCGTGTTGCCCGAAAAAGGCGCAAGCCCGGTCAGCAGATAGTGCGCGACGCAGCCGAGCGCGTACAGGTCCGTGCGGCCGTCGACCTCGCCGGTGCGCAGGATCGCTTCCGGCGCGATGTAATGCGGCGTACCGAGGAACTGCTGGCGCAGCGCTGGGTCGAGCGGCGCGCTCTCTGCGCGCCCGTCCTCGAAGCGCTGCACCAGGCCGAAGTCCAGCACCTTGACCACGTCCACCATGCCGGCGCGCTCGCACAAGAAGACATTGGCTGGCTTGATGTCCTGGTGGACGAGCCCCACCTCGTGCGCCTCAGCGAGCGAGCCGCAGATCTGGGAGAGGATCTGGATCACGCGACCGGGGTGCTGCGGGCCGTCGTGCTGGACCAACATATCGAGGTCAACGCCCTCGATGTACTCCATCGCGTAATAGAACGTCCCGCCCGGAGTACGGCCGTAGTCGTACACGCTGACGGTGTTTGGGTGGCAGAGCAGAGCGGTCATGCGCGCCTCTCGCTCAAAACGCACCAGGCACTCCTGGCCCGCTTTTTCGGGCCGCAACACCTTGATCGCCGTCTGGCGGTGCAAGGACGTGTGCTTGGCCTCGTACACGACCCCCATGCCGCCGCCGCCGATCTTGCGGACCAGGGAATATTGGCCGAGCTGCGGGGGCTGGCTCGCTCTCTCCCGCAGGCGCTCGGTAGCGCGAGCCACCAGGTTGCCCACGATCACGATGCTGGCCGCGAAGGCCGCGGCATACGCGGCGTAGCCGGCGGGCCCCGACTCCGCGCCCGCCGGCAAGCGCGCTGCGAAGTAGGCGTAAGTAAAAGGGACGATGGGTGCGGTGCACGCCACGTTGACGAGCAGGGTGCGCAGCTTGGCGCTCGGAACGAAGGCGGCACGCAGCACCAACATCTGACCGATGGCCAGCATAGCAATCAGGTCGGGCCGAACGCTCCTCGGCACGTGCCAGCTGCTGGCCAGCAGCACCAAGGTTGTCACCGCGGCCAACCCGATGTCGACACGCCTGGCGAGGCTCGGCGTTGCGCTCGCGTGGTGCGACCACAAGCCCACGGCCGCAAACGAGCCTGCCCCAACCAGCTGAACCAGGGCGAAGCGCGCCAGCCAGGTCGCGTCTCGAGCGGGCCCGCGCAAGAGCACGAACGCCGTGCAGCCCACCAAAGCACACAGCGCGGTGCCGAGCCACGCCCAGGTGGCGGAGCGCGAAAGGAGCAGGGTCGACGCCGCCTCTTCATCGCCAGCGCCGCTGCTCGTGCCGCTCGCACCTCCCGAGCCGTTGCCGCTGGAGCTCGAGCCCCGCGGCTCGGCAGCGCGCGTGAACGTTACCCCCGAGGCGCGGACCTCCTGAGAGCCGCTGTCGATACGTGCGCTGCGCCAACGCCAAACGGCGCTCCGGTTCAATAGCATTGAGGCGATACCCTGAGCTTCAGCACGTCTCGCCGATAGCATGAACCCGATGTCATCTGCAGCGGCTTTGTCTCGCATCAGCCGGTGATTGTGCTCGAAACGCCGGAGGCTCGCGCTCACGACGGAAAGCTCGCGCATGGATGCACATGGTCGGAGCCGGCTGCCTCGACGGCCAGGCTGCGGCCATGATCCCCGGGATCGCCCACCTGAGCCCAAAGCTCGATGTGCTCGGCGTGCGCTCACGCAATCGAAAGATCAAGCACCTGCGAGTTGCGGCAGCGTGCAAAAGGCGAGAAATCGCTGGTGAGCCGGCGTGGATCAGCGCCGAGGGGGCTCAGCGCTCGCCTGCTTTGCCAGAGCGGGGAGCGCCCAATCGTGATAGCGTCAACGCGCTCGACGCTCGCGTGTCGTGTTGCAGGTGGTGCTCTGTGGCCAGCGTTCCGATGTGCCCAGCGTTCCGCCTGCCATTTCCATACTCAGGCGGAGGAGCGACGTTCGATGAAGATTCGTGTCGGCTACGAGATCACTTACTCGATGCCAAGGCCCACGCCGATGATCCTGACGCTCAACGTCCACTACAGCAGAGCCTCAGACCTTCTGTACCCGGACCTGATGCGCTTCAATCCCTCGGTCCCTGCCCAGGCCTATCGAGACAGCTTTGGTAACTGGTGCACGCGTATCGTGGCCCCGGCGGGCAGAATGGTGATATCTTCAGATGCGATCGTCAGGGACAGTGGCGAGCCCGATCGCGTCATCAAAGAGGCGCGCCAGGTGCCGGTCGAGGCCCTACCGGAAGAGTCGCTCGTGTTCCTGCTCGGCAGCCGTTACTGCGAGACAGACCGGTTGTCGGAGATCGCGTGGCAAAAGTTTGGCCACGGCCCGACGGGCTGGGGGCGGGTCCAGGCGATTTGTGATTTCGTGCACCGCCACGTCACCTTCGGTCACGAGCACGCGGACCCAAAGAAGACCGCCTGGGATGTTTACAAGGACCGGGTCGGGGTGTGCCGGGATTTCGCGCACCTCGGGCTGACCCTGTGCCGCTGTATGAACATCCCCGCCCGCTATTGTACGGGGTATCTGGGGGATATCGGCGTGCCCGTCGCGGGCGCGATGGACTTTTCCGGCTGGTTCGAGGCCTACCTCGACGGAGGTTGGTTCGCGTTCGATCCTCGAAACTACGTGCCGCGCATCGGTCGCGTGCTCATCGCGCGCGGGCGCGACGCCGCTGACGTAGCTATCAGCACGACGTTTGGGCAGAACACGCTGGAGGGGTTCCGCGTTTGGACGGACGAGGTCACGGGCGACTCACTGCCGACGTGAGCTCGGATCCGATGTGCCGAGAGGCGCGGACGCAGGCCGGGCGAGTGGCTGTCTGCGCTTGCGCTTTAGCGATATTCCCCCCACACTGTCTTTGATGGCGCGATGCCATCAAACTCGATGCCATCAGAGGAGCGAAATCGTGGGCGATAAATCACCGAAGAATAAGCAGCGCGACCAGAAGCAAAAAGACAGCGCCAAGGCCAAGACCAAGAGTAACAAGCCGCAAGCGGGGAGCTCGGAGCCTGCGAAGAAGAAGTAGGCCCGGCTCTGCCGGAGCAGCTTCTGATTGGACGGGTTTCTGATCGGACGGGCCTCTGATCGCAGGGGCCTCTGATTGCAGGCCTCTGATTGCAGGCCTCTGATGTTGGGCCCTCGGATGCATCTAGGGGCCTCTCCAGCGCGACGTCAGCCGCACTTGCGTTTGCTCTCCGCCCAGTCGAGCAAGCGCTCCGCCGGCCAGGTGTTGACGATTTGGGCAGGGTCGATCAGCGCGCGTTCGGCGTTCAAGGCGGCAAAACGGATGCGCTCGAGCTCGCGCGCGTGATGCGCGTCGCTGGTCAACACGAGCTTTACGTCGCGATGGCGGGCGCGCCGGAGCGCGTCGACGGACAGGTCGAGGCGCGGCAGGGCGCCGTTGATTTCGAGCGCCGTCCCGGTCTGCTCGGCGTGCTCCAGGATCGCGTCCATATCCAGGTCGATGCCCGGGCGATGGCCGATCATGCGCGCCGACAGGTGCCCGATCATGCGCACCGTCGGGTCCGCCATGGCGACCTGGATACGGCAGGTTTGCGCCACGCGGTCGAGCTCGAAGTGTGAATGCACGGAGGCGATGCACCAGTCGAGCTCTCGGCGGAACTCCAGATCGTAGTCGAGCTCGCCCCGAGGCCCGATGTTGAGCTCCACACCGTGCAACAGGCGCAGCGAGTCACCGAGCTCGGCTTGCAGCGCGCGGAATCGCTCCCGCTGCTCGAGCAGGGCCTCGCGCCCCACGCCCGACAGCGTGCCTTCGGCGTGCTCGGTGATGCCGAGCACTCGATAGCCGCGGGCTTTTGCCTCCAGGATCACGTCCTCGATGGGCGAACGGCCATCCCCGGACACCGTCGTGTGCACGTGGAAATCCCCGCGCACCTCTCCTACCGCGGAGGGCAGGATGCCGCTCTCGGCGGCCTCTATCTCGCCCGCGTCTTCGCGCAACACGGGCGAGATCCAGGGGAGCCCGAGCGCGGCGTAGATAGCGTGCTCTGTCTCGCTGGCGACCAGCTTGCCGCCTTCCAGCTCGGACAGGCCATACTCGTTGAGCGTGAGGCCGCGCGCTAGCGCGCGCTGGCGCAGCTTGATATTGTGGCCCTTGGAGCCGGTAAAATAGAGCAACGCGGCGCCCAGCTGGGATTTTCCGACGACCCGCAAGTCGACCTGCATCCCACGCCGGGTGACGACGCTGGTCTTGCTCTCGCCCCGAACGACGACGCGCTCCACCAGGTTCATGTCGACGAGCGCCTGCATGACGGGTTGCGCCGCGGCGGCCACGACCACGATGTCGATGTCGCCGATGGTCTCGGAGAAGCGGCGCAGCGAGCCGCAGTAGACCGCCTGCTCGGCGCCGGGCACGGCCAGCAGTTGCGCGATGATGCGCTCAGCGTGGGGCAACGCGATCGAGATCGGGGTGCGCTCGAGCGCGCCCTGCGCGTCGAGCCGCTCCACGGCTTGCCGAATCTTTTCCTCCGACTTTGGGCCGAACCCCTTCAGGTCACGCAGGCGACGCTGCTCGAGCGCCCGCTTCAAATCGTCGATTGAGGCCACGCCGAGCTCGGCTCGAAGGCGCGCCACCGCCTTGGGCCCCAGCCCCTGAATGTGCAAAAGTGCCACGACCGCACGCGGGTGTTTCTCGCGGAGCGCGTCCAGCCGCTCGACTCGCCCCGTTTCGAGCAGCTCCCGGATCTTATCCGCCGTGCTCTTGCCGATACCCTCGATCTTCTGCAGCTCCTTGCCCGTCAACTTACCCAGATCGGTCGCCTGCGCGGCGATGGCCTGCGCCGCGCTCTCGTAGGCACGCACCCGGAAAGACTGGGGGTTTTGCTCATCCAGCAGGGTCAGCTCGGCGAGCTCCCGAAGCATGTCGAGCACGTCTTGCTTCGTATCGGCCATGCGACATGGTGTAGCCTATAATCGTGGGCAAGGAAGAACCCCCCGCCACCCTTTCGCTGGCAGGTCACGAGGTGGCCGTTACCCACCCGAGCAAGCCGTATTTCTCGAGGCAGGCCCAGCTCACGAAGTTGGAGCTCGTCCGATATTACGTCTCCGTGGCCGAGGGCGCCCTCGCCGGCATCGCGGACCGCCCGATCGTGCTGAAGCGTTTTGTCAACGGCGCGGAGGCGGAGCCCTTTTATCAGAAGCGAGCGCCGGAGAAGCGCCCGAGCTGGCTGCGCACCGTGACCCTGGCCTTCCCCTCTGGGCGTAAGGCAGAAGAGGTGGTGGTCGACGACGTGGCGGGGCTGTGCTGGGTCGTGAACTTGGGCTGCATCGAGCTGCACCCGCACCCGGTGCGTGCCAGCGATCTCGAGCATCCCGACGAGCTGCGCATCGATCTCGATCCGGGTCCCGGCGTCGAGTTTGCGGACGTGCGTCGGGTCGCGCTCGAGGTGCGGGCGCTACTGGATGAGCTCGGGCTGGTCGGCTGGGCCAAGACCAGCGGTTCGCGCGGCATGCACGTCAACGTGCGCATCGCGCCAGTTTTTGGATTTGGCGAGTTGCGCCGGGCCGCGCTGGCGCTCTCGCGCGAGATCGAGCGGCGCGCACCGAGCCTCGCCACCTCCAAGTGGTGGAAGGAGGAGCGCCACGGCGTGTTCCTCGACTACAACCAGAACGCGAAGGATCGCACGACTTGCAGCGCCTATTCGGTGCGTCCGCTGCCTGACGCGCGCGTCTCGATGCCCATCGCGTGGTCAGACGTCCCAGACTGTGAGCCCGCGGACTTCACGGTCCTGACCGTGCCCAAGCTCTTCGCTGAACGAGGCAACCCGCACGCTGGCATGGATCAGGCCATCGGCTCGCTGGAGTCGCTGCTCGAGCTCGCTGCGCGGGACGAAGCGGCAGGTCTGAGCGACGCCCCGTGGCCGCCCCACTTTAAGAAGATGGAGGGTGAAGCGCCACGCGTCGCGCCCTCCCGCGCCCGCAGCCCCAAAAAAACGCGCGCCAAACCCGGCGCAAGCCCAGCCGCGAGCGGCGAGAGCGCGACCGGGCGCCGGCGTTCCAAGATGCCCCTCATCGTGGTCGCGAGCTCGCCAGACAAAGCGGCCGCTCTCGCCGGCCTCGAGCGCTGGAAAGCCAAGCATCCCGAGGCCGCTGCACAGCTCGCGGTGGACGACGTCTTGGTGGACTCGATGCGCGGGCGCAGCTCCGTTTGGACCCGCGTGCGCATCAACCTGCGCCACGTGCCCGAGGCCTCTCGCCCCGCGGCCGAGCCGCCCGACCCTGACGACGACCCTACTCGTGCCTGGCGCGAGTCCAGGTCAAGCAAGCGCAGCTCGGAGTGACAAGCAGCCGAGAAGTTAGCCGAATGAGTTAGCCGAATGAGTTAGCCAGGTGAGGCGGTCAGCGGGAGCTAGGCGGGTCAGCCTCTCCCAACACGAGCTCGACGCTGATGTCGTTGAAGCTGGCGGTGACGAGCAACACACCACCGAGCGCCTCCACGTAGTCTCGGAGCGTGCCCAGAAATATCTCCGGGCGTTGCTCGACCTTGGACACCGTGGGCTGCTTCACTCCCAACCGGTCAGCCAACGATTGCTGAGTGACGCCGCGCTGCTCTCGGAGGTCGCGCAGCGAACGGACCTGATGCGGCGCCGATGCTGGTTTGCCATGCATAGATAACTCGTCTCCCCCCGGAGATACCCTCTGCGCGGGGACATTCCAGAGGTGGAATATAGCTCCGAGGCTATGTGCTCCCGCAATGGAGTTCCGCGCCCACCGCCCACCGCCCACCGCCCACCGTCCACCGTCCACCGCCCAACGCCCAACGAAGCCAGGCCCCGCCAAGCCAATGCCGCCGCGCCCTCGCCCCAGCCGATGCCGCCGCGCCCGTCAAGCCGAACTGCCGCCACGCCGTTGCTCGACCGAACTACCGCCGCGCCCCGCCGAGGCCGCCAGAGGTACCCTCTGCGCGGGGACATTCCAGGGGTGGAATATAGCTCGGAGGCTATGTCGTCTCGCAATAGGGCTCCGCGCCCAGGGGGCAGATGGCGTTGCACCGCTACTCACCCGGTGGCGTCAGCCTGACCCAGCTGCGCACCGTTGACATCGCGCGGCGCTAGCCGGCGTACGTCGCGGCTCTAGCTTCCGAAGATCGCGCTGAGCTCTTCGGGCGGGACGACCTCGAGCTGCGCGTAGTTGCAATCGGCGGGCCGCTTGTCGGTTCGCCAGCGCCGAAACTGCGCGGTGTGCCGGAAGCGGGAGCCCTGCATGTGGTCGTAAGCCACCTCGACGACGAGCTCTGGGCGCAGCGGCTCCCAGGACAGATCCTTGCCGCTGCTCCAGCGGCTTTTGCCTCCGGGCATGCGTTGTTCGCCCGTGCCGGCTTCTGCGGCTCCGACGGCCCAACTCTTCCAGGGGTGCGCCGCCAGCGCGTTCTCGCGATAGGGGGCCAACAGGTCGGTGAGCTCGCGCCGCTTCTTGTCGGTGAAGCTGGCCGCGACGCCCACGTGGTGCAGCGCGCCTGCCTCGTCGTGCAGCCCGAGCAGCAACGAGCCCACGGCGGTATTTTCCCCCTTTTTGTGCCAGCGAAAGCCCGCCACCACGCAGTCGCACTCGCGCTCGTGTTTCACCTTGAGCATCACGCGCTTGTTCGGCTCGTAGTGGCCCTGCGCGGGCTTGGCGATGACCCCGTCCAGCCCCGCGCCTTCGAAGCGCTTGAACCAATCTGCAGCCACGCTGCGCTCGCGCGTAGCGGGCGTGATGTGCAGCGGGGAGGCGACCCCGGCGAGCACCTGCTCGAGGCGCGCGCGCCGCTCTCGGAAGGGGACCTCGCGCAGATCGCGATCGCCCTCCGCGATCAGATCAAAGAACACGATGGAGGCCGGCGTTTGCTCGGACAGGAGCTTGACGCGCGAGGCTGCTGGATGCACCCGCAGCTGCAGCGTCTCGAACTCGAGCACCCCGTCACGCGCCACCACGAGCTCGCCGTCCATCACGACGCGCTGTGGGAGGGCGCGCTTGAGCGGCGCCGGCAGCTCTGGGAAGTAGCGATTGAGCGCCTTCTCATCGCGGCTCTGCAGGTAAACTTCGTCGCCGTCGCGGAACAGCAGCACGCGGAACCCATCCCACTTGGGTTCGAAGATCCAGTCGCCTCCTTCCGGCAGCTCTGCCACCCGCTTGGCGAGCATCGGCAACACGGTCGGATTGACGGGTAGGTCCACCCACAGAGCTTGGATCGGAAGCCTCCGGATTTCACGCGCCGTCGTCGACACTCCTCAAAAGCCTGCGTGTGGCGGAATGGAGCACGGCCCCGGCATTGGCACGGCTCGCCAGCAGCGCCTGTCGGTCCTTTGGCCCATGCTTGCGGGGGGCGGATCCTTGCTGCAAAGGTGCATCGCGCCGAGCCTGCCGGTATTGTGCGGGCTCACCATGGCAGCAAAGAAGACCGCGAAAAAGGCCGCGAAGAAGACCGCCAAGAAGGCCACGACGCGCAAACGCCGTGGGGTCAAGCTCACGCCTACCGAGCTCAGCGCGCAGGAGCTCCTCGTGAGCGAGCCGCCCGCAGATTTGTTGCCGATGTTGGAGCGGGTGCGCACGGATGGCGGCGCGGTGCTCGGCGTGTATCGTGAGCCGCTCGGCGGCCATCACCTGGTCTTCGTGAGCTTGCCCATCGAGGTGGTGGGCCCGACGCCGTTCCAGCGCGACGTCAGTGACGCTCACGTGCGCAAGCTGACGCACGCGATGGACAAGACGCGCCGCTTCCTCGATCCGCTGATCGTGGTGCAACGGCCCGAGGGGTATCAGACGCCGAACGGCAACCATCGCCTGACCGCGCTGCGCGAGCTGGGCGCCAAGGCCGTCATCGGGTTGCTCGTGCCGGAGGCGGTGGTGGCGTATCAGATCCTCGCGCTCAATATCGAGAAGGCGCACAACCTGCGGGAGAAGGCCATCGAGGTGGCGCGCATGTATCGCGATCTCGCGACGTTTAGCCGCGAGGACGAGGCGCACTACGAGCTCGAATTCGAGGAGTCCAGCCTGGTGAGCCTGGGCTTCGCGTACGAGAAGCGCGGCCGGCTCGCGGGGGGCACTTACAACCCCGCGCTCCGCAAGGTGGACCAATGGGTGAAGGGTCCCCTGTCAGACGCTCTGCCCGAGCGGGAGCGCCGCGCAGACCTGATCCTGGCCTTTGACGACGCCGTCAACGCGGCGGTGGCCAAGCTCAAGGAAAAGGGCCTCTCGAGCCCGTATCTGAAGAGCTTCGTCGTGGCGCGCGTCAACCCGCTGCGTTTCATCAAGGGCGATCTGCCGAGCTTCGATCAGCTGCTTGCCACGATGACCCGCCGCGCGCTCGAGCTCAACATAGACAAAGTGGGCGCGGGCGACCTGGCCAAAGCGGGCGGTTACGCTGAAGAGGAGTAGCGTCACGTGCTCGAGCGGCTGACCAGCGCCCTCGGCATCGTGGCGATGCTGCTGTTGGCGTTTGCCGCGTGTCCGGCACAGCTTCGCAAAGACGTGAGCCGCCGCACGCTGCTCGGCGGGCTCGGTTTGCTGCTGCTGGTTGCCGTGCTCGTGCTCCGGACCCCCGTGTCGTCGCTCTTCGGCGCCGCCAATGGCGCCGTGACTGGCTTGCTCGGGTTCACCAGCGAAGGCGCGCGTTTCGTGTTCGGCGGGCTCGCGCTCGACTCGAGCGCCTTTGGTTTCGTGTTCGCGTTTCGAGTACTGCCCACGATCCTGTTCTTTTCGGCGCTGATGAGCGTCCTCTACCACGTCGGCGTCATGCCCTGGATCATCGAACGGGGCGGGCGCTTCCTCGCCCGGACTTTGCGGGTCAGCGGCGCCGAGAGCTTTTCGACGGTGGCGGACGTCTTTGTCGGGCAGACGGAAGCGCCGCTGGCGGTGCGACCGTACATCGCGAAGATGACGCTCTCAGAGCTCAACGCCTGCATGGTGGCGGGTTTTGCCACGACCGCAGGCGGCGTGCTGGCCGCGTACGTGGCCATGCTGTCGGGCAGCGTGCCGGGCATCGCCGGGCACTTGCTCGCATCGAGCGTGATGAGCGCGCCGGCCTCGCTCGTGATCGCCAAGCTGATGCTGCCGGAGTCGCAAACGCCAGAGACCGGCGGTGAGCTCTCCGTCGAGCCACCGCATGCGACAGTGAACATCCTCGACGCGCTCGTGCGAGGCACGCTCGATGGCGTGCGCCTGGCCGTCAACGTGGCGGCCATGTTGATCGTGTTCCTGGCGTTCACGGCTATGTTCGACGCAGCGCTGGCGGCCCTCGGTCGAGCCGTAGGCGTGGAGCTCAGCCTGACATTGCTATTGTCGTGGCTATTTACGCCGCTGGCGTTCCTGTTGGGCCTGCCGGGTGGGGACGTCGCCAAGGTGGGGACTCTGCTCGGGCAGAAGACCGTATTTAACGAGTTCGTCGCCTACTCGTACATGGGGGAGATGCTCGCCAAAGATCCAGCGTGGCTGAGCGAGCGGGGCCGAATCATCACGAGCTATGCGCTGTGCGGGTTCGCCAATTTTGGCAGCATCGGCATCCAGATCGCTGGCTACTCGAGCCTCGCCCCGGAGCGGCTGGGCGATCTGTCCCGGCTCGGGCTGCGCGCCATGCTGGGTGGCTTGCTCACGACCTGCCTCGTCGCCTGTGTGGCGGGGGTGCTGCTTTGACTTGCCTCTCAAATCAGTGCCTGGGCGGCGCCGAGATCTCGTTCGTCAGGCGGCCCGCGCCGTAGACCTTGTCGAGCGCGTGCAGGATGGCGCGCACGTCGACCGCGACCATGCGGTTTACCGAGATGTCGAAGCCGTAGCTGCCGCCGAGCGAATGGATGTTACCATCGAACACCAGACCGACGAGCTCGCCGGCGCGGTTGATCACGGGTGAGCCCGAGTTGCCACCCACGATGTCGTTGTCGGTCACGAAATTGAACTCTGTATCGAGCGCGAGCTGCTTCTGCTTGTCCAGCCAGCTCTTGGGCAAAGCAAACGGGAAGCGCCCGGTGGCGCGCTCGAAAGCGCCCCGGATATGCGTGAAGGCCGGCACCACCTTGCCGGGCTCCCGCCAGCCGCGCACCGTGCCAAAGGACAGCCGCGGAGTGAACGTCGCGTCTGGGTAGGAGTTCATGCCGTAGACCGCGAAGCGCGCTCGCGCCACCAGCTCGGAGTTCTTCGTGAGCACGGACTCGACCTCGTTCTCGTGCCGTGTCCGCAGCTTCCGCCCGTCCTCGTCGATTGCGAGAGCGAGGCTGATCATGCGGTCCTTGCTGGCCAGGATGGCGGCTTTGCCTCCTTGCCACAGGCGCTTGCGCTCCGCCACGCTCTCGAGCTTCGTGCCTTTGACGAGCTCGCTCGCGAGCTCCTCGGGCGAGGCCTTGCCGAGCAGCTTCTTCACGAAGGGATGATCCGCTCCGAGCTCCTCTCGCAGCATGCTGAGCCCAAACCCGAGCTTCTGGATCTCGAAGTCTTGGTTGAGGGGTTTCTGCGCAAACAGGCGCTGCTCGAGCCCGGGCAAGCGAGCGTCGCTGAACTCCTCCAGCCGCTGCTCATTTGGTTTAACGCGTTCGTCGGCGCCGCGCACGAGCAGCTTGGCCCAGCTGAACAAGCTGGTCTTGGCCCAGGCGGGACGCGGACCATTGCCGCCCTCGATCCAGCTCAAATCCGGCTCGAGCGCTCGCTCTTCACGCTGTGCCCGCTCGATCTCCGCCCAGGCCCCCCCATACTGCTTCTTCAGGGCAGGGTCGGCGTTGACGCGCGCCAACAGCCCCCGCTCGCGAGCCTCGAGCCCGGCGAAGAAGGACTGGCTGAGCAGGGCGCGATGTTCTCCCCGCAGCGCCTTGAAGCCATTCTCCACGCCGAAGATCTCGGAGTTGGCCACGCGCCGCGCTTCTGGGCCGCGCTCCGCGTATTCGAGCAAGAAGCCTCGGTAGCGAGCCAGCGACAGCAGCTGCTCGACGAGCTTGTAGTCGCGCAGGTATTCGAGCTGCGCCACGGTCAGCAGCCGCTCCGTCGAGCCCGGGTTGCCGCTCGTGAAGGTCAGATCATTGGCCGCGAGGGGGGTCGTGGACCAGCTCAGATGATCGGGCGTGTCGACGGGCTTGCCGCCCGCGTACGCGCGCAAGAACGTGACGTCCAGATCGTAGCGGGGGAAGTTGAAGTTGTCGGGATCACCCCCGAAGAAGGCGATGTCGACCTCGGGGGCAAACACCAGGCGTACGTCGCGATAACGGCGGTACTGGTACAGCTCGTAGACTCCGCCATGGTACAGGCTGACGACCTCGCAGTTCAGGTCGTCGCTCGTCGCGCAGGCCTTCTCGATGCGCGCGCTCTCCGCCTTGAAGGCCTGGTGAAAGGCCTCTCCGCTGCGCCCCTGGGTCGCTTTCTTGATGCGCTCCGTGACGTCGGTGATGCTACCGAGTTGGTTGATTTCGTAGCCCGGACACACGCGCTCTTCCTCCGCCGTCTTGGCGTAGAAGCCGCGCTTGATGTAGTCCTGGTTGGGGGTCGACAGCCGAGCGATGCACTCTTCGGCGCAATGGTGGTTGGTGAGCGTGAGGCCGGTGCCCGAAACAAAGCTGCCGGAGCAACCCCCCACCCGCACGGACGCGCCCCGCACGTGCGCTAACCATGCGTCGCTGACCTCAAAGCCATATTTCTTCTCGAGCTCTGCCTTGGGCAGGCGGTTGAAAGGCCACATGCCCTCGTCCGCAGGCGCAGCGCGGGTGAGCAAAAGCAGGGCCAGGGCGGCGCTCCCGGAGGCGATGGCGTGCATCTTCATGCGGCAATACCTACGCTCCGAGAAGTGCCACGTCAAAGCCTCTCGCCCCCCGCGGCGGGTTAGCCGCGGATGGGCAGGTTCGGCGGCACGGTCGCAGCCAGGCTGGGCCGCTCGAGTTGCCGTGCCGAGTACGCCTTCAATACGTCACGCCCGTCGAGCAGCTCTGGCCGGCGCAAATTGATGTAACCGAGCGCGCTCACTAGCGCCACGTCGGCGAGCGAAAAGCGCCCACCTACTACGTCTCGGTCCCGCACCATTGGCTCGATGTAGTCGAGGCCAGCCTCGACCTTTCCCAGCAGCTTCTTTACATGCGCCACATCTTGCTGCTCGGGCGGGCGCCGCGAGTCCAGAACGACCGGGATGAGGACGTCACAAATGCCGTCCGCCAGCGCCTCCCAATGACGCACCAGCGCGCGCTCCAACGGGGCTGACGGGATCAGCTGCGGCTCGGGATACAGCGCGTCGAGCGCCTCGGTGATCACGCGTGAATCGAACAGCACCATGCCGTCGTCCAGCACCAGCGTGGGGACCTTGCCGAGCGGGTTATGCTCGCTGACGCTCCGCGTGGAGTCCGCGACGTTGACGCCCTCGAAGCTCAAGCGCTTTTCGAGCAGCATGACGCGAGCCTTGCGCGCATAGGGGCTGGTGAGCGAGTGATAGAGAATCATTTTTGCGAGTGGGAGCTTATTCTCCAAGGGCGCTCGTCGCAATGCGCTCCCGCAAAGGCGCCGCCTGGCGCAGCTCCTGCGCGACTGCCGATCGCAGCGCGGGGTCTTTTGTGCCGGCCCGCAGGCACCCGCATCTGCTACGCTCCGTCGGATCCTCGGAAGGCGAGCCATGAACTATTGTCGTGCAGGCGGTTGGGTATTCATCGGCATCGGTTTGGTCCTGGCAGCCTCCAGCTGCGACTCGCGGGACGACACCGAGCTCACGGGCTATGACGAGCTCGGTCCGAGCGCTGGCGGCGGGGCCATGGCCAGCCGCTGCGTTCCCAATCAGACCCTCGGCTGTATGGGCGTCTGCGAGCAGCCGCTCGCGGGCTACCAGGTGTGTGCGGCTGACGGCCGTTCCTACGGTGACTGCATCTGCCCGCCACCTTCTCGGCTCGGGCCGCTGCCGCTGGGGCCAGGTCGGGACAACGTGCAGGGCGGCATCACGGTGCTTCCGAGCTTCGAGCCTCCAGGAGTGACGCCGGCGGGTATGAACGGCAACCCGGTGTCGCGCGCGGTCATCGGCGCCGCGTGCGAACGAGACACCGATTGCGGCACGGGCCTCGACTGCTTCGACGGCGCTTCCGACTCGCTCGGCGCGGGCGGGCCTGCCGGGGGATATTGCACGAAGGCGTGTGGCGCCCTCGCCGACTGCAGGTCGGTAGATCCGCTGTCGGGGTGTGGGACGTTGGCGGGGCAGAGCCTGTGTCTGCGCCTCTGTCAGTCGCAGACGCCGATCGCGGGCGAGGTCAAGTGCCTCGACCGCCCCGAGCTGACCTGCGCGTCGCTGGCAGCGCTCGGCAACGAGGAGCCGACGCCGGAGCGGCAAATCGGCATCTGCGTGCCGAATTGCGGGAGTGACGCCGAGTGTGGCGGTCGCCGTTGCGACCTCGGTTCTGGCCTGTGCACGGACGAGCCAGAGGTTGGCGCGCCGATCGGCACTGCGTGTGAGGCCGGTGCCGATTGCGGCGGTGGCATCTGTCTGACAGCGTCCGAGCAAGCAGGGCGCTTCTGTTCGGCTTTCTGCACGCTCGGTGTGCCCGGTTGCGGTTTTGGCGCTAGCGCGTCGAGCGTCGGGGCGACGTGTCTCTTGCCTCAGGTCCCGGGTGAAGGCGAGGGCGACCGCGGGCTCTGCTTCGAGCTCTGCGACGACGCCCAGGACTGTGTCGAGCCCGGCTCGGTTTGTGTCCCGCGACCAGCGAGTGGTCGCGCGGGCGTCTGCGCGCGGCCTCTAGTGCCGGTCGTAACTCCGCCTGCGGCCGATCCCGGTATCGGCGCTGCGTGTGAGGTCGACGCGAATTGTGGCGAGGGGCTCATCTGCTTGTCCTCGGAGGGCGAGGACCTGGCGCCGGGTCGCGGACCCGCAGGAGGCTATTGTAGCCTGCGCTGCGACCCCTCCCAGCCGTGTCCCGGTGAGGGCGCGGTCTGCGCGGGGCTCACGCGAGAGGGTGCGTTCTGCTTCAGCGGCTGCGAGCTCGGCGCGGAGGGCAGCTGCGGCGGCCGCGACACGCTCAGCTGTGGGGATCTGAACGGGCAGGGCATCTGCCAGCCGTCATGCAACGCGGACGCCGACTGTGGAGAGCGGCGCTGCGATCCGGTGACCCGATTGTGCATGGATGCTCCCGAGTGTGAAGAGGACGCAGACTGCGACGAGCAAGTCTGTGACCTGCTCAGCGGGACGTGTGTCGACGCCCCGGCAGGCTGCACGACGGACGCGGACTGCGAGGCGGGGGCGTGCGACGTCCTGACGGGCCTGTGCACGGGAGCTCAGGCGTGTAGCCTGGACACCGACTGCGGGGAGCAGGTCTGCGATACCCTAGCGGACACCTGCATCGACGCTCCGCCCGCGCCGATAGGCGGCGCCTGCGTAGAGAACACCGAGTGCGGGGCTGGCGCGTGCGTGGCGTTGTTCGGGTCGCCCATCTGCACTGCCCCCTGCACGCTCGGGACGTCGGCGGGCTGCGAATTCTACGGCAGCGACGCGTTCTGCCTGTTGCCCATAGACCAGGCGGCGGGGCTCGGGGCGTGCATCGAGCTCTGCAGCGTGCCTGCCGATTGCGAGCAGGCCGGGGACGAATGTTTCGAGACGGGGCCGATCCACGGCCGTACGGGTGTCTGTCTGCCTCCGTGACGGCTAGTGCTCCTTGTTCTTGTCGTCGTCACTCGCCTTGGCGCCATCGTCAGCGTGGTTTTCGCTCTTGTCGTTGGCTTGAGCTCGAGCTCGCTCGGCGTGCGCCGCCTGCACCTTGCTCGGGCCCGCATCCTCCGCGGTGGGGACGGCGGCATCACGCGCCTTCGAGGTCAACACCTCACGCCCCACGATCACGTGGTCGCCACAGGCCAAGCTGCCCGCCACGACGAGCCACGCTGTGATGGTGCGACACCAGCGAGCCTCGATGGAACAGGCCACGTCTTCTGCACGTAACATGGCTGGAGCATAACGTAGTGCGGCGCATCCCACCCTGTGATCCCCGCGAACGCCGTCACTTTGCGCGCGGCTGACGGCCCGTGCTGGGCCCGGCGGGCGGCGACGAGCGAGGGCGGGGTCCAGCCGTTCCGCCCCGCGGCCGCGGCGTCGCCACGTTCCAAACTCGAACGCTTCAGCGCCTCTGGGCGCAAGCGTCGGGATTTTGCGGACAAATCCGCGTGGCCGCGATTTTACTCGGAGAGCAGGTGATCGCCCCGCCGGGTCCACGCCATTATCAGGCGTTGGCACTCGATCTAATCACGGGACACCCGGCCCAGGGGTCCAGCGCGGTGGGTGAAGCACAGCGAGTGTCACCTAGCGCGCTGCGGCGCCTGGTCAAAGAACACTATGATTTCATCTGGCGCTTACTCGCGCGCCTGAACGTCTCGAGCCCCGAAGTAGATGACGCCGCTCAGCAGGTCTTCATGGTGCTGGTCAGTCGTGAACAGCTCACCATCAAAGTGGGGAGCGAGCGGGCGTTCTTGTATGGCGTCGCGCTCCGCGTAGCCAAAGAGTTCAGACGAAAGACGCAAAGCTCACTCAATCACGTCGTTCCCGATCCGGAGAGCCTGGTCGATCGCTCGCTCGATATAGAGGCGGTCGCCGAACGTAGCCAGGCTCGCAGGCAGTTGGACCGGATCCTCGAGCGGATGCCCGAGAGCTTGAAGGAAGCGTTCATCTTGTTCGAGCTAGAAGACATGTCGGTGCCCATGATTGCCGATCTCCTCTCCATCCCCACCGGCACGGTGGCTTCGCGGCTACGCCGAGCGCGAGCCCTGTTTCAGAAGGCGGTTGCAGAGTTGCGCGGGCATTACGAGGGCGGAAGATCATGAAAAAACTGCTGGATGAGACCTCGGACGGTCTGACGCGAGCGCTGCTCGTGGCAGGCCTGGAACATCGCCCACCGGCGGGCAACAAGGCTCAGGTCATCGTCGCGCTGGGAGCAGGCGGCGCGCTTGGGCTGTTCAGCTCGAACGCGCTCGCCTGGCTGGGCACGACGAGCGGCAAGCTCACGGTATTTGGCGCGGCAGTGGGTATGGCGGGCGCCGTGTATGCAACGGTGCTGCCTGGGTCGGAAGCGTCCGGACCGGTGGCGTCGGGGTCGTCCGCACAGCGGAGCCCGGTCACTGCCGGTGTGGCGTTGGAGCGCGCCGGAAATGCGCCCCTGGCTGCGGGCGCCGGTCGCGTCGAGGTCTCGCCCGCCGGCGCGGTGGAGCGTCCGCCGGTCGCGTTCGAGGGACGAGGGTCTGCAAACGTAGAGCCGGCAAGTGACCGTGATGACGTTCGAGCGGGCGACGTTCGAGCGGGCGACGTTCGAGCAGAAGACGTTCGAGCAGAAGACGTTCGAGCGGAAGACGTCGAGTCGCCAGTTCGTGGCGCGCGCAACGAACGTCGGCTCGCAAAAATCGTAGCGCCGAAGTTGAGTGAGCCTCGGCGGAACGGGCCACTGTCGGCGGTGCTTGCACCGCCGGCAGTGGGTGCTATCCCAGCCGGCGCCCTAGCGGCTCGGGCCCCCGAGGCTGACGCTCGCCAGGGCGGCTTGGTGCAGGCGATAGCTGTCGATCCAGCGGCAGCAGTTGGGCCCCCGGGCGCTACCAACCCCAGCTTGGATGCAGAGGTCAAGCTGGTCGACGACATGCATTGGGCAGTCCGGCGGAACGATCGTCAAGCGCTCGGTCGCTTTCTCGAGACCTATCGCGTGAGCTTTCCCGATGGGCAGCTGAAGAAGGAGGTCGCTGAATTCGCTGTCCGCTTGGAGCGCCCGTCGCGCTGAGCCACTGCCTCGAAAGCATGCGATCCGCGCTGCCGCAACGCCAGGGCGGGCGAAGCGTCAAGCCGCTTGGGGCATTTCCGAGAAGATGCTAGGACGCCCGATCAACGCAGATGCGAGACCCAATATTTGGTTTCGCGCAGCGCCCGTCGGCTCGTTCTATAAATTCAGGGGGGGAACGGGCAGCGAACCGCGGCGTTTCCGGCTCGCTACGGCGCAGCTCCTGGTGCCTGTGGCTTTTGGTCGCGGTCTGCTTCGCGTGTAACCCGAGAGCGGCGTCCGCACCAGCAGCAGCCACGGCTCGAGCCGGGGTAGGGCTGGCGCCCGAGGCCGCGCTCGATGACGTTCGGACGTTGCACCTGAGTTACCAGGCGCCGCCGGAGTGTCCCGCAACGGAAGGTTACATCAGACACGTGCAGAGCCGCTCCGCGAGGCTGCGCTTCGAGCCTGACGTCGCGGTGGAGGCGCCGTCAGCTGCTGATCGCGTCGACGTGGCGGTCGTGCCCGAGGTGGGGGGCGCGGGTTGGCTCGGTCAGTTGAGCATCAGCGGCACGACCTCGCTGCGGCGGGAGGTCGTCGGCGTGCGATGCCAGGACGTGGTCGCCGCGCTGGCCCTCATCACCGTGCTGCGTTTTGAAGGCGACGACGCTGCTGCGTCGCGAGGCATGGCGCCCACGGGGGCAGGCGGCGCCGCGTCGTCTCCAGCGGGTGCTGCGGATCGCGCGAGGGCAGCCGGCGCGGCGCCTGACACTGGTGCCGCGCCGTCCTCCACGACGCCGGTAGCGGCTGCCGCGCAGCCAACAACCGGGCGGGTCGACGCTAGCACCACGAGCCCGCGAGGCGCTGCTCCTGCGGAGCAAGACGAGAGAACGGCGGGCGGCGCTCCCGTCCGCGTCGAGGCACCGCCAGCAGCGAGCGGAGCGGGCGAGCGATCCCGAACGACCCAGTCCGACGTCGTGCGCCCGCCTGAGCCTCCGCCCGAGGTGGCCGAAGCTGGATCTCGGCTCTCCGAGGAGAGCGCAGGTTCAGAGCCCGCAGGTTCAGAGCCCGCAAGTTCAGAGCCCGCAGGGGACGGGACGATACGATCGAGCGCGCCGTGGCGTTGGCCCGTGATGGAGCCCCGCGTGTTCGGCTCGCTGGGCTACGCCTCCGTCCCCTCACATGCATTCAAAGCCGCGCTCGGTGGGGAGCTTCGCTTCGGTGAGGGCGCCTCGGGTTGGGTCGGCGCGCTCTCCTTGGCGTACGCGCGCGGCGATCACGCGAACGCGTACGGCAGGCTCGCGTTGACGTTGCTCACCCTCGAGCTGCAGCTTTGCCCGCAGGGCGTCGCACTGAACGGGAGCGTCTGGCTTCGAGCCTGCGGTCAGCTGCGTGGCGGCGGCATCAACTTGTCCATCTCGCCCGGTGAGCTCCCCGTCGTCCCCGAAGACGCCAAGTGGCGCCCGTGGGCCGCATTCGGGGCCGGTCTGGCCGCAGGCTTTCCGCTGACTGAACGCTTGGAGCTGCGCGGGCTCTTCGAGCTCGCCGTCCAGCTGGTGCGTGATCGCTTCGAGGTCGCACGCCTGGGCAGCGAGGGCTCTGCCGAAGGAGGAGCGACCGATACATTGTATCGCCCAGAGGCCCTCTCCCTCGAGCTCGGGCTTGGCCTTGGCTTTGCGTTCTGACGGGGCTGGCGCTGCGCCCCCACGTGCACGCCTGGCTCAGCCGTTGCGCCTTGGCGAGTTGCAGCGCTTGTTGCACTGGGACGCGGCTGGCCGTCGCCCCACGGCGCGTCTCGTGACCTCGAGGGCGCTGCGCCAAACCAGCGGTCTGGGGTGTATGAGGCGAGGCAGCACCTTCGATCAGCTCAATTGACATCTAAACGCATGATTTGGGGCCGGCGCGAGAGTCCATTCGAGCGACCGCCCGCGAGCCATACTCGGCGTTTTTGCCCCATTCCGGCGCGCTCATGGCGGCCCCTTTTGCGATTCTTCACGCGCAGCACAACATTGTGCTGACGTCATCGCCGTTGAACGGCTTTGCCTGCCGCCGTTCGCAGTGAGGTTAAGCGGAGATTCAGCTGTGGGCCGCTATCCAGGAGGTCTGTGTGAGCGCCGTTTGTAGCCGCTGCTCCACAGGCCCAAGTGCGAGGTGCCGACGACAGCCGGCTCGAGTTGACTTCGCACGCAAGCGTTGGCTAGAGTCAATCAGTTATCGCGGCGCCTGCGGAGCGCGGCAGCGATGGGAAAGCGGTAGATCACTTGGCGATCTCCCCGCGCCGAGCTGGAGCAAAGCGTTAACGCTGCTCGCGCATGAACCCAGCTGTATGGCCCGGAAGTATGACCCGGCAGTATTGCCTGGCAGTGTGAACCGGCAGTGTGAACCGGCAGTATGGCCCGGAAGCATCGCCTGGCAGTGTGACCCGGCAGTATCAATCAAAGTCGCCATCGAAGATGAAGAGCAGCTATGACGGTGATTGACGCAAGCATTTGCGCCCCGGCGTTCGTGTGGGTTTCCCTCGGAGATGAATTCGGGGGTGCAAATCTGAGCCGGCTCACCCGTGGGGCTGGCTCGGACGATGCCGTGCTGCCAAGCTCGGGATTGTGTGGTCCGGAATGTCGTCCGGAATGTCGAGTTTAGTGATCGTGTCCTTGCAACCAACTGATGGGGCCGGAGCCAGCACCATGAAATCATTCTTATCCAAAGCGGCAGTGGCGTGTTTCGGCTTGCCGCTCGCGGCCATCGGCGTCGTCGTTGGATGTTCCTCGGACTCCTCCGATACGGACGGTGAGGGCGGTAGCCTCGGTCCGGACGGCGTCATCTTTGGTGACGGTAGCGGCGCGCGGGACGACCAAGAGGTGCCGGGCTACTTCGATGGCCAGGCGTGTGCCGGTCAGAGCGCTGGCGCCGAATCTGCTCCCTCGGTTCTCTCGCTGCTCGTCGACACGAGCGGCTCGATGGATCAAGACGCACCGGGGGCGCGCGGCTCCAAATGGACGGTGACGCGGCGGGCGGTGCTCGACGCCATCGCTACCATGCCCTCGGACACTGCGCTTGGCGTGATTTTTTATCCAAACGTGCCCAACGATTCGGATCCCTGCATCGACCGGGAGACTGCGGTCGCCATCGACGTGCTCGACGCCGCGGGCTCGCAGCAGCGTCAGAGGATCCAGCGCGCTTTTCAGCAGCAGTCGCCCGAGGGTGGAACGCCGACGCATGACGCCTACGAGTATGCCATATCGGACATGTCCTCCAGCGGCGCGCTCGGGTCGCGCTTCGTGGTGCTCATCACCGATGGTATCCCGACGTACTCTCTCGGGTGCGAGGGCACGGGTCGGCAGGAAGACGCTGTCGACGCCGCACCGATGATCGCGAGCGCCCAAGCTGCTGCGGCGCGCGGCATCCGGACCTTCGTGATCGGCTCCCCAGGCAGTGAGGGCGCGCGCGCCAGCCTGTCGCGCATGGCGGAAGCGGGCGGCACGGCCTCGGCGCAGTGTTCGCACGCGGGTCCGAACTTTTGCCACTTCGACATGACGCGCGAGACGGATCTCGGGGCGGGGCTCAGCAGTGCGCTGGGCATCATCTCTGGCGTCGCCCTGAGCTGTCGGTATACCGTGCCGCAAGCTCCCAACGGGGCCACGCTGGATCCAGGTAAGGTCAACGTGCTGTTCACCCCCCCCGGCGGGCCCGAAGAGTTGATCGGTCTGAGCATGGACGGGGGTTGTGCAGAGGGCTGGCAGTACTCGGACGACCAGACCCAGATCCGTCTGTGCTCCGCTACCTGCGATCGCGTCCAAGCTTCGGACGGGGGCCTCACGCTGCAATTCGGGTGCACCACCGAGCTGCGCTGAGGGCGACATGACCCGAGTCCGAACGAGGGTGACCCGCACCCGCGGGCGGCTCAGCGAGATGTTTGCTCCGGGTGCCTGGCGGGTTTCGGCCTGCAGCGCGACATGCTAAACTCCCCGTCGCGTGCGGGTGCTAGTCGTTGATGACGACCAGGATGTCTTGGCGGTGCTCGCTCGAGCGCTGGAGCGTGATGGGCACACGGTCTCGACCGCGGGCAGCCTGGCGGCGTCTCGAGAGGCCGTCGGAGCCGGCGTCGATTTGCTGGTCCTCGACCTGGGTTTGCCCGACGGGTCGGGGCTCGAGCTCTGTCGAGAGCTCCGGCGCTGCGAGAGCGCGCTGCCGATCCTGATCCTGACCGCCAGGACGCAGGTCGAGCTGCGCGTGCAGGGGCTCGACGCGGGCGCCGACGACTATTTGACGAAGCCCTTTGCTCTGGCGGAGCTGCGCGCCCGGGTGCGAGCGCTCGGGCGCCGCGGGCCTGTCGCGCGCTCTTTTTTTCACGTTCACCACGATGTGACGCTCGATTTCGCCGGGCGCCGGGCCAGCCGGGCGAGCAACGAGGTGCCGGTTACTGCGCGCGAATGGGCCATCTTGGAGGTGCTCGCCAGCCGCGCCGGCCGCATCACCACGCGCAGCGACGTGCTCGAGGTCGTCTGGGGCGATACCAGCGAGTCCGCCGGCAACAGCCTCGAGGTGCTCGTGGCGCGCCTGCGTAAGAAGTTCGGCGCCGACATCATCAAAACGCTGAGAGGCGAAGGTTACTCGCTCAGCGGGAGCACTCAGCCTGGCGGCTCTCCGAATCAATAGCCTGCTCACGCGGGTCGCATTGGGGGCGGCCGCGTCTGCCGTGCTGGCGGCGTTGTTGGCGGTCGCGGTGACCAGCATCTTCGCGATCTATCTAGTGCGCCGCGTCGATGACCGCCGCATCATGGACGCGGCTCTAGTGCTCGCCCTCGAGCTCGGAGAAGCGCCGGACGGGGTCCAGGCAATCCGTGACGTGGTCGCCGACGAGGATCGAGAAATGGGCCACACCGGCATCGCCTTCGCGGTCTTCGATGGGGCAGGCGGCAAGCTCCTGGCGGGGGCTCCGACCCTGCCCAGCGTCGAGAGCCCGAGCTGCGAAGTCGTCGGACCGCTGCACGCTTGCGGCACGCCAGCAGCTCGTGGCCTGTGGGTCGTGGCGGGCACCCAGCACAATCGCATCGCTTCTCTCCTGGCTCTCTCCTCCGCCATGGCGGCGCTCCTGGCGGGGGTCGGCGCGTGGATCGTGAGCCGCCCCTTCGCGGGGCTGCTCATCGGGCCGCTCTCGGATCTCAGAATTCGCGTCGACTCGATCGGCAACGCGGTGAGTCGCATCACCGAGCTCGGGCCCGCCACGGGCATCGTGGAGGTCGATGCGCTGCGGGAGACGATCCGTGCCTTGCTGGTGCGGATCGGCGACTCGGTGCGGCACGCGGAGCGTTTCGCCGCTGACGCCGCGCATGAATTTCGGACGCCGCTCACGACGCTCCGCGGCGAGCTCGAGCTGCTGCTCGAGGAGGCGTCCTTGACGCCTGCTGCCGTGGCCAACCTGGCTCGCGCCAAGCAGAAGGTCGTCGATCTTCAGACGCTGGTCGAGCGGCTTCTGGTCTTGGCCCTGCCCGATCAGAGCCAGTGGTCGGCGACCGAGCTCGTGTCCCTCCAGGATCTAACGGAGGACAGCATCGCGCAGCTGCCCGAGGCGGAGCGGCAGCGCGTCACGCTGCGTGCCCCGCGCGGCGACGTGGTGGTGCGCGGCGACGCCGCGCTACTGGGCACGCTCTTCTCCAATGCGTTGGCTAACGCGTTGAAGTTCGGTGACCTAGTCCAGGTCGCCGTATTCGAGGCGAGCGGCGAGGTCGTGCTGCTCGTCGATGACGATGGAGTCGGCGTGTGTGCCGATCAGCGGACGCGCGTCTTTGAGCCCTTCACGCGGGCCCCGCTCGCCATCGAGCGGCGCTTCCCCGGGCACGGCCTCGGCTTGGCGTTGATCGCTCACGTGGCGCGGCGCCACGGTGGCAGCGCCAGGTTCGTCGATGGTCCGCCCGGCGCGCACCTGGAGGTTCGGCTGCCTCGCTTCGCGAGCGCTCGCGAGCGAACACCGGACGCTGCTCCCGCAGCCAACGCGCTTTGAGCGCTCAACGCTCCTGCGTCGCGCAGCCGAATGACAGTGAGAGCGTCCCGTCCTTTTCTGACCCGCGCCCCGGGTCCTCCAGGGCGCATGAAGAATTCCCCTTAGAAAGAAATATGTTGCGCTCAGCGGCGGCCTCCCGCCTCTGCCTCGAGGCGCGCAGGGTCTCGCGCGCCGCGAGCGCCGCGGTAGGCAGGCACCTGGGGTTCGAGTTAGATCCCCGCCATGTTTAGTCGCCATCCCCATTTCACGCCACCCTCGCCCGAGATCGAACGCCGCATCGGGGGCCTGATCGCAGAGCTCGAGCTCGACGAAAAACTTCTGCTGCTCGGGGGCAAGCCGGGACGAGGTGGCTCGCAGGCGAACAGCGCGACGTTTGCGCTGGAGCGCATCGGCTTGCCCGAGCTGCGGATGGCAGATGGTCCCATGGGCGTGCACTGGTGGTGTGACGCCTCGACGGCGTACCCGGCGTTGATCGGGGCCGCGGCGAGCTTTGACCAGGACCTGTGGTACCGGCTCGGGACGGCCCTCGGGCGCGACTGCCGTGCGCGCGGCGTGCACATCCTGCTCGCGCCGGGCGTCAATATCTACCGTGCCGCGCTCTGCGGCAGGAACTTCGAATACGCTGGAGAGGACCCGTTTCTATCATCGCGCTTTGCCGTGGGCTACATCCAGGGCGTCCAAGATCAAGGCGTGAGCGCGACGGTCAAGCACTTCGCGGTGAACTACATGGAGTACGCGCGCCACACCGTGAGCTCCGACCTCGACGAACGCACGTTGCACGAGATCTACCTGCCAGCGTTCAAGGCGGCGGTGACCGAAGGCGGCTCGGGCGCTCTAATGACGGCCTATAACCTCGTCAATGGGCTGCATTGCTCCGAGCACCCGGGCCTGATCGTCGACATCCTCAAGCAGGGCTGGCAGTTTGACGGGGTGGTGATGTCGGACTGGCTGTCGACGTACAGCGTGGCTCCGGCCGCCAACGCGGGATTGGATCTGGAGATGCCGACCGCAGATCAATTCACTCGGCAAAACCTGCGGGCTGCGCTCGCGAGCGGCGAGCTGACAGAGGCCACAATCGACGACAAAGTGCGGCGCGTGTTGCGGCTGGCGGCCTGTTTCGGCTGGTTGGATCACGAGCAGAAGGACGCCAGCATCCCGTACGAGGATCCGGTCACTGCAGAGGTCGCGCTAGAGGTCGCTCGCCAGGGCATCGTGCTGCTCAAGAACGATCGCGAGTGCCTGCCGCTCGATGCTGCGAAGCTCACGACCATCGCAGTGCTCGGGCCCTACGCGCACCCCGCGGTGTTTGGGGGTGGGGGCAGCTCGTTCACGCCTCCACATCGCGCCATCAGCGTGCTCGATGGCCTGCGGCAGCTGGCTCCCGGCGTCGAGCTCCTGCACGCGGCGGGGCCGGATCCCAACCCGCAGCGCGGCGTGTTTGCGTCGAGCGTGTTCGAGTGCCCGCACGGCGCGGGGCTGTGGGGCGAGTACTATAACGACGACCAGCTCTCCGGGCCGCCGCTGGTCAGCCGCCTCGACGCGCGCGTCGACTTCGCTTGGGGGATATTGCCGCCCGCGGACGGCATCACGGAGAAGAAGTTTTCGATCCGTTGGACCGGGTCTCTGCGCCCGCAGCAGTCGGGGCAGCATCTCTTCCATTCGCGTTCGCACGACAGCGAGTATCGCGTCTGGGTCGACGGCAAGGTCGTCATCGACACCTGGACCCTGGCGGGCAACGGCCCCCAGCGCGGCGAGCTCAGGTTGGAAGCGGGGCGTGCTTACTCGCTCCAGATCGAGTACCGGAAGACCCGCTTCTTCAGCGGCATGCAGTTTGGCTGGCAATTTTCGGATGGCGGGGCGACCGAGACGGCAAAATGCGTGGCGCTGGCCCGGCGTGCAGACCTCGCCATCGTCACCGCGGGCTGGGACAACGTGAGTGAAGCCGAGGGTTTTGACCGCGCCTTTGCCATGAACCCGGAGATCGAGAACATGCTGCTCGCCGTCGCCGAAGCGCAGCCGAACACCGTCGTCGTGCTCACCGCCGGAGGCAACCTCGACATGTCGCGCTGGATCGATCGCGTGCGCGGCGTGTTGCACGCGTTTTATCCAGGCCAGGCAGGGGGCCAGGCGCTGGCGGAGATCATCTTTGGCCAGGTGAACCCTTCAGCCAAGCTGCCCGTCAGCTTCGAGAAGCGCGCCGAGGACCGCTCGTCCTTTACGTCCTACCACGACCAGGATGGCGACGGCCGCGTGCGGCTCGACGACGGCATCTTCACGGGCTATCGGCACTTTGATCGAAACCAGATCGAGCCCCGCTTCCCCTTTGGCTTCGGGCTCAGCTACACGACTTTCCGCTACTCCGAGCTCGCCTTGTCGGCGGCGCGCGTCGAGGAGGGGCAGCGCGTGCTGGTGAGCTTCACGGTCGAGAACGTGGGGCAGCGTCCAGGCTCGGAGGTGGCGCAGCTCTATTTACGCGACGTAGCATCGCGGCTGCCCCGGCCCCCCAAGGAGCTGAAGGGCTTTGCGCGCCTGACGCTCGAGCCCGGGCAGTCGCGGCAGGCGCAGATCGAGCTCTCGCAGGAGGCGTTCGAGTACTACGACCCCGAGCGGGGAGGCTGGCTGCTCGAGCCGGGCGAGTTCGAGGTGTTGATCGGGGCATCGGCCACCGACGTCCGGCTGCGCGCCGCTCTCAGCGTGGCGGCGCGGCGCTAGCGCTGCCTCATCGGGCCATCGGACGCAGCTGCCGCGTGAGCTCGGAGAGGCGGCGGCGCTGCACGCCTTCGGTGTCGAAATTGTCCGGCTCGAGCCAACCTGACAGGGCCCGCTCGAGCGCAGGCCATTCGCTATCGATGATCGAATACCAGGCCGTGTCCCGGCTCCGGCCCTTGTACACGGCGGCCTGGCGAAAGATGCCCTCGAAGAGAAAACCGAGCCGCTCCGCCGCCGCGCGCGAGGGCGCGTTCAACGCGTCGCACTTCCACTCGTAGCGCCGATAGCCGAGCTCGAAGGCGTGTTTCATCATCAGGTACATGGCTTCGGTCGCTGCGGGTGAGCGCGCGAGCCGCGGCGACAAGCTCAAGTGCCCGACCTCGATGCTGGCGCTGCTCGGCTCGATGCGCAGATAACTCGCCACACCGACGGGCTGCTCAGCCTCGAGCAGAACGATGCTGAAGAAGAGCGGATCGGATGTCAGGGCGCGCTCACGCAGCCACTCCGCGTAGCTCGCGAAGGCATCGAAGGGCCCGTACGGCAAGTAGGTCCAATGACTGCCGCTTCCGCCCGTATTGGCCTGCCACAACTCGGCCGCATGCCGCGCTGGATCGAGCGGCTCTACGCGGCAGAAGCGACCGACGAGCGGAGCTCTCGCCGGAGGTCTTGGGGCAGAAAAATTTGGGAGCGCGGGCCCGATGGGTTGTCCCCATTCGTTGCAGGCTGACATGTAAGCAAGATATCTCAGGCGTCGGTTTCGATACAGCGCGTTCCGAAGCGGTGAGGGAGGAGGAGCCCACGCTCGGCACGACGTTGAATCGCAGCGCTGGCGTGCTAGCCTGATGTAGGCATCCGAGTTGAATCCGGAGCGAGTTTGCCCGGACGATCCAGCATGGCCGCTTCGCCCAATTTAATAGATATTCCTCGCGGGGCGCTCGGCGCTCCGTTGGTGGAGCCTGCCCGAGAGGCTCAGCCACTAGGTTTCGACATCCGGCTGCCGAGCGCGCAGCTCGCCGACCTCATCCAGATCAACTGCATGAACCGTGTGCGAGGCGCGTTTCGCGTGAGCTCCGGGCAAAACGAAGGGCACTTGTTCTTCGAAGGCGGGCAGCTCGTGCACGCGGACTTCGGCGCTGCGGTGGGGCTCGACGCCGTGGTGGTGATGCTCGGTTGGCAGGGCGGGTCCATCGCGCCCTGCATGCGCCCCTGGCCGGCAGAGAGCACGATTGACATGGGCGCGGACGCGCTGCTCTTGAGCGCTGCCCAGCGGCTGGACGAGCGCGCTTTTGGCGGTGGCCCGCCGCCCGCGGAGGCCACGACGAAAGTGGTTCGGCGCATCGACCTCTCCGATACGCCCGCGGCCAGTGAGCAGAAAACAGAGCTGCGCCCGAGCCGGGTGAGCCCGGCGCTCTCGCAGCTGCAAGTCGCCCAGGTGAGCATCGAAGGTGACATCCAGCAGCTCAAGGCCGGCGCCACTCGGGAGCTCGCGGACACGGCGTTCTTCTGTCAGCGCATGGCAACGATGATCGGCGATACGCTCGGCCTGGGCCCGTGCACCGCGCTGTCGCTCGAGGGCAAGCAAGAGAGCATCGTCGTGTTCAAGGGCCGCACGATCGTGGGTACGCGCGGCGCGACCGCCGATCTCGACTTTATTCTCGCGCGAGTGGGCCTCAAATGAACCATGAGCCACTCGAGCGGCTACGGCAGGTGGACGGGGTGCTCGGCAGCTTCACTTGCGACGCCCTCGGCCAGCTCTTGCTCACGGATATGCCTGCGCGCTATTCGGCCGTGGCCATCGAGAGCACAGCGGCGCGCGTCGCCAACCTGTTTCAGACGGCGGATGAAGTGTTGCCGAGCTGCCGCAGCTTGAGCCTCGGGTTCGGTCAACATCAGCTGCTCGCGCGCCGCTTCCGATTCGGGCTGTTGTGCGTGCTGACGACGGCCACTCCCGATCGGCAGCTGCTCCAGGTCACGGCGCGCATGGTCGCGCGCCGCCTATCGAACCGCGGCGACGCTCCGCTCGGGGGCTGAGCCCAGCCGCGCTCGTGCCGCTCGCTCTGCCCGCGGAGCTGTTACGGCGTCGAGCCCCACAGCTGAGAGCTGGGGCTTTGCTCCAGCGTCTTCAGCTCGGCCGGCATGCTGCGCGCCACGAGCCGTGCGGTGAGCCGCAGCGAGCGCATGTTGACCGACGCCGAGCAGAGCACGCACAAGTAACCCCGGATGAACTCGCGGACGAGCAACTTGCCGTCTCCGAAGTCGAACAACCCGTCCTCGGTGGAGAGCCCGTTGGCTCCGCCGCACTGGATGATCCGGGCGATCCGACGGGCCGTCAGCTCTAGCTCGTCGCTGGCGAACGCCGCGGGCATGGAATGCACGAGCAGCGCCCCATTCGACGCCACGACGAAGCTACCCGTCACGCCCTTGATGTCCTCCAAGATCTTGAGCAACCGCTGCGCGATCATTCGAGGCCCGCCCGACGCAGCACATTGGCCATGGGCGGCACGGGCCCGGTGACGGCGACGACTTTTGTCGCACCGGCTTCGGACACGGAGAGCACCGCGTTCGGTCCGCGCAGGCAAACGGCTCGGCAGCGGTCGAAGCCTAGACCCTGCGCCACGAGCAGCGCCATACGATGCACGAAGTCGCCCGCTTCTGGCAGCCATGCGTCAGGCCCGTCTTGCCGGATCAGCTGGCCGCTCGTCGACAATTGGGCGACGCTCACGCTGGCGTGCCGCTTGGGTGGACGCTGGCTCGGCCGCTCTCCCCACTCGAGGCAGCGCCACGCGCCCGTGTCCTCGTCCGACTTGCTGTGGGCGGTCGGCGGCGCCGTTTTCGGCGCGGCCCGACGTGGTGCGGCTGTGCTGGGTGCCGGGCGCGAGGCGGCCAGTTTTACCTTCCGGACGACCCCGGTACGCGGTTCCTCGCTGGGACGCTCGCTCTCCCCACGCGGGCTCCGCCGCTTGGCGTCCGCCGTGGACCCTCCGCGCGGGGTACCCTCGCTGCCCACGCGCTCCCGGGTCGCGCTGACATGACCAGAGCCTTCGCGCTCGTGCTGGGAGGTGCCGCCGATCTTGGCGTGGGCTGGCTTCATTGACTTCACCATTCTGGATGCGACCGGGGGGAACCGAGAGCCGATCGATACGAGAGATCCCGCCCGACCGATACGGCATTCGACATCGCGTTTGCCGCGCGTCGAATCGGATACTGGCACCGAGGGAGGCTAAGCAAGAAACCCGCGTCCCGTGCTGGCCCTGACTCTGGGCGGGTACACGCGGACAGCCGGGCGACCTTAATGATGTACCACGCGAGATTGACGCCGCAAGCGCGAGCGCTGGCTTTTGTCTCAGCGTTCATGCTGCGCCCCGACGCCCGAGCGACCAGGATTGCACCCTCGCTTCGATATTCGAGCAGCGGTACGGGCGCCTGCGTTTTCATCATTCTCTTGCGACGAAGATGGCTGACGAAGCCACGCGCCCCTTTGCCCCTCGCGCTTGCATCCCGAAGCGAAGCGTCGAGCATCCAGTCACTGGGGACCCGCCTCCGCGCTCACACGCGCGGGCACGTCGGCCGCGGCCTCGAGAACGTAGGGGTAAACAGGCACAAAAGCCCTGCCGTTCTCGTCACGCGCGCCCGTCGTCAGCTCGTACAGGTTGCCCGCCGCGAGCACCCCCGCCGCGCTCAGCGGCACGATGGCGTGCGGCTCGAGAACCCCCTCGAAGAAGTTGTTCTCGACCAGTAGATCCGCGTTTAATCCCGCGACCAGCACACTCGTGTTGCCGGGGCTCGCAAAATAGTTGTCGAACACGTGAACCTTGCCGAAACGCGCAAACAACGTCTGGCTGACGCCGCTGCTCCACCAGTTGTGATGCAAGGTCACGTTGAGATGGCCCGCGTCCTCCGCGCCATTGTCTACGTCGTGCCCGATCAGGTTGGCGAAGCGGTGCGCGGGGTCCGGAGCAGCGCCGGTGTACCCGAACCGATTGTGCGAGAGCGTGACGAAGTCGGAGCCGTGCACGATGTCGATGAGCCCATCGGCGGCGTCCTTCACCTCACAGTGATCGATCCAGACGTGGTGAGCGTAGTGCACCTGGATACCGTCACCGTCTACTTGTGACGTCACGGCGTCGACGGTGAGGTTTTTCACGATCACGTTGCTGACAAATTCATCCGCGCTGCCGCGGATACGGATGCCTCCGCGCAGGACCGCGTCCTTGCCGAGCCCGATCAGCGTCTTGTCCGAGGCGAGCTCCAGCCGGCCGACATCCAGAGTGCCCGCGAAGGCAATGCTGAGAGGCTCGGCGCGCGCCGCGAGCTCGAGCAGCTCGGCGGCGCTGGTCACCAGCCGCGGAAGCGCAGAGCCACCGCCATCGGTCGTCGAGACGCCCAGGCCCGGCATGCTGGCCCAGCCCACGAGCTCGGCGGGGGCGAGGGGAGCAGCGCCGTCCTGCGCCTGCACGCCAGCGTCCCTAGCGGGTGCTGCCCCGGGCCCTCCCCCCGGCACGTCGCTGGGGACGGAGCTCGCAGGCAATGGCGATTGAGCGGGCCCGGGCGTCGGCGAGCCGGCTCCCGGTGCCGTTGGCCGAGATGCCGGTGCTCCCGAGCCCGAGCCCGTGTTGGGGAGCGCTTCGCCGCAGCCGGCCTGGCCACATGCCGGAGCCTCGCCCGCGGCGGTAACGGGAGCGAAGTCGTCACCGGTCAGCGTGCAGCCGCCCAGCGCGAGGGCCAAGGCGGCCAAATGGAGACAACTCAGCGACGTATGGTTTTGCATTGATGATTGCGCCCCGTGAAAGGGCCAGGCGGTGGCGGGCTCGAGCGAATCGAAACCAGTGCAACACCGCGCTGCAACTCTTAAGACAGGATAGTCTCCGGCCGTGTGTGAGTCCAAGCCTGGGGCTGGTTTCGATCGCGCATTCTGGCGCGAGCGCGGAATTCGCGCGTACGCTGTCGATTCGGATCCCCGCCCCCCACATCAGCCCCCGCGCAAGGCGGAACGATCGCACCAAACGGGTGCGCGGCGCCTCCAAGCGAGGCACGACAGCTCGCGCTGTACCCTGCCGAGCCGACCGTTCGTTTCCAGCCCTCGCTACGGCGTGCTGCGAGGCCTGCGCGGCGGTCGAGAGCGCCGGCGCCTGAGGCGCTCGTGCGCTCGCTCACGCTCGGCAGAGACTGCCGATGCGATCCGAGACGCCCTGCAGCGGGGAAGGTGTCGTGCGCCGGCTCTCGCTCGGCGCAGCGGCTGCTGCTGACGGCTGGGAGCACTTGCGCTCCGTCGTGCTTCGTGCAGCCCCAAACCGCTGATGTCTTCGGAGCCGCTCGTGAACATCGAAAGCCGTCGAGCTCAGACCGTTCCACTTAGGGCCGACGCCTCACCTATCCCCCATACGGGCTCCGTCCTGCCGTGCCCGAACCGAGCGCCAGCGCAGCCCCGTTCCTGCTTGCCCGAAGCCCGCGGCGACCGCTCCCGGCCCCGCGGGCGCAGAGTGGGCATCCGCAGAGCGGCATGCTAGAGCCACGAAGTGTTTGGCCGCGGGTCGCGGCGCCTGTCTCTGGAGTTTCTAGTGCCCCAATGCAAATCTTGCCGCGAGGACGCGGACGAGTTGGTGACCATCGCGATCAGTGGGAAGAAGCAGCGCGTGTGCGAGGCCTGCGCGGAGCGCGAGAACGAGCAGCAGACCATCCTCGAAGCGAGCGAGGCGGCCGTGCAAGACATGATGGGCTTTAAGGGCCGGCGCTGACTGGGCAGCGAGGTTTGAGACAGCGATGAGCGTCGTCAGGATGTCGAGGGAGCGCTCCGGGCCAGTTGGCGCAGGCCGCGTCGAGCGCGCGCGGCGGCTGCTCGCCCGTCACTTCGGCCCCTCCAAGCTAATAGTCGACGCCCAGGATTGCGAGCCGTATCAACGGGACGCCTCGGAAGCCGAGGGGATGATCCCGGCCGCTGTGGTGCTCGCAGAAAACACGCGTGACGTGCAGCTCGCGCTGGGGGCCGCGGCCGATGCCGGCGTGCCCATCGTGCCGCGCGGTGGCGGCACGGGCAAGAGCGGCGGGGCGGTGCCGGTGGACGGCGGCATCGTGCTTTCCACTCTGGGTCTGAGCCAGATCAAGGAGATCGATCGGCGCGAGAGCCTGGCGGTGGTGGAGCCCGGGGTGATCTTGAGCGTGCTGCAGGCTGCGGTGCTTGCAGAGGGCCTGTTTTACGCGCCCGATCCCAACTCGCGCGTCGGCTGCAGCATCGGCGGCAACGTGGCCACGAATGCCGGCGGGCCGCGTGCCTTCAAATACGGGGTGACCGGTCGCTACGTGCTCGGTATCGAAGCCTTCTTGATGGGCGGCCAGCGCCTCGCGACGGGCCGGCGTACCGCCAAAGGCGTCACCGGCTACGATCTGAGCTCCTTGCTGGTGGGCAGCGAAGGCACCCTGGCCGTGTTTGGTGACATCACCCTGCGCCTGCTCCGGCCCCCGGAGTCCACGGCGACTTTACTCGTGCCGTTCCAGCGGCTGGCGAGCGCCGCGGACGCCGTGATGGCGATCGTGGCTCTCGGGCTGCGTCCGAGCTGCCTGGAGCTGCTCGATCTGCGTCTGCTCGACGCGCACGTGCAGACCGAGCTCGGCGCGTCCCTGGGCGTGCTGGACGCACTGCTCTTGATCGAGGTCGACGGCACGCCGAGCGCCTGTGAGGAGCTCGGCGAGCGCATCGCCGACGTGTGTGACGCGCACGGCGCCCGCGGCACCGAGCTGGCGCGCGACGCGGAAAAGCAGGGCCGCATGTGGGCGCTGCGCGCGAACATGAGCGCGACCTTGCGGCGCACGGCCCGCCACAAGTTGAGCGAAGACGTCGCCGTGCCGAGGCAAGCGCTGGGGGAGCTGCTCGCCAGGCTCGAGGCGGCGAGCCAGCGGCTCCGCGTGCGCAGCGTGGCCTACGGGCACGCCGGTGACGGCAACCTGCACGTCAACTTCCTGTGGGACGAGCCGGAGGAGGCGCCGCGCGTCCAAGCGGCGATCCGCGAGCTCTTCGAGCAAGTGGTGGCGCTCGGCGGTACTCTGTCTGGAGAGCACGGCGTGGGCGTGCTCAAGGCCCCTTACTTGCCGCTCGAGCAATCACCCGAGCTCATCTCGCTCCAGCAGAGCCTGAAGCAGGCGTTCGACCCGCAGGCGCTGCTCAACCCCGGCAAGATATTCCCGCGCTCTCTCCTCGAAGGCGGCGTGGGAGAAGACGCTTGAGCCATGTTTCGCACTCGATCCCCTCAGCGGCCGGTGCTCCTCAGCGCAGAGGCGCCTGCCGTTTTCCCCGATCCCCGTCGCAGTGATGACGAAGGCCTGGTGGCGATCGGGGGCGACCTCTCGATAGCGCGCCTGCGCGCGGCCTACGCGGCGGGGATCTTCCCATGGTACAATGACGGCTTTCCGGTGCTGTGGTGGTCGCCGAATCCGCGCGCGGTGTTAGGTGGCGAAGATTTGCACGTGTCCCGCAGCCTCAAGCGGCGCCTCCAGCGGCGAGACTACGCGGTGACGTGGAACCTCGCCTTCTCCGAGGTGATCGGAGCGTGTGGCCAGCAACGCAAAGGGGGCACCTGGATCGTGCCGGAGATGCGCCGCGCCTACCAGCGGCTGCATCACGACGGGTACGCGCACAGCGTCGAGGTGTGGCAAGAGAACCGCCTGGTGGGCGGCCTGTACGGCGTGCAGTCCGGGGCGCTGTTCGCTGCAGAGAGCATGTTCCACCGGATGACGGACGCCTCGAAGATCGCCGTCGTCGCAGCATCCCGCAGCCTGCACCGTGCCGGCATTCGGCTCGTGGATGTGCAGTTCGCCACCCCCCACCTGCGCTCACTCGGCGTCAAAGAAATCTCCCGCGACGACTACCTCGCGCGCGTAGCCCAAGCGACCCAAGAGCGAGTAGACCTCTCAAAGCTGAGCATCGGCGTAGATCCGTAGCACTCCAACCCCATCCCCCCCCGCCCACTGCACCGCTATTCCGAAGGGCGCCGCAGGCGCCAGATGCGCTCGCACGCTGCCGGATATGCCGCCCTGAGCTCTCGCGCGTCGGCGAGCTCGAAGTCCTCGAACTCAAACCCCGGCGCCACCGTGCAGCCGATCAGACAATGACTGGAACCCGCAGCCAGCTCCGTGCCGAACCAGGTGCCGGCAGGGATGACCAGCTGAGGCCGCTCGCCGTGGCTCACGTCCATCCCCAGACGTGCGACGTCCCAGCGGCCCTCTGGAAATAGCCTGAGCACCTCCAGCGGACCGCCCTCGTACAGATGAAACACTTCGTCCGAACGGAGCCGGTGCAGAAAAGTGCAGGGTTGTTCGGCAGTGATGAGAAAGTAGATAGCGGTCGACGCAGCGCGTTCGGGCGCATGAGTCAGGAGCTTCACTCGCTGCGCGGCGCGATAACTCTCCACATAAAAACCGCGCTCCGGATGCGGCAGGAGGCCCAGCTCGAGGATGATCTCACGGGCGCGCCCTGAAGCTCGGTTCGGCATGGCGCAGTCTAGCTCCGCGGCGGCTCAACGTGGGGCGAGCCGATTCCAGAGCCAGAGACCCAAGCACGCGCTGGCGACCGCCAAGAGAAGCCATGACCAGAACCGCGGCAGCCGAGGCGGGGCGCCGAGCTCGCGCTCGAAACGCTCGATCACCTTGGGCAAGTCAGCGGCTTGAAAAGCGCGCTTGGGGATAATCAGGAAAAGCTGACTCGATACCCAGACCAGGAACGCCTCCGGAGCTTGGTGATAGCCGAGCAGAGCGTGCCAGGGGTAAACCTGATGCGACACTTCGCTCACGCTGATCAGGCCCTCCGGGTTCAGGGTGTAACGCAGGCTCCGGGCGGCTCGGGGGGTCTTGGCAAACCAGCGCGTCGCGATCTGCTCCGGGGCCGAGTGCGCCGCGAAACAGAGAATGCCGACGCCAAACAGCACGAGGCCGGTGCGGTAGCTCGGCGTCGTCATCTGCCAGATGCCGAGCGTCGAGCTCAGCGCGCCAGCGTAAGTGGCCGACCGGATCAGCTGGCGCGTGCGTGGTTCGTGACTGACGGCGTGGACGAAATCCCCGAGCCCGAGCTGGCAGCTGCCAAACGAGCATTCATCCAGGTTCAGGCCCGGGAGGGAGCGCTCGGGCACGGAGGGTCTCGCGCTCGCTTCTCTAAGCGTCGGGCCGTCGAGGCGTTTCATGTCTGGGCCTCGGAGCTTACGACAAAAGCGTTCGATCCGAGCTGGGGCAACTCTGCGCGCTGCGGCCCGGGCAGGCCAAATGGCTCGAATCAGCGTAGGCGGCTGTCGCACCCCAGCCATAAAGCGGTCCTCCTACGGGAGGGCCTTCGGGCAAGCTTTGTTGGTCGATCGGCGTAGCCCCTGTTATACGTCGTGGCGGTCCGCCCGCTGGGCGACTCGATAGGAGACGACACGTTGAGGTACCAGCTTGGGTTGTGGGGGCTTTCTTATGCGATCCTGGCGAGCGGGTGCTCGCTCGAGGATGTCGATTCGGATGCGATCCGCACGCAGGGCATCTTCGCGGACATCCTGGCCTTGGCCCCGGGTGACGGCTCGACCCTCGTCAGGGTCCAGCTCACGGTGGGCGGGGATGACGGGACCAACGTGACGCTCGTGGGCGATGACAGGCTCGAAGCCCAGGTGGGAGAGATCACCGAGCGCCTCGGTCGCAGCGGCCGCGGCCGATACGAGCAGCGGATCTCGGGTGACTCGCCGAGCGAGGTGAGCCTGCGTCTGCTGCGCGGCGAAGAAAATGATCCGGCGAGCGCATCGGCGCAGTTGCCCGAAGGCTTCATGATCGCTCTCGACACAGATTCCGCCGCTGGCATCAGCCGGGGCACGCCGGTGATCGTCAGCTGGACGCCGCCGGTGAGCGGAGGCCTCATCGGTTGGGAGGTCGAGGGCAGTTGCATCTGGACCGAGTCAGGGCAGACGCCCGACGACGGCAGCCTGACGCTGGCCGCCACGACGTTTCGCGTCCGAGCCACCCAGATTGGCGAGGACTGCGAGGTACAAGTCACGCTCGACCGCCAGAACGACGGCGTGGTCGATGGGGTGCTGATCCCCGGCAGCAGGTTTCGCGCCATCCAGCGCCGCCGGTTGAGCTTCGCGTCCACGCCGGCCGCCGCCGAGCTGGGTGTGGAGCCCGCGCCGGACGCGGGCTGAGAGGTCAATAGGGCCGCCGACCGGCAGCCCCCTCAAATGGCCCCTCTGATCAGCGGCATTTCAGCCCAAAATTCCCGCGCCAGTGTAGCCAGGCGCTCGTCTGGGCTTCTCTGGCCATTGGCCTTGAAACACGGCGCGCGCCGCGAGTATCAAAGCGCGTTGGCCCCACCGAGCACGACCGCCGCCCCATTGCCCCGTCCCCGCGATTTTCATTCCGGCGCTGTTTGCCCGGCGCCCCTTGGTCTGGGCAAGGCCTGCCTAGGGCTTTGCCTGCTCTGCGCCTGCGTGCTGTTGCTCTGGACGAGCGCTGCCTCGGCTGGGCCGAACGACGCCGCGGCCAAGCGCGCCATGAATGAGACGATGGACGAGTACGCGAAGACCAAAGACGCGGACAAGACCGACGGTCGGTTGCTCGAAGCCATCGCTATCTGCGGCAACGACTGCAAACCGTCGCTGCTCGCCCAGGCCTGGATGTACATCGGGCTGGTCAAAGGGGGCGGCGCTAACGATTGGGACACCGCGCGCGAAGCCTTTTCGGTCGCGCTCGGCTTCGACGACAAGGTGCAGCTCGATCCGCGCTTCTTCTCGCCGACGGCCCAGGCGCTATTTGACGGCATCAAAAACCAGTCGAAGTCGGATCCCGCCAAGGTCGAGCCGGGCTTCGAGGCGGGCACGCAGATGGGGTGCTTTCCGCTGGTGCAAGAGGTCGAGACCTTCCGTCCTATCCCGATCTCGTGTTCGACGAAGATCCAAGCCGTCGACGGCGTGACGCTGCGCTACCGCCAGTACGGGGACGAAAACTGGGTCCGGGTCGACCTCAAGCGAGTGGGCGAGGACTGGCGCGGGGAGATCCCGTGCACCGCGCTGAGCCGACCGGGCACCTGGGGCATGTACGTCGAGGCCAAGGACCAGCGCGACACTTCGCTCGAGCGCATCGGCTCGCGAGATCGACCGCTCGTGTTCAAGGTCGTCGAAAAATCCAGTGTACCTCCGCCGTCTTTGCCCGGTGAAAAAGTCCCCGACCGCTGCGTCGCCACGGCGTATTGCCCCGAAGACATGGTGGGTACGCCCGCCTGCGAAGCGATGCAGGGCGGCGCTGCCGGGGTTAAGAAAGATACGACCTGCGACAAGACCGCCGATTGCGACCTCGGTATGACGTGCGCCGAGGGCAGCTGCAAGGCGCCCGGGGTGTGTACGAAGGACTCGGACTGCGGGGAGGACGTGTGCAAGGCGGGCCTGTGCTCGGAGCGGCAGCGCCCGAGTAAGCTCGATTGGTTTGGTCTGCACTTCGGCGCGGACTTCTCGTCGCTTCCCGGCGCCGGCGACGCGTGTCGGGTCGACGGCCCCGAGTATGCCTGCTTCGACGGTGACGAGCCCTATGCCGGCACGCCTTATCCGGGCAACGCCGGCGAGGTAACGGGCGGGCTGCACCTCGGCACCCTGCGCGCGCTGATCTCGTACGACCGCTTTCTGATCGACAACGTGAGCCTCGGGGTGCGCTTTGGCTTCGCGTTTTCGGGCGCTCCGGACGGCTTTTTCCCGCTGCACCTCGAGGCCCGCGGTACCTACTACTTCTCCGACATCACCCAGGGCCGATCGACGTTTGCGCCATATGTGGCGGTCGGCTTCGGCTTCGCACAGGTCGATAGCCGGGTGCCCGTGGAGATGGTCGATTGCCTGCCGGGTGATGAAACGGCGTGTGTCAACGCGCTCGCGGTGAACGACGGGTTGATTGACGATGACGGCGCCGGTCCCGATATGGGCAGCGCGCGCCTGCGCACGCTCGACGCGTACAAGTCCCTCGGCAAGGTGTTTGCGACGCTGTCGCCCGGTGTGATGTGGGCGCTATCGAAAGAAGTGTCAGTGGTGGCGAACGTCGGTGTGTTGCTCATGACCGAAGAGCAACGCTCGACGTCCATCGTCGTGAACTTGCAGCCCTCGCTCGGGCTCGCGCTCGGCTTCTAGACACAGGCCTCCCCCGCGCTGTTTCGGAGCGGCGCAGCTCGGCAGCGCGTGCTACGCCGACGCCGTGGGTCAGGTCGCGCGCGCGGGGTCCGTGGCGTCGGTGCTGCTCGTGTTGGGCGGCTGCCCCTCTGCAGAGGAGCCTGCCGTTTCGAGCGGCGGCGCCGACGCGCTTTTGCCTGCGCAGACCATCGCCGCCGACAGCTGGGGCGCGGCTTCGGTTGCAGAAGACCCCTTCGTCGAATATGAGCCCGGCCGTGTGCGTTGCTCGCCTTTTGCGTATCGCCTCGAAGCGAGCTGGCTCGAGGTGACGACGACGAGCTGCAACTACGCGACCCTTGTCTACCGGTTCATGCGCGACGTATCACCCGGTGACGTGATCAGCGGAGAGCTAGCCTGGGCCACCTTGGCCTCCATCGAACCCGCCGTCGGCACGCTCGCGTTTGCGACCGCGGGAGGCGTGCTCTGGACGCATGAGGTCGACATCCCGGGCAGCGCCGACATCGTAGAGGTGGACTTCGAGCTGACACAGGCCGCAGCGGCGGGCAGCGCGCTCTACTTTCACGTGCGAAATCACGGGTACAACACTTGGCAGCTCAGCCCCATGAGCTTAGACCCATGATCTTGGCGCTGCCGCCAGGTCAGTAGGGCCCACATGAGCATCACGGTTCGACACTGCGCGCCGAGCGATCAGGGGGCGATCTGCGCGCTCTGGGCTCGCGTGTTTGGCTACACCGAGGCGCGCAACGACCCCGCCAAAGTGCTCGCCGGCAAGCTGAGCTGGGACGGCAGGGTGCTCGTCGCCGCCGAAGCCGATCGCCTCCTGGGGGCGCTGATGGTCGGCTATGACGGCCACCGCGGTTGGCTCTACCGAATGGCCGTCGACGCCGACGTGCGGCGGCGCGGAATAGGCCGGGAGCTGGTGCGAGCCGCCGAGCAACATTTGGCGGCGCTCGGCTGCACCAAGGTCAATCTCCAGCTCCACACAGCAAACGAGGCGGGAGCGCGCTTCTGGGAGTCCGTCGGCTACGGGCGCGAGGCCCGGATCGACATGGGCAAGAATCTCACTCAGGGCGCGTAAGCGCCGCGCAGGCCAACGCCGAGCCACGAGTGGAAGGCGGGCCCCTCGACGGAAGAGCCCGTCGGGCAGGCCGCCGTCTGAATGTCGCAGCTGTACTCGTCCCCCAGGTACTGGCCAAACGTCGCCGACGCATAGGGGCCGATGCGCAGCGAATCATCGACCTGAAAATCGATGCCCCCCTGCAGCAGCAGCTCTGGCCCTCCGAGCCGCTCGGCGATGCGCAGCGCCACGGCCTGCGTGTTGCCGGTCGTGGTGTCCGTGACGTCCGCCACCAACACCGTGCGATACGAGAGCCACTCATAGCCCACGCCCACACCTAGCCAGGGATCGACGGCGGCTGCGGGTGCCAGGCGCCACTGAGCGTGAGCGCCCAACCGGATGTCGCTCCAGTCGCAGTCGCCGCCGCGGAGCTCACCCAGCTCGGGCACGGAGCCCTGGATCTGGTCGCAAGCGTCCCCGTTGCCGCCGACGCCGACCTGCGCGTAAGCACCGAACGTCATCACGTCCGAGAAGTGATAACCGACGTCGACCCACACGGGCGCTCGCCAGGCCGTGAGGTCTTTGAGATCGCGGTCCACGCCGAACACGTTGCGACCCGCCTTGCCCACGGGCAACGTCGCCCCGAGGCGCAGCCCCGCCTCGAACCCAGTGCGCTCGCTCGGAGCGACCGCGGCTTCGCTGGACCCCTGATCGAGCTCGCTGTGGGCGTCGATTGCGTAGGGGTCAGAGGCGGGGGGTGTTGCACTGACGCCGAGCTCTAGCGCGCCCTCGGCTCGCGCCGGCGGCGGTGCGTCGGTGGCTCGCGGCGCTGTGCTTTGCTGCACTGGTGCCGCGTCAGGCTGCGCGGGGGCTGCGGCTTGCGCGGCAGCGCCTAGAGCCAGTGACGAGACGAAGAAGAACGGCATCGACGATCGGGTGCGCATCTTGGAGTATTCCTCGGGTGCTTATAGCGCTCATCCTCGCGGCAGAGCCACACCCCGCCGTTTTGGGGGCAGACCCTCGCCGCGGCAAGCGCTCGGCACGAGCTCACTCGCGCTTTAAGGAATCGGGACGCAACCGCCCACCGCTTCCCCATTTACGTAAGGAGTGATATTTCGATTGGGCGTCGCCGACGCGGCGGGGGACAGGAACGAGAAATCGTTGGCCTGGCTCATGTCCCGATACGGCTCGCCGTGAAATCTGAGCTGGACCTGCTGGACCGCGCCTCCGGAAGCGACGGGGCCCCCCGAGGTGAAGCCGAGCTGAACGTAGTTCGAGCCAAACTGCTCGCCAAAGGTGACAGTGACGGAGTCCTTGATCGCGTCACCCCCGTTGATCGACGCGTAGTCGACGACACCGGTGAAGCCGCTGGCTCCGTCCGCCGTAAACCAATAGCGGATGGACAGCTCGGGCAAGTTGAACGGGTCCCCGTTGTTTCGGACGGAGAGCACCATGCTGGGCTCATTCGTGCTGGGCGCGCCGAGCTTGCGGTCCTGATACGAGATGACCACGTCATCGGATGCCAAGCATTCCCCCTCGGCGAGCGGTTGGGGGGGCGACGTCGTGGCGCCAGTGCCGCCAGTGCCGCCGTTGTTAGGGTTGACACTCGTGCCCCCGGTGCCCCCGTTCGAGTTGAACGAACCCCCGTTGTTGGCCGCCCCGCCCGTGCCGCTGCTGCTGCCGCCGAAGGCGGTGGACGCTCCGCCGGCGCCCCCGGCCCCGCCCGTACCCCCCGTAGCGCTACCGACTTGGCCCCCCACGATGGCCTCGCAGCCGACGTCAGGCCTACCGAGGATCTCGGCGCACTCCTCATCCGTGACGGACACGCCCGTAGCGCACGCGCCGGCCAACGTCGCGCCCAGAGCCACGACAAGCCACATGGGCTGGCCATTGGCCTTCTCGAGCCGCGACCTTTGGTGTTGCATAGTCACTCCTCTACCACCCGCTCAGTATGGTGGCTCAGCCTCTTCTTGCAAGCGCCATTTCGGCCAGGATTCCGAGAGCTTCCATCCCTTGTTCCAGCGCATGCGATCCCCGTTGGCGGAACGCGAGCGCTTGGATCGCAGCGGCTCCGTGAGCCCGGATAAACCACTGACTACCTGTATCACTCGGACTCGGGGCGCCCTGTTCGGGGCGGTCCTCAGTGCGGCTGTGGCCCTGGGCTGTGGCTCGAAGGGTCGTCCTCCTCCGGCCCCCGAGGCCGTCGTCAGCAGCTCTGGCGGCGCGGGCGGCAGCGGGCAGAGCGGCGGAGCGTCGGGGCAGGCGGGCTCAAATCCCGGTGCCGCCGGCAGCGCGATGGTCGCGTCGAGCGGCGCAGCCGGCGCCGGCGGCACAGGAACGGAGGTCGCCGGCTGTATTCCGCGTCAGGACTGCCAAAAGTTGTGTCAGTCGCTCGGTGACGACCCATCGGGTTGCGGCCTGGGTAACGCGGCACAATGCGGCTGCATCTGCGAAGAGCGCTTCAACGGGCCCTGCCCCGATGAGCTCGGCGCGCTCGTTCTATGCGTGGGCAACGAGGCGAGCATCGATTGCGGCGTCCGGGGCAGGATATTTCCGGGCTGCGAGAGCCAGTCGCTGGCGCTCGAGATCTGTGACTTTCGAGCCCGTGAACAGCTGTGCGCGCAGTCCTTCCCCCTGTGCACGCCCTATTGCCAGGCACTGACCTCGAGCTTTTGCCCGCAAGGTCCAGAGAGCGTGACGAGCTGCCTGTGCGGTTGCGAGGCGACCCTGGTCGGGCGCTGCGGCCCACAATTCAGCGAGCACATGGCCTGCACATCAAACGCCCCCGAGTTCACCTGCGACGAAGCCGGACGCCCCTTAGCCACAACCTGCCCCGAGTCCTGGCAAGCCCTAGAAACCTGCGTCCAACCCCCCGACGCCGGCTAATCCTCACTCCCGCAACGAAAACGCGAAGACAAGCAAACCCCGCCGCCGGGCAACGGCTTGTAACTACGCTCATCGCATACTGCCCCACTGGTCGTCCCATTGTCCATATGGGTCCTACTGGGATGGGGGACAGGAGAAGCGTACTTTCCAGTCGCGGAGCAACGGACCCTCGCCGCTCGAGCCCGGGAACAACCTGACCCGTAGCTCGAGCAGGTTCTGCTGCTGCGCCGGGTTCCCGAGCAAGGTGAAGATGTCGATCGGGCAGCTTGGGCGACCGACGTCGCAACGCTGGGTGTTGGTCGGGATGGCGTGCGCTGACGCGATAGGCAAGAAGGCCACCAAGTTTGCTTCCAGCTCGGCCAAGGTCGGCGCGGTACGGATCTCGAACTCGATGCGCGAGTCGGCTGGCGTCACGGCGTCGTAGTAAAAGAAGTCCCAGATCGCTCCGCCGCCCGCGCAGTCGGGCTCATAGATCTCGGTGTGCACGGTCTCGAGCGAGGGCAACGGTGGCGGCAAACAGGGAATTTCGACGGCGATGCGGCGCCCCGGTGAAGACGCGGCCAGGGTGCACGCCGCGGGGCACAGCGTGAGGCTCTCCGGCGCGACGGCGCTGACGCTGAAGAAGAATTGGTCGTCGCTCGTACAAGCGGCGAGGTTCGGCACCTGGCTGAGCTGCGGGGCTCCCGTGGCGGTCGCTGGCCCCTGGCACAACGCGGCCAGCGGCACGCCGAGCGGCGTCGTGTGCCAGAACCCGAGGCTGTCGACGTAGGGATCTTTCGACAGGTCGATCGACTCGGCGGGCGCCCAATGTGAGAACGCTCCCGGCGGGTTGTCGAGCCAGACCGACGTGCAATCGAGCAGACCGGTCACGAAATCATTGCTGGCTTCGTCCTCGATGCTGGGGAGGGCCCAGCCCGGGCCGAGTGCCTGGCAGCTGTCGCGCGCCGCCGCCCAGCCCTGCAGGGCGGGAATGAACGCGTAGCAATCGCCATCCGGGCCGGCAAACTGCCCGCTGGCGCAGCCGCCCTGAGCCGCGAGCGTCGGGCCCTCGCAGACGAAGGGGTGCTCGCCATCGTTGCACGCCTTGTCCTCCCACTCCTCGATCCCGGCGGCGCTCATGCGCGTGCACTGCTCGCTGCCGGGCGGGGTGTTGTTGGGCTGAAAGGTCGAGGTCTGCCAGTTCGTGAAGCTGCGGCAGCTACCGTTGGACCAGACATGATCGCCCTCGGTCAGCTTGTCGTTGAAGCCGATCTGCACGTCTTGCAGCGGGTCACTCTGCGAGCGCACCCAGGCGTTTTCCGCGGGCGAGTTGAGCGCCACGAGATCCCAACCCGCGCCGCGGCTCTGGCAGCCGCTCTGGGCCGCGTCCCAGGTCTGGACGTCGCTCGAGAAAAAATAGCAGCTCGCCCCCCAGCGGGTCTCGCCGGGGGCGCAGCCCGGCTCGGGTACGCTCGTGCCGAACGTGACGCGAGCCAGCGCTGGGTCGATACCGAGCGGGTTTCGCACTTCTATGCTGCAACCATCTGCCACGACTTGCGTGGCGTCGTGGACGTCTGCCTCGCAGACTGCCGGGCGGCAAGGCACGGCCTGGTAGATGCTCCAGTTGTCGTCGAAGCGGCACTCGGTCGTGTCTTGACCGAGGGCGACGGGGTTGACCACCAGCGCTCGGTCCGGTGTCAAACCGGGACAGTCGCTGATGCTGACACAGCGGCCCGGAGGGATGGGTTCGCTGAGCACACAGTCAGCGGCAGCGCTCAGGTCCGGAACGGCCTTGCCGAGCTCCGAGACCGGCACGTGGCTCAGGCGTAGGCCCGCTGGCGCCGCCGCTTGGCCGTGATTGCAGACCGGGATTTGCGGCACACCCGCCGCCTCACAGGTGGCGCCGAGCGCTAAATCGAAGGCCGCGCACGTGGGATCGAGCTCGGTCGCGACGCGGGCGGTACACACGCCGAGCCCGAGCTGGTCCGTGTCGGAGCAAGGCACTCCACACTCGAGCTGGGCCAGCTCGACGCAGCCTTGATCCCAGCCGAAGACGGTCTGCTTGGGGCCGAGGCGGTTCTTCGGGCCCTCGCAGATGTAGTCGAACTCGAAAGTGAGGGGGGCGTCGCGCCACTCGCCGTCCGCCGCGATGGCGATGCCGCGACCCACGACCCCGAGCTCTGGCTCGCTGTCGGCCCAGTTCTCGTAGCTGTAGCCGGGTCTCAGCAGGCCGCCGCTCGGGTCACTGACGAAGAAGACTTCGCCCGAGCTTTGCCACGTCCATTCGTCGATGCCGGTCTCCACACCGCCGAGCCAAGCGCTGGCCGCGCCGCTCGCGGCCAGAAAATTTTGCGCGATCGCGTTTTCAGCGTCGCCGTTGACGTCGATCAGGTTCCAGCCGGTGCCGTACACGCCACAGGCATCGCGGGCTAGCCCCCAGTCGCGCGCCACGTCGCCGGCCACGTAACACGTCCCCGAGTCTTCGACGCTCCCGTCAGGGCAGCCACAACTCTGACCGAGCGGGGCGCACTCGCTGGCGACATAGCCGACGCAGGCGTCGTTCCAGGTCGTGTCGCAACATTCGGGGTGCGCTGCGCAAACCGCGTCGACGCAGGTGTCGCACGCGCGCTCGAGCGGAGCGCCCGAACCGACTTCGCACGGGTCATGGGCGCACGCGAGAGACGTCCCGCAGCAGTCGGCGTCGACGGCGCACACCACATCGGCGCAGCGATTGCAACCGAGCGCCAGCGGGTCACCCGCGGCGCAGACGCTATGCGTGCAGCTGCCGAGGGCAGGGTCGGTGCACGCCGTGTTGAACTGGCAATCGCCCGCGACCTGGCAGGGTTCTTGGTTGCCGACCACCACCCACTCCGGAGGGTAGTCGGACAGGTTGCCGGTGATCCAGCTGGAGAGCGGAGGCGCGCCGGAGTCCACGTCAGGTGCGATGCCTGCGGGCGGCACTTCGTTGAACTCGCGACAGTACCTGTTGCAGGGATTGTTCAGACAGTTCGAGGCGCCGCCGATGGCGAGCGACGACAGGCTGGCGCTCTTTTGCGCCGCCTCTACGCGGCTCTTGTCGAGCTCGAAGGCCTCCCCGTTGCCACAAGGGCCGAAGCTGCCAGCCTCGCACACGCGCGTCCCTTCGTAACAACTGATCACCCCGGCGTGTTCACCGAGCTCGAGGCTACAAGCCGTGACGGCGCCCTCGACGCAGGCCGCACCGCCCGCGGGGGTGCTGCCCACTCGATCGGCGGCTCCCAGCATGCCATGTGGTGGTGGTGGCGGCTCCTCTTCGCAGCTGATGCTACAGAGCAGCGCCAGCGCCGAGAGACCGGCGACGACACCGGTTCTCGTGTAGGCGGGGAGCAGGCGGTGAACGAGCGAGCGGGTCGGTGCGTGGACGGTCATTCTTAACGTAATCTGCGAGCGGGGAAGCGCAGCGCGGGTGTTGGGTTCAGACAGAGGTGCACGCGGCATGCCGCGCGTGACGAGAGCGGCCTGGAGCGCAGCTCGGGTGTTGCATCGAGCTGCTCCACGCGCGTTCGACGTCGACGGTACGCAAAAGCTGCGGGTGCAGTAAAAAAGTCCGGACGCGGGCGTGCGTCGGCGACCGTTTTCGAAATTAACGGGCGCATCGGGCCTGTCGTCCATAACGGCGCGACACGTCACAGCGGCAAGCCAGCACCGCCGTTTCGACGCGGCAGCGGGTCACGCTGCCATCGAGACCCGAGCCCCACAGCCACCCACATTGGGGATAGGGAGAGGGCCGCTCACGGCGTGGGCGTGCTCGCGGTGCATTAGGCGACCTCCCCACTCGCCCCAACGCAGTGAGGGGCGCTGGAAACGGGCGGGGAGGTCTAGACTATCACGACAGGAGCCACTGCTGGCCCGGTGGCCTGGTCACGCTTCGCCAGAGGCCAGCTCGGCGTACCTGCTACGTCGGCGCCTTCGCTTCGGATCACTTGGATCTGAAAATGATCGTAGCCAGGCCGTTGCCTCGCTTTTCTAGCTAAAACGCCGCGGCCGACCCGCGCGCCGGGCGACTGGTACCACCAGGGGACCACCGGACAGCTCGTGTCGGCGCCTCGCCAGCCGTCAAAATTTGCGCGGGCCCGGCGGGCGCGCGCAGCCGTCGGGCGGGGTGTAGCAGAGCTCGCCGTCCCACCTCGCGCGCGTCTCGCACGCCGACGCGAGCGTGCATTCAGCGCGCGTGTGTGCGCTCGCGCGAGCGCTCTGGCCCGGGTTGCTTTCCAAGCAGCGCGCGCTGAGTCAGCAGGAGCGAGGCGAGCGTGCCTCGAGCTCGAGCGATCAGCCTCGACGCGTCCGCGCAACGCAGGCGCGTTAGCCCGCATAGTTGCCCGGCGCTTTCGCGCGGCGCACCGAGGTTCGATGCTTGAATGCAGAGCGGCAGCCGTTCGATCAGAAATTGAGCAAATCTCCAAATCGATCGCGAAATATCCGCATAAATTCGCTGTTTGAGCGCAGGACAAGCGCTGGCGAGTACCGTAACATGCGTCCTCGGAGCCACGTTGCAGCAGCGTCATCAGATCCCTGTTTCCGATTCGCCGCCGGCGCTGTCGCTCTTGCGCGCCGCGGATCAGCTCGCGCTCTGCCGCGACGCGGATGAGCTGCTCAAGCTCGCCACAGAGCTCGCGCGAGAGACCATCGGGCTCGAGCGTGTGGCGTTCTACATGCGCGATCAGCGCGCCGGGCGCTACATCTTGCGTGGCACCTGGGGCACGAGCATGGCCGGGCAGTTGACGGACGAGCACGCGCTCTTTCACGAGCTCTCGCCCGCCGACTACGAGGCGCTGCTCGAGCGGCGCGCGAGCGCGGCGTTCGGTCTGTACCATGCTCGCGCGCCGCGCTTCGCGTTCGACGCGGGGCGCTCGCTCCCGATCAGCGAGGGCTGGGTCATGGCGACACCGCTCGTCAGCGGGCGGGAGCTCGTGGGCATCATGTACAATGACGCCGCGCTGACGGACAGCCCGATCGATGCGAGCAAGCAGGCCCACGCGGCCGTGTTCTGTACGCTGCTCGCCATCTTGTATCACCAGCGGCGCGGCACGATAGCCTGGCAACCCCTGCCCGTGGATACGGGCCACAGCCCGCTCGTGGAGCGCATCGTCCACGCCATCAATCAGGACGTGCCGGCGCGCGGCCAACACCTGGCGCGAGAGCTCGGCGTGAGCCCGGGCCACTTGGCGCGCTCCTTCAAGCGGGAGATGGGCATCTCGCTCGTGGACTATCGGAACCGCTTGCGGATCGATCGGTTCTTCCAGGCGATCCAACGCTCCGGTTACAGCGGTAACCTGTTGGACGCGGCGCTCGAGGCTGGCTTTGGCAGCTACGCGCAGTTCCACCGGATCTATAGGAAGTTTGTCGGTACGACGCCACGCCGCAGCTTCACCGACCCGAACGCGCTCATCCCGGCGATGAGGCCTGATCTGAGATCAGATCCGAGATCGGACGCGCGCGGCGGCCCGGGCCCGTTAGGCGGCTGAGCCGGCGGCTCCCGGCTACTCCCGGCTACTCCCGGCTTTGGCCAGCGCGTCGTCAGCTAACGCGTCCAGCTCGTTCACGACGTACTCGGTGACGTCGATGTGGTCTAGGATGAGCGCCGCGCGAGCGTTGGCGAGGCCCTCGGCGGACGGCGGGCGCAGCAGCAGCTCAGTCACTTTGCGGGCGGCCGCCGCCGGGTCAGTGAAGTTATGCACGAGCCCATAGCGCCGCTCTTGGTCTTCGAGGTATCCGCGGCGCGTGCTGTTGACGTACACGGAGGGCACGCCAAGGCACGCCGCTTCACTTGCCGTGGAGGCGCCTTCGGTGATGACGAGGCGCGCAAACGCCAGCACGTCGTGATAGTCCTCCGCCGGCACCGCCAGACGATAGCGCGACCACTCTGCGGCGAGCTTGCCGCCCTCCGGCACCAGATACACCGAGTATCGAGCGAGCACCTGCTCCATCAGGGCATCAAACGCCGCGCCGAGGCCGTGCTCTCCGATGTCGTGCAGCGTGTTCCACGCCGACGTGCGAATCACCACGTACTCTCCCGGCGCTGGCTGTGCTCCGGGCACGGGCCTGGGCCCGCCGTTGACGGTGAGCCGTTTCAGCACCTCCGGCCGAGCGCTCCAGCGCTTGGGGTGCAAGAACGCGAGCTCATGGTAGCCGTTGTAGCGCCGTTGCTTTGCGCCCAGCGGCTTCCAGAAGCACTGCGGCGTGTAGATGCGCGTGGCGAATGGGTGAGCGATGCGGTGGTTGAAGCTCTGAAACTCGCTGTCGGTGAAGATGACGTTCGGCACGCCAAACAGGCGCGCGGCTTGGGTGTAGCTCCCCATCAAGCTCAGGACGAGGGTGGGGCGGAAGCGCCGCACGGCTCGCGCGACGGCGGCCTGGCGCGCCAGCATCTCACGCAGGGGGAAGCGGTTCGAGCGGCCCGTGGCGCTGACGATCTCACTCGGGATGTACGAATAGGCGGAGAGCAGCTGCTTCATCACGTCGCGGTCACGACCGAGCAGCAGCACCTCGTCGCCTCGGTCACGCCAGATCTTGATGGGGTTTTTGAAGAAATGGATATGCGCGGGGTGATGCGCCTCAATCAAGAGGCGCATCATGCGTCGTGGGGCCCGAGCGCCTCGATCAAGCGTTGGCGCAGGCTGCGCGCCGGGAAGATGGCCTCCAGGGACCCCACCTCACGCGCGCGCTCCACGGTGTGGATGGCGTCGAATTCCGCGGCCAGCTCGGCCTGCTTTTCGAGCTTGACCACGTCCAGCGCTTTTTCCCGCGCGATGCGCTCTGCAGGCGACCTGGCTGGCGGGCGACCTTTGATCCTGGCATCGCTCGCGACGCGTGCCCGGACCTCGCGAGCAAACACCACCGCCGCCGCCGGACCGCCACCGATCACGGAGGCGTAGGAGCCCTCGAGGGCAAAGGCCCGCAGGTTCGGGTTCAGCTCGCGCGAGAACACCACATACGCGCCGCCGTGATAGCGCGACACCACCAAGAAGATGAGCGGTCCGTCGAAGTTGACGACAGCCCGGGCGATCTCGGCGCCGTACTCCAGCTGCAGCTTGCGCATCGACTCCGGTGAGCCGTCAAATCCGGACAAATTGGCCAGGATCACGGTCGCGCGGTTGTGGCTGGCGGAGTTCAAGGCGCGGGCGATCTTCTTGCTCGACTGCGGGAACAGCGTGCCGCCGTTCCAGTCCGCGGGCCCGTCCAGCGGGCGATAACCCCAGCGCGACACGTTCTGGCTCTCGATGCCGATCATGCACACGGGGTGGCCGCCGAGGTGCGCGTCCCAGACGATGGCCGTCTCCGCCGAGGTGTGGCTCTGCCAGCGCTCGAGGCTGCCGCCGTCCTGATCGATCACGGCGCACATCAACGAGCGCATCGCGAACGGCTTCTTCCGCCCGGGGTTCGTGCTGTCCGAAAATAGCTCGCCGATCGTCTCGAAGCCCTCGCCCTTGTACGGGAAGTCGAGCACGCTGCGCGTGACCGGGTCGCTCGAGGCGATGCGCCGCGGGTGCGCCTCTCCCGGCACCACGTAGGTGTAAGCGTAGTGCTCGTACAGGATGCGATACGCCTCGCCGAGGTCGCCGGCGAAGTACTGCGCCTGGCCGTTCGGGCCCATCACGCGCTCATAGCCGCCGATTGACGTCTCGTCCTCCGCCGCGACCGAGCCCGAGGCGAGCAGCGCCGCGCGCCCCGTGAGCACCATCGACGCGCGCGGCGTCATGATCAACACGCCGCGCGTGTGCAGCAGCATGGTCGCGAGCGAATCCCAATAGCTCTGAGCGCCGACGTTGACGCCGCTGATGATCATGTGGATCACGCCGCCAGCCTGCGTGAAGGTGACGATGCGGCGCACGACGCGGGCCGTCGCGTCCAGGTTCTCCGTGCCGCTGTCCATCGCGATACGGGCGCCGCTCGACACCGGTAGCCACTCCACGGGCAGGGCGAGCTGCTCCGCCAGATCGATCGCCGCCACGATGCGATCGCACTCTGGGGCCGCCAGGGCGCCCATGTCGCGCGTGGGGTCCGACACGATGAGCACCCGACGCATGCCCTCGGGCACCTTCGGCGTGGGCGTGCTGATCACGCCGAACACCACCGAGGAGGTGTTTTTTCCGGGTTGGCGCCCCGCGACGCTGATCGCGCGCGGCGGGTCGGCGTCGGGGCTCAGGTCGTATTCGGCGAAGCTGCCGCGCGGCAGCGTGGGCGAGGGCTGCCCGTTCTTACCCACGCGCTGGCTCTCCGCGTCCTCTGCCACGACCAGCATGCGGATGATTTCGTAGGGATAAATCAGCCCGCGGCGCTTGGCCGTCACGACCCGCCGCACGTATTCCGTCACGGGCAAGAGCGGCGCACGGTGCGGCTCGCGCCAGCTGACGTCGATGCCGGCGCCCGACAGATCGCTCACGATGAGCTCCACCTCGGTCGGGCCTCGCTTGGGCCGCGCCGGGTCGATCACCCGCAGCCGCACGGTGACCCGCTCCAGCCCGAGGTGGCGCGTCGCCGGGTGCAGGCGTTGCGCCAGGCCCTGGGCGGTGCCGCGCTCCAGCAGGATCGGATGCACCAGGAACAAGACCAACCGGTTCCACTGCAGGCGCCGCCCCGGGTCGCGCGTCGAGAGGATCAGGCGCAGCGTCCTGGCGGCCTCGTGGAACGCGCGCTCGAAGATGGGCACGAAGAGCGCGGGGTCCGCGCCGTCCTCGGCGGGGCGATCCAGCACGTCCGCGAGCACGAAGATGCGCTCGTCATCGGGGATGTCGCGGCTCTTGCCGTAGAAGCAATAGAAGCCGTCCGTCGCGCTGAGCCGCTCCAGGTGGAAGCTCTGGTAACGCGAGAGATCCACGCGCTGCGCCGCTTCCGGGTGCACGCCCCAGAGCTCGATGGGCTTGAGGCCGCCCTCGCGCGACGTGTTTTGCCAGGTCTCGTGCACGGCCGGCTCGCCCGGCGCGAGCAGCGAGAGCGTGAACCTGAGGCCGTGCGTCTTGACCGCGCCGAGCAGAGCCTGCACCGATTCTACGATGGCGGGGCGCGCCTCGCTGCGCGCGGAGGTGGACGCCAGTGGAATGATCAGCTCGAGCCGCGGGCGTTTTTCCGCTTGGCCTTGCTCCAGCAGCTTCTTGACGTCGCTCACCGCCTCCTTGGGCGTCGATAGCCGAGCGTAGACCACCTCACCCGCGGCGAAGGCGAGGCGCAAGCTCCCCAGGGCGTCGCTCGGGACCGACTCCATGAGCGGCAAGCGCGGCATGTACAAGCGACGCACGTAGGCCGTGAGCGCGATGGCGCGCCGCGCCGAATCGGGAGCGTGCAGCCAGGCTTCGATCTCGAGAAAACGGCGGCGCGGGGCCTGGGCGAGCTCGCGCAGGACTTCATCGGGTGGGGCTGGCGGGTTCTCGGAGCTGCGCAGCCAATCCTCCAGCCGCTGCGTCGTCTGCTCGGCGGCGCGCTCCAGCTCGGGGCGCTGGAAAATGCGGTACGTCGCCGAGATCGCCGCGTCCGACACGCTGTCGGGGATCTGCCCGCGCAGGGAGGCGATCAACGTGAGCGCTCCCTCGAGCGAGGCGTCGCCCCGGAAATCGAGCCCCGTGTCCACCAGGGCCAGGACGCGCTGCAGGAGCGCGCCCATCAAGCCGAAGCGGATGTCCGGTGTCGCTTGAGAGGCAAACAGCCGGAGCACCACGATCTCGAGGGTGTCCGTGTATTCCAGATCACTGAGCCCGTAGTGGGCGAGCGCAGCCTTCAGCTTACCGAGGAACACGTCGTCCAGGCCTGCGCCACCGGCTCGCATCCGGCGCACGAAGGTGCGCAGCTGCGCGTTGTTGGACGGGTGAAGCTCACCCTGGTCCCGCGTCAACTGGCGCCGCGCGAACAAGCGCTCCACGTCCGCGAACACCACGAGCTCGTGCCGCACTTCGGCGAGCTGGCTCAGGAACTCCGGGCTCAGATCCTTGGGTAGAGGCGCCTCGAGCAGGGCGATGAGGCTCGCCACGCGTTGCCCCGCCGCGTCGTAGCCGAGCACGATGCGCCGCACTTCGTCCCGCACGGCGAACATCGCGGCGTTGGTCAGCTCCTGGTCCGCCTTGCTCGCGCCCACCAGATCCGGAACCGTGAGCGGGTTGCGGTCGTCGTCGACGAACAGCGCCGCGAGCGGGTCGCGTTCATCCGGCAAGCGCAGCGTGGCGGCGAGCGGGTTCTTCCCGGCGCTGCTCGGCGCGGGATCGATCACCAATAGTACCTCACCGGCCCGCATCTGCTGCCCGCGACGACCGCAGACTTCCACCACCGTGCCGCTAATGGGCGCGTCGAAGCGGATCTCCATCTTCATCGCTTCCAGCAAGCCCAAGGCCTGACCTGCCTCGACGCGCTGGCCTTCTTTGACGTGGATCGCGACGACCATCGAGGGCGTCGCCGCACACACGCGGCCGGCCGTCTGCCGACCGAACTTGTGCACGCGGCCCTCCACCTCGACGCGGATGCTGGCGTCGCTGATGTCGTAGAGCACCCGCAGATCCTGCCCCGCGATCTTCAGGCGCGCGGCGTGGCTGCCCGACACCGAGAGCTGCGCGGCCACGGCCCGGTCATCGAGATGCACCCGATACTGGGAGGAGCCCGAGGCGTACACGTGCACGCGCGGCTGCGTGCCTTGATAGGACAGGTCGATGTCCATGCCGATCGAGGCCGGGATCTTATCGTGCGTGATGTTGCCCGAATCGGAGAAGAAATTGGCGCGCAGCTGCTCCCGGATCTTCTGGTACGAGAGGATGGCAGCCAGGACGAGCGCCTCGGCCGCGTACTGACGGGTGGGCGTGCGCTTCTCGTTCCAGCGGTCGAGCCAGCCCGTATCCGTCTCCGCCGCTCGATACGCGTCCGTCTCCAGCAGCTCGAGCAGGAAGCTCTTGTTGGTCGAGCCGCCCTCGATCACCAGATCGAAGTCACGCAGCGCGCACACCAGCCGCGCCCGCGCCTCCTCTCGTGTGTCGCCGCTGGCGATCACCTTGGCGATCAACGAGTCGAAGTCGGCCGGCACGCTCGAGCCCGGCGCGACCCCCGTGTCGATGCGCAGCCGCGGGCCAAACGCCGGGTCGAAGCGCCCGATGCGGCCTGGCGCCGGCAAAAAGCCCGCGTCGGGATCCTCGGCACACACCCGAGCCTCGATCGCGAAGCCGCGCTCGGGCATGTCCAGGTTCGGCAAATGCTCGCCCCGTGCGATGCGGATCTGCAGCTGCACCAGATCCGTGCCAGTGATCTCCTCCGTGATGCCGTGCTCCACCTGGAGCCTCGGGTTCATCTCCAGGAAGAAATAGTCCGCGCCCTGCACCAAAAACTCGACCGTGCCGGCGCCCACATAACCCGCGACGCGGGCCAGTCCGGCGGCGGACTCCTTGAGCGCGCGGATCATCAAGGGGGGGATGCCCACGGGCGGCGCTTCTTCCAACACCTTCTGATGGCGGCGCTGCACCGAGCAGTCTCGGCAACCGAGCGCCACCACCGCGCCGTGTTGGTCGGCGACGATCTGCACCTCGATGTGCCGGCCGCCTTGCACCATCTTCTCCATGAACAGGCGATCGTCCCCGAAGGCGCCCAGCGCCTCTGCGCCCGCCGATCGGAACAGCTCGACGAGCTCCGACTCTTGACGCACGACGCGGATGCCGCGGCCGCCTCCGCCCGCCGACGCCTTGATCATCAGCGGATAGCCGATGGCCTTGCCGTGCTGTTTGGCCTCGACGTCGTTCAAAACCACGCCTCGGCTCCAAGGGGTGACGGGCACGTCCGCCGTCTCCGCCAGGAGCTTGGAGGCGATCTTATCCCCCAGCTGCCGCATCACGTCCGGCGGCGGCCCGAGGAAACGCATGCCCGCAGCCAGCACCCGCGCGACGAACTTCGGGTCCTCCGAGACGAAACCCCAACCCGGCCAGACCGCGTCGGCGCCCGCGCGCTTCAACACCGAGATCAACAGATCGTGATCCAGATAAGCGCTCACCGCGCTGCCCTTGGTGGGCAGCCGCAGCGCCACGTCGGCGTGCCGCACGAAGGGGGCCGCGCGATCCACGTCCGTGTACAGCGCGATCACCTGGATACCGCTGCTCTCGAGCGCACCGAGAGATTTGACGGCTCGGATGCAGCGCATGGCCGCCTCTCCCCGGTTAGCGATGGCGAGGCGACGAATGGGCTTTATATCGGTCAAACGAAAAGACTCCGGATCGGACGGCAAACGTGTGAGACCGCCTTTTACCGCGCGGGTGCTCATGGTTGTGCGCTTCTACATTTCAGGCCGCGCCCATTCCACAGTGGATTCCGATTCTGTCAGCGCTTTTCTTCCGTCGCGGCGTACGTCCGGCGCGCTGCGCTACAGACCCGGGATGCAACGCATCGCGTCGCTCGATCTTCGAGAGGTTCGGCGGAGGCAAAAAGCCGGCGAACGCCTCCGCCGGGGTTTGACATGTATGCGGCACATGTTAGCATGCAGTCTTGGCAGACATCACCACTGTCTCCGAACGCGGCCAGACGGCGATCCCGGCTCGGCTGCGGCACGAGCATCGCGTGAGCGCTGGAACCGAGCTGGTCTGGCACGCGGTGGGGCCTGACGAGTGGCGGGTGCACATCCAGAGGCAGGCCGCCCAGCGCCCCGACGCGCTGGCCATGCGTGGTTTCGCGCGTCGCTTCCGCGCGACGCGGACGACGGACGAGTGGATGCGCGAGCTCAGGGCAGCCGAAGCGGAGTCAGAGCCCTAATCCGGCGGGAGCCCCGGCATGTGGGTCGTCGACACGTGCGTCCTCGTGGACATCGCTGATGACGATCCGACGCACGCGCTCGCGTCCGCGGAGTGTGTGGCCGCGCAATCGAGCAAAGGCCTCTTAATCTCGCCCGTTTCCTACGTCGAGCTGGCGCCGGTGTTCGCGGGGTCGACCCGGTGGCTCGACGAGTTCCTCGCGGGGCTCGGCGTGGACGCCTCGAGCAGCTTAAGCGTCGCAGATCGGACCGTCGCCTTTCGCGCCTGGGCTCGCCACCTCATGGCGCAACGTGCGGGTCACGCGCGCCGGCGCCCACCGGCGGACGCCCTGATCGGCGCGCTCGGGCTCCGTCACGACGGCATCATTACCCGCAACGCTGGCGCTTTTCGCGCCTTCTACCCGAAAATTGCCATCATCGACCCGAACGCCAGATAGCGATCCGCCTTACAGCGCCGTATGAGTGAGTGCGGGACCGGGCTCAGGCGGCGCACAGCCCATGGGGGCTCAGGCGGCGCGCCGTGCGTTTGATTCTATGCTGGAGTGAGGATGGAATTCATAGATAGTTGGCTGCCGCTGATCGTCTGTGTGCGGGAAGGCAATCGAGAGCCCGACGAGGTCCTACAGCTGGCGGCCGGCTTCGAGCGTTACTTCGAGCGCAACCAGCCGTACGCGCTGCTCGTCGTTGCGCGCCTGCAGGCGCCGCCACCCAGCGCGAGCGTCAGGCTGCGCCTGTCCGCATGGGCCAATCAGCCGCGCGTGCGCAGGTACTCGCGCGAGTTGTGCGCCGGTACCGCGATCGTGGTGGCGCGCGCCTGGGAACGGAACGCGCTGACCGCGATCGGATGGCTGTACACACCCGTGGCTCGGTTCGCGGGCGTGCCCAGCGTCGCCGCGGGCATCAGCTTCTGCCTGTCTTGCCTGGCCGCGCGCGGCGTCGCGTTGCCCGCGATGCGTGAGGATCTGGAGCTGGATATCCAGCGCGCGCTCGAGGCGTATCCGCTGGCGGGCCTCGAACGCAGGTCTGTACGGCCGCCAGATTGGCCGGCGTCGTCGCCGCCGGCAGCGCTGCGGCCCTCGGCGTCAGCGTCACTGCGGCCGACGACGGCGTTGCCGGGCGCGTCGCTCCCGCCGGCGTCGCTCCCGCCGGCGTCGCGCTCGTCGCCGCCGCTGGCGTCGCGCTCGTCGTCGCCGCCAATCTCGGGCGCTGCCGTCCTGCGTACGCTGTCGGACGCAGATGGCGCCGTTCGCATCGGTTGGGTCGAGTCCGGCGTCCTGTGGGCCCGCTTCGAGCGCCGGCTGACGGCGTCGCTCGCCGCTAGCTATGGCGCTCACCTTCGAGAGCTCCTCTCGGGGCGCAGCGACGTAAAGTACTTCGTCGACGCGAGCGCGCTCGAGAGCCATGACCCGCTCGCGCACGATACGAGCAGCGTCGCATTGCTGGAGCATCGCGCCCATCTCGCTCGCGTGCTCGTGCTCAACTGGCAAGCAGGCCAGAGCCCCATGAGCAAGGCTGCTCTCGAGGCGCTGGGCGGGGCGGTCGCGGTGACGAGCCAGCGCAACGTGTTCGATTCCGAGCTGCTCGAGGCTGCCCCGTCGTCGATGGAGCGGCTCGGCGCACGGCGCTCGACACAGCCGCCGCCTCGATTGGGCCGGCACACGCCGAGTTGAGGACGCAAAGCCCCGGGCCGAGCGAAACCCGAAACGAAGTTGGGGCGGCTGGCACGACGTGTGGTAAGCGTGCTGGCGGAGGTACCTCGTATGCTCAGGGAAGCTTACCCGTACTACCTGGCCAATCGCCCAGAGTACGAAAACCGAGACCTGCCGGTGCTCGACAAATACACGGGCCTCGAGGCCACGCGTGTCGCGCTCGCGGGTGACGCGGCGATCGATCAGGCCATAGCGGCCGCCGTCAAGGCGGCGGAGCCGATGCGCAAGCTCAAGGCGTATGAGCGTCAAGCCGTGCTCATGCATTGTGTGAAGCGTTTTACCGAGCGCGCGGACGAGCTCGCGGAGAGCCTGTGCATCGAAGCGGGCAAGCCGATCAAGGACAGCCGCGGCGAGGTGGCGCGCTTGATTGACACGTTCCGAATCGCCGCCGAAGAGTCCGTGCGCATCATCGGGGAAGTGCTGCCGCTCGATATCTCGGCGCGCGCGCGGGACTACTCGGGCATGTGGAAGCGCGTGCCGATCGGCCCTTGTTCCTTCATCTCGCCCTTCAACTTCCCGCTCAACCTCGCGGCGCACAAGGTAGCTCCCGCCTTGGCCGTGGGCTGCCCCTTCGTGCTCAAGCCAGCGAGCCTCACGCCGATCGGTGCGCTCACCATAGGAGAGGTCCTGGCCGAGACAGATCTGCCCGAGGGCGCGTTCTCGATTCTGCCCTGCAAGCGCGACGGCGCGCGTCGGTTCACCGAAGACCCTCGCCTCAAGCTGCTGAGCTTTACCGGCTCGCCCGACGTCGGCTGGGCGCTCAAGGCCCAAGCCGGCCAAAAGAAGGTGGTGCTCGAGCTGGGCGGCAACGCCGCGTGCATCGTTGACGAGGGCACAGACCTCGGCGACGCGGTCGACCGCATCGTCACCGGAGCGTTCTACCAATCCGGCCAGAGCTGTATCAGCGTGCAACGAATTCTCGTCCACGCGAGCGTCTACGACGCCTTCAAGGCCCGCCTCATCGCTGCCACCCGCGCCTTGAAGATGGGCGATCCCAAGCTACCGGACACCTTCATTGGCCCCATGATCTCGGAGGCCGAAGCCAAGCGGCTCGAACACTGGATCGAGGAAGCCAAGCGCGCCGGCGCGGTGCTCCTGTGTGGGGGCCGCCGCGAGGGCGCCATGCTCGAAGCCACCCTGCTCGAGGGCGTGCCTCAAGGCCTCGACCTGCGCGAACAGGAAGCCTTCGGTCCAGTGGCGATCCTGAGCTCCTTCGAAGACTTCGACGCCGCGCTCGACGAGGTCAACCAGAGCCAATTCGGGCTCCAGGCAGGCGTCTTCACCCGGGACCTGTACCGAGCCCAGCGCGCCTGGGACGTGCTCGAAGTCGGCGGCGTCATCGTGGGAGACGCCCCCTCCTGGCGCGTCGACCACATGCCCTACGGCGGCGTAAAGAATTCAGGGCTCGGCCGAGAAGGGGTCCGCTGGGCTATGGAAGACATGAGCGAGCCACGCCTCCTGGTCGTGCGGACGCCGCCGGCGGTTTAGAGGTTCGCGGTACACGGAGGAAGAAGATGAAAGCCTCGGATCTTCTCGTCAGGTCGCTCGAGCACGAGGGGGTGACGACCGTCTTCGGCTTGCCCGGGGAGGAGAACCTCGATCTGGTCGAGTCGCTGTATCGCTCGTCGATTCGGCTGGTGGTGACTCGTCACGAGCAAGCGGCGGGCTTCATGGCCGCGACGCAGGGGAGGCTCTCAGGGCGGACCGGCGTGTGCCTGGCGACTCTGGGACCCGGCGCCGCAAACTTGGTAACGCCTGCGGCGCACGCGCAGCTCGGGGCCATGCCGATGTTGATGATCACTGGCCAGAAGCCGATCAAGACGAGCAAGCAGGGGCATTTCCAGATCATCAACGTCGTCGAGATGATGCGGCCCGTGACCAAGTACTGTCAGCAGATCATCCACGGCAACAATATCCCGGCCAAGGTGCGAGAGGCGTTTCGCGTGGCCGAGCAGGAGCGCCCGGGCGCCGTGCATCTGGAGCTGCCTGAAGACATCGCTCGGGAGCAGACGGACCCGTTTCTGTTCCCGGTTCAGAAGATCCGCCGGCCCGCCGCCGATGCAAAAGCGGTCCGTCAAGCCGCGGCGGCGATCGAAGGGGCGCGGCGCCCGCTGATCTTGATCGGCGCGGGGGCAAACCGCAGCATGACCAGCCGCATGCTGTCGCGCGCGGTCGATACGTTGGGCATCCCGTTCTTCACGACGCAGATGGGCAAAGGCGTCGTGGATGAGCGGCATCCGTTGTTTCTCGGCACGGCAGCGCTGTCGGAGAACGACACGTTGCACGAGGCGATCCACCATGCCGATCTGATCATCAACGTCGGGCACGACGTGGTGGAGAAGCCGCCTTTTTTCATGCAGCCCGGCGGGCCCGAGGTGCTGCACGTGAACTACTCCCCGGCCGAGGTGGACCCGGTCTATTTCCCTCGCCTGCAGGTGATTGGGGACGTGGCCAATGCCGTCTGGCAGCTCACCGATCGGGTGCGCCCGCAGAGCCACTGGGAGTCCGCCTGTTTTCTGGAGGTGAAGCGCTCGATCGATGCTCGCATGGCAGCGCAGGTGGACTCGGCGAGCTTCCCGATCAAGCCGCAGCGCCTGGTGCGCGATGTGCGCGGGGCGATGCCCGACGACGGCATCGTCGCGCTCGACAACGGCATGTTCAAGATTTGGTTCGCTCGCAACTACCCTGCTTACAAGCCCAATACGCTGTTGCTCGACAACGCGCTGGCGACGATGGGCGCGGGGCTGCCTTCGGCGATGGCGGCGGCGCTGCTGTATCCCAAGCGCAAGGTGCTGGCCGTGTGTGGCGACGGGGGGTTCATGATGAACTCTCAAGAGCTGGAGACAGCCAAGCGCCTGGGCCTGAACCTGGTGGTCTTGATCTTGCGCGACGACGGGTACGGGATGATCAAATGGAAGCAACGAGCCATGGGCTTTAACGATTTCGGGCTCAGCTTCGGCAACCCTGATTTCGTCGCCTACGCCGCCGCGTATGGCGTACATGGCGCGCGCCTGCAACGCAGCGAAGATTTCTCAGCGCTGCTCTCCGCGTGCCTGAACGCGCCGGGCGTCCACGTCATCGACGTGCCGGTCGACTACAGCGAAAATCGCATCTTCACGAGCGAGATCGAGCGCTCCGAAGCGTGACAGGCCACTCGTCCATCACAGCCCCCTCACAGCAAGGTGCCGCGCAGGACCACCATCGCCATCGTGAAGTAGATGACGAGCCCTGTGACGTCCACCAACGTGGCCACGAACGGCGCCGAAGCGCTCGCTGGGTCGAGGCCGAGCCTGCGCAGGACGAACGGCAGGAGTGAGCCCACGGTCGTACCGAAGGTGACCACACCGATCAGGCTGGCGAAGACAGTGAACGCCACCAGCAGATAATGTTCACCGTAGATGGGGCTCACGGCTTGCCAGAGCACGATGCGGAAAAAGCCGATCGCGCCGAGCAGCACCCCGAGCGCCACACCCGCCCCGAGCTCGCGGCGTATCACCCGCCAAAAATCGCGCAGCTGGACCTCGCCCAGAGCCATGGCCCGGATGACCAACGTGGTCGCCTGCGACCCCGAATTGCCGCCACTCGAGATGATGAGCGGAACAAACATGGCCAGCACGACGGCACGAGCGATCTCGTCCTCGAAATGGGACATCGCGGTGGCGGTCAACGTTTCACCCAGAAACAACGCAGCCAGCCAACCGCCACGCTTCTTCAGCATGCTGGCAAAACCAATCTTCAGGTAGGGCGCTCCCAGGGCCTCCATGCCGCCAACCTTCTGGATGTCCTCGGTGGCCTCTTCGTTGACCACATCGACGATGTCGTCGACCGTGACGACGCCTTTGACGCGACCCTGCGCGTCCACCACCGGAATTGCGCTCAGGCCATGCTGCGCAAAGACCCGGCTCACCGCCTCTTGGTCTTGGTTTTCTGGGAGCGTCACGACGTCCGTGTGCATGACGTCCTTCACGAGTGCATCGGCTGGGGCGGCGAAGAGCTCCCGGAACGACACCACGCCGAGGAGCTGTTGCTCCGCGTCCAGAACGTACACGGAGTAGAGGGTCTCGATGCGCCCGTGGGCTTGCCGGCGCAGGTAGCTGATGGCTTCGTCCACCGTTGCATCGGGGCGCAGCCGTGCAAAACGCGGATTCATGAGGCCGCCCGCCGCGTCTTCGGCGTAGGCGAGCAGCGCGTTCACCTCCTTGCGCGTGGGCTTGTCGAGCAAGGCGAGCAAGCGCTCTCTCTTGTGTACCGGAGCCGCTTGGACGAGATCGGCCGCGTCATCTGGCGGCAAGAGCCGCATCCAGGCGCGCCGTTCTTCGCGCGGCAGTGCAAGGAGTAGCTCGGCATGGTCTTGAGCGCCGAGCTCCAGGAAGAACTCTTCCGCGTCGTTGCGAGTGAGGCCTCGAAAACCCTCGACGCGCTCGCCGTGGGTGAGGACCATCCACATGTCCCGGAGGTCTCCGACGTGCAGCCCCTCCTGAGTTTCGATGCTCGGTGAGAGGCTCGAGCGCGGAGCGCTCTCCACGGGCTCCGCAGCAGCCTCGCTCTCTCCGGTTTGCGGGCCATCCGGCGGCGTTTTCCTGGGCACTAGATCGCGCAACTCGGCCTCCGCATTTGATCGAGAGCTGCCACGGAAACCGGCTTACTTCAAGCGCGTCGGACTCGCCGGGATTTGTCGGCACGAGGTAAAATCCATTAGGGCATTTTGCCATCCCGCGTCGCCCAGTATCCCGCAAACTACCATCATGAGTCTCGCCGGGCGCTACGAGGTCGTGGCGAATTTTCCGTAACGAGGTGGGCACGGACACGATCGCGCACACGCGCAACGGCAAGCCCGTTGACCACGGACGGGCGTTGCGAGCGAAGGGTGGGAACCGCCTTCGCAGGGATGCGCTCCTTCGCGACTTGCGATGCATCGCCGTGCCGGATCGCGGCCGGTTGGCGTTCGTCTGAAAATCAGGTTAAAGTAAGGTCGTTGACGACTGCATTTCCGCTCCACCGATACACGCTCGATGATTATCTCCGCCTTGAGCAGGAGAGCTCCACTCGTCACGAGTTCCTCGAAGGTGAGATCGTTGCGATGGCGGGCGGGACACCCGAACATGCGGCGCTCGCGATGGCTGTGGGGCGGCAGCTCGGAAACCAGCTGGAGGGCACGCAGTGTCGCATATTCTCCTCAGATCTGCGCGTGCGCGTCGCCGAGACCGGGTTGGTGACTTACCCAGATGTCACCGTTGTCTGCGGCCCAAGCGAGCGCGATGTCGAAAGCCGGACGACAGTTCTGAATCCGACCGCCATCGTCGAAGTCACGAGTGACAGCAGCGAACACTATGATCGCGGGGTGAAGCTGACGCACTACATGAAAATTCCGTCGCTGCGAGCCGTGGTCCTCGTGTCCCATCGTGAAAGCAAGATCGACGTCTACGATCGGAGTGCTGGCGAGTGGACGCACCATTTCGCGATGGCGGGCGGCCAGCTTCGACTGCCTGCCCTCCGCGCCACATTGGATGTGGACGCGCTATACGCCGCGGCTCGAGAGCCGTCCTAAGCGAGCTATTTGTTCTCGCCAGTAGGCGAGCAGTGGCGCGGAACCTGCGGCGAGGATCAGCGCCGCGTGTCGCGCGCGGATCGCCAAGCTCACAGTGTCGGCACTTGCCGGTCCCTGACCCGACGCCGCTGAGCTCAAATCAAATGGTGGCGCACGAGCCACGCCTTCACCAGTTGCGTGAGCAGCACGTAGCCGGTGAGCGTCATCGCGATGTACGGCCAATACAGCGTGGGCAAGGGGGTGAATCCGAGGTAGCTGCCGAGAGGAGTGAACGGTAGTGCCACGCCGATCGCCATGATCGCTGCGCTCGTGACCAGCAGGAACGCGGATGGCCGGCTCTCGAGGAACGGGATCTTGTTCGTGCGGATGACGTGGATGACGAGGGTCTGCGTGAGGAGGCTCTCGACGAACCAGCCTGTCTGAAACAGGCTCTCGCTGTGTGCGGCCGCCTCGGGCGTGGCGACGTTCCAGCAGTCAAAGACGTAGAGCATCAAGAAGTACGTCGAATAGTCGAAGATTGACGAGCACGGCCCGATGAAGAGGATAAAGCGCGTCAGCTCCTTCAGGTCCCAGGTCCGCGGCTGTTGGATTCGCTCGGCGTCGACCGCGTCGGTCGGGATGGCGGCCTGACCTATGTCGTAGAGCAGGTTGTTGGCGAGAATCTGAATGGGCCGCATCGGTAGAAACGGCACGAAGACGCTCGCCCCGAGCACGCTGAACATGTTGCCGAAGTTGCTCGACGCGCCCATGCGCACGTATTTGATGATGTTCGAGAAGACCTTGCGCCCTTCGAGCACGCCCTCGTCGAGCACGAGCAGCGACTTCTCGAGCAGGATGATGTCGGCCGACTCCTTCGCTATATCAACCGCGGTGTCGACGCTGATGCCCACATCGGCGGCGTGCAGGGCCGGCGCGTCGTTAATGCCGTCGCCCATGAAGCCGACCGTGTGGTTCCTCGACTGGAGCGCTCTGATGATCCGTTGCTTGTGGCCGGGGGAGACGCGCGCAAAGAGCACAGTCTCCTCGGCAGCAAGAGCGAGCTCTCCGTCGCTCATCTTTTCGACCGCATCACCCAAGAGGACGTGATTGATGACCAGCCCCACCTGCTTGCAGACCTTGCGTGCCACGAGGTCGTTGTCGCCCGTGATGACCTTGACCCGGACACCGTGGCGCTCGAGGGCCCTGATGGCGTCGAGGGCGCTCTCCTTGGGCGGATCGAGAAACGCGACGTAGCCCTCGAGCGTCAGCTCATTCTCATCGGTCTTGCCGTAGGGGGTGGCGTGTGCGGCGACGCCGTCGCGCGGCGGAGCATCCTTCGTGGCCAGTGCCAACACGCGGAAGCCGTCGGCGCTCAGGGCCTCGTGCTCCTTCCTCAGCTGCTCGATGTGGGGGTGATCCATCGGCAGGATGTCTCCGTCGAGTCTGAAGTTCTGGCACTTGTCGAAGATCGCCTCCGGCGCGCCCTTCGAGATGATCCGGTCGTTGCCCTCCGGCGTGCGGACGACGACCGACATGATGCGCCGTTCGAAGTCGAATGGGATCTCGTCTACCTTCGTTATCTCGGCGACGCGGCCGTGCGCGTGGCTCTCCGCGTGCGCCAGCACGGCGCGGTCGAGCACGCTCTTGAGACAGGTCTGAAAGTGGCTGTTCTGGTACGCGAGCGCGAGCACGTCTTCACTTTCACGCAGCGCGACATCGCAGTGTCGCTCGAGGATGATCTCGTCTCGCGTCAGCGTGCCGGTCTTGTCCGTGCATAAGACGTCCATCGCGCCAAGGGTCTGAATCGCGTTGATTCGTTTGACGATGACCTGCTTTTTGCCCATCGACACAGCGCCCTTGGAGAGGCAGATCGTCACGATCATTGGCAGCATCTCCGGCGTGAGGCCGACGGCCACCGCCACCGCGAAGAAGAAGGCTTCCCCCCAGGAGCCCTTCGTGAGGCCGTTGATGATGAAGACGAGCGGAACCATCACCGCCATGAAGCCGAGCATGAGCAGAGTGAAGCGAGAGACGCCCCGGTCGAACGCGGTCGGCTCCGCCTGCTCCTCGAGCGCCTCGGCCATCCCGCCGAGGTACGTGTCCTTGCCCGTTGCCACGACGACTGCGGTTGCTGCACCGCTGCCCACACTCGTGCCGAGGAACGCGATGCTCGCCAGGTCGAGCGGCGACGACGGGGCGTCGTGCTTCTCGACCACGAATTTTTCGACCGGGAAGCTCTCGCCAGTCAGTGATCCCTGGATCACGAACAGATCCTTGGCGTGGACCACCCGCACGTCTCCGGGGATCATGTCGCCGGCCGCGAGCTGGACCACGTCGCCAGGAACGAGGTGTGAGATCGCGATCTCGCGGGCGGTTCCGCCGCGGAGCACCGTTGCCTTGACCGAGATCATCGCCTTTAGCTTGGCAGCCGCACTGCCCGCCTTAGCCTCTTGGATCAGCCGCAGCCCGACACTCAGCACGATCATGACGAGCATCATCGTCGCAGCCCGCGTGTCGCCGGTCGCGGCAGAAACTCCGGCGAGCACCGCGAGCAGGAGCACGAGGGGATTTTGCACCGCCCGCCAGACCAGGCTCAGAAGTCCTGGTCGCCGGTCCCTGGCGAGGATGTTCTGACCGTGCTCCGCGAGGCGGGCGTCGGCTTCGTCCTGGGTCAATCCTTCGGGACGCGTCTTCAGGCGGGCGTACACCCCGAGCACGTCGACGGCCGCGCTCGCCACGAGCGCCTGCGAGACGCGCATCGACCTCTGCTCATGGCTCCTCGCGAGGAGCCTCTTGGGGAGGATGCCGTGCTGTGTGCTGCGCGAACCCATTTGCCGCACAGCCTACCCTTGCGCCGCGCCACGCAGGCCATCTTTCGTCCAGCGGGCGCGAGGGCTAGCGGCATGACAGCTGTCCAGGTGGCAGCGCTCAGCCCAAGTGGCAGCGCTCAGCCCAAGTGGCAGCGCTCAGCGCACGATGATCGGTGGCAAGGTGCTCGGAGAAAACGCCGAGCGCGACACCACGCATACAAATGGTTGGGACTACACGGGCCCTGAGATGTTGGGGATCCAGGTGTTCGGTTCGTGGTGCGATCGCATTCAAACGGCGGCGGCCGACCGCGTCGAGATCATCATCGGCTGTAGGGACCAGCCTCCACCTCGCCGAGCGCCGGGACACCGCAGCGTTTCCGTCCGGACACATACTCCAGCGGCAGCGGGCGCGGGACGGCTTGCCGGGCGTGAGGACCCGCACACAGGCGCGGTCCACGGGCCATGAATTTCGCTGCCGCGTCATGCGGCTTGCTCTCGGCACGCGAGGAGTTGCACGCTGGGCCGCCCGTTTCGGGTTCCCCGTAGCAGCGTCGAATGCCCAAGTCCGCCACCCGCGTCACTCTGATTCTGCTGAGTGCTCTATCTTTCGCTCTCGAGTGCCTGTTTGCGCCCCCTCTTCATGCTGAGGAGCCGCGGGCGCTACCTGACTACGACGGGCGGGAAGAGCCGGCGGCGACGCCGGGTGAGGTGCTGCTCTGGATACCTCGCATCCTGCTCTCGCCTGTGTATTTCGTCAGCGAGTTCCTGCTGCGCAGGCCGGTCGGATTTCTGATCGCCGGCGCGGAGCGCGCGGGGGTACCGGCCTTCCTTTTCGATTTCTTCACCTTCGGCGCCGAGCACAAAGCCGGGGTCATCCCGACGGCGTACGTCGACTTCGATTTCTATCCGAGCGTGGGCTTGTATGCTTTCTGGGACGACGCCGGGTTCGACGGGCACGATCTGCGGCTGCGCGGCGCCTTCGGGGGTCGCGAGTGGTTGTCCGCGTCGGTGGCTGAGCGTTTTCGTTTCACGAGCGACCCTTACAATCGGGTCGCCATCGAGGCGTCGCTCGAACGCCGGCCCGATTTTACGTTCTTCGGGCTCGGGCCAGACTCACGTCAGGACGATCTGATGCGCTATGGGCAGGACACGCTCGAGCTGCGTGCGTCGTGGGACCAGCGGCTCTGGCGCGTGAGCGCGGTGCGCTTCGAGGCGGCTTTGCGTAAGCTGCGTTTCCGGCGCGGCGGGTTCGACGGGGACCCCGTGCTCGACGAGGCGATAGCCGCTGGAGAGGTGCCTTCACCGCCCGGCTACGCCGGAGGCTACGAGCTGCTGCGCAGCACGCTCGCGCTAGCGTTCGATAGTCGCCTGCCGCGTCCGGCTCCGGGTTCCGGCGCGCGCCTCGCGACCGAGGTCGTTCACGGCGCGCTCCTGGGCTCGGATGGCGGCTTCATTCGCTACGGAGCGACGCTCGGAGGGTTCATAGATCTCAACGATAGGGCACGCTTGCTTGCGTTGACGGTCACTGCGCGCTTCGCAGACCCGATCGCGGGCGCGGAGATCCCATTTACGGAGCTCATCACCCTGGGTGGGCCCGAGCCGATGCGGGGTCTCTATCCGGGTCGTTTGATCGACCGCAGCGCCGTCGTGGTCGGCCTGGGTTACCGCTGGCCGATTTGGATTTGGCTCGATGGCGGCTTGAGAGCAGAAGTGGGCAACGTCTTCGGTGAGCACCTGTCAGGTCTGGAGCTCTCGCGCATGCGCTGGTCCGCTGCGCTCGGCCTCGACAGCAATGGCTCTCCCGATACGGCCTTTACCTTGGGGCTCGGTGTGGGTTCGGAGACGTTCGAGTCTGGCGCAGACGTGAACTCATTTCGCATCGCGGGAGGAGCGACGCATGGTTTTTGAAGCGAAGCGCTACCTCGCGGGCTGGCTGCTGGCGCTCACGGCGTGCGGCGCGAGCCCGCGGCGCTTTCCGCTCGCTGATCCGCTTTGGCGAGACACCGATCAGCGGCTGGTCAGCATCGAGTGCGAGCCGAGGCGGAGCGAGAAAGACCCGGAGCACGTCGCTTGCGCTCCCGAGCCGTATGTTTCGCCCTTGGCCTGGGACGCCGCCGACAACACCATCTTTCGGCCATTGACGCGGGTCTTCGCGGTCGACCCCGCGGGCGACGCGCCCAACGTGAACGCCTTTGACGAGGTGCCAGACAGCGCCTGGTTTACTAACCGGCTTGGCAAGGCCAAGCCCTCTCGCGAGGAGCTACTGCGCGGTGCGTGCACCGGGGATGTCCTGCTCGACGGAGGCGCGGTCGCTCCCGGCAGCTGGGTGATCGATCAAGGCAAGCCAAACGGCGCTACACCGGGCTTTCGCATCAAGGTGCTCGGCAAGCACAAGTTCATGCTCAAGACGGACAGCCCGGACCAACCGGAGCGCCCGACCGCGGCGAGCGCGATAGGCGCGGCGATCTATCATGCCGCAGGCTACAACACGTCCTGCGAGCAGATCGTCTACTTCGACCCCGCGGTGTTGACGCTCGCTCCGGGGCTCGTCGCCACCGACAACACGGGCGTTCCGCGGCGCTTCGACCGAGCGGCGCTGGAGAAGGTGCTCGGCTATGCCAAGAAACGCGGCTCGCTCGTGCGGATGCAGGCGAGCGCTTGGCTCCCCGGCTATTTGCTTGGCCCCTTCCGTTACGAAGGCACACGCTCCGATGACCCGAATGACGTGATCCCGCACGAGGAGCGGCGGGACTTGCGCGGAGCGCGTGTGCTCGCGGCGTGGCTCAATCACTTTGACGCTCGCGAGCAGAACACCATGGATAGCTGGATCGCCTCTGATCCGAGTAGGCCCGATTCTTCCCCGGGTTATGTTCGCCACTACTATTTGGATACGAGTGATTCATTTGGCAGCGAGTGGTTCGCCGACGGCATCTCGCGCCGGCTCGGGAGCTCGTACCTGCTCGACTTCGGGCATATCGCCGCTGACTTCGTCACGCTGGGCAGCATCGAGCGCGCCTGGGAGCGCGCCGAGCGCACGCCGGGCTTCGAGATATTTGGTTACTATCACTATCGAGACTTCGACCCGGACGCGTGGAAGAACGAGTATCCGAACCCGGCGTTCAGCCGCGCCACCGAAGCTGACAATGCCTGGATGGCCCGCATCTTGTCGCGGCTCGATCGCGCCGACATCGAGGCCTTGGTGAGCCTGGGCAGGTTCTCCCAGCCGGAGCACGCCGTGTTTTTGAGCGACGTGTTGGAGCAGCGCCTGCAGAAGATCCTGGAGCGCTACCTGCTGCGCCTGTCGGCGCTGTCAGACCCACGCGTCGAAGGCGACACGTTGTGTATGCTCGATTTGTCGCGCCGACGCTCGCTCAGGCCAGCAGCTCGGTTCCGCTACACCGCGTACGCGGAGAACACGGACGGTAGTCACCAAGTGGCTGTCGATGTGCGTGGCGCGGGCGAGTCGTGCTTGAGCTTGCCCCACTCTTCAGGGGGCGATCCGGGCGTCACAGCGGCGCATCCTTCGCGCTATCTGGTGCTCACGCTCGCCAACGGGGTCTCCACCTTCCCGGTGCGTGTACACCTCTACGACCTAGGAGCGCACGGTGGCTTCAAGCTGGTTGGTGTCGAGCGACCCGAGCAGTAAGGCGAAGGCACGACCGCGCCGAAGCGCCTGACCCTGAGCGGGCATCGGGGTGTGACCCTGGCCCTCCTCGTTTGCTCTCGGACGCCACGCTTCCGCTCGGCACGGAGCTTGCTGCGCTCAGGCCAGCGAGGCACGGGGTCCCGCAAATTCCCCAGAACAGGTGATGTACGATGGCGATGAACGAAGCGGTTCTCATTCAAAGGCTTCAGAGCCTCGCACCCTTTGGCGACCCCGGCCAGGCCCGGCGCGCGTTTGATGCCACGCTCTCGGCGCTGCGGAGCGGGCTGAACGATGACGAGTCGGATTGGCTGTCGGTGGACCTGGGCGAGGCGCTGGCGGCTCCCTTGCAGCGCCAGAGCCACGTGGGGGAGCTCTCTCGCGACCAGTTTTATCGACAAATGGCGCGTCATACAGGCCTTCGGCGCAGCCTTGCCATCGAGCAAGCTCAGGTCGTCTGCCGAGCTCTCGCCGAGCTCTTGCCGGCGGCGGGCCTGCAGCGCCTGAAAAAACACTTACCTCGGCTTGCCGAGCTGTTCAGCGTTCCGGAGCCACCCGAGCCGGTCGCCCCACGCCACGAGCCAGCCACCGCGCTCGATCACACGCTGGCGGGGGGCAAACCGGGTAGCGAGCGCCCGCTGAGCGAGGCGGGCGGCCCGAGTGACCAGGCATTCAGTGAGGCAGCCGAGGGGACTGCGCCCGCCCATTCCGTCGCGCAGGGGCTGCCAGACGCGCGCGAGGGCAAGCCGCTCAGCACAGCCCGCCGCACCTCGAAATCATAAACCGCTCGATGGCTGGCGGCCCGCCAAGGGCAAGGGCGCCCGGTCCCGCTGTCGCGGACCGGGCGTACACCACCGGTCACTCAGCGGTGAACCGAGCCGGGAGCGCGCCGGGGCGCGTGAACACGTAGTCGTTTTCGGAGACGCTGCCGACGTGACAATTGACGCAGGCGCGATCAAAGTCCGCCGCTGCCGGAGCCGTCAGGTTGGCACCGCTCCAGGCGCCGTACGCCCAGCCGCCGTCGTCCGCGTATTGGGCCGCGTCCTTGACCATGAGCGTGAAGGCTCCGAAGGCCCCCGGGGTCACGGCGTCCTCGTTGATCGTGATATCCGCGTTCTTGCTGGCGGCCCAGACATAGTGAGCGAGCATGCTGCCGTCGGGCCACGGATTCGTTTCACCGGCGCGCGCGGCGTCGACCGCGATGTCGTTGCCGACGATGACGCGAATCGACGGGTTCATGGCATCGGTGGCGCGGCTGGCGACGCCGATCACGCGCCAGTCCGCGATGCCAGCAGGCAAGGTCAGGCCGTTGCTCAGCGTCGGGGCTGCGGCGATGGCGTCGCTCGTCGGAAGGGCGCCGGGCACTGAAAATACGAAGTCCTTGTCTTCGATGCCGCTGCTCATGTGGCAATTGACGCAGGCGCGATCGAAGCGCTGAGCACCGGGCGCCGGCTCGGCGGGTGGCATGAGGTTCGCGGTCTGCCACACGCCGTAGGCCCAGTTGCCGTCGGCGGCATACAGCGCGGAGTTTCTGACCATCATCGTGAGGCGGGCAAAGTCACCGGGCGTGACGGCCAAGCCAGACTCGGGCGTGCTGCCGGCAGCCCACTGGTAGTGGGCGATCATGCTGCCGTCGGGCCATGGATTGATCTGGCCCGCGCGGGCTGCGTCGACGGCCGTGCCATTGCCGACGATCACGCGGACGGTGGCGTTGGGTGCATCGGGCGTGGCAGGCAGGTTGATCGCGCCGAGCACGCGCCAATCCTCAATGCCGCTGGGGATGCTGAGCCCGTTTGGCGTAGGACCGCCGGCGTAAGGCCCTGGTTCAGGCCGTTCTGTGACGGCGACCGGAGTGAAACCTTCGAGGCTCTGCGTCGCGGTCTCGGGATCGTCGTCACTGCTGCAGGCCAGGGTGGCGGCCATGCTGGTGGCGACGAGCAGCGAGACCAACGGCCACGGGCGGGAGGTTCTGAGGGACTTGCTGTTTGTGGATTGGCAATTTTCGCGGATCATCGAGTGACTCCAGTTAAGCAGCGCCTGCGCAGCGCCCAATGCTCGTAGCCGATGCGGCTCGCGCATGGAAGCGGCGTATTTTTCGCGCCCGGCTCGATGCGTCAATGATCCAACGACACGGCACTGTTTTAATCAGAAGGGATACAAAAATTGCTTCGATTTGCTGCGAACTTGAGCATGCTATTCACCGAAGTAGCGTTTCTGGACCGCTTCGCGTTGGCGAAAAGCGCTGGTTTCGAAGGCGTCGAGTACCCCTTTCCGTACGCCTATCCGAAGGACGAGCTCGCGCAGCGCTTGCGAGCGCACGGGCTCAGCCAGGTGCTGCTCAACCTGCCGCCCGGTGACTGGGAGCGCGGCGAGCGGGGCATCGCGTGCCAACCGGCTCGGCGCGCCGAGTTCCGTGACGGAGTGGGTCTAGCCATCGACTATGCCCGGGCCCTCGGTTGTACACAGCTCAACTGCCTAGCGGGGATCGCCGGTGACCTTCCAGACGACGTCGCGCTTCGGACCCTCGTGGACAATCTACGCTTCGCGTCTACCGAGCTGTCGAAGGCGGGCATCCGGCTCTTGATCGAGCCGATCAACACGCGCGACATGCCGGGCTTTTATCTGTGCAAGAGCGCCCAAGCCCTGGCCCTCCTCGACGCGGTGGGCGCGAATGTTTGGCTACAGTACGACATCTATCACATGCAAGTGATGCAGGGCGATCTGGTGCGCGACATCGAACGCTGTTTGCCCAGGATCGCGCACGTGCAAATCGCAGACAACCCAGGGCGGAATGAGCCGGGCACGGGTGAGATCAACTACCCCTTCGTGCTGCGTTCCCTCGAACGCCTGGGTTACACGGGCTGGATAGGTTGCGAATACAAGCCGCGTGGCGCCACGCTCGAAGGCCTCGCCTGGCGCGACGTTTACCGACGTGACGGGTCGATGCCAGGGCCTCTCGCGCCGTGAGCGAGCGCGGAGCGCCGCTCGGACGCCAAACGCCACTACGATTGGGGGAGGAGCTCACGGCGCTTCGCATGCGAACGGAAACAGCTCGGTCGCGCCGCAGGCCCGATCGTCCCAAGACCCCGGAGGGTGCAGCGGGCCGCCGATGATGGAAATGGTCGCGCAGTCCTCATCCGGCGAGTTGTTGGGCTCGCCCGCGGCCCAGCCAGCGTAGGCGCCGCCGAGCGCCTCGCCGCCCAAGTTGCCAGGGCCGCCCTGCCAGAACGAGAAGGCGTCGGGGGCGACGCGGTTACCGACCCAACGCCACGCGCCTTCGACAACACCGTCGCTCGCTCCGATCTGAGTCAGGAGCTCCGGGTTGTTCGCGAGCGAGGGGTTCGTTGCGGCGATGGCGTCGAGCAACGCCTCGCTCTCGACAGCGGTCTCCAACCACACGAGCCGCATGCCCTCCTGCGCGCAGCGCTCGAGCGCCGCGGCGCGCGACACCGCTGACGCGCAGAACATGTAGCCCCGCCCATCGAGCGCGATGCCCGTGCAGCCTGCTGCGCAGGTGGGCCCATCGACGTTGCCATCGCAGTCGCCGTCGAGCCCATCACACAGCTCAGGCTCCGGAAAACACGTCGGCGGAGGTGCACGAGCATCGAGGGTCGCCGCGTCCTCCCCGCCTGCGTCGAACGCCTCGACGACATCGACATCGACATCCACATCGGTCAGTGGTGGCTCGGTGCTTCCCGCGCCGCCGCCCACTCCACTACCGATGCCCGCGGGCTCGATACCGACGAGGGCCTGCCCTTCGCTCCCGCCAGCGCTCGAGACCCCCGGCGAGCCGGGCTCGACGGACGGACTGCTGTCGATGCCAGCTGCTGGCGCGAGCGGATCCCCAAACGAGGGTGACCCGACCGCTTGAAACAGACCCGTGCCGTCCGGACGCGACGTGCAGCACACCAAGAGCCCGAGCACCCAGCCGCTGTGCGAGCGGGCGCTGTGTGAGAGGGCGCTGTGTGAGCGGGCGCTGTGTGAGGCATGCTCTAACCAGCGAGGTTTTGACCGCCGCTCCGGCGCCTTTCGACGTCGATTGAGAGGAGACGTCATGTTGCTACCTTACTCTCTGCGCGTGGGCCAGCAACCTACGCGACGGAGCAAACTCGCGCCTTCACAGTTGCACGGTGCATATCGCGTGGGGCTCGCAGCGCAGCCACCGGCGTGGGTCCGCGAACAGAATGCGCGAATCCACATCTGAAATGAGAGTTGACTTCCGATCACGGCCGACGACTGCGTCATTGACGGAATCTGCACCACGAACAGCGTGGCCCACTGGTGCGTTGTTTCAACATCAGCGCAGGCATGAGCTGCCTCCACCCGCCCCTCCTCGCGCTTCGCGCTGCGGCGGGTCGACCCCCTCCGGCGTGCCCGCCGCTCAGAGCGGCCAGCAGGTGGCTCGAGGGCAGGCTCCAGTTGTCAGCGGCAGGGGTGGGGCATTACGCCTGGGGGCATCCAGAGGGTGCGAGTCGGGCAAGGAGGGCGATCGATCGATTCGAGCACCCTCGTGTGGCCCGCGTCTCCTCGTTGGCATCCACCCACCGTGTTCAGCGCTGGCACGTGCGGCCGCCACTCGATCAGTGCCACGGCGCTCGAGAGGTCAAATGCCGAAGCGTTGCGTAAGGGAGCTCACGTCGCTATTTAACGCGCGCGTAACGCAGGCGGGCTGGGCGAGAGGGGCTGGCATCAAACGACCGCTTTGCGCGAGTCGGCGCTCCGACGCAGTTCATGCGCCACTTCCCCGCCGATCGAGTCGGGGGTGAGTGCTGTCAGGCGCGGCCGTGTGCTGGCATGCGTCGTGCACCGTTCAGCGTCGTGTCAACACTTCAAGCTACCCCCCATACCATTTTAGCGGCGGTTGATTACTCGGATAACTCTTCGTTGGTCGTCGAGCGAGCGGTCCAGCTGGCGCGCCTGAGAAATACCGAGGAGCTGCACTTTCTACACGTGAGTAGCGGGTCGCCAGACGAGGCAGCACGCAAGGCGCGCCGTGACGAGCTCTTCGCGTGGCTAGGCGCGCGGCTCGCGGGTGATGTCAAAGTGCCGCAGACGGTGCGCGTCGTCGGTCACGAAGCGAGCGGTGATCCGGCGCACGTCATCGTGGAGATGGCCAGTGACCTGCTGGCGGACATGGTGATCGTCGGCACGCATGGTCGTAAAGGCGTGCAGCGGCTCGTCATGGGGTCCGTGGCGGAGTCAGTGGTGAGAAACGCTGGCTGCCAGGTGCTCGTCGTGCGGCTGAAGCTGCATCACGAGCTCGTGCCGCGCATCGAACCGCCTTGCCCGCGTTGCGTGGACATGCGCGTGGCGAGCCACGGCCAGACGCTCTGGTGCGAACAACATTCGGAAAAGCATGGGCGGCGGCACACGTACTACGACACGCACCTGTCGGGCTGGGCGAGTGAGCGCTTGATGCCATGAGGATCGCCGCTGTCTCAACGACGAGGGCTCGCGGCTTCAGGGGGGCTGGCCGTAGAGCAGGCGCCGGCTGCTCTCGGCGAACTGGGTCAGCCGCCGTTCGACGGCGCCGTTGATCGTGCCTTCGGGGAAGTGGCCCTGAGGGTCGCTCTGGCCCGCGGCGCGACCCATCAAGAGCTCGAGCGCGTCGTCGAGCGTCTCCGCTGTCCAGACGTGGAATTTGCCGGCCCCCACGGCCGCCACCACCTCGCTCTTCAACATCAGGTGTCGCGCGTTGCTGCTCGGGATCACCACGCCCTGTGATCCGGTGAGCTCGCGCTCGCAGCAGATGTCGAAGAAGCCCTCGATCTTCTCGTTTACCCCGCCGATGGCCTGCACCTCACCGTGCTGATTCATCGAGCCCGTGATCGCGATCGACTGCTTCACGGGCAAGCTGGACAGCGCCGACCAGAGCGCGCAGGCCTCCGCCAGCGAGGCGCTATCCCCCTCGACGCCCGCGTAGGACTGCTCGAAGACCAGGCTCGCCGAGAGCGATAGCGGATGCTGCGTGGCATAACGCGCCCCGAGCAGCCCGCCGAGGATCAGCACACCCTTTGAATGCAGCGGGCCGCCCAGCTCCACTTCGCGCTCGATGTCGAGCACCTCGCCTCGGCCCACCCAGGCTTGCGCCGTGATGCGCACCGTCAGCCCGAAGGCGTGCTCGCCGGACCTGACCACGGACAGCGCGTTCACCTGCCCGACCCTCGCCCCTGCGGTGTCGATCAGCGTAATGCCGTGCCGAAGGTCCTCGAGGATGCGGGCCCGCACGCGCCCGGCGCGCTCTTCTTGCGCGTCGATGGCTGCCTGCACGTGTTCCGCGGAGATCAAGCGAGAGTTGGTCATGCCGGCGCGCGCATCCGCCTCGCGCATCAGGTCCAAGACCGGCCGCATGCGCACGGAGAGCTTGCCCGCGTCTTCCGCCAGGCGCGCCGAGTGGTCGAGCACGCGAGCCACGCCGCTGCGCGTGAAGTCGCGCAGAGTGTCGTCGAACGCCAGGCGCGCCACCAGATTTGCGTAGCGGACCTCGCTCTCGCTCCCGCGATCCATGCGGTCGTCAAACTCCACCAGGACCTTGAACAGCTCCAGAAAGTCCGGGTCGAGCTCGGCGAGCGAGTCGTACAGATCGCGCTCACCGAGCAGCGCCAACTTGGTCCCTGCAAAGGGGATGGCCTCCGGCCGAAGCGAGACGGTAGGCATCGAATCTGATTGCTGCCCGCTCGACTCCAGGCAGATCTCGTTTGAACGCAGCGTGCGCTTGAGCGCCTCCCAGGCGAGCGGATTTTCCAGCAGCCGCCGGGCATCCACCAGCAGGTATCCGCCCCGCGCGCGGTGGAGGGAGCCCGGTTTGATCAGCGTGAAGTCGGCGATCAAGGAGCCGAACTGGGTGTTGTGCTCGACCCGGCCCATGAGGTTTGCGTACGTCGGATGATCCTCGAAGACGACCGGGGCGCCCTGAGCGCCGGTGTTGTCGATCATCACGTTGACCGTCGCGCGCAGCTCGAAGGATGAGCCCTCGCTCGGCTCCGGCGGCGGCCGCCGCCTCGGCGGTGCTTCAGCAGCTCCGACAGGCTCGTCGTCGTCTTTGAACTCTTCCGCGCTGTCGGCCAGATTGGCCTCTACATCGGAAAGGTACTCGAGCACGAGAGGCTGGTCGGCGTAACCGCCCTTCAGCGCACTAAACATGGGAGCGCCGGCCGCCGCCGCCGTGCCTCGTTCCAGCGCTTGCAACCCTTCCTTGTGCTCGCGCCCCCAATCGTTGAACTTGTGGAGCATGCCCTCGAGCGAGTCTTCGGCGCGCGCAAGCACTTCTCGGAGCGGCGTTTGCACGGCCTCCGGCAGCTCGTCGAGCTCCGCGGGCGAGAGCGCTTTATTGTGACGAAGCGGCCTGACGGTGAACGAGTCTTGCTCGCGCGCGATGCTTACGCCCATCTCCTTCGCTTGCCTTTCGATGTCTCGGAAGGCCTTGTCTTGGCGGTTGTCGAGCGCCCGCTCCAGCTTCTGCTTGCGGGTACGATACTCGTCGCTCTCGAGCGCGGCCCGCACGGCGGTTTGTAGCTCCGCCACCAGGTGATCCATGTCAGCGCTCAGCACCGCCGCTTTGCCCGCGGGCAGGTGCAGCGCGCGGGGTCGATGCGGGTCATCGAAATTGTGAACGTAGCACCAGTCGTCGGCCGGCGGCTCTCCGGCCGCGGCGCGCGTCAAGAGTTGACGCAGGACGCTCTGCTTGCCGACGCCGGCGGGGCCGACCGCAAAAAAGTTATAGCCATCCCGCCGAACGGAGGCGCCAAAGTGCAGCGCCGCTACGGCCTGATCTTGGCCGATGAACTCGGGGGTACGCGAAGCTTCGGCGGTGGTCTCGAAGGGGAGGGTCGCTGGATCGCAGCGGCGGGCTAACGCGTCGGGGGGTAAGGAGCGGATCGGGCACACGGGGGTACGCAGCTATCGCGCTCCGGCCCAGATCGCAAGGCGGCAGGCTCCTCCGCTCCTCTGGGCTCGGCTCCACCACACAGCGCAAATTACGGCGAAGCGAGCAAATATCCCGGCAATGGCCGGCGGCTCGTGGTCTCCCCTGACCCGCTGCCACGGCTCGGGTCCTTGGAACGCCCCGTTTCGAGGCGAGCCAGAACGCCGCACGGTAGACGCCCAAAACGGTGGGCTGGCGACGTCGACGCGCTGGCTGCGGGCGAGGCTGCCACGCGGAAAAATGCCGCAATAGCTCCGCGCTTCCGGCCGTCATCGCGCCCGGTGAAAGCGGTTGCCAGCTGCTGATCCGTGTGCAACGAACCCCCCGTGGCAACCCTGGGGGAGGTGGCGATGGCGATTGCCGGGTTGTTGAGCCTGTTCATCGGCGCGGCCCTGCCCATCGGGTTCGTGTTCCTCGTCACGCACCAACCGAAGCCGAGGAGCCTGGCTCTGGCTATCGTGCTCAGCCCGCTGTGTACGCTCCTCTTGGGTTGGTCGGTCACGCTGGCCCGCTATGGCATGAACCCCCAGCGGGGCCTGTTTCTCGAGATTTTTACCGCCCGCTTCGTGGGCGTGGCGCTGCTTCTGTTCTTCGCGGGCTGGTGGGCTCTGAGCTTCCGTTGGCTGGAGCGTCGCGCGGCCCGCCAAAGCGCAAGTTGAGATTGTGCACCTCGCCCGCCTCTGGGCGCTTCGTGTGCCCTATCGGAGCTCGAGCGGTTGTGCTGGTCTAGGAGCATGCCTTCGTCTGAGACTGCCCTCGAGAAGCTCTTGCTGCGCATCGTCCCTCGGTTATCGCAAGAGTGGGAGGGCGCTCCTGCGAGCGAGATTGCCCAAATCGAGAGCATCGCCGGCCGCCCCCTACCCGAGCTCTATGTCTGGTTCCTCTCGCATCTGGGCAGGAGCATGGGCGGTATGCAATACCCGACTATCGACTTCTCGGCGCGGGCTATCTTGTCCGCGTACGCGGCTCGGCAGATCGAGCCCCACCCGCGCTTCTTGCTGATCGGGCATGAGCACGACGAGGTCTCGCCTTTGCACTACTTCTACGATCTGGAGAGCCCAGCTCGCGCTGACGCGCTCGTCGTCCGCATGCTGACGCCCAAAGACGAGAGCCATGAGCAATTCGAGACCTTTCGGGAGATGCTGGCCTGGGGCGAGCTCTGGAGCCGGCGCGTGGAAGGCGCCCCGCAGCAGTGCCAGGGCCGGCTGCACTGCCCGGGTGGGGCTCTGCACGCAGAGCTCTGGCCGGTGCTCTCGCGGCTGGGGTTCGAAGCGCCGATAGAGACGGGTGCGTTCTGCGGCCTGTACGAGCGGAGTGACGCAGCGTTGATCTGCACGGGCACGCCGAACGAAGCCTCAGACTCCCAAGCCTTTGGCCTGGGCGGGCTCGACGCGGGCACGCTCGGAAAACTCCTGAGCACGCTCGCGACCGAATCGAGCATCGACATTCGCCTCTCCACGTGGAGCCCGCCCCTGCCCAGCGCTAGCTGATGCGGGGGCGCTGGCTGGCTCGATGAGCCGTGCCTGCGCGGTCAGCGCCGATCGGTGGTGTAGTTGCCGAGCGCTTCGAGGCTCACTTTCCCGAGCCCGCCGCTGCTGGCGTCCGCCGACCACACCGCGAGCGCGATGCTGTTTTTGCCCCGATGGTTCAGGATGCCTTCCGGCAGAGTGAAGACGCGCTGCGGGCCGACGTCGTTGATGTACTGCCCCACGTTCCAGCCGTTGACGAAGATCAGCGCGCGGTAGTGGCGGGACGGGTCGTCGCTGAAGCGGAGGCCGACAGGCACGTCCTGGTTCTTCGGCAGGTCGAGCCGGAAGCTGGTGCGGTACCAGGCCACGCCCGGCGGCACCTCATTGTGCGGCAGCGTCACCTCTGCCCAGGCGCTGTCCGAGAAACCCGGTAGGGCGTAGCCCACTCGCTCGCCGTGCAGGCCGCCGTTGTTCTGCGGCCCACGCAGCACGTCGAAGAGCTTCTCTCCGCCGCGCGTGCCCTGGATCCGCCAGCGCAGCGCGGCGCTCGAGCCGCCCAGGCTCGCTGAAAGCAGCCCGCGCGGCGCCTTGTGCTCATCGTTGCTGCCGCCGTTTTCGTTGTGCCCCATGTTGCGCACCAGCACGGAGACCACGTTCTCCGCTCCCGCTTTGATGACGCCCGCGGGGAAGCTGAACGCGCCGCTCGAGTTCTGGTTGTCTTTCGCCGTGCCGGTGTTCACGCTGCCTAGAAAGACGCCGTTGACCCATACCGACCAGATCCCGGCGCGACCCGTGCCCGCCGTGAGCGAGATGCCGGTCGCTTCACCGCTGAAGCGCCCGCGGTACCAGACGTCGCCGTAGTGGAAGCCGTAGTCGTCGGTGTAAAGCACGGGCAGGGTGGCGGGCTGGGTCGGGTTGTGCGTCGTGGGGCGGTCAGCGACGGTCCAGCCGCTGTCATCGAAGGCGGGATCGACCTCGGGGATGTCCTCTGCGACGCGCCAACCCGAGAGCTCGGGAAGGCTGACGGGCTCGGGTCCGGGCACTTGCTCGTTCTGCACCCGTCGCCCATTCCAGAACACCTGCCGAGCGCGCTTCTGCGCGAAGACCTCTAGCGGGCTCGCGCGGTCCGCGTCGCCCCGCAAGCGCAGCGTGGCGCCGTCCTGCTCCGCCGATCGGACCAAGTACGGGCCACGCACCAGCAGGGGTCCGGAGCGGCTGTCGACTCGCCAGAACGTCGAGGCCGCAGCGCCGTCAGCGAGCAGCAGCGTGAGCGGCGGCCGTCCGCCCTCGGAGATCGAGACGCGTGCGAGCCCCGAGTGGACATATTCTAGCCGCAGGTCGCCGCGCAGCGCGTCCCAGCTGACGTTCACCGAGCCGGACGTCACCTCCACGCGCGGCAAGCATTCGTAGCGCAGCAGCGTCTCGCCCGCTTCCCCGGCGCGGCCGTGCAAGAGGGCGACGTCCCGGTCCCCGAGACCGACATGGGCCATGATCTCCGAGGTGGAGTGGACCAGCCGCTGGCCTTCCATATCGTAGCCGGCGGCGAGGATCTTGAAGTCGAGCCCGTTCACGCCGACCGTCGGCTGGTAGCTGCCGTCCGGCACCTCGACGCTGAAGGTCGTCGTGTCGTTCGTCAGCGAGGTGCTGTCCGCGTGCCGCACGAAATAAAATTGCGCGCCGGTGCTCGGGTTCTTCTTCACCCAAACACGAAGGGCGGGATGGGTCCCCGCCTGTTGCCCGATATCGTCGGCCTGCCTCAGATCCGCGACCGTGGCGACCAGATACCCGTGCTGTTTGAGCACGGGCACCTTCTCCGTCAGCTCACGCTGCTCGTTAAAGGCAGCGCCGTAATCATAGGAGGTGTAGACCACGTTGGGGTCTGCCTGCCAGCCCCAGTTCGTGCCGCCATAGGCCATGTAGATGTTGTGTACGGTGAACTGGTTCTCGATGTTGTTGGCGTAGAACACGCGCTCGAAGGCGGGCCCCGTCATGACGCGGCAACGGTCGTAGCCCGGGCCACCCCACGGGTCGAACGCGCCGCCCTGAAACTCGCCCCACATGAAGGGCCGCTCGCCCACGCCCGCGCGCAGGAAGCGGTAGTCGGTGACCGCGGGGACCGAGGTGCGGTTGCAGTCGAAGCCGGCGGGGTAGGTGTCCGTCCCGTAGAGATCGGGCGCGCCGGGCCCCGAGGCCCAGCGCAAGTTACGGCCCTTGTCGTTGTGAAACAGCGGGACCGTGATGCCGTCGGCCCGCGCTGCCGTGGCGAGCTCCTGCATGTAGACCGCGTCCTCGCGATCGTACTCGTTCTCGATCTGAAACAGGACCACCGAGCCGCCGCCATCGGTGAGCTGATGGCGCGCGATGATGGGGTTGACGTGATCGAACCACTCCTCCCACGCCGCCTGGTAGTCGTCGGCGTGCGTGCGGGCCTGGCCGAGCTGCGTGCTCAGCCAGCCCGGAAAACCGCCGGAGTCCAGCTCGGCGTTGATGTACGGCCCAGGCCGGGCGAGCACGTACAGGCCGACCTCCTCGGCGATGTCGAGCAGCCGCCCCACGTCGCGAACCCCCGTGAAGTCGTACACACCGGGGGCGGGCGAGTGGTACTCCCAGCTGAAGTAGAGCGACACCGCGTTGAAGCCCGTGGCTTTGAACTTCTCGAGCTGATCGCGCCAGAGCTCGGGGTTGGGCAACCGATAGTAGTGGAACTCCGCCGACCACAGCCAGACACGTTTCCCGTCGATCGAGAGCGAGTACCGGTCATGGCTGACGGTGTGGGCCTGACGCGGGGGTGCGGCGGCTGCTGCTGCTCGGACCAGCGTCGCGAGGGCCACAGAGAGGGCAGCCGCATTGACTAGAACGGAGCGACGATTCATTGGTTTCTCCCGCTACCCATACAGCGTCCGCGCCCGGCTAGACGGCGACCGGTAGGTCGAGCACGAAGATGCAACCCTTGCCCGGCAAATTCTGCACGCGAATGCTCCCGCCATGCGCGTCGACCGCCTGCTTGGCGATGGCGAGGCCCAGGCCAAATCCGCTCTGGCTCTCGTCCAGCCGCACGAAGGGCGCGAACGCTTTTTCGACCTTGCCTGGCTCGAGCCCGCCACAACGGTCTTCGACTTCGATCACGGCACGCCCGTTTGCCACCGAGCCACGCAGCTCGACCGCTCCGCCTGCGTGCGTGTATTTTACGGCGTTGCGCAGCAGGTTGCCGAGCGCAGAACGAACCAGCCGCACGTCGAGGTGCACGCGCTCGTCCGCTTCGAGCACCACCTTGAGCTCTATGCCTTTGGACTCGGCTTCTGGGATCGCCCCCAGCTCGACATCTTCGAAGACCGACCCGAGCGTCGTCCACTGTTTGCGAAGCTCGACGCCGGACGCGACGCGAGCCATCTGCAGCGTCTGGTTGACGAGCTCACTCGTACGTTGCAGGCCGCGCTCCAGCGCGCGCACCGCGCGCCCCTCCGGAGCGAGTTGACCTTTCAGCTGGAGATGCTGGAAGGCCATGGTCGCAGCGGACAGCGGGTTCCTGAACTCGTGCGCGATGAACGCGAAATGCTCGTTAGCCTGCCGCAGCAGCTCCGCGTCTCGCTGGCGGGTGTACTCGGAGACTGCATGCGCGATGCCGTCGATCATGCAGTCGAAGATGGTCTGCATCTCGCCGAAGGTGATCGGCTCGCCAGCGGCTCGCGCCGTCTCGACGATGGCATCACGCAGCGCTCCATACTCGCGCACCACGGAGTCCAGACTGAAGCCGAGGCGCAGCCGTTGTTCGCCGTGCCCCGCTGCGGTCGTGCTCAGCTCGGCAGGGAGATGCTGTGGCAGATCCGTGGAGGGCAGGCCCGCCTCCTCTGCCAAGGCGTCGAGGATTTGCTCCAGAAACTCTGGTAGGTGATCGACCAGCTCCAACGCCGGCATGGCCTCCGGAGCCAGCGTGCCGCTCACTTGCCCTTTCCAATAGAGCATGACCTCGTCGCGCTTTGCCGAGAGGACGCTATGCAGTGTCATGAGCGATGCTATCGCACCCCGGCGCCTTCGGCGGCACGATTCGCCGCGGCTCGCGCGCCCGCACGCCGGCGGCGGATGTTTCTAGCTGCTGCCAGGTTTTTTGCGACCAGAGTTGCATTGGTGGACGGGCACCCCGGGGGCCGCGCTGCGATAGAAGAAATAGCTCGAGCGATACGGGACGAGCACTTTCGCGCCCAGGTGGCCGGCGTCGCAACCCAGGGCCGGCGCCTTGCCTCCCACTGTTTCGAGCCGCTGGATGTGCGTCACGTGGGCAAACGTCCCATCCCCCGTGGGCGTCGCGGACAGCAATAACCAAGGCACGGCCGCCGCATCAGGCGCATCCGCTGCCGCCAGCTTGGCCCCTCTCAGCTGACTCCCATCGAGCGCTTGCCAGGTCGGGCCGGCGAAATGAACGCCCTGCACTCGAGGACCGGTGCGGAGCACGGCGTGCGGGGCTTCGAGCGCCCACGCAGGTGGCTCACCCCCTTTGCCGGCGGCGCAGGCGTAGATCTGCACGCCATCGGCCTCGAGCGCCTGTTCGAGCGTGGCGTTGGGGGGCGGATCCAGCGCTTCGGGAATGCGCGGGGGGCAGGGCCGCAGATGGGCCTTGTCCTTGTGCTCATGCGGCGGGCGCGCGGTATCCGCCAGTACCGCTTGCGACTGCGGCTGCGAGCGGGCCACGCCGTCCTCTCGACTCGGACCTGCGGGGGGCGCGTTCGAACAGGCGGAGAGCGCGATCACGCTCGCCATCGAACGCAGCTGGCGGCAGGCCGCGGCTCGGCCAAGCAGGGTGGGGTTGCGGTGTTGCAGGCTACCTCGCCAGCAGAGGAGGGACGGCCTCATCGAGCCAAGCCCTGCGGGCGCCGCCACTCTGCCCCGGACGCTGACGCGACGCAAGCGCTCGGCGAAAAGCAAGCCGCGTGCCGTGAGCCGTGTCGAGGAATCTCGTGTACCAGAGGGCGGAAGAGGAGTACGCCTAACGCCGGCTTTACGCGGGAAAGAGGAAAAATCGTGCCTCAATGGTTCGAAGACAACGTGTTGTCCATCGGTCGCACACCCCTCGTGCGCCTGAACCGCATCGTGGAGCGCTCGCGAGCGCTGATTCTGGCCAAGATCGAGGGGCGAAACCCCGCCTATTCCGTGAAGTGCCGGATCGGCGCTGGCATGGTCCTGGACGCGGAAAAGCGCGGCATCCTTGGGCCGGGCAAAGAGCTGATCGAGCCGACGAGTGGTAACACTGGCATCGCCTTGGCCTTCGTGGCCGCGGCGCGCGGCTACCCGATCACGCTGACCATGCCTGAGACGATGAGCCTCGAACGGCGCAAGCTGCTCGTCGCCTACGGGGCCAAGCTCGTGCTGACCGAAGGCTCGAAGGGGATGAACGGAGCCATCGGGCAGGCGGAGCGGATCTTGGCGTCTGACCCCAGCCGTTACGTGCTTTTGCAGCAGTTCGAGAACCCTGCAAACCCCGCCATCCACGAGGCCACCACCGGGCCCGAGATCTACGATGACACTGGCGGCAAGGTCGACATCCTGGTGTCGGGGGTGGGCACGGGCGGCACCATCACGGGCGTGTCTCGCTATTTCGAGCGGACACGGAAACAACCGCTGCTGTCCGTCGCCGTAGAACCGAGTCATAGCCCGGTCATCTCGCAGACGCGAGCCGGCACGGCGCTCGTCCCCGGGCCGCACAAAATCCAGGGCATCGGCGCGGGTTTCGTCCCCCGTAACCTCGACCTCTCGCTGGTGGATCGCGTCGAGCAGGTGAGTAACGAGGAGGCGATCGACTACGCCCGCCGCCTCACGCGTCTAGAAGGTATCTTGTCCGGCATCTCCAGCGGTGCCGCGGCGGCTGTAGCGGCGCGCTTGGCCGTTGATCCGGAGCACGCGGGCAAGACCATTGTCGTCGTGCTGCCCGATTCGGGCGAGCGCTACCTGAGCACCGTGCTCTTTGAAGGCGTCTTCGACGCTCAGGGGTTGGCGAAGTGAGACGGCGCGCCTTTACTTTGCCAGGCGCGTGTTGAGCAGCTCGGCCAAGGCCTGGCAGGCGTCCACGGTGGTGAAGATGCCGACGACCTTGTGGTTTTGCACGATCACCGCGGACCCAAACTTCTTTTCGGCCATCGTCTGAGCGACCTGGTCGAGGGGGGTCTCGGGGTCGACAGTGTAGGGCTGCTCGGTCATCGCGTCTTGTACGGTGGTCTTCGTCGGGTCGACGTCCCTGAACGATTCGATGAGCTTGATATCGCGATCCGTCAGGATGCCCATGAGATGGCCGCCGTGGAGCACAGGCAAGTGACGAATCTTGTATTCCGTCATCATCGCTGCCGCCTTGGCGATGGTCTGCTCACTGCCGATCGAGTGAGGCAGCGCGGTCATGTACTTCTGGATGGTGGGGATGGGCTTGCTCATAAAGCCGTGTCACTGCAGGACATGTGCCAGCTCGTCTCAGGCGCCGGTCGAGCGCGCCTACAGTGGTGAACAGCAGTCGGTTCACCGAGTGAGCGAACGCAAAACTTGCGGCGCGTCGTCTTGACGTGCACAGCCTGCGTCAGCGTCCGCATTGCCCCGTGACTTTGCTGCGCGCGCCAGGGCCCGGCTCCGCGCGCCCGGCTCTGTCGTGGCGGATCGTCATCACAGGAGTGTGGTCTGGAGAGCGCACGGACGAGCGGTCGCCACTCTGGTATGCTCGACGCGATGGATCCGGCGCAGCGCTTTTCGAATCGGCCCGAGGGCTACGCCCCGTGACCACGCTTTATCTGGGGCAGCTCGCCGCGGCGGGCTGAAGGCGCGATGCGCGCGTTCCGGCCTCGGGTCGAAATGAAGACGACGTTATCGCCAGAAGTGCAGCGGGCGGCTTGGGCCTGGGGCACGAGCTTTGACGAGGAGGAGGCGCGGGCGTTCCTCGCCGGGCGCGTGGCGCTCTACGCGCGCCAGATCGGCCTGTTCTTCTGCATGCTGTACGTGGCCGGCATCGTCCTCGTGCTCGCCATCGCACGGGACAACTTGTGGGCCGTGCACGTACACCCGGCCAAGCTCGCGAACCTGGGGGTAGTCCTGCTCGCGTTCGGCATCTGGTGGGTCGTGCGTCGCCCGGGTCGCTCGCGCCTGGCGCTGCTCGCGGGGGACGCCTTGCTGCCGTTCGTGCTCAACCTCAGCGTAGCGCTCGCCGCGCCCTACGTGCCGACGGGTTTTGGGCTGACTTTCGTGCCGATGTTGATCAGCGTGCTCGGCTTGATGTTCCGCGCTGCTTTCGTGCCGAGCCCGCCCCTGCGGACCGCCTGCATCGGAGCCCTGGCGTCCGTGCCCACGATCTGGGCGCAATATCAGATGGCGGTGCGTGAGCCAAAGCTTCCGTGGCTGGTCACCCCGCTCATCGTCGGCTTCGGCACGGCGGTCTGGTCCGTTGCGCTCCTCGTCGGCACCGCGTTCGTCTCGAAAGAGATCTATGGTTTGAGGAGGGAAGTCGCCAAGGCGCGGCGGCTCGGGCAGTACACCATCGAACGCCTCCTCGGCGAAGGCGGGATGGGGGCCGTCTACATTGCTCGGCACGCTCGCCTGCGCCGCCCGACGGCGCTCAAGCTGCTGTTACCGGAACGCACCGGGCACGACAGCATCGCGCGCTTCGAACGCGAGGTGCAGCTCACGAGCCAGCTCACTCACCCCAATACGGTCGCCGTCTATGACTACGGGCGTACGCCGGATGGGGTCTTTTATTACGCCATGGAGTACATCGACGGGCTCTCGTTGGCGGAGCTCGTCGAGCGGCATGGCCCGCAGCCCGCCGGGCGCTGCGTGCACATCTTGCAACAGGCCGCGGGCGCGCTGCTCGAGGCCCACACGCTCGGGCTGATCCACCGCGACGTGAAGCCAGCGAACATCCTCCTGTGCGAGCGCGCAGGCAGCGCAGATGTGGTCAAGCTCCTCGATTTCGGACTGGTGAAGGACATTCGCCCGAGCGCTGATCCCTCGCTCACTCAAACCAACAGCCTCACCGGCACGCCGCTCTATCTCGCGCCGGAGACGCTGATGGACCCGACGGCGATCGACCACCGCGTGGACATTTATGCGCTGGGCGCGGTCGGATATTGCTTGCTGACGGGGACGCCGCCGTTCACCGGCCGCTCGACGGTCGAGGTGTGCGGCCACCACCTGCACACCCCCCCCGAGCCGCCGAGCGCGCGCCTGCGCAAGCCCGTCCCAGCCTTGCTGGAAGCCCTGTTGCTCGCGTGTCTCGCGAAGCGGCGCGACGACCGCCCGGGCAACGCCCGCGAGCTTTCGCGCTTGCTCGCCGAATGCGCCGCGGAGTCACCCTGGACGAGCGAAGACGCGCAGGACGCCTGCCGCCGAGAGCGCACGTCTGCTGCGTCGCCGAGTGGTACGTCAAAGGACGCCGGCTTCGACGCCCTCAGCGGCTGAGCTCGTCTGGGCATGCGCGACGTCGCTCAGCCGCGGTGATGTAGCTCGAGCGCGGCCGGCTCCACGTCGATCACGCTGCGGATCTTTCGTGCAAGCTGCTCGGAAGTGAAGGGCTTCTGCAGAAAGGCGACGCCGCTTTCGAGCACGCCGTGGGCGACGACGGTGCCGTCGGTGTAGCCGGACATGTAGAGCACCTTCATGTGGGGATAGCGCGCGCCGAGGCGGGTGGCGAGCTCTGCGCCGCTGAGGAGCGGCATCACGACGTCAGTGAGGAGTAGATCGATGTGCGTGCCCTGCTCGGCCGCTTCCAGCGCATCGGTGGCGTTCGCCGCAGTGATGACCCGGTAACCGTTGCGTTCGAGCATGCGCTGCGCCACCACGCGCACCGCTTCTTCATCCTCGACCAACAGCACCGTCTCCTTCCCGCGCAGGTTCAGCGGGAAGGCAGACACGCGCGCAATGGCGACATCCGCTTCGGTGCGCGGCAGGTAGACCTTGAACGTCGAGCCGCGCCCGGGCTCGCTGTACACCCACACCCCGCCCTTGCTCTGTTGCACGATGCCGAAGACGGTCGAGAGCCCGAGTCCGGTGCCCTTGCCTTGTGCCTTGGTCGTGAAGAACGGCTCGAAGATGCGTAGTCGGGTGGCCTTGTCCATGCCGACGCCGGTGTCCGTGACGGCCATCAGCACGTAGGGCCCGGGCTCGGCGCCCAAGTGGCTGCGCGCGAACGCTTCGTCCAGGTAGACGTTGGAGGTCTCGATGGTGAGCTTGCCGCCTCTGGGCATGGCGTCGCGCGCGTTCACGACGAGGTTCATGAGCACCTGCTCGATGTTGCCGCGGTCGGCTCGGATCCTGCCCAGGTTCGGCGCGCGCAGGACGCTGAGCTCGAGCTGTTGGCCGAGTAGCCTCTGCAGCATCTTCTGTAGGCCAGTGATCACCTCGTTCAGGTCGACCACCGTGAGCTCCAGCATCTGCTGGCGGCTGAACATGAGGAGTTGTTTGGTGAGCTCGGCGGCGCGCTGGGCAGCTTTGTTGATCTCCTGCACATCGGCGTGCGCTGTGGTCTTGGGGTCGAGATCCTCGAGCAAGGGCTCGCCGTAGCCGAGGATGATCGACAGGATGTTGTTGAAGTCGTGCGCGATGCCGCCTGCCAAGCGGCCCACGGCGTCCATCCTCTGAGATTGGCGCAGCTGTTCTTCCAGGTTATCCCGAGCGAGCGCCGTGCGGCGGCGTTCGGTCGTGTCTATCGAAAGTATGACCAGGCCTTCTTCTGTGGGTCGCACGTTGACCTCGAAGTAAGCGGTCTGGCCGTCCGCCAGCGTGAGCGCTTCCTCCATTTGGACGGGGACTCGCTCCTTCGTGCAGCGTTGCAGGAGGGCGTACATGCCGCTTTGCTCGAAGTTGGGGTAGAGCTCCATCGGAGTATGCCCGAGGAGCTGCTCTTTGGTGAGCCGGGCTTGCCGTGCCCCGACGGCGTTCACATACAGGTAGCGCAGGTCGTGCCCCAGGATCGTGTAACCCTCCATCATCGTATCGAGGGTGCGCTGCAGCCGGCTCTCGCTCTCCCGCTGCGCGGCCTCGGCTTGCATGCGCTCGGTGTGATCCTGCACGACCACGATGCGCGCCTTGCGCCCCTCGAAGGAGGTCAGGTGGTTTTTGCCCTCGACGAAGATGATGCTGCCGTCTTTGCGCCGGTGGTGCGCGGACCCCAGCATGTTCGCATCGCCGGCGGCGAGCAGCGCCGCCGCGAGCTTCTCCCGCTCTTCTGGCGCACGCAGGTCATCCAGGGAGAGCCTCGAGAACTCGTCGATCGAGTACCCGTAGAGCTCGAGCGCTGCGGCGTTCGCGGCCAGCACTCGATGGCTCTCGACGTCGAAGACGAAGGCCGCGAGCGGGCTCGAGTCGAACAGAAATCGATGGGTCTGCTCCGAGCGCCGGGCCCTCTCTTCCAAAAGCTGTGCGGCTTGTCGCGCCTCCTCTGCTGCCAGGTAGAGCTGCGCGTTGGCAATCGCGAGCGAAGCGTGGTCCGCGAGCGTCTGCGCCAGCTCGCGATCGTCGTCCTCGAACGGCGGCGACTCGGCGCGGTAACGGCCGAGCGCCAGCACTCCAATCGGCCGCTCGTGCGAGCGCAGCAGCACCACCAAGTAGCTGTGCAAGCCCAGCTCGCGTTGCGCGGCCACCTGCTCCGGTGTCGTATCAGCGCGCGGCGCCGTTTGATTCAGCTTGGGGACGAGGAGCGCCTGGCCCGTGGCCAACAGGTGCTGCAGCGCGGGCTGCTCACTCAGCACGAGCGGCGTGGAGTGCGTTTTTCTAAGCTGTTCGAGGGCGGCAACGTCGCGCGCGTGCAGCGAGGCCGCGCGCAGAGATGCGCCCCCCGGTTCGAGCAGGAATACGGCGCATGAATCGCGAATGGCCTCGCTCAGCAGGCTTGCGATGCTATCGAGCAGCCGCTCGTAATCCGTGGTGGCCTCGGCAAATGCGCGCGTGGCCTCGGAGATCACCCGCAAGCGCTCCCGGCAGCGCTGGAGCCCGAGGACCGGATCGTCCGGCGGATTTTGATTCACTCCCTGTCCCCCTGAGGATGCGTGCGGATGGCCCTGCTCCTGAGCCTCCCGCCTGAGCCTTCCGCTGCCCGACGTACGGCCAATCCCCGCCGGCGCTTTGGACGAGCCTCTCATTACGACACAGCGCTGGGCTTCTGGCGTCCTAAATCGAGCTTTCCGAGAGCTGAAGCCACGCGTTCCATCCGATGGGAGCTCCCCCGGGTTTGCGCTCGCTGCTGATTGCAGACGCGGAAAGGCTGATCTTGGGTTCAGGTATTTGCTTGCGTGATCCCCCCTCTGGCGGCATGAAGCTTGCTGAATGGCGGGCGTGCTCGATCCCCGCTCGGCGCGACTCTCGTGGAGCGCCATTGAGCCTGCGCCCGTCACGCGATCGCTCTGGCTCTCGAGCCACAACTCCTGGTTACGTTAGGAAATGGTCAGCTCGGATCTTCAGCGCTACGCCCGGGCGACGTGGTGCTCGTTCGAAAAGCTGGTCGTCGCCAGCACGGGGTTGCCCGCCGACTACATCGGAGGCGATCTCAGCCCGGAGGGCCGCGCGCGGTACACGTCCCCCACAGACATCGCCATGTACCTGTGGGCCGTCCTCGCGGCGCGCGACCTCGGCTTCATCTCGCCGCAGGCAGCGCTAGAGCGTAGCCGCCAAGCTCTCGGCAGCCTTTCCGCGCTCGAGCGGCACGAGCGTTCAGGGCAGTTCTACAACTGGTACGACCCGACCACGCTCGCCAAGCTCACGCTCTGGCCGGAGGGTGCCCATGCGGCCGTGCATCCCTTCGCCTCGAGCGTCGACAACGGCTGGTTGGCGAGCGCGCTCATCATGCTCGCACAGGCCATCCCCGCGCTCCACGGCTCAGCTTGGGCGCTCGTGTCGAGCATGGATTTCGCATCTTATTACAACCCGCACGCCAAGGGCACGGGCCCCGGCTGCGGCCTCATGCGCGGCGGGTTCTGGCGCCTGGGTGAAGAGCCGCCAGAGTGCCTGGCCTTGCCCCGCGGCGATTACTCGAACATGGGCGAGACGGTCGTCTACACGAGCCACCACTACGGCGCATTCAACACTGAAACGCGCATCGCCAGCTACATCGCCATCGCCCTCGGCCAGGTGCCGAGCGAGCACTACTTCGCCCCATTGCGCACCTTTTCGGATACGCGCGAAGGAGCTTGGCAGGAAGCCAAGCCGGTCGGTCAGTGGCGAAGTTACCTCGGCATCGACGTCTTTGAGGGCGCCTATACCTACGGCGGTCGGCGCCTCGTGCCAACCTGGGGCGGCAGCATGTTCGAAGCGCTGATGCCCACGCTGGTCGTGCCCGAGAAGCAGTGGGGCAAGAGCAGCTGGGCCGTCACGCATCCGCTCTACGTCGAGTCACAGATCGAGTTCGGCCTGGAAGAGGCGGGCTACGGCTACTGGGGCTTTAGCCCGGCGAGCGATCCGGGCGGTGGCTATCGCGAGTATGGGGTGTGCGCCCTCGGCATGGATCCGAACGGCTACGCCGCGGACACGGCGTCCCTGACGCTCTTCGACCCCGGTTGGGAAAATGGCGACAGCGCGCGGCCGCCTCGCCCCATCGTGAGCTACGGAAAGGGCGTGGTGACGCCGCACGCGGCCTTCCTCGCGCTCGACTTCGCGCCCCAGGCGGCGCTCGCAAACCTCGCCGCGTTGCGCCGGGATTTTCCCAGCCTCTACGGCGCCGGTGGCTTCAAGGATTCGGTCAACGTCGCCACCGGGCAGGTCGCCGATCGCCACCTGGCGCTCGACCAGGGCATGATCATGGCCGCGGCCACCAATGCGCTCTTGGAGAACCGCCTGCAGGGCTACCTCGGCCCCACGCTTCGAGCGTCGCTCGAGCCACTGATGCAGATGGAAGAGTTCAGCGCGGGACGGGCGCTTCGCCCAGAGCGGAGCTAACGAGGAGGCGGAGGACCAAAGGGCAAGATGGCCGCCTTGATGCCCGTCGAGGCACCCGCGGCCATCTCCACTGGCGGCGCGCCCTCGCTTCGCTCGCGCGCGCGGCGGGCGAGCGAGTTGAACGGGATGTCGTAGTGGTTGCCTACGCTCCAGATGTAAAACCCCTGCGCCCCAGAGTCGAGCACGGCCTGTACCTGCGCCTCGAAGTACTCGGTGCGCTCGGCGTCACTCATGGGGTAGCGGTAGTTAAAGCTCTCGATGTAGGCGTAGATGGGCAGGGGGTTCGCCTTCGTCTGCCGTTGTAGAGCCATGAGCGCGCCGTGCACCGTCTTGTAAGGCGTCAGCGCCGTCTCCTTATAAGGCTCGAAATGAGACGGGTAGAGCATCGGGCAGACGGCGTCCAGATGGGGAGCGAAGCGGCGCATGTCCTGCCCGATGCGAAGCGAGGGGCCGTACGAGGTCTCACCAAAGACGTCAATCTGCAGGCGGGCACCCCGCTGCTCGATCCGCTGCCTGAAAAACCGCACCACCTCGAGGATCTTGTCTGCGTTCTCAGGGGACTCCGCATTCCGAGAGGAGAAGCGAATGTAATCCAGCTGAATGTCACTCGCCCCCAGGCTCAGGGCATACTCGACCAACCGCCAACGCTTCTCCAATATCCCCCGGTCATTGATCTGCGCCGGTGTTCCACCGTCCGGAAATAGAGTGATGCGAGGCACATACGCCAAGCCAGCGTTCTGGATCGTTTTGATCCCGGCGGCGTACTCCGCCGAGCGCCCCCACAGGTCCACGACCATCGTGTTGAACCCTACCCTCAGGGCATTATCGATGAGGTACCGAAGCCTCTTCGGGTCCCGGACGGTCAGCTGTTGCAAGTAGATACCGCGCACGGCCAGGTCTCGAATGTCCCGCGCGGCCGGCACAGAGTCCGGACGGGATGCGGGTGCGGCTTCCTGTGCTCTCGCGGGTGTGGCGAGGCTGAGCCCCAGGCAAGCTGCCCAAAGCACCAAAGCGCCCCGCAATTTATGTCGGAACTTCCCTGAGCCAACACCGAAACCTAGACCAAAAAAACCGACGTTTCGCTCGACCTTCATCATCACGGTGACTTTCACAGCTTAACCCATTACGGCGCATTCGTGAACGCGATGTACGGGCTTTGTGATCGATAGGCGCGACCGCCGTTGTCGATCCCGATGCACACAAAGTCCCCTTGACGGGGCGGAGCGCACCCCCCTAACTACCTCGCGCCCGCGCCCCGTGTTTTCGGGAGGCGCTCTCAGCGCCGGACGACGTCCGTGACCAGCGGCGGCGTGCTCGCGGGCGGCTCTCGCAACTGCGTGGCCTGCTCGAACGCGTAGGCCAGGGCGATCAGCCGCGGTTCGCTGAAGGCAGGCCCCGAGAAGGTCACGCCGGACGGAAATGCATTCCGCACGGCGCCACTGGGCTGTAGGAAACCACCCGGCACGGTGATGCTCGGATAGCCTGCGCTGGCGGGCGCGCCGGCGCCGGAGTTCTCCGAAAAGAGCAGCGCGTCGACGTCGTCTTCCGTTCCCAGCACGGCATCCTCGCCCGCGTAAACTCCGTCGAGCGCCGCCCGCGAGCTCGTGAGCGCCAGCGTGCGATCCGCCTGGTAGCGCGCGCTATCGGCGCTGCCCGGGCCGATGTCGAGCGCCTGCGCCGCCAGCGCCAGCTGTTGCCCATAATCGAGCGCGCCAGGGGCACGCGCGTTGAACGCGATGAGCGCCGCGAGCGAGCTTACCGGCGCTGCCGGGGTGGAGGCGAGGTAGGCGTTCAGATCGCGCTTGAAGCCGTAGAGCAGCACGGTGGAGCAGTTGTTGGCGGCGGGTACGGCCGCGCAGGTCCCCCGCTGCCCGGGCAAGCCGTCGATGCTCTCGACGCGCGCGCCCTGCGCCTCGAGCACGTCGATGGCGGCTTGCATGATGCTGCCACGCCCGTTGGGAAATGGCGGCACGGCGACGCGCGCACCATCGAGCGCCTCGACGTCCAGAAACTGCGTGTAGTCCGACTCGCAACGACCGGGCTCGAGGCAGGCGCCCGTCGCCGGATCCGCCGCGTCGAAGCCCGCCAGAGCTCCGAGCACCACGGCCGCGTCGGTGACGGTGCGAGCGAGCGGGCCCGCCGTGTCCTGATCGGCGCTGATCGGGATAATGCCAGCGCGGCTGACCAGGCCGAGCGTCGGCTTGATGCCCACGATCCCGTTCGAGCTCGCCGGGCTCAGGATCGAGCCCGCCGTCTCCGTGCCGAGACCGACCGCCGCGAAGTTGGCGCTGACGGCGATTGACGAGCCGGAGCTCGAGCCCCCGGGCGTGAGCACTGGCCGCCCGTCGCTCCCCGGCAATGGACGGGGATCGTAAGGATTGAACCCGAAGCCGCCGAGCGAGCTGTAGCCCGACGGCATGTTGGTCGATAGAAAGTTGGCGAGCTCGCTCAACGTCGCCTTGCCGATGATGATGGCCCCCGCCTCGCGTAGCCGCCGCGTGACGAACGCATCCCGCTCCGGCAGCGAGCCCGCGAGCGCCACCGATCCCGCCGTCGTGGGCAGGTCGGCGGTGTCGATGTTGTCCTTGAGAATCACCGGAATGCCGCAGAGCGGCGGGGCGTCCGCGGCTTCACACCGGGCTCCGAGCGCGATCGCATCCGCGACGGCGTTTGGGTTCACCTGCAGGAACGCATTCAGCCGAGGGCCGTCGTCATCGAACGCGCGGACGCGGGCGAGATACATCCCGGTCAGCGCCGCGGGAGTCACCAGTCGCGTCTCTAACGCGCGCCGCAGCTCGCTCAACGTCGCTTCCACCAGGGCCAGCTCCGACGGGCCCACCTCCGCGGGCTCGGGCTCGGGGAGTTGGGCTACCGCGCTCCCGCCGTTGCCTGGAGCAGCTTCAGGCACGGGGGCGAGCTCGACACCGCCCGCGCTGCCCTCAACAGAGTTGCCGCCCGCGCCGACGGGTAGCGGGGTCCTCGGCGACGACGCGCCGTCCACGACGGGAGTTCCGCCCTGCGCCATCGGCGGCTCGTTCACGCTGCCGCGCTCACCCCGAGCGCCGGAGCTCGAGCCACAACCACCGAGAGCGCCGACCAAGCACACCATCAGCCCCACCCCGGGAACGCGGCGACACGACATGCCGATAGTCTGGACCTCTCATGTTTCGATGCGACCACTAAGAAGCGATCCATGCTCATGAAGGGCGGGGCCGCCCGGCCCACTTCTACAGCCAACCGAATTTTACGAACTGCCGCGCGCCAGGTGTTCCGCGAAGAAAATTCAGCGCTCTGGCTCAGGCGTCCTCGCTCGGTTGTCAGGAGCCCCAGGTGGCCCGCGAAGGTCTACGTCGGTTTGCGCTTGCGCGGTGGCGCGCTCGATGAGCCGTCGCGCATCGAGCGGCAGCTGCCGGATGGCGGCGAGGATCGCGCGCCTAACCGCCGAGCGACGGTCGCCTTCGAGATCGAGGCCCCACCCAAGTTCCCGACATTTTCGCGCGTCGCCAGATCCGACAGGAACGCCGACACGTCGTGGGCGCCGATCGAATTCAGATGGCACCGATGAAGAAGGATCACGATGCGCCGCACCCAAGCGACGTACGCCTCCCGTGTCTTCGCGTCGTAGCGGCGGAGAAACAGAGCCTCGCTCACTCCCTCGAGGCGTAAGCCCTTCCCCTCGGTGGTGCAGCATTGGAAGACACGGCACCCAGCGCGCAGGCACGCATCGTACCCGTCTCAAAGCCGCCGAGCTGGCCCTTCGAGTAGCGCCCGGCGCAGTCGGCTCTGGCGGAGTGGCGATCGCGGGTCATCTGCCGGCGCGAATGGCGTCGGGGGATGCGGTTTAATGGAGAGTTGGGCAGACACACCGACACATCGGCGGGCGAACTGATTTCATCCAGGGCCACCATCGCATTCTGCGGAGCCTCCCAGAGAGAATCGCCCGAGATTTTTCGCCAGACCCATTCGATCGTGGGTGGAGTGCGAGCGGAACAAAGGTGGCAGGAACGACGGCGCCGTCGAGCGCATGAAGGTGAAGCTAAGCACTGCGCGAGGGCGAGAGATCTACGGTCGGCGACTGGGCACGGTGGAACCCGTGTTCGCGAACCTCCAGAACAAGGGGATGCGACGCTTCACGCTGCGCAGCAGAGGGAAGGTCAACGCACAGTGGCAGCTCTTCACGATGGTGCACAACATCGAGAAGATCGCCGGGAGGGCCCGGGCGAGTTGAGGGCGCGGGGCCTCGCGGGGGAACGAGAAGGCCAGGATTCGGACTTTCTCGGCGAGGAGTGGCCCCGTGGTGGCGAGGGTGGGCGGGGTGAGCGAGTGAACTGGGTTATTCTACGAGCTCGTTATGCAGAAAGGCCCCTGGCCTCGGCAGCTTCCGAGACTTGGCGCTTCAGACCCCGTGTGATACGCTACACGCTCGTTCAGCAAGGAGCGCTATCATGGGAAACGAAGAACTGAGCCAATTAGTCGAAATGGCAAAGAAAATCGATATGACCTCCCAGGAGCGGGAAGCGCAACGCCGGAGCTTTGCGTACGGAAATACGAAGATCGAAAACAAGGACATCACGCCGGAAGCCATCGAGAGAGCGGCGGCAGTTCTTGCCGACGATGACGCGCAGTAGCGATTGCGCACGTGAACTAACCGTATGAGCGAGCCGGGGGATCGCGCCAGTAAGCTCGTCGCGCCAACCGTCGCGGCACCGACGCTGACGCGCGACGAAGCGGTCAAGCGAGAGGCGGAGAATGGGCTCCGCCAAGCTGATCGGATGTTCGAGATCATCGACCATGCGATCTCGGTAGGAAAGCTTCGTCTTCGGCCGTCCACATTGATCGAGCTCAATCGACTTGCGGTCAGCGGTCTAGTTGCAGCTCCTGGTGCCTTTCGCAGTAGCGCCATTATCATTGAGCACTCGCAACACGTGCCGCCACCTCACGATGATGTTGCTGGTCATGTGGATGATCTTTGTGACTACGTCTCAAACGATTAGGAAACCTCGTACGCAACGCATCTAGCAGCCTACGTTCTCTGGAGGCTGAACTGGATTCATCCGTTCGAAGACGGAAACGGCAGGACTGCGCGTGCCGCGTCGTATCTGGTTCTGTGCGTCAAGTTGGGCCACAAGCTGCCAGGCGCTCGTACCATTCCTGAGTTCATCGCAAGAGACAAGACTCCCTATTATCGGGCGTTGGAATCAGCGGATGAGGCGTGGAAGAAGGGGACTCTCGACCTGCACGAGATGGAGGACCTTCTCAAATCGTGCATGGCTGCGCAGCTGTTGGACGTAGTCCAGCGCGCGTCCGCGCCAGCTCCTACAAAGATCCCACAGGATTCAGGCTCCGGATCTAAAGAGCAGGCCTCTGGCGCGGCGGCGTTCCCTGGAAATACCAAGCCCCGGGTCTTCATCGGCTCATCCAGCGAAGGATTGACCGTCGCCGAGGCTCTACAAGTCGGTCTTGAGTACGACGCCGAAGTCACGGTCTGGTCACAAGGCGTGTTCGGTCTCTCTCAGGGAACGTTAGAAGCACTCGTGAAGACAGCGGAGGGTTTCGATTTCGCGGTGCTCGTACTGACTCCCGACGACATGGTGATCAAACGCGGCGATGAGAAGCCGGCGGCGCGGGACAACGTGCTCTTTGAGCTCGGCCTATTCATGGGGGCCTTTGGACGACATCGCACCTTTATCGTTCATCCTCGCGCAAAGGAGATGCATTTGCCGACAGATCTCGCTGGAGTTGCCGCAGCCACGTACGATCCCTGTCGCAGCGATGGGGATCTTCAGGCCGCGGTTGGGCCCGCGTGCACGAAGATGAAGCGAGCGATTCGTGACCAAGGACGTCGCTTGCATCCTTCTGCCTAACTGCGCGTTGGATCTGACAAGCGCCTCGGTCGCCCTGCGGGCTCCCTCTGGCGCTTGCAGCTCAACGCGGGGTCTTTGAGGGTGTAGAAAAACCCAGAAGCGCCTTCAAAAACCCTACTCCAATGGATACAAAGGCCCTCACACGGCTTATCGAGGAGCGGCGACCATGGCGAGATACAAGGCGTACGACCTGAACCAGGCGAAGATGATTCCGCTGACCTACGCGGACCAGGTCGTGGAAGGCTCGTTCGAGCACGCTCTCAATGAAATCGTCGAGGGGCACCTCGATATGTCCGAGTTCGACCGCAGTGACACGGACGTTGGTGCCGAGGCAGCAGGGACTCGCGCAGAACGCTGCCCGTGCCCACGTGTCCGCGCCTGCGACCAGGCCCGGGCCAAGGCGACAGGGTGTTAAAGGGCGGACACCGGCGCCAGGGGTCGGCGGCAGGTGTCCTCGAATAAGCCAGGGGTGCCCCAAAGGCAGGCCCGGCCGAAGCGCCCATTGATAGGTACGTCCCGCGGTTCGAGTATTCCCAACGCTCTAGGCGGAGCTGGAGTGGCGGGCCCGATGTCGTTCGATCTCGCGTCGTCTTCAGATCGCGCGGACCCGGAGGTGACTTCCGGATCGCCCTGCGCGTGCGCTCGGCACAGCGGTACCCTCCCCCAAGGATGGGCCAACGGAAGGGTCCCAGCGTCAGGCCGAGACCTTGCTCGGCCATTCCTACCATGGTAAGAATCCAATATGGCGCACCCAGCGGCGAAGCTATCCGTGAGCGTTCCAGCCGAGCTCGCCATAGCGGTGCGCCGTCGGGTGGGAGCCCGAGGGCTGTCGGGGTTTGTCGCAAGGGCCATGGCGCACGAACTCGAGCGAGAGCACCTCGGCACGTTTCTCGCTGAGCTCGAAGCTGCGCATGGACCGTAACCCGTCCACCAACGGCGCCTGGGAAGACGGGGACGTCTGGGGCAGCGGAGCGGGATGGAAAAGACAGCAGGAGACGTTACGTGGGCTGCCATTCGGAGCGCGACGCAGTGGTCGCCGACACAAGCACAGTGGGTCATTGCTGAGCTAGAGCGCTCCGCGCTCAGCATCAAGAGCTTCGGGGAAAGGCACAAGGTCGGGTCGCATCGCATCTACTACTGGCGGGCGCGCCTCGACGCCCCGGGCTTGCAGAAGCGAGCGTCGGCTGGATTGGTGGAGGTGCGAATGCCGCAGCCTGCTCAGGGCATCGCGCTCTCGACGCCAACACCGTCGCGCATCGAGATCGAGTTGCTGAGCGGCAGGCGACTCAGCGTTTCGGAGTCAATCGAGCTGGGTAAGCTGGCAGAGCTAGTGAAGCTCCTGGAGCGAAGCTGATGTGGAGTCTGCCACCGAGCGTGCGCTTGTTCATCGCGACGCAGCTCGTGGATGGTCGCAAGGGCCCAGACAGCTTGATCACGCTCGTGCGCGACGTGCTCGGGCAGGACATCTTCGATGGACATCTCTTCGTCTTCTTCACGCGCCGCAGAGACCGGGTGCGCGTCGTTTACTGGGACCGCAACGGCATAGCGATGTGGACAAAACGTCTCGAGCGCGGCTGCTTTCGCTTTCAAACGGCGGGCGACGTCAACATCGACGTGCGGACGATTGAAGCCGCAGAGCTCGGTCTCATCCTCGAAGGCATCGACCTCGACGGTGCTCGAAAGCGCCCGCGCTGGCAACCTCGCGACCGAGTGGGTGATGGTCGCAGATCGGCTGATCGGGTGAAGTCGAATCTGGTCACAAGTCCGTGACTAAAGAGGATGCGACGCGGTAGTAGTCAATCCGTGTCGAGGACTGTCGCACCGAGCAACATCGAAGAGCTGCAGCACTGGCTGCAGGAGATGGTCAAGCAGTTGGCCTTCGCTCGACTGATCGCTGCGGTCGTAACCTTGGTGGCGCGGCTCAGGGATCTGAATACGGAGCTCACCAAGCAGCTGGCCCATCTGCGCCGCGCCCGTCCTCGTTCCGAACGGCTGCGGGCGCTCGCGGGCCAGCTGCTCTTGCCGTGGGTGATGAGCTCGGCGTCGCGCGACAACAACAGCTCGGCGCCGCCGACGCCCGGCGGCGCCGAGCCCGTGAAGTCAAAGCCCGAGAAGGGTCGCAAAGGCACGCACCCAGGGCGTGATCCGTTCCCGTCAGACTGGGAGCGGGTACCCCAGTACAACGGCGTGCCGCAAGGGCTGCGGCTCTGCCCCAAGTGCGGCATCGAGATGGTGCGTCTGGGACACAGTCACTGCGAGTACCTCGACGTCATTCCGGCGCGCGTGGTCGTGGTGGTGCGCACGGACGAAGCGCTCAAGTGTAAACTGGACGGCACGATCGTCTCAGCGCCGCCGCCACCGCGCATCGTCGAGCGCGGAGTGCTCGGCAATCGGTTGATCATCGAGGCGACCGCCGACAAGTTTCTCGAGCATCAACCCATAGAGAGGCAGTGCCTGCGCTTTGCCCGCAGCGGCGTCGAGAT
>JAYTOL010000030.1:0-3590 GCA_043747815.1 Deltaproteobacteria bacterium
TGTGAGAGCAAAATTGGAATGTCGGGTTTGGGCTAAGTAGAAATGTCGGGTTCACGGTACGTGGCCGGGCATGTCGGCGCCCGTCCTGACCATGAGCAAACACGAGTTTGAGCGCGCAGTATTGCTGCGCAAAGTGCACGAGAAGAGACTCACTCAACGCAAAGCTGCGGAGGTACTCCAGCTCAGTTTGCGACAAGTGGAGCGGCTCTGTCAACGCTATCGCACGCAGGGGCCCGCGTCGCTGGCGTCGCGCCAACGAGGGCGCGCAAGTAACCACCAACTGCCGGTGTCGCTCCGAGCGAGCGTGCTGGAGCTCGTGAGAGGCCGCTACGCTGACTTTGGGCCCACGCTAGCCCGTGAGAAGCTCATCGAGTGCCACGGGCTGCAGGTGTCCAAGGAGACGCTGCGCAAGTGGATGACCGAGGACGGCTTGTGGGTGCCACATGCGCGGCGCCGCGACCGTGTCCACCAACCTCGAAATCGCAGGACGTGCCTGGGCGAGCTGATTCAGATCGACGGCTGCGACCACGAGTGGTTCGAGGGGCGCGCGGAGCGGTGCACCCTGCTGGTCTACGTCGACGATGCCACCAGCAGCCTGCTGCAGCTGTACTTCTGCGACGGGGAATCGACGTTCAACTACTTCGAGGCGACGAGGCGGTACCTGGTCAGCCACGGCAAGCCAGTGGCCTTCTACAGCGACAAGGCTTCGGTGTTCCGCAGCAATCGCCCGGAGCCCCAGGCCGGCGATGGCGTCACGCAATTCGGGCGCGCCTTGGACGATCTCAACATCGACATCATCTGCGCCAACTCGGCTCCCGCCAAGGGCCGCGTCGAGCGCGCCAACTCGACCCTGCAAGACCGACTCGTCAAGGAGCTCCGCCTCCAGGGGATCTCCAGTATCGAGGCCGCCAACGCATTTGCTCCAGAGTTTGTCGCTGACTTCAACCGGCGCTTCGCCAAGGCCCCGCGCAACCCGTTCAATGCTCACCGAGCGCTGCTGCCCACAGAGGTCCTCGACGAGATCTTTACCTGGCAGGAGACCCGCAAGCTGAGCCAGTCGCTGAGCTTCAACTATCAGCGTCAGCTCTTCCTGCTCCCGGACACCGAAGAAAACCGACTGCTCGCCGGACAGCGCATCACTGTCGTCGAGCTGAGCGATGGCACCGTGCAGGCTCGCCACGCTGGCAAGCTGCTGCCGCTGACTCGCTTCGGCAAGGACGACGCGGAGATCACCCAGGGCACCATCGTGTCGAACAAGCTGCTCGCTGGGGCGCTCCAATTCATCAAGGACAAGCAGGCGGCGAAGGATGTCGAGAAGCTTTCCAAGCTGCGGACCAAGCGAGATAAGCGCCTGCTGGAGAAGCGCAAGAAACGCGTTGCCTAAAGACAGGTACCCGACATTTCTACTTTGCTCAGATCCCGACATTTCTACTTTGCCTTGACAACTCCGCGGCATCCCGGAGCCACGCTGGCCGTTCCAGGGCTACGGCGAGCTGGTCGCGGATCCGGCCAAGCTCTTTACCCGGGACGCCACGAAGCTTCCGCGCACAAGGAATCTTACGTCAGCTTTATGAAGCTTCCTCGTTCTGCTGACGGTCAACGCTCTGCTAGATCCACGTGTTGCCAGAGAACACCGAGCTCGAGCTCGATGGCGTCGAAAGGCTCCGCACGCACGAGGGCATCGTCTCTCCAGACTCCCAGCAGCGACCAGCGCCCTGACTCCCAGCGCAGGGCCTCGAGCGTGCGCAGCAGCGGATCCACGAGCCACGCCCAACCGACTTGTTCGCGACCGTAGAGGCGCAGCTTGTCGGTTCGATCGTATTTTGCGGTGCCCGGGCTCAGAACTTCACAGATCCAATCTGGAACGGTAATCAGGAAGGGCTCATTGCCCAGGGCACCTATGCGCTCGACGCGCCAGCCCGCGAGATCGGGCACGACGATGTCGTTGCCCAGATGCAACTCCGGCTCGTCGAGAATGAGCCAACCTCCGGGGCCGCCTTTGCCGCGCTTGAACGGGGGCCCCAACTCCTCACCCAGTGCGCTCGCTGCCGCTGTATGCGGCAGAGCGGGGCGCGGACTGACGCGCAGCTCGCCATCAATGACCTCTGCGATCAGATGCTTTGGCGCGGCCAGTACGTCCGCGTAGGAGGCCGGCCTCTTTGCAGGCTGCGTCACTCGTATTGTTTCCGTGGCAAGGTGGGGTTGTCGCGGCGCCGTGCCTTGGCGCTGCCACGTACCACTCTACGCCAGCGCAGAGGGCCCGCCAGTCCCGGTCCCCGCAGTATGTCGTAAAGTATAATAAATTCGCAATAATACGGCGGTCGAATCGGTGCCATCTGCGAGTGGAGGGCGGTCGCCACGAGGTGGATCCTTTCGTTTGAGCGCGACGCAGGACGCATTCTCGGACTGGCGATCAGCGCGGTATCAGCACCCGATGCCGAGGACGCCAGGCACCTCGTCTGGCTCAGGAGCTATTCCAAGACCTGGCGCACAGGCTGCGTGAGTTGGTGCCGATGGGGGATGCTCGCTACATGGCGCTCTTGGAAGATACCGAAGGCAACCGCGTGGGGCGGTTCTCGCCCAGTTGAGGAATGCGCGGCGGGGGGGCTCGTGGAATCTGACCGCCCCAGCCGGGAGCTAACGCTCCTCTCGAGTTCCTGCCGGCGGCGAGGTCTTCCAGGGGTCGGGCCCGGGGTCTCCGCCGCTCGCGGCAGCGCCGAGCCTCTCGATGAAGTGTGGCCAACCGATGGTGTGCTTCGCCGCCTCGGCAGGGACCAAGCCGGTGTGCTCCAACTCGACTCGGGTGAGGGGGCCGCGGGCCTGGAAGGTCAGGCGGAGGCGAGTGGCACCGGGCGGCATCGCTTCGTTGCCTGCCTCGCCCCACGCGATCTCGATGAGGTGCGGCGATCGACGCGGACGAAATGTCCGCGGATCAGCACGCCATTGATGTCGACGGAGAACACTCCGGTGGTCGGCCAATGAAAGGTTGACTCCTGGTCGGACCCGAGGCGACGAGGACCAGCGCCGGTCTCGAAGCGTGGGTCGGCTTCGCCCGGGCACACGCCGCGAAGTTGCCGAAGGCTGGCAAGCGACCCCCGAAGCGACGGTCGGCCCAGGCGTGAGTGCTGGCGGCTTTGGAGTATCGTGACTCGCTGGTGTCCAAAACCGTGCCCCTCGCGCGTCTCGATGGGGTAAGCGGGGCGACCACCGCCCGCGAACCGAGGAGAACCAGACCCATGTCGAAGCGCAAATACCTAGTCCTATTCAGGAGTCAGCCCACTCAGGCCGGCGCCCAGGTTGGTCCCTCACCTGAACAGATGCAGCAGATGTTTGCTGCCTACAAAACCTGGATGGAGAAGTTCAAGGACGACATCCTCGACATGGGCGACAAGCTGAAGTCCGACGGGCGCGTGGTGACGGCGTCGGGGGTGGCGGACGGGCCGTTCGTGGAGGCCAAGGAAGTGGTGGGCGGCTTCATGATCGTCTCCGCGGAGAGCTACGACCGGGCCGTGGAAGTGGTCCGGGCCTGTCCAGCGGTGCATGCCCCGGGAGCCCTGCTGGAAATCCGCGAGCTGGCAGGCGCCAAGATG
>JAYTOL010000031.1:0-27592 GCA_043747815.1 Deltaproteobacteria bacterium
ACCCGCCAGCGCGCCGTATTCGATCATGCCCCGTGATTAAATCGAATCGCTCCGAATGGAAAGAAGAATCTGGCCGAACTTCTGCCCAGCGGCACTAGCTCGGCGCTAGCTCTTGTAGCTTGTCGACGATTCGGCGCTGCCAGCGCCGGTTGGCTTCTTGCTCGGGAGGCGGCGAGCACTCGTACGCGGCCAGGGCCTCCGACAGCACGCCGCGGGCGCGTGCCGTTTGCCCCGCTGCCTCGCAGTAATGGGCCAGGGCGAGGCGATGATTGAGCCGGCCCGTCTCGCTCACCAAGCCTTCGAGCAGGCCCGTGGCGTCCGCATTGCGCCCCGCGCGATGCAACGCTTCGGCGTACTCCAGAGCGGCCGCGTAGTTGCGATAGCGCGGATCGAGCGCCATGAGCGCCTCGTATCTCTCGATGCCCTCCTGCGTGTGGCCGAGCTCGATCGAACAACGCGCGAGGCCGTGCAAGGCGCGCGCGTTGCCTTGCTTCTGATCGACCGCGCGGCGGTAGATCAACGCGGCTTCACCGAAGCGCCGCTGCTCTTCCAGCTGGTCGGCGACCTCGAGCAGTGACTCGCTGGCGCGAGCGGACCCGGCAGGCACGGGCTCTTGCTCGGCGCTCGCCGCGTTCTCGAGCCGGGCCCGAGCCTGACGCGCCTCTGCAAACTTGATGTACACCAGGTACGCGAGGCCGCCGTAGGGCTGGATCAGCAGAATCCCGACGATCCACCATGGGCTGGCGCGGCGGCGAAGCGAATCGGCCACCATCCAGAAGCTGAAGGCCCAGATCAGGGCGGACAAGATCGTCTGAGACATGTTGCGTACGTGTGCCTCGGAGCGTAGCAGGCCGGCACGTGAATTGCCGCGGTTTAGGCCAAATGATCCTGCTCGGACCCGGGTGAAAGGGGGCGCGCGGGTGCAGCCTGGCAGGGGGTAGAGGCGAGCCCCGAATTGTTGCCCGGAGTGCGGCTCTCTCATAGAAACGGGCCCGAGGACTCGAGATTTGACAAGCACACCGAGAAAAATCCCGACCCCGCTCGGGCCGGGCTCCCCTGACCTGTCCCGGCGAGTTGCTGGGGCGCGACCACTCTGGGCCCTGGCAGCTTTCGGTGCTCTGTTCTTCACCGCGCCGCTCGCGTGGGGGCAGAGCCGCCTGGTGGGTTCGGACTACATCTCTCGTCCGTTGGTGCTACCCGAGGGCGTGCTCCGGCTGGATGGAGGCCCGCGCCGCCCCTATTCAAACGGGCAGGTGATGCCGGCGGGGCAGCTGCAATTTCTGATCAATCGCAACGGCGAGGACGCCGCGTTTCTCGTGCCTGGCGCCGCTTATGGAGTGATCGATCGCCTCGAGCTCGGAGCGGTCTGGCCGCTGCAAATCAGCCCCGGTCTCGATCTCTCCGACCTCTCGGCGTACGGCAAATACAGCTTGCAGCGCGGCACGGTCGAGGTGGCGGGCTACGCCGAGCTGCGGATCCCCATCGAGTCGGACCTGGAGATCGCCGGCGGCGTGCCCGTCTACGTGCACCTGAGCAACGAGATGCGGCTAGAGACGGGAGGCTTCGTGCGGATCACGTTCGCGGCCGAAGCCATCGCCACGGTCTACGTGCCGCTGAGCGTGCCGATTCAGGTCTCCCCTGAGGTCTTCGTCGGACCGGAGGTGGGCATCGAAATCCGGAACTTCGAGGACGCTGCGCTGCCCATCGGGGTCATCGCGGGCTACACCTTGGGCGGGGGTATCAGCTCCATCGGCGACCTCTTCGCGCGCCTTGCGATGGCAGATATCACGCACGGCGCGGACACCGTTCGGCTCGACGTCGGCGCGGAAATCTTCTTCGACCTCTGAGCGCCGCCCGAGCGCCCGTCGCGGCGTTGGACCGCGCGCGTCGGCGCTACTTCTTAGCGCCGGCGGGTGCGACGGGCGCAGCCGCACCGTCGCCGCGGTTGTAGAGCGTGATCACGCGATCTGTCAGGTCGAGGTCCGCGCGGAAGTACGTGGCTGCCTGGCGTTCGAGCACGAGGTCGAAGCCCTCTTGCGTGGCCAGCCGCCGAATGATGCCCACCGTCTTCTGCACGATCGGCTGCGTGAGCTCGTTCTGCTTTTGCTGCAGCTCTTTGTTGTACTCGACGAACACTGCTTGAACCTGCGCCATCTCGCGCTGCCAGGTCTCCACACGCTTGGCCATCGCCTCGGTGTTGAGCTGCGCCCGGTTCTTCTCCAGATCCTCGCGCTCTTTCTGGAGGTCCTTCTGCTTTTGGTCGAGCTCCCGCTGGCGCTTGTCGAAGAGCTTCTTGAGCGTGGCCTGAGCCCTGAGCCCGTCTTCCGTCTCCATGACGGCGCGCTGGGTGTCGACCACGGCCACGCGCATCTGGGCGGAAGCCAGCGGAGCACTGGTCAAAAGCAGCGTCGCGACGGCCAGAGCTGCAATTTGGGGCAGGCCCAGGCGGTGCTGGGCAAGTCGAAGGAAAGAGGCAAAACGAACCATGGGGCCCGGACTTAGCCGCCGGGTTCGCAGCGGTCAAGCCGGAGAGCCCACGGGCTCTAGAGGGCGGCTTTTAGTCCGCCGGTGCCCTGCACCGGATGCCGGCTTCAAAGCGGCTATAATTGCTGGGGAAAGGGCTAGCTCAGGGGTGGCGGAAAGTGCCCCCAAAGGCGAGCCCAATTTGGGGCAGTCGAGGGCTTCGGCGCGCGCCCGCGCGGGCGCTTTCAGACCCGCTGCCCGGCGCCTGGAGAGCGCGACATGGGCAGAAGCTCGACGCAAAAGGCTCCTTGCCGGAGACGCTAGTCTGCGGCAGGGGCCGAGGCGCCAGGTGCCGACGCTCGCTCGCTCCGCTGAGAAGAGGAACGTGTGAGCGCTGCGCTTACAAAGCGCGAAGACGCGCCGTCATGGGCGCCACGTGACCCTCACGCTCACCCCTCTCCGCTCCCCTCCTCGCTCAGCTCGGGGGCTTTCTCCCCATTTCAGTGGCGAGCGAGGTGAGCGAACGAGGTGGCTGAAAGATAAGGGCTCAAACCATACTAGATGCCTGGCTTAAATCGTGCAGATCGATAAGGTCAGGTGGCGCGTCCGAGCCTAGACTGTGAAGACACGAGGGCCTAGTCTCTGGATTCGACAATCGACCCGAGATCGCGGCGACAGGAGGAAGCTTGACCAAGACGCTTTTGGCAGTCGAAGACAGCAAGACCATGCGGAAGGTGCTGGGGATCACCTTTTCGTCCGACGATTTTCAAGCCGTGCTCGCCGAGAGTCCGCAACAGGCGCTCTCTCAGCTCGAGCAGCTGCGGCCGGACATGGTGCTGCTCGACGTCACGCTCGGTGAGGTCAACGGTTATGACCTGTGCCGTCAGGTGAAGAGCCGGGCACCGGGTACGCCGGTGATGATCCTGTCGAGCCGGCAACAACCCTACGATCCGGTGCGAGGCGCCGAGGTGCAGGCCGACGACTTCATCGACAAGCCATTCGACACCCAGCAGCTTCGAGACAAGGTGAAGAAGCTCGTGGCGCTGAACAATGGCGTGAAAGCCTCCGTATCGAAGGCCGCGCCCGCCGCGGCTGCGGCGCCAGCCCGACCCGCACCGATCCCGCGCACGCCGCCACCTGCTATGCCGCCACCGCCGCTCGGGCGGCCGCAGGCACCGGCCGTCGTTCGCACCGCAGCGCCCGCCACCCCGACGCCGTCCAGGGCGCCCGTGCACGCGGCCGCGCAGGCCGTCGTCAGTGCGGTCGCTACCAATGGTGCGGCGCTGCGCGAGCGCCTCGAAGGCCTGGATCTGACGCCCGAACAGACGCAGGCCATCCTGGCGTTGTCGCGGGAGGTCATCGAGCGAGTGGTCTGGGAGGTCGTGCCCGTCCTGGCTGAGACACTGATCAAGGAAGAAATCCAGCGCCTGACTCGCGAATAGCGGCCGGCTCCCCCCTGTAGATAGTTCGAGGCGATAGTTCGAGGCGATAGTTCGAGGCCCTGGCGTTGCTGGCGCTGGTGCTTCGAAGATCGGCTGATCTAAGAAGCGGTGATGAGCGACGCTTCTCCCCTGTCCCTCGCGGCGGACCCCGCAGAGGTGGTGTCTGGCTCACGCTGGATGAAGCGAGGGGCTTCGTTGTCGGCGCTCCTCCTGGGTGCGGCGCTCTTGCTCCTCAGCATGTGCGCTCGGCCGAGCTTGCCGGGCGGTTTTCTCATCGGCTGCATCGGGGTGAGCATCGCGGTCGGCTCGGCGTTGCTCCTGCTCGGCACGTGGGATCGCTCGGAGCCGCTGCTGCGGGTCTCGCTTCGCGCTGTGGCCTGGCCGCTCGCCCACACGTTTGTCGCCGGGATCCTGCTCTGGCTGAGCTTGCGGCTCGCGGTGTGGGGAGTCATCCCGGCGCAGACGCAGACGCTGGCCGTGCTGGTGCCCGTTGCGTTCTCGTGGTGGGTGGGCGCCGGAGCCACGCTGGCGCAGCGCCTCGGGTTTCTGTCCGATGCCTCACGCCCGCTGTGGCGCCGGCATGGCTTCTGGTTGATCGGCCTCACCTCGCTCATCTACCTGCCGAGGCTCGGCAGCTTCGGTCTGATCGACCCGTGGGAGACGCACTACGGAGAGGTCGCGCGCGAGATGTTGTCGCGCGACGATTGGATCTCGCTGTGGTGGGCGCAAGATGGTTGGTTCTGGTCGAAGCCGATCCTGAATTTCTGGACGCAAGGGCTGAGCTTCGCTGCGTTCGGGGTAGAGTGGGCGCCCGATCAGATGCTGGCGGGGGTCGAGCTGGGGCGGACGCCGCAACCGGAGTGGGCGGCGCGCTTGCCCGTCTTCCTGCTCGCGGTCATCGGCCAGCATTTTCTGTACCTCGGCGTGCGGCCCTATCTGGGACGCTGGGCGGCTTTCCTCGGAGCGCTGGTGCTCGCCACCACTCCCTACTGGTACTTGCTCGCTCATCAGAGCATGGCCGACATGGCGTATGTCGGACCGTTGTGCGCGGCCATGGGCTGCCTGCTGCTCGCGCTCCGCGCCGAGCCGGACGCGCGCGTGCTCCGCGCATCGCTCGAGCTGGGCTCGCGAATTCGGCTTCGCCTCTCGGGCTACCACCTGTTGTTTGGCGTGCTGCTCGCGCTCTCGCTTCCGCAGATCGTCTACCTCGTGTCGCGCAACGTTTCGCTGCACTGGGGTGACGTCCCGCTCGCGCTTCGGCTGCACGTCGATGAGGTGGTCTCCGGGTCGACGGGCAACTGCGGCTTGCCCGGCAACGCGGCCTGCCGTGCCGATGCGGAGGGCAGCTTGCAGCGCTTCCAACCTGCGGCCGCGGCCCTGCTCTGGGCCGTCGCGCTCGGTGTGCTCGCGTGGCTCCGGCGCGCGGAACGTCGCGGCAAGCGCCTGTACTACCTGGCTGCTTGGTTGTTCGTGGGCCTGTCCTTCATGGGCAAAGGCGCGCCCGGGCCGGTGCTCGTGATCGCCACGCTGGGCGCGTTTCTCCTGGCGCGCGGGCGGCTCGCCGAGCTGCGCCACGTGGACGCGCTCGGGTTCTTACTGGTCACGGCCAGCGTGGCCTTGCCCTGGTTCGTGCAGGAATACCTGCGACACGGGAGCGAGTTCTTCGAGCGCCTCTTCATTCATGACATGTATAATCGCGCGTTTTCCCACGTGCATGACACCAACAAGGGCGACGACACCAGCTTTCGCTACTACGTCTGGCAGCTGGGTTATGGCCTCTTCCCCTGGAGTGGGGTGGCTGCTGCCGGCACCTTGTACTGCCTCGGCAAGACATCTGCGCTGTCCGGCACGGGGCTCGAGGCGCAGGTGGGCGAGCCCTCGAACGGGACGGCGGGGCTGACGGACGTCACGTATTTTTGCGTGCTGTGGCAGCTGGCGGCGTTCGGCATGTTCGCGATCACCGGCACCAAGTTTCACCACTACATCCTGCCACTGGTGCCTGCCGCGGCCTTGCTCGGTGGAGTGTTGCTCGGCGCGTGGCTGCGGCGCCCGCTCGAGGCGGCGCGGCGGGCGTCGCTCAGCGAGGCCTGTTTGGCGCTCGGCGCCGCAGTGTTGGTGGGGCTGGCTGGGCGTGATCTCGCCATGACGCGCGAAGGGGACGTGGAGGGCGCCGCGCGGCTGCTCCAGCTGTTCACCTACAATTACTCGCGCTCGTGGCCGGCGACGCTCGACTATTCGAAGGTGCTCTGGGCGTTCACCGCTCTCGGGGTGGCGCTGTCCTTGTGCCTCCTGGCCCCGCGCATTCGGCGCTGGGCGGCGATCGGATTGACGACCCTCTCCGTGCTGGTCAGCGTCTGGGCGCTGGACGTGTACATGGTCGAAGTGTCGCCGCATTGGGGGCAGCGCGAGACCATCGTGGAGTACTACAAGCGCCGAGCCGGCCGTCAGGAACCCCTGATCGCGTACCAGCTCAACTGGAAAGGAGAGAATTTCTATACCGGCAACAACGTGCCCGCCTTCGTCTCCAGCGGCAAACGCTTCACCGAGTGGGTGGAGGCGCAGAAGCAGAGCGGAGTGAACGTGATGTTCTTCACGACCGAGCATTCGAGGATCGGCTCACTGAAGCGCGAGATCGGGAGCACGCAAAAATTCGAGCTCTTGACCGACGCGTCGTTGAACGACAAGTTCGTGCTCGCGCGCGCGGAATTCTGAGCGTTCGAGTTTGGAGTGCAGCCGGGGCTCGTGTAATGCTCGGCGCGTGAGCGCTGACAAACCCGGCAAGGTATGGTTGGTGGGCGCAGGCCCCGGCGACCCTGGTTTGATCACGGTGCGTGGGCGAGAGCTCCTGGCGCACGCCGACGTGGTGCTGCACGACGCGCTGTCGCATCCGGCGCTGCTCGACGCCTGCCCGCCGAGCGTGGAGCTGCGCGACGTCGGCAAACGCGGCGGCAGCCAGAGCCCGACGCAGAGCTGGATCACGTCGCAGCTGATCGAGCTGGCGCGCGCGGGGCGGAACGTGGTGCGCTTAAAGGGGGGTGACCCGCTGCTGTTCGCGCGCGGGGCGGAGGAGGCTCTGGCCCTGTCACGCGCCGGCATCGAGTTCGAGATCGTGCCCGGCGTGTCGTCTCCGTTCGCGGCGGCGGCGTACGCCGGCCTGCCCATGACGCACCGCGATCTCTCCTCCAGCGTCACCTTCATCACCGGCAGCGACCGGGACGGCAAGACCTGGTCGCCCGAGGCGTGGAAGCGCCTCGCGACCGCTACGGAGACCATCTGCGTGCTGATGGGCATGCAGCGCATCGACGTGATCACGGCAGCCATCATCGAGGGCGGCCGCTCGCCAAAGACGCCGGCGGCGGTGGTGCAGTGGGCGGCTCGGCCCGCTCAGCGGGTCGTCACCGCCGAGCTTTCGACCATCGCGCAGGCCGCGCGCGACGCCGGTCTGAGCAACCCTGCGCTGATCGTGATCGGTGACGTGGTGAGCCTGCGGGAGGAGTTGCGCTGGTACGATCGGCGCCCGCTGTTCGGCCGCCGTCTGCTCGTGCCGAGGCCGCGCCACCAGGCCACGGGCACCGCCGACGCGATCCGGCGGCGCGCCGCCGACGCGATCGTCCTGCCGACCATCGAGATCGCGCCGCCCCCCGACCCCGAGGCGCTGCGCGACGCCGCGCGGCGCGTCAAGGAGTACGACTTCTGCCTGTTCACCAGCGCTAACGGGGTCGATCGTTTCTTCGAAGCTCTGCTTTCGGTGCGTCTCGACGCGCGCGCGTTCGCGCACTGTAAGGTGGGGGCGATCGGCCCGAAGACGGCAGAGGCGCTCGTCCCGCACGGCGTCGTCGCGGATCTGATCGCGGAAGAGTTCGTGGGCGAGTCGTTAGCGGCCGCCATCCTGGAGGTGCCTGGGGTGCGCCGCGTGCTCATCCCGCGCGCGCGGGTGGCGCGTGAAAGCCTGCCGGAGCTGCTCCGCGCCGGCGGCCTGTCGGTCGATGTCGTGTTCGCTTACGAGACACGCCCCGCAGGCGCTCAGCATCGGGAGCGTTTGCTAGAGCTCATCGCGCGCGAGGAGATCGACGTCGTGCTGTTCACCTCGAGCTCCACCGTCGATTCGATGGTCGAGTTGCTCGGGCCGGACGCGGCGTCACTGCTCGCGCGCGTGACGCTGGCCAGCATCGGTCCCATCACTTCCGCCACCGCAGCCCGCCACGGGCTCGAAGTGGCGGTCACCGCCGAAACTTACACGGTGGAGGGCCTGCTGGATGCGCTCGAGAAACATTACGCGAGCGAGCTGACGTAGCGGCTTCGGGCTTCGGGCGTGTCATGTCCCCCCTGAAGCCTGAAGCCTGGAGCCTGAAGCCTGACCTGAACGCTGGCGCAGTGAGCGCCGACTGCTCGGTAACCGAGCGCGAACCAGCCGGACACCTCGGCGACGCACGTCGCCTGCTCCACTCCATAGCCCGATAACCGGAGGGCAACATGGTGAATGCAGGCGTGAGATTTTGCAGCGGAGTCACAGCGTGAGCATGGCCGTTCAAGAGCCGATTCGAGTTTCCGTCGAGGGACGCCCCGGAGCGCCCGCAGCGAGCGGGGGACGCCGGGCGAGCTTACAAGCCGCTGACTTCAGCTCGACGGTGATCGAACACCTGGTGCACACGTGCGCCAAAGACCCGCGAGACGCCTCGGCCCTCGATCTCTATCACGCCTTCGCTCACACCGTGCGCGACCGCCTGGTGCATCGCTGGCTCGCGACGCAGCGCACGCATTTCGAGCAAGACGTCAAACGCGCCTGCTATCTGTCCTCCGAGTTCCTCACGGGCCGGAGCCTTGGCCTGTGTCTGATGAATTTGGGCCTGTACGAGGTGGCCGAGAGCATCGCGGCCGAGCAGGGTTTTGATCTCGGTGCCATCCTGGAGCGCGAGGGCGACCCAGGGCTCGGCAACGGCGGCCTCGGGCGCCTGGCAGCTTGTTTCATGGATGCACTGGCGACGCTGGAGCTGCCGGCGATCGGCTATGGCATCCGTTACGACTTTGGCATGTTCGAGCAGCGCATCGACGGCGGGCAGCAAGTCGAACGGCACGACAACTGGCTGCACCTCGGTAACCCCTGGGAATTGCCCCGGCACGAGGACACGCAGACCGTGCGCTTTTTCGGGCGGGTGCAGGTTCACAGTGACGAGAAAGGGCGGCTCCGCCATAGCTGGGTCGATACGCGCAACGTGATCGGGCTGCCCTACGACTCGTTCATCGTGGGGCACCGCACCGACACGGTGAACACGCTGCGGCTGTGGGCGGCGCGAGCGACGCGCGATTTCGACCTGACGTTCTTCAACGAGGGAGATTACCGGCGCGCCGTCGAGGAGAAAATCGACACCGAGAACATCAGCAAGGTGCTCTACCCCAATGACCAGAGCGAAGAGGGCAAAGTGCTGCGGCTCAAGCAACAGTACTTCTTCGTGGCCTGCTCGATCGCCGACATCGTGCGGCGCTACAAGCGCATGCACGACACCTTTGACGCCCTACCGGAGAAGGTCGCCATCCAGTTGAACGACACGCACCCGTCCATCGCGGTGGCCGAGCTGATGCGCGTGCTCGTGGATGAAGAGCTCGTGGATTGGGATACGGCCTGGTCTATCACCGAGCGCACGATCGGGTACACGAACCACACGCTGATGCCGGAAGCCCTGGAGCGCTGGCCCGTGGCCATGTTCGAGCGCCTGCTGCCGCGCCATCTGCAGATCATCTACGAGATCAACCAGCGCTTCATGCGTCAGGTGCAGACGCGTTGGCCGCTCGAGCCCGAGCGCATGTCGCGCATGAGTATCATCGAGGAGTCAGGGCGGAAGCAGATCCGCATGGCGCACCTGGCGACGGTCGGCGCGCACAGCATCAACGGCGTGGCCAAGCTCCACACCGAGCTGATCAAGAGCCACTTACTGAGCGATTTTCACGAGCTCTGGCCGGAGCGCTTCAACAATAAGACCAACGGGGTGACGCCGCGGCGCTGGATCTTGAACGCCAACCCGCGCTTGACCCGTGTCATCAGCTCGCGGATTGGATCCGCGTGGATCGACAACGACCTGTCGGGCCTCAAGGCGCTGCTCGAGTTCGTCGACGCCGACACGTTGCTCGAGGATCTGCAGCAGGTGAAGCTGGACAATAAGATCGATCTGAGTCGGATCATCCAGCAGCGCTGCGGCGTCGAGCTGCCGCCGCAGGCGATGTTCATCAGCCAGGTAAAGCGCATCCACGAATACAAGCGCCAATTGCTCGCGTGCCTGCAGATCGTAGCGCAGTATCTGAAGCTCAAGCGCTCGGACAATGCCGACGAGGTGGCGCGTGCGTACGTCTTCGCTGGCAAGGCGGCGCCCGGTTACACGATGGCCAAGCTGCACATCCGCCTCTTGAATGACGTGGCCTCGGTGGTCAACGGCGACCCGATGATGCGCGGGCGGCTGGCCATGGCGTTCGTGCCAAACTACGGCGTGTCGCTCGCCGAGCGCATCATCCCCGCTTCGGACGTCTCGGTTCAGATTTCGACGGCGGGCACCGAGGCCTCGGGCACCAGCAACATGAAGCTGGCGCTGAACGGGGCCTTGACGCTCGGCACGTTGGATGGCGCCAACGTGGAGATCCGCGACGCCGTGGGCCATGACAATTTCTTCCTGTTCGGGCTCACCACCCCCGAAGTCGCCGCGCTGCGCGCTCGGGGTTACGACCCGATGAGTTACATCGCGGCTACCCCCGCGCTCGCGGAGGCCCTGGACCTGATCGCGTCCGGGTTCTTCAGCCTCGGAGACAAGGATCGCTACAAGGCCATCGTCGACAACCTGAAGAATCACGATCACTACATGGTCTGCGCCGACTTCGACGCGTACGCGGCGGCCGAGGAGCGGGCCGCGCAATGTTATCGAGACCAACGCGATTGGGCCCGCCGCTCGTTGTTCAACATCGTGGGCGCGAGCGCGTTCTCCAGCGACAACACCGTGAGCCAGTACGCCCGGGATATCTGGGGCATCGTGCCGGTGAAGACGGACCTGTCGTTGGTGTCGGTGGGAGTGGAGCGTGTGGTGCCCGAGTCGGGCATCACGGCTCGGGCAGCACGCCCCTCGAGCTAGCTCAATCAGCTCTGGAAACCGACTCGCGTGTGGCTGCCGTCGCAGTACGGCTTGTTCGCGGAGGCGCCGCAGCGGCAGAGCCGGGTGCTGGTCAACCGCTCCACGGTACGGCCAGTGCCCGCGCACAGCTCCAGGTTGCCGCGGAGCACGAGCGGCCCGTTTTTCTGCGGTTGGATGTCGAGCGGGCCGTTGCGAACGGCGAGCGGCTCGGAGGGCCGTGTCAGGGGCTCGCCGCTCGCGACGAAGCCGATGCCGACGTGGCTGCCGTCGCAGTAGGGCTTGTTCTGAGAAGCGCCGCAGCGACACAGGGTGGCGCGAAAGCCCGACGCCACTCCGTCAATGTACAGGTCTGCCCGCAACCCGAGCGGGCCGTTCTCCCGCAGTTGCACCAGGTTCACGCGCGGCGCAGCTTCTTCTGCGCCGCCGTCCTTGCGCGCATAACGAATGGCGCCGGATGGGCACAGATGCGCCGTGGTGACCAAGCCTTCCACGCTGGCTGCGTCGGGGTCCAGCCAAGGGCCCTGGACGTTGGCCTTGAAGACCCCCGGTTGCCCGAGCACGCAGTGGCGCGCGTGGATGCAGCGCTTGGCCTCGAACTTCAGCGTCAAGGCGCGGCCTTCGACCGATTCGACGCCGTCCAGCATGATCGAGGGTGGCACGCTGGAAGCGCTGGCTCCGGCAGCACCCGAGCCGCTCGCAGCGGCACCTAGGGTGGGCGACCCGCTCGGCGCGTAGGCCGCGGACACAGCCGCGGCGGAGGCGGCTGCTGCCGGACTGCCACTTGCTTCGGCCGAGCCTCGAGCTGCGGCGGCGAGCGCAGCGCCTAGACGTACCCCGAGCTGAGCAATGTCGGCCGCGAGCTCCTTGCCGCGCGGCACCTCAGGAGCCAGGCGGGCGAGCGCGGCGCTGATCTCCCCGAGCCGCTCGATGAGCACACGGTCAGACGCCGCCTGCGACGGCAGCGCCGAGTAGCCGCGCACCGTCGCGAAGCTCATGCCTGCCGTACAGCCCGGGTTCTCGCGGTTGGCGGGCAGCCGCGTGAGGTGCGTGGCGAGCGGCGTGATCACGAACATTAGATCGATCGCCGCGTCCACCAGCCCGCGCTGCGCGCCGAGCCCGCGCGTCTCGGCGTACGCCTGCAGTAACAACCGGAGCATGTGCGTGTAGGCGGCGTTGACGAGGTCGAGCACATCCGCCGCGGGCCTGAGCTCGACCCAGACTTTGTCCTCGGGTGTTGGCGGGTGCCGCATCACGGGGTTGTGCGCCGCGGGCCGCGCCGGGACGAACTCGGGACGTTGGGCTGCGAGCGCTTCGTACTCGAGCTTCATGTTCACGAAGCGCTGGTAGTGCGAGTCCTCCGAGTGCCCGGGCGAGCCTTCACCCTGAGCGATGATGCCGTCGAGCGCGGCCAGCGCCGTCTTCATGCAGCGCACGCGCGTGAGGCCCGGTAAATTCGCGAGCTCCGGCCCGAGCTGGTGATCGGCGTTGCCGATGAAGACCGCGCCCTCCCCGTGCTGCTCGACGAGCCGCTCGAGGCCCTGATGGATGGCGTGATACAGGCCGCCCACGGTGTCGTAGTCGTGGCTGCTTGGCATCAGGCGGCCCGGCATCGCCAACCGCTGATAGCGGCGCGCTGGCTCAAAGCCCTGACCATCCACCACGTGCGCGCCGTCGGGGCGCTCGAGGTAGATGAAGTGGTCGAGCGTCGCGCGGTTGAAGGGCGCGAGCTTCACCACGATCCCGGCGGGGTGGTAGCCGGCGGGCACCGGGAAGTTCGAGCGGCCGAAATGCGGCACGCCTCCGACGGCCGCGCTGAGGTTGGCGACCAACGCGAGGTGCGCCATTTCCCCAACGGCGACATGGATGATCTGGGAACGCCAGCGCTGCACCGCGGCGAGCTCGGGCTCCGTCAGGTCTTCTTCCAGGCCCTCTTTCAAGCTGAACGCTGCATAGAGGTAGCAGCACATGAGGTTGTGCTCGATCTCGGCGGCCTCGGCGAGCAAGCTCACGAGCTGCTCACGGTTTTCGATCACGAATGGAGGAGGAGTGTCGGTCATGGCAGGTCTGGGCAGGGTTCACCCACGTTGGTCCAAGTCCCCGCCGAGGGCAAGCGCCGCGCGGGCCCTAAACCTCGGGCGAGTCGAGACAGAGGACTACCGATCAACGGTGCGGTGGGAGGGACCCGCGACACCGCGATGTCGCGGACGGCTCGCCCTGGCGGGGGCTCACGTCGGAGCGCTGGCGCGCATGGCCTGACGAGCGCGTTGGCGCTCGGCGCGGCGAGCCTTGCGCCCGAGCGAGGCGGGCTCGTAGCCGCTGCGCTCGGCGCGGCGTAACAAGCGACGAGCGCTCTTGCGCACGTGGCGATCGGGATCGCCGATGTGAGCCAAGGCCAAGCGCACGTAGGCGGCCGGGTCGAGATGCAGGTGCGCTTCGGCGGCGCGTAGCGCGGCCCAGCGCACGCGCCCACTAGGATCGGAGGCCAGCTCTTCGAGCGCGAGATCGGTCAGCCAACTGGGCTTGGCCTCGCCGAGGGCCAGGCCGAGCGCGACGCGTTCGCCCTGCGCGGAGGCCGCGGCCCACTCGCTCTCGACCGCAGCGCGCAGCGGAGCGGGCGCGCGTTCGATAAAAAAACCGAGGCTGCGGGCGGCGGCGGCGCGCACGCGGGCGATCGGATCGCAGGCGAGGCGGCGCAAAATGGAAAGCCCACACTCGGGGTCGTCGCGCCATAACCTGCCGGCGGCATCGGCCACCCGCACGCGCACGACGTCGCGCCCATCCCGGGCCAGCCGCCTCAAAAGGTCCTTGCGGCCGGGGCTGGCGAGGTCAGCAGACTGAACCTCGTCGACGAGCGCCTCGATGTACGGCTCGGGGAGCTCCGAAAAGCTGGGGTCTGCGTCCGGAAAATTGCTGAGCAGCCCGAGCGTTGCCGCAATCAGGCCCTGAATGGCTCTAGATCGAACGAGTGGCTGCATGCCGTCTTCCCCTTGCCAGCTCTGGCAAGGGGCACAACAGAGCGCCGCCCGCTCCTATTCCCGGTGCGCGCCGGGAATCACACGCGCTGCGCCGGCCAGTTGGCAGTTGGCGCTGCGCAGCGCGCTCGCGTCACCTACTTGATGATCTGAAACTCGATGCGGCGGTTCAAGGCTCGACCTTGCTTCGTCTTGTTGTCGGCGATCGGTGAGTCGGGCCCTTCACCTCGGGTCATGATGCGCTCGGCGTCTACCCCGCGGTCCATCATGTAGGTCTTGACCGCCTCGGCGCGGCGACGGGAGAGATCCACGTTGTGCTCGTGGGCGCCCTGGCTGTCGGTGTGCCCGATGATCATCACCTTCAAGCTCGGATACTGGTTGAGCACTGATGCGGCTTCATCCAGCAAGGGACGAGACCCGGCTCGAATTTCCGCCTTGTTGAGCTCGAACTCGATGCCCTTGATCACGCCCGTGAACTTCTTCACCTGCTCGGGCATGACGTCGGGGCAACCGTCGTCGTCCTCGTAGCCGTTCTTGTTCTCGGGCTCGTTCGGGCACTTGTCTTCACTGTCGATGAAGCCATCGCCGTCGCTGTCGGCGGGGCAGCCATCGGGCGCGACGCCCGGGACGTCGACGCATTTGTCGTCCCTGTCGAGCACGCCGTCGGCATCCTTGTCGGGGCAACCCGTGGGCGCGATGCCCGGTACGTCACGGCATTCGTCCTGGGGATCGGCGATACCATCGCCGTCGGCGTCTCGCACGGGGCAACCGTCGGGACTGACGCCGGCTTCGGACGGACACGCATCTTGGGGATCGAGGAAGCCGTCGCCGTCGCGGTCCCGGATGGGACAGCCGTCGGGCAAGAGCCCCGCCTCGAGCGGGCACTCGTCCTGCAGATCGACCACGCCGTCGCGGTCGCTGTCTTTGGGTCGCGGTGTCGGGCGGCCAAAGACCAAGCTGATCCCCGCCAAGGCCTCGATGTGATGCGCGGTGTCGGCCTCAGGGCGCTGCTTGGTGATGTTGTCGCGTACGTCGAGCCTGAGCGCGACGCGGCGGTGCAAGTTAATCTCCAGGCCGCCGCCGAAGTGCAGCTCGGGGTCGCTGTCGTTGCCGGCAAAATCGCTGAGGATGCCCATGCGACCGCCGCCGACCAATACGAACGGGCTCACGGACGAGGTCGGGACCTTGAGCACGAGGTGGCCGCGCCCCGCCCAGGTGGTGGCGCCTTCCCCATTTTCGAGCTCGGACGCGGCGCCCATGAATTCACCTTCGACCCCCAGAAAGGAGAGCGGGAAGTAAGCGAGCCGCAGGCCCACTTCCGGCGAGGGCACGCGAAAGTTCGCAAACGGCCTGACTGGGTCGTGGAACGCGTTGCGCTCAGAGATGAAGAGCAGACCGCCAAAGATGCCGAGCTCCCACAGGTTGCCGCGCGGGGCGAGCACATCCTCCTCATCGTCGCTCGCGACACTGCCGCTTGCGACACTGCCGCTTGCCCCGCTCGCGCTTGACGCGGAGCCGTCCGGGCTGGCTTGGGCGCTGGCGCCGAGCTCGAGCTGCTGCGCGTGCGCCGGCCCTGCCGACAGACTCGACGTCAGCACCGCGGCGCACGAGAAAAGGAGAGGATAAAACTGGTTGAGACGCATGACCCGATCCGTGCAAGAGAACCCAAGACCGCCCACGGGCGGCGTGACGTTGCTCACCGGCCTCGCCGTGTGACACTGTACGCTGTCTTTCGCTCCGGATACAAATTGGCCGACACCTCGGAAACTTCAATAACCGCGTCGCCGGAGCGAGCCGAGTGAGCCAGCCGTTCATTCAGTTCCGTGGCGTCCGCAAAGCGTTCGGTCAGAAGGTGGTGTATTCAGGCTTGGACTTGAGCGTGAAGCGCGGTGCAGCGCTGACGATCGTCGGTGGCTCGGGCGTGGGCAAAAGCGTCATGCTCAAGATGCTGATCGGCTTATTGCGACCCGATTATGGCTCGGTGCGCTTCGATGGCGCCGAGGTGACGGAGATGAAGGAGCGCGAGCTGAGCCACCTGCGCCAGCGCATCGCGATGTTATTTCAGGCGGGCGCGCTGTTCGATTCGATGACCGTGGGAGAAAACGTCGCCTATGGGCTGGAGGAGCATTTCCGAAAGCAGATGACGCACGCGGCCATCCAGGAGCGCGTGCAATGGGCGCTCGACCTCGTGGGCTTGCCGGGCATCATGGAAATGGATCCCGCCGATCTGTCGGGCGGCATGCGCAAGCGCGTGGCGCTGGCCCGCTCGATCGCCGTTCAGCCCGAGGTGGTGCTCTACGACGAGCCGACGACGGGGCTGGATCCGATCAACACGGCGCGCGTGAACCAGCTCATTATGGGCCTACAGAAACGCCTGAACATCACCAGCATCGTGGTGACGCACGACATGAAGAGCGCCTTCTTGATCAGCGATCGGATCGCGATGGTCCACGGGGGCCGGATCATTCACCAGGGTACGACCGAGGAGTTTCGAGCGGCGACCGATCCGCGCATCGCCGATTTCATCGAAGGTCGGGCGCCGGTCGACGAGGACGTGGAAACGCTGCTGAAAGCCTGAGGTCTGCGTCGAATCGACGCAGCTCTGGCCGCTGCTCCCACACTGGATCCACGGGCGCAGGCCAAGCGCTGTGGCTCGGGACCCGCGCTCGCCACGACGCTACGGTGAGGACCGGAAGCGCAGGCCGACATAGCAGATGGCCGAGATCTTCGGGGGTCGTCGCGCCTTTCGAGATGAGACCAATGGGCAGACTAATCACGGGACAGCGCTCGCCGGAGGCGCTAGGTTCGATGCCTCATGGCGGTATCGCGGGAAGTCAAGGTCGGCCTGTTCGTGTTCGCGGGCTTGGTGGGGGCGGGGTCGCTGATTTTCATGATCGGTGACAACCGCAGCCTGTTCGACGCGAAGGTGCCCTATCGCGTCCAGTTCGAGGACGTGCAAGGCGTCAAGTCGGGGTCTACGGTCCGGATGGGCGGCGTCGATATCGGCACCGTGCTGAAGGTGCAGTTCCCGGAGGACCCGGGCCAAGCGTTGATCGACGTCAAGCTGAACATCGTGCGCCGGGAGGCGCCTCGCATTCGTGAGGGCAGCCGGGCGAGCATCGCGGCCAAGGGCCTGCTCGGCGACAAGATGGTGACCATCACTCCCGGTCACCCCGACCAGTCGCCGATCCCCGCCGGGGGCTTGGTGCCGAGCGCTCCCGCAGAAGACTTTACGCAGATTCTGAGCCGCGTGGATTCGTTGACCCAGTCCGCCAAGAGCGTGCTCTCCAACCTGGAGACCGCGACGGGTACGCTCGCGGATCAGGATTTCCAGAGCGATATGAAGAACGGGCTCTCGGCGCTGAGCCAAATCCTGGTCTCGCTCGACACCGGCCACGGCTACGCCGCGCGGCTCTTGCACGACGAAGCCGAGGCCAATCGCATCTCGGGCATGCTCGACCACCTGGAGAAGACCAGCGCCCGGGTCGACCAGGTCCTGGCCGGGCTCGACGAGGTCGTCGACCGGGTCAATTCGGGGCCCGGGTTGGCGCACGAAATCGTCTACGGGCAATCCGGTTCAAAGGCGCTAGCCCAGATGGGAGCAGCCGCGGACGAGCTGGGCAAGGTGCTCGCGGGCGTGCGGGAGGGCAATGGGCTCGCCCATGGCTTATTGTTCGGGAACGCGGGCGGCGACAGCGCGATCGGCGACAAAGTGGCCGGCGACCTCTCGGCGATGAGCACCGATCTGCGCGCCATGGTGGGCGACATGCGCCAGGGCAAAGGGACGCTCGGCGCGCTCATGGTGGACCCCTCGGTTTACGAGGACCTCAAGATGCTGCTCGGCAACGTGCAGCGCAATCAGGCCCTGCGCGCGCTGGTTCGGTACTCGATCGCCAAAGACGACGGCACGCCGAGCGTCGAAGTGGTGGACCCGAATGAGGAGCGTAATGCGCCCTCCGATGCCTCGCGACCGGCCCCCCGCGCCAAGCGCTCATCGCGCGCCGAGTAGGCCGCCGCTCGCACGAGCCGCGCCCACGTCATTTGGACCCTTTTCGGGCGCGTGGCTGTCGGTGGTGCGACCCCACGCGATTGGCCGAGGGGCTGATGTGGGATGTGAGGGCAAGGGGGCGTGTTAGACGAGAGCGGGTGCATCCCCGTCGCGACGGCTGCCGTCACGCTCGGTTCGCGCCTATACTGAATCGATGCAGCTATATGAGCGCGCCGCCCGCATTGCCGTGGTGGCTGGGTTTGCCATCCTGGCGCAGTACTTTGCGGCGCGTTTTGGAACGGGCGGTCTGTGGCAAGGGCTCGGTGCTGCGCACGCCGTCGCGTCGTCCCCCAAGGGTGACTACGACCTGACGCAACTGGTCGCGGTCAACGAGACGCTGAAGAAGATCCGTAGCAAGTACGTCGACCCGACGCGCGTCGATCCGCGGCAGATGTTTCTGAGCGCGCTCAACCAAGTGCAACGCGAGGTCGCTCCGGTGATCGTCCTGCACGAGGACAAGTCGCCGCGCGTGAAGGTGCGGGTCGACACCGAAGAGAAAGAGTTCCGAGTCGACACCGTCGTCGGTCCCTGGGACGTGTCGGCGCGCCTGCGCGAGGTGTTCGCGTTTCTGCAGGAGAACCTCAAGGACACCGACGTGGACTTGAGGAGCGTCGAATACGCGGCCTGCAACGGCATGTTGCATACGCTCGACCCGCACAGCGTCTTTTTGAGCCCGGACGCTTACGCCGAGATGAACATGAGCACGTCGGGCCACTTCGGTGGCCTCGGCATCGTGATCTCGATCCGTGAGCAGCAGCTCACGATCATGCGGCCCATGCCGGACACGCCCGCCGGGCGCAGCGGGCTCAAGCGCCTGGACCGCATCACCAAGATCAACAACGAGTCCACCCTCAACATGCCGCTCGACGACGCGGTCAAGCGGCTGCGCGGCAAGCCCGGCTCAAAAGTGACGATCTGGGTCTCGCGCGAGGGTAAAGACGGCTGGAAAACGGCGAAGCCTTTTGAGCTCGAGCGCGAAGAAATCAGCATCCGCTCGGTCGACTACCGTCCGCTCGAGCCGGGCGTCGGTTACATCCAAATCAAGCAATTCCAGTCGAGCACCAGCGACGAGCTGGACGAGGCGCTCGCGGAGCTGCGCAAGGAAGGGCCGCCCAAGGGCCTCGTGCTCGACCTACGAGGCAACCCCGGAGGCCTGCTCGACCAGGCGGCTCAGGTGGCCGATCACTTCCTGCAGCGCGGCGCCATCGTGACGACCGTCGGCGGCAGCGAGGGGCGCGAAGAGAAGCGTGCCAAGCGCCTGGGTACGGAGCCCAACTACCCGCTCGTGATCCTGGTCAACGGCTCCTCCGCGAGCGCCAGCGAGATCGTGGCGGGCGCGCTCAAGAACCACGACCGCGCGGTGCTCGTCGGCCAAACTACCTTCGGCAAGGGCAGCGTCCAGCTCGTGTTTTCACGCATCGCGGGCGGCGCAGCGCTCAAGCTCACGATCGCTCAGTACCTCACGCCGGGTGGCATCTCGATCCAGGGCGTCGGCGTCACGCCTGACGTCGAGCTCGATCCGATGACGGCCGATCCTCTGGAGATGGATATGTTCCGTTCGGAGACGCGGATCTCGGAGCGGGACCTCTCGAAGAGCCTGTCGAACGGGGCCGTGCGCCACGACGAGCGTCCGGCGGTCACCCTGCGTTTCAACCTGCCTGCTAGTGAGCGCGAGGAGCTGCGCGAGCTCGGCAGTGAGGTCGACGATTTCCGCCTCGACTTCCCCGTGCGTTTTGCGCGCGACCTGGTCGCGCAGCTGCCGCGCGTGCGCCGGCAAGATCAGCTGACGGCGGTCGCTCCGTTCCTCGAGAAGGTGCAGCAGACCGAGATCGAGAAAATCACCCTCGATTTGCGCCAGCTCGGCGTGGACTGGGCGCCGGCGCCGCAGGGCACCAGCAAAGGCCCCGAGCCCGAGGACTACGCCGTCAAGGTGGCCACGGATCGCCCGGACAACCGCGTGAGCGCTGGCGAGCCCTTGTCGCTCCAGGTCGAGGTGACCAATCGGGGCACTTTGCCGATCTACCGGATGCGGGCCATCACCAAGAGCGACAACGGTAACTTCGACGAGCGCGAGCTCTTGTTTGGGCGCATCGACCCGGGTCAGACGCGGACGGCGAAGGCACCGCTCGGCCTGTGCTCGGTGGAACAGCGCGCTTCCGAGGCCGCTCCGAGGGACGGCGAGCGCCGCTGCAAGCTGCCGGACGACTCGGTGACGCGGCAAGATGTCGTCAAGGTGCGGTTCAGCGCCGAGGGTGGCGAGCCGCCGCCGGACGCGGAGATCCGGCCCAGCGTGGCGCAGCTCGAGCAGCCCAATTTCGCCTATAGCTTTCAGGTGCTCGACAACCGCCCGGGCAACGGTGACGGGCAGTTGAGCCGGGGCGAAGGCGCTTCGATCTATCTCGACGTCAAGAACGTGGGCAAGGGGCCGTCGCGCGAGACCCAAGCGCTGCTGCGCAACTTGACGGGTGATGGGCTCTTATTGCGCGCGGGGCGCTTCGATGTCTCCGACATGAAGCCGGGCGAGCGGCGAGACGTGGTCTTCACGTTTGACGTGCTCGACGTGCTCAAGGATAACCTTGCAAAGGTCGAAATTTCGGTCGTCGACCACGATCTGCGCGTGGTCTCCAGCGAGAAAATCAGCATCCCGTTGGCGGGCGCCGACCTCGTGATCGAGGATAAGACCGACCGAGTGATGGTCGAGGCAGATGCGCCCGTGCGCAGCCAACCTCTGGCCGCGGCGGCGGTGTTCGGCACGGTGAAGGCCGGCGCGCGCCTGAACCGAACGGGTCAGTACAAGGCCTTCAGTCGGGTGAGCCTGGGCGAAGGGCGCGTCGGCTACGTGGAGAGCGACGAGGTCCGCGCCACGAGCGACGCCGAGGCCGTGACCTTCGTCCCCGTGTTGACGCGCTCGCCGCCGGTGCTCGACGTGGCGCCGGCCAGCTTGGCCACGCGCTCGCCGAGCGTGCGCATCTCGGGCGTGGCCAGCGACGGCGATCAAGTCCGCGACGCGTATGTGTTCGTGGGCTCGCGCAAGGTGTTCTACATGTCCAACCGCAAGGCCAATGAGCCCAAGCGGCTGCCCTTTGCGTTCGACGCCGAGCTCTCGCCCGGGGTCAACATCATCACGGTCGTGGCACGCGAGAACGAAGACGTGGTGACGGCGCAGACCTTGGTCGTGCGCCGCGACGGTCCGAACGGCGAAGCCTTGACCACACCCAAACGCGACTCCTTCGCCGCCGATTGGGAGTTCGAGGAAGATTGATCCCGATCCTGAGCTCCGCGCAGGCGCGCGCCTTCGATCGCTTCGTCGGCGAGCACTGCGCGGTGCCGAGCCTGCTCTTGATGGAGAACGCCGGGCGCTCGGCGGCGCTGCTCGTCCACGAGTGGCTCGCCGAGCAGAGCGGCGGCAGCGCGCGTTCGCGTCGGGTCTGTTGCGTGTGCGGCGCCGGTAACAACGGCGGCGACGGGTTCGTAGTGGCCCGCCAGCTCGCTACGCTCGGCCATCGCGTCTGCGTGTTGCTCGCGGGTGAGGCGGACAGCCTGGCGGCGGACGCGCGCGTGAACTTCGGCGCCTGGGTAGGGCTCGGCGGCGAGCTGGTGGCCATGTCAGCGACGGAGGCCGATCGAGCGGCGTTCGACCCGCTGTGGCGCGAGGCGGACGGCATCGTCGACGCGCTCTTTGGTACGGGGCTCAGCCGGGCGCTCTCCGGCCGCTTGAGCGCGTTGGTCGACAGCATCAACGCTTCCGGCGTGCCGGTGTTCGCGCTCGACGTGCCCTCCGGGCTGAACGCAGATACGGGGGCCGTGATGGGCACCGCGGTTCGAGCCCGGGTGACCATCACCTTCGGTCACCCCAAGCCGGGGCTCTTGACCAGCGGCGCGCTCGACCACACGGGTGAGCTGTGCGTCGCCGATCTGGGCGTGCCGCGGGACCTGGGTCCGGCGCTCTCTCCCAGCGCGTTCTGGCTGGAGCAGGCCGACGCCGCGAGCTGGCTCACTCCGCGCTCGCGTTCGACCCACAAGGGGCGCTCGGGCCGTGTGCTGGTCATCGCGGGCAGCGTCGGTAAGACGGGCGCCGCGCTCTTGAGCAGCAGCGCCGCCCTGCGAGCGGGGGCGGGCCTGGTCACGATCTGCACGTTTGCCGACGCGCAACGGAGCCTCGAGCAACGCGTGGTGGAGGTGATGACGGAGGCTATCGATCTGGAGCGCCTGGGCCCGTGCCTGGACCACGCGCTCGACGGGGTCGATAGCGTGGTGATCGGCCCGGGTTTGGGGCTCGGCGAAGCGGCGCGCAAGGTCGTCGACCACGTGGTGCTCGGCTGGGATGGAGCCAAGGTCATCGACGCGGACGCCATCACGCTCTTCAGCGGGCGGGCTCGCGAGCTCCAGGCAGCGCCCGGGGTCTGCCTCTTGACGCCGCACCCCGGTGAGCTCGCGCGCCTGCTCGGTCAGGGCGTTCGCGAGCTGGAGGCCGATCGTTTTGCCGCCATGGCACGCGCGCTCGAGCTCACGGGCCAGACGCTGCTGCTCAAGGGGCCGCACACGCTGATCGCGGAGCCTGGCACGCCGCCGTGGGTCAGCTCCGAGGGCCATCCCGCGCTGGCGAGCGGCGGCTCGGGTGACGTGCTCGCCGGTATTTGCGGCGCCTTCATGGTCGAGCGGCCACCGCTACGCGCGGGCGCGCTCGCCGCGTACGTGCACGGGCGCGCCGCTCGGCTCTGGGTGCAGGCGCATGCCGGAGCCGACCGCGGCCTGCTCGCGCGCGAGCTCGCGGACTTCGTGCCCGAGGCGCTGGCCTCACTGGCGAGCGGGTGATGCGCATGATGGCGCGCGACCTCGAGCTGCGTAGCCAACGCCTGCCCCCGGGGTACACCCCACGTCCGGCGAGCGGCGTCACTTGATGTTGGCCCCCGTCCTCATCGATCTGGGGCCGTCGGTGTCCGAGGCCGCGCTGCAGATCGTGCTCGATGCGTGCAACGAGGCCATCCAAAATGGCGTGTGTCTGCCGAACGCGCTCGCGAGTAGCGAAGCGCCCCGAGCTCTGGCAATAGCGCGCCCGCGCAACGCGTCCGCACGCCTGGTCCGCATCGAGGTGCGTTTACGCTGGCAGGAGGAGACGTCCTGGCTCGTGCGCGAGCTCGCGTTCGAGGTCGGAGATCCGCTGCCGGAGCGCTGGCGCAGCGTCGGCCTGGCGATCGCGACGCTGGTCGGTGAAGGCGAGCGTCAGCGCGAGGCGGGGCTGCCTGAGGTGGAGCTGCCCGAGGCGGAGCTGCCCGGGTCCGACTCCCCCGAGCCGGTCGCTCCTGCGCCGCCGAAGCCCGCCCCTCGCGCGAAGCCCGCCCCTCGCGCGGAGCCGCCGCCGGAAGCGGAGCCGCCGCCGGAAGCGGCGCCGCCGCCGGAAGCGGAGCCCCCGCCGGAAGCGGCGCCCCCGTCGGAAGCGGCGCCCCCGTCGGAAGCGGCGCCCGAGCCGCCTGACGTTTCCTCCGCCGCTGCTGCAGGCGTCGCGCGTTCGTCGATCTTCGTGGGTCTGGGCGTGCTCGCGGGCCCTGGCTTCGGTCCGGGCCCCTGGCGGCTCGGCGGTAATCTGCGCGCGAGCTGGCAGGCGCCGTCGGGGTGGGAGCTCTTGACGTCAGTGGGGTACGCGGCGCGAGCCTCTGATCAGGCCTTCGTCGCGTCGTGGCTGTCGCTCACGGCCGGTGTGGGCTACCGGCTCCCGCTGTCGCAGCAATTCAGCTCGGGGATCGCGCTGCTCGCGGGCGCGCAGCGGGCGAGCTTCGAGGCGCGCGTCGCCGGGGCGTCCGGAGCCGAGGCAGAGTTCGACCCCAAGCTGGCGCTGCGCTTGGATGGGGATTGGGCGGGGAGCTCGGGGCCGGGCGTGTGGGTCGCCCTCGGTGCGGAGACGATCGGCCGCAAGACCCGGCTGCGCTTGACGCCGGATCGCATCGTCACCTCTGCTCCGGTCGACTTCAGCGCCGCCGTTGGGGTCGGCTGGCGGCTGCCCTGAGGCACCCAAAGGTAGGCAAGATCCGGCGAATTTTACAGATAAGCTGCATATCTGCAGAAAAGCGCTGCCGTCTCCGAGAGGGTTGCCTGCTCAGGGTGACGCGTGGGCACTGTACATGTCAGCGCTGCCGGTAATGCTTCCAAAAGTATCGCTCCCGGACCGCCCCTCGACCCCTATCTCCAACTCTCATGCTATCCGGAAGCGTATCGTTTTCTTTCGACGTTTCGAGCGCTTTCGGCGGCTCGTCAACGGTCCTGGCGACCCAGAATGAGCCGAGTTTGGTATCCGATCCGGTGATCCCCCCGAAGCGACGTCCCGTGCTGCGCGCCATCAGCGGTGGTGGTAGGCCCGCCGCCGCCGTGCCGGCGTACACGGATGCGGAGTTGTTCGAGGGCATTGCCCAGGGCGACGAGCGCATCTCGCGGGAGATCTATCGGCGTCTGCTGCCGGCGGTCGAAGCGGCCCTGTATCGCGTGCTCGGGCGGCGCGAGGCCGAGCACGAGGACCTGGTGCAGACCAGCTTCGAACAGATCATCCTGACGCTCTCGGAGCGGCGTTACGCGCAAGCTTGCAGCCTGAATACGTGGGCGAGCACGCTCGCCGCACACGTCGCGCTCAAGGCGTTGCGTTCACGCTATCGCCGGCGAAGCGTGTTCAACACCGCGCTCGAGCCGGACGAGATAAGTGAGCTGCCGAGCGGCGGCGACGACGTCGAACGCACGGTGGGAAACCGGCGCGAGATCGAACGGCTGCGGCATTTGCTGTCGGAGCTGCCGCCGGCTCAAGCAGAGGCGGTGGTTTTGCACGATTTGATGGGCCACCCCCTGGCGGAGATCGCGACCATCACGGGTGCGTCGCTCGCGGCGGCGCAGTCGCGGCTGGTGCGTGGCAGGAAAGAGCTCGGCTTGCGCATGGCAAGGGCGCGAGCGGAGGGCGGGGACGATGGCCGATCCTGAGCTCAACGAGCTGTTCGCCGCCTGGCGTGCACAGCCGCTGTCGCCGTCGCAGCCCGTTTCGCAGCAGAGCGGGGTAGACGGCAGCGCCGCGGTCGCGGCGGCATTGCGGCAAGTCGCTGAGCGCCGTCACCGGCAACGCCGCTGGCGTGGCGTAGGGGTGGCGGTGGCCATCGCGGCAGGCGTGTTCGGGGTGGGGGTAGGTGCCTGGTTCGAGCTCGCGCCGCGCGTCGCCGAGCTCGCGGTGAGCGCCGACCCGAGCGTGCGCGTCGACGAGCGCGCTGGTGAGGTCGTCGTGACGGACTCGGAGGGGCAGACCATCGAAGCCTCTTCCGCCTTGGCCGCGGGTTACGGGCTGCGGACCGAGCAGGGCAGCGCAAGGCTGGGCTTTGCGAGCGGCGCGCGGGCGCGGGTGAGCAAGCAGAGCTCGCTGCAGATCACTCGAGCTCGAGACGGCGAAGCATTCTTTCTGGCGCGGGGAGGCGTGGAAGTCGAAGTGCCCAAGCTCGACGCCAAGCACGGCTTCTTCGTCCAGACTCCGGACGTGCAAGTCGTGGTGCACGGCACACTCTTCAACGTAACGGTCGAGTCCACCGAGGCCGGGCCGCGCACCCACGTGGGCGTTATGCACGGCATCGTGTCGGTGCGGCATTCGGGTCGAGAGGTCTTCCTGACAGCGGGGCAAAGCTGGCCGCCGAGCGAGGCCGCGCCTCCGCCGTCGGCGCTCGATAGGGCCGAGCCCGAGCGGGGTGACGATCGCGACGCCGGCCTGGCAGAGGACGATGCGGAGCCCGAGCCGCGCGTCTCCAAGGCTCGAAAGAGCTACACCCGCCCGCGGCGCGCGCCTGCGCGCGAGCTCACCTCCCGCGAGCTCGCGGATCAAAATCAGCGCTTCGCCCGAGCCATGACGCTGAAGAAGAATGGTGCAGCGAATGAGGCTCTGCTCGAGCTCGGGAAGATCGCCCGCCGCTACCCTGCCTCGCCGCTCTCACAAGAGCTGCGAGTCGAGCGGCTGCGGCTCCTGCGCAGCCTCGGTCGGACGCGTGAGGGCGTGACGGAAGCTCGCAAGTATCTACGCGACTACCCGCAGGGCTACGCGGTGGGCGAAGCCGAGGCGATGCTGACCGAGTCACGGTCCGGCGAGGGCCCTTCGGGCGCGCCATGAGGCGCTTCGCTTGGCCCGCGCTCGTGGGCGTTGGGTTGGGCGGGTTGCTCTGGATCGCCTGCGCGCCGCAGGACATCTACCTGTTTGATCCGGTGGCGGTGGCGGTGGCGGATGCCGGTAGCCCCCCGCCGACCCGTCCGCTCGTTCCGAGCGTCGTCGGTCCTGCCGCTGACGCGAGCGGCCCTGTCCAGCCACGTTGCGAATCGTCCGCGTGTGAAACCTGCGTCAGGGGGGATCTGTGCCGGGCGGTAACGAGCGGCCTGCTCTGCCATCCGCGCTCTGGCGAGTGCGGCTTCTGGTGTGACCCAATAGCGGAGTTGGGGGCGGACGGGGCCTGCGTCGGCGACCAGCGCTGCGACGCGGCGCTGGGCATGTGTGTGGATTGTTTGACGGGGGCGCATTGTACGAGTGAGCTCCCGGCCTGCGACGAGCCGAACGGCGTGTGTGTGGAGTGTGTCGCCAGGGACGATTGCCCAGCGGCGCGACCCGCCTGCGACACGGCCACGCACCGTTGCGTTCAGTGCACCGCGAGCTCGGACTGCGCTGCGCTGGGCCGGGTGTGCCAGATTGAAAGCAACGCATGCGTGGTGTGCCTGGATGATGGCGACTGCGCGGGCGGTGAGGACTCGCGTTGCCTGCCTGGCGAGCTGCGCTGCGTGGAATGTTTGAGTGCGACCGATTGCCTCGACCCGGAGAGGCCACTCTGTTCCGCTGAATTTGAATGCGAAGATGATTGAGCGTCCGAGCTCGCCTGGCGTCGTCAGTTAACTCGGCGACAAAATGCGATCGGCGCTGCCTGCCCAAGCCGCAAGCAGGGACTAGGTACACATCGATGCGCAGCGACGCGCGTGGCGACGAGGTCAGCTCTGACTGCATCGCGACGCTGACTCGCGAGCTGCCTTTAAACGTGAGGCCCATTTTGAGAAACGACCCCCTGCAACGCTCGACACGGATGCCATTCTTCTGGGCAAAGTTTGCCGGTACTCTGCTCTCGCTCGGCCTGGTGGCGAGCGGTTGTTCCGCAGGCGGGAGCGCTGCCCAGGATCGCGAGGGCGCCGACGCCGTCGCTCCGAATGGAGCCTCGGCGACCCGTCCCGCTACAGCGCGCACCCCAGCGGCGCGAGCAGACGCGGCAGCATCTCCGAGCACCTCATCTCCGAGCACCTCATCTCTGAGCAGCTCGCCGAACGCCGCCGCGAGCCCTCCCTCCGGCTTGACTGCGGGCGCCGCGCCGACAGCTAACGCCGGCGCCGCCGCTGGTCCCGCGGCAGACGATGGAGCCGGCGAGGATGAGGCCGCTGATGATGATGACGACGTCGCTGCACCGGGCGAGCAGGGAGCGGACGACGACGAGGACGACGCTGCGCCCGCGGACGACGACGACGGCGGGGACGATGACGACGACGGCGGGGACGATGACGACGACGGCGGGG
>JAYTOL010000032.1:0-56129 GCA_043747815.1 Deltaproteobacteria bacterium
GCGGCCTCGTTGGCAGACTCCAACGCCTTGGCTACGAGGTCAGCCTGACCGAACGCGCCGCCTGAGATCCTGATTTTCAGGGCAGGCTTCAGGCTTCAGCGTTTTCCTGCGAGGAAATCGATCAGGCGCTGCAACCCTCGAAGCAGGTCGTCGCACTTTTTATCGATGACGGTGACGATCGGACCTGCAATAAACTCCAGACGACCCGCGAGACCGAGCAGGTACCGAAGCTCAGACGCGGACCCCCGCGCGACGGTCAGAATAGGGAACATCGTCCCGCGTGGTTCGGCGTGCGCACCCCTCGACGATATTCGCCGAGAAAGCGCTGGCGGCAGCACCGTAGCCCGAAGTCTGAAGCCTGGAGTCCGGCAAAAGTGCTCGAGTCGAGGCTAGCACCGCGCACCGCCATTCGTGTGCCGGGCTCGCCGGCTAGGCTTCGATGTAGCCTTTTTGGATCAGATCGAGCAGGAGCTGGCAGGTCTTCAAGTCCTCGAACGGGGATTGGTCGAGGAGGAGGCCAAAGCTCTTGGAGTTGAAGGTGGCCTGGAAGACGTCGAGCTGCTCGGGCTTTAGCTCGCTGAGGCGCGGCTCGAGCGGGAAGGCCGGCTTGAGCGGGGCATCGGGAGGCGGCAGGCGCGGGGCGAGCTGCGCGTACTCGTCCTTCTGGCGGAAGCCTTCCATCAGCACCTCTTGCACGTTGAGGTCCAGCGGCAGCGCAAACTTGCGCGGATCTTCCGGCGTCAGCTCGAAGATCCCGCGCTCCCAGGAGAGCATCCGGTAGACGACCTTGAGCCCACCGAGAGGGAGCCGTTCGCCGCTGTCGCTCTCGGCCTCGACGAAATGAACGAGCCCGCCGCGTAGGTGGATACGGCCGACTCTGCCGTCGCTGGTCACGGTGAGCGTGCCGGTCTTCCGCGACGAGCCAAAGAGCTGCAGCAAGTCCGGTAGCGGGATCTCTTCGAGATTGCCGCTCATGCGGGCGTCGGTGCCGGTACCGCGCGTACCCGTCCGCGTCTGCACGGACTCCATCGGTTCCCCGGCAGGCACCGAGCCGTCGGTGGCAACGACCTTGAGGATGTTGCTCCCGATGAGCACGCGATCGCCCTCCTGGAGCTCCGCGTGCGTCACCCGCTCGCCGTTGACAAAAGTGCCATTGGTCGAGCCGAGGTCGTCGATGTTGACGGAGCCGCCCACGAGCTGGATGCGCGCGTGGCGACGCGAGACCATCTCTTCGACGAGCACCATGTCGAGGTCGCTAGACCGACCGACGATGATCTCGCGCTGTTCCTCCAACGGGAACTCGCCCCCCTGGTACTTGCCGGAGATAAAGCGGAGCGCGAGTCTCATTCCGAAGGCAAACGGTGATGCCGAAACGGCGGACAATTTACCCGAGCGGCCTTTAGCCCGCAAGCCGCACGAAATTTTGCTGACCTGCCGAGCCCGCCTGCCGGAGCTCCAGCGCCGATTCTGCCCAGGGCTCCGGCTTGGGGGCATTGCATGCCGAGCAGTCGCATGCCGAGCAGTCGCATTCCGAGGAGTCGCATTCCGAGCAGTCGCATTCCGAGTAAACTCATGGTCCGATCATCCGCTGTCCCTATTCCCCGCCGAGACCCTGCCAGATCCACCATCGCGACGAACTAATTAGTTTTACTTCGAAAGCGCGGCCGCCGCCCACAACATGGCTCGTTTTGTTAGAGGGGTGATCTGCCCTGTGCGGCGCGCCCCCAGGTAAGCTTATGTAAGTCTGTGGCTCCGCCGAGGGGCGCTCCCGGGTTTACGGCGAGGCGAGGCTCGGATTGACCGGAGAGGAGTCGAGCGCTGGAGGGAGTTGAACCGAGAAGGTGCTGCCCGTCCCGACGGCAGTAAGCACTTCGATCCGGCCACCCATTTCCTGAACGATGCGCTCGCTGATCGCCAACCCTAGCCCGGTCCCCTGAGCCCGGGTCGTGAAGAAAGGGACGAACAGGTGCGCGCGCACCTCCGGCGTGATACCCGGGCCGCCATCTGTCACGGCGATCTCGACGCTGCGATCGGCCGCCTCCGCCCGGCGGGTGCGCGTGGTGATGTGGATGGTGCCTCGGCCGCCCATGGCCTGCGCCGCATTGCGGATCAGGTTGAGCAGGACTTGCCGCAGCTGCTCGGCGTCCGCCCTCACGCTCGGCAGATGGCCATCGAACTGGGTCGCGTACTCGCAGCCGCCCTCCCGATCGGAAGCTAACAGGCGCAGAGTCTGATCCACGACCGCGTTGACGTCGATCAGGCCGGGGTCCCCCTGGGAGGGGCGGGCGTAGTCGAGCACGGAGCAGACCACACGCTCGAGGCGGTCTACCTCCTCCAAGATGATGCCGAGAAATTCGGTCGTGGCCTCGTCCGTCACGTGACCTGCGGTCGGCTCGCCGAGCAGCTGCGCGGCGCCTTTGATCGCGCTGAGCGGGTTACGCACCTCGTGCGCCAGGCCCGCTGCCATTTGACCGAGCGCGGCCAGGCGCGCCTGAGCTTGCATCTGCAGGTAGCTGCGGGAGTTGTCCACCACCACCGAGATCTGGCGGGCCAGGAGCTCGAGCAGCGCGCGATCCTCTGCCGAGAAGGCGTCGCTGACTCGCTCGTCCAGCACGAGCAAGAGGCCGAGCAGCTCGCCCCCGCGGGCACGTAGGGCGACGACCACGCCGCGCCGATATGGCCCCAGCAGCTCCGCCTCCCGCAGCAGCCTCTCGTGCGCGAGCGCCTCTTTGCTCTGCGTGTGAGGCTGGGACTCGAGCAGCTCCCGCACGACCTCTTCTAGCGCCAAGGACTGAGCGCGCTCCAACCGCTCCGCGAGCGCGCGAATCCCAGCCACGGGAATGCGTTTGGGGGGCTTGATACCGAAGCTGACGCCGAGCTCCAGATCGATGGCGAGCGGGTGGTGTAGGTAGAGCGCGGCGGCGGTGGCCCGGCGCGAGTCGGCGAGCGCGTCGACCACCACGCGCATCATGCGATCGACCTGCAGCACGTGGGTGAGCTCGTGACGAGCCCGATCGACCGCCCGCTCCAGATCCGCTCGCTCGAGGAAGAACGAACGATGCAAGTAGGCCGTGATCTTGTCGCGCAACGGCTCAAACAGCACCAGCATCACGATGCCGCCCATCACCGCGTTGAGGTACATGGTTTGAAACTGCCCGAGCAGCTGCACGAAGACGTAGAAGATGCCGCCGAGCGCAAAGGCTAGAGCGGTCGACACTACGGCCAGAGCGGCCATTTCGTACAAGTCCACCAGGCGCTCGCGGATCAGCGACTCGGCCAGCACGAACAGGAACACGATGCTGAGCACGGCGCCGACAGGGGGCAGCGGCACGCCGACGAACCACAAGAAATCCGCCAGGCTGAAGGCGGCCGCGAGCGCGCCGCACGCGACCACGAAGCGCATCCGCTTCTGCGTCGAGCGTGAGCCGCTATTTTCGCCGCGCCGCCACAGCGTCCACAGACCCGCCGCGAGTAGACCGAACACGTACAGGATCACCGCCCCGCGAACCCAGCCCGCCGTGTGCTCGGGTGACAAGACCAGGAGCAGCATCGGGAAGAACAGCACGCCAGCCACCCGCGGCAAGGTTTGGCGCGCGCCGGGCCGCGGGAAGAGCGCCTCGAACAGGTGCACCGCGAACTGCGGCATGAGCACCACCAGCACCGCCGTGAAGTGCGCCCAGATGGGCGAGAGCTGCACGAGGTACAGCCACTGCGCCAAATACCAGAGCCCGATGTCGGCGCTGAACGCCGCAAAAAACCACTGGGCACGCCGCGGCCGGCGGCGCAGCAACATCGAAACCGCGATGGCTAGCGCGAGCGCGCCACAAAACAGGGAAGTGCGCGTCCTCAGATCCATGCCATCACCTCCAAAGGAGCGGCCCGCCCTCCTGATGGCAGCCGACCCGAGTTGTGATTTTTGGGCTCCGGAGTTACGCTCGGGCGTATTGCGACTGCTGTGAGACAACCTTCAGAGCCACGACCGAGCCCGCTGCGCTCCGACCTCGGGCGCGCGCGCAGGGGGCTGGGCAGCAAGCTCGTCTTCACGCCGCGCCGGCGCATCGACCGCGTGAGGGACTTGCTGACGCGCCACCCCGGCGGCGTGAGCCTGTACGAGCTCGCCGAGATGCTCGATGTGGCGCCGCGCACCATGCGCAGGTACTTGAAAGAGATCGAGCGCGAATACGAGCTCTCCCCGCTGCGGCCGCGCGGTGGCGGGCCGTGCCTGTGGCGCATCGACCCGAGCGAGCTGCCGCGCAAGGTGGAGATGCGGCGCGCGCAGGCGTACGCGCTGCTCGCCACGCGGCGCATCTTCGATTCGCTCCAGGGTTCGGCGCTGTTCGACGAGATCGACATGGCGGTCGGCAAGCTGCGCGCCTTCGCGGACCGCCCCGGTCGGGGGCCGAACGCCGGGCTTTCAAACGCCCGCTTGGAGGAGCGTTTCGTCTACCTACCACGTTTGGCGCGCGACTACTCGGACAAGAGCGAGGAGCTCGATGAACTGTTTTTGGCGGTTTCGGAGCTGCGCCCGCTCAGCCTGCGCTATCCGAGGGCGCGCCAGGGGCGCGAGGAGCGGCTGACGATCCACCCCTACGCCCTCGTCCTGTACTGTGACGCGGTGTATTGCGTCGGCTACCACGCGGCGCGTGACGAGCTGCGCACCTTTTCCTTTGACCGCATGCGGGACGTGCAAGCGCTGTCCGACGAGCGCTTCGACCTGCCCGCGAGCTTCCGGGTGGAGGAGCACTTCGAGGGAGATTTCGGCGCGCCGTCGCCCAAGGTCCCCACCAAGGTGGTGCTCGAGCTCGACGCGCAAGCGGCGCGCGGTGTTCGAGATGCTCGGGTGCACCCCTCACAGAAGTCGGCGGCGATTGCCGGAGGCGGTCTGCGCATCACGCTCGCGGTAGACGACGCTCTCGCACTCGTGGGTTACGTGCTCGGCTTCGGCAGCGGCGCAGTGGTGATCGAGCCCGAGTCGCTGCGCGAGCACGTGCGCTCGGAGCTCGAAGCCATGCTCGCCAGCTACGGCCCGAGCGCTTCGCAGCTCGCAAAACGCAAATGACTCCCGCGGTGGGCTGGATCGGCGGCGCTCGCCGATGGGCGCGCGACGCCCAGGCTCAGGCTCGGGTCTTGCCGCGGTAGATGTTGTAGAACTGCAGGACCTTGACCACGTAATTTTGCGTCTCCTCGAACGGAGGAATACCGCGATAGCGGATGACCGCGTTTTCGCCGGCGTTGTAGGCTGCCAAGGTAAATTGCAGGTTGCCGTTAAAGAGGTTAGCCAAGATGCGCAAGTAGCGCGTGCCGCCGAGCACGTTCTGACGGGCGTCGAACGGGTCGGTGACGAGCATGCGCTCGGCGGTCGCGGGGATGAGTTGCATCAAGCCGCGAGCATTGGCGCGCGAAATGGCGCGCGGGTCGAAGTTGCTCTCCACTCGAATCACGGCGCGCACCAGCGCTTCGGGGATCTGATACAGGTTCGCCGCTTCGCGAATGTAGGCGTCGTAGTCGACGGGGCTGCGATTGGCGGCGCCGCGTTTGGCGCTCCTCTCGGCGGCGGTCTTCTTCGGTTCGCGCGCGATCAGACGGCCGCGTTTGCTGAGGTTCGAGAAGCTTATCACGCCGTCTTTGTCGACGTGCTTGTAGATGTCGGCGCGCGCCTCGGCTGCGCTGAGCCAGACGCCAACGGCGAGCAGCGCGACGACCATCCGCGCCACGAGCGACCGAGGGCCGCAGGCAAGACTGCTGCGGGCAAGACTGCTTCTGGCGATGTCGGAGCGTTGGGTCATCACGGAGCGGACGTTTGCGAGAACGGGACGATGCGTCGTGGTCACCACACGTATCAACGGCTTGGGGGATTCCCGGCTTTACATAACTCCTCGCGCGATCCACCGCCGCTGCGAGGCCGGACGCCCGTCACTTTGGCACGCGGCCGCTGACGATGCGTTCGATGGAGCCGTAGTCCCGCTCCTGTTGCACCTCTGAAAAGCCATATGCCTTCAGGCCCTTGGCGACGCGCTCCGCCTGGCCGGCGCCGACTTCGATGGCCAACACGCCACCTGGCGCGAGCAGCGGGGGCGCGGCTTTTACCAAACGTCGGATCAACGACAACCCATCGGGCCCGCCGCGCAACGCGCCGTGGGGCTCATGATTTTTAACGTCAGCGCTCAATGTGGGGATCTCGGCGTCCGGCACGTACGGCGGATTGGCCATGATCAAATCGAAACACGGCTCGGCGCCCACGTCGGCGAGCAAATCGGAGAGCCTGAAGTCGAGGTTCCAGATCGTGCCCAGGCGCAGCGCGTTGTGGCGGGCCACCGCCAAGGCCTCTTCCGAGATGTCGGTGCCCGTGACCTGCCAGGTGGGCCGCTCTTTGGCGAACGCGATGGCCACGCAACCGCTGCCCGTGCAGACGTCGATGGCGCGCCCGTGCAAGTGACGCCCGCGCGTGCGCTCGAGCGCCACGTTGACCAGCGTCTCGGTGTCGGGACGCGGGATGAGCACGTGCCGATTGACGCTGAAGCGCAACCCGTAGAACTCGCGCTCGCCCAGGATATAGGCGATGGGTTCGGAGCGCCGCCGCCGCACCATCAGCTCCCTGTAGCGCGCGAGCTCCTCGGCCGCGAGCGGGCGCGCGGAGTCGACGATGAGCTGGACGCGATTGAGCCCGATGGCGTGACTGAGCAGCAACTCAGCGTCCAGGCGCGGGCTATCGCTCCGCCCGCGGCGAGCCAGGTCCTCAGCGGCCCAGCGCAGCACGCGCGCCACCGTCCAGACGTCGCTCGACGCCGATCCGGATTGAGGAACCAGCGTCATGAATCGACGGACGCGCCAGGCGGCAGGTTGGGAGGGCTGGTGGTGGGGCAGCTCACGGGATCGGCGCAGATCTTGGCTTCGCTCACGGAGTACCAGCGTCCCGGTCGATAGTACAGGACGCCCGTGGCCCCGGTGGCGCCCCAGGTGACCGTGGGCGCGGAGTAACGGCATCCCTCGGGAGGGCGAACCCAGCCGCCGGGGTGCCAGTCCCAGCGCTGGCTCGTCCACACCCACTGCCCGTCGGCCCAGAGACAGCCGCGCGCAGGGGGCTCTTTTTGGATATTTTCGATCTGGGCGGGCGGCGGCGGGAAGGTGACGGGTTCGGCCGGGGCGGACTCGGGATGCGGGTAGCTCGGCACGGCGATGTTCGCGCCGCCGCACGCCCAGCTCCAGGAGAGGAGCCAACCGCCGATGAACGCCCGGCGCCGCGGGGAGCTCCACCCGAGCGTGAGCTCGAGGCAGGCCGCTTGTGGCGCGCTGCGCCTGCGGGGCGGGATCATGGGGTGTTGAGTAGCAGGTATTCGTCGATCAGGGCTTGCCCTACGAAGAGGTACAGCAGCGTGGCGATAGCGAGGAAGGGCCCGAAGGCCAGGCGGGCCTGGCTCAAGCCGGAACCGGGCTCCAAAAACAAGGGGTCTTTTGCGAGCTCGGCCGCCAGCTCCGCGCGTTCTTCGCCCTCGAGCTCGTCCAGGGCTGCCTGCAGCTCCTCGCGCTCGCGCAGCACGCTCTCCGGCTCTTGCAGCTTGCCGCGAGCCGCATACACCGCGAGCGCCGTCAGCGTGCCGAGCATTGAGCCGACCAGCAACGCGAACAGAACCCCGCGCCAACCAAACCAGGCGCCCGTCGAGAGCAACAACTTTGCGTCCCCGAGCCCCATGCCCGGAAAGCCGCGCAACCAGCGATAGCCCTCGACGAACAGCAGCCACACCACCAAAAACCCTACGGCCGCGCCGCTCACGCTGGCGAGCAGATCGAGGCCGCGGAGCGGCGCGCTCAGCAGGCCGACGACGGCGCTACCCAAGGTGAGCGTGTCGGGCAAGAGCATGTGATCGAGATCGATGAAGATGGCACACAGCAACGTCAAGCCCAGCCCCAGATACAACGCGAACACGAGCCCTGCGCGCCAGAGCGGAGTATCCCCGGGGAGGTCCAGCACGATCACGCGCATCACCGCCAGCGCCCACAACCCCCCGAGCAACTCCACCAGGGGGTAGCGAAAGGAGATGGCGGCCTTGCAACAGCGCGCTCGGCCTCGGAGCCACAGAAAGCCGAGCAGCGGTAGGTTGTGGTACGCCGCGATGGGCTGACCGCAGGCCGGGCAATGCGATGCCGGGTACGCGAGATTTTCGCCGCGTGGCAGCCGGTAGATGACCACGTTGCTGAAGCTCCCGAAGAGCAAGCCGAGCATGCCGGCCAGCACCAGCAAAAACGCCGGGGGAAGTTCCGCGAGGGCCATGGCTGATGGTGTGGAGAGGCGGAGACAGCTGATACTCTGTTGCCCATGGCAGAACAAGAGATCCACACCCTTTCGCTCGAGCGTTACTCGCCCGAGGCCAAGGCGCTGATCGTCGCCACGCAGGGCTTGGCGGACGCCAGCCGCCACGCCGAGGTGACCCCGCTCCATCTCTTGTCTCAGTGCTTGAGCGGCGACCTCGCCATTCAGGAGGTGTTCCGCAAAGCCAGCGTCAATTTGCCCGACATGCAGACGGCCGTGGAGAGCGCGCTCGCGCGTCAACCGGTGGCGCGCGACCAGGCCTCGCTCTCCAGGTTGCTGCTCGACCTGATGCGGCGCGCCGAGCGCGAAGCCTTGCGCACACCCGACTCGCTGGTGCAGGTGGAGCACCTGCTGAACGCCCTGGCGCAAGAGGTGCGCGGCGCTGCAGGTGAGATCCTGGGAGCTTTTCAGGTGGGACCTGGCTCGCTCCGGCCGCACCTCGGTGCGCTGCGCGCTCCGGCGGACATCCTGCTCCGACCGGGGCGCAGCGACCATCCGATCCTGGGCTTGTATACTTCCTCGCTCGTGGATGCCGCGCGCGGCGGTCAGGTTCGCCCCTTGATCGGACGAGGCGTCGAGCTCCGGCGCTTGCTCACGATCCTGGAGCGCCGCGAGAAGAACCATCCGTTGCTCGTGGGAGAGGTGGGCGTGGGCAAGGCCAGCGTCGTGCGGGGGCTCGCAGCGCGCGTGGCTCGGGGCGACGTGCCCGGCAGCTCCAGCCGCTTGCGTTTGCTCGAGCTCGACGTCGGAGCGCTGGTCGCCGGCACGCGGCTCAGGGGTGAGCTGGAGGGGCGCACGCGCAAGCTGGTCGACGCGCTCGCCGAGCTGGAGGCAGCAGTGCTGGTCGTGTTTGGTTTCGAGCAGCTGTACTCCGCCTCCTCGCAGCTGGGCGGGGTCGGCGACTTGTTCCGCTCGGCGCTCGACCGGGGCGCGTTCCGCTTGCTCGGCACGACCACACCCGAGGGCGAGCGGCGCATCATCGAGCGTGACCCGCTCCTCTACCAGCGGCTCACGCGCCAGCCCGTGCTCGAGCCCTCGCTCGGCGTGGCGGCGGAGATGGTGCGTGGCACGGCGAGCATCTACGAGCAGCACCACGGCGTGCAGATCAGTGAAGACGCCGTGATCAGCGCCGTGAGCCTCGCCAAGCGCTACGTGCCCGATCGCTGCCTGCCGGACAGCGCCTTCGACCTGCTCGACGAAGCCGCCGCCTCGAAACGCGTCGACATCGACGGCGTGCCTCCCGAGTTTGACACGCCGCTACGGCGCTTCGAAGCGGTGCAGGCTCAGCTCGCTGCGTTGTCGGGAGCCGATGACGAGGCGACGCGGCGCGCTCGCGCCGCGCTCTCGCGCGAGGCTGATGACCTGACGCCGAGCGTGCAGCAGATGCAAAAGGTGCTCGGCAGCCGCCGCTCGGCCCAGGCCATGCTTCGCGGGCTGCGCACCGAGCTCGCGGCGGCGCGGACGCTGCGGGATACGGCCGCGGAGCGCGGCGACCTCGCGCGTGCGGGCGAGGCCGAGCACGTGACCATCCCCGACCTCGAGAGCAAGCTCGGGCGTGCAGAGGCCGCCGCCCGGCAAGTCGGGGTCGATCCAGGCCAGCCGATCCTGCAGAGCACGGACATCGCTCAGACGCTCGCGGTCTGGACGGGCGTGCCCGTGGCCAAGATGCTGGAGGCGGAAACCGCAAAGCTCAGCCAGATGGAAGAGCGCCTGTCCTTGCGCGTGGTGGGCCAGGATCAAGCGCTGAACAAGGTGGCGCGCGCCGTGCGTCGCAGCCGAGTCGGGCTGCGCGACCCGCGCCGCCCCATCGGCTCGTTTCTCTTTTTAGGGCCGAGCGGCGTGGGCAAGACAGAGCTCGCCAAGGCGCTCGCCGAGTTCCTGTTCGACGACGAGCACGCGCTGACGCGCCTGGACATGAGCGAATACATGGAGCGCCACATGGCGCAGCGCTTGCTCGGGGCACCGCCGGGTTACGCCGACAGCGAGCAAGGGGGGCTGCTCACCGAAGCCGTGCGCCAGCGCCCCTACTCGGTGCTCTTGTTCGACGAGGTGGAGAAGGCGCATCAAGACGTGTTCAATCTACTGCTGCAGGTGCTGGACGACGGGCGCCTCACCGACGGCCGCGGTCGGCTCGCTGACTTCACCAACACCGTCGTGATCATGACCAGCAACATCGGCGCTCGGTTGCCGTCTGCGCCGGTGCGCGTGGGCAGCGAGGCGGGGATAGAGGACCAGAGCGCGGCCGTGCGCGGCGAGCTCTCCGCTTTTTTTCGACCGGAGTTCGTCAATCGTATTGGCGACATCGTCGTCTTTGACGCGCTCGGGCGCGAGCAGCTGCAGCGCATCGTGGACATCCAGCTCGGCAAGGTCATGAGCTTGCTCGGCGCGCGCGGCCTCGCCCTCTGGGTCAGTGACGCGGCCAAGTCACAGCTGGTGGAGTGGGGTTACGAGCCAGCGTTCGGCGCGCGGCCCCTGGAGCGGACGATCGTGCGGCACGTGCAGGACCCTGTGGCGGAGGGGCTATTGTCCGGCAAATTCCGGAGCGGCCAAACGATCCTGGTCGAGCTCGAGGGCGATCAGCTGGTGTTGCGAGCCGAGCCCACGGTGAGCAGCGCGTGATGCCGTTGCGTGCGGCGGCGCCCAGATCCGTGGCGCCGGCTCAGCGCGCGCTCTCTTCGCGCAGCGCTTCCTTTCGGCGCGCGTAGTCGACCCGACAGCGCTCCTGGTTTTGACCCCCGACGACACAGCTTACGAGCTCGCGATCGTAAGGCTCCGTCAGGCAGCGCCGGACGAGCTCGTCAAAGGCGTTGTCTGCTTCCAGCGGCGTCGCGGGGCGGCGCGCTCGCATCCAGGCTTCTGCGAACGCCACGCACTCGTCGGGCCCCGGCGCCTTGCGCTCGCAGCTCATCGAGGAGGCGGCGAGCCACAGCGGGCCGGCCACTCGCAAGAGGCGCCAAAGGGCGGCGCGAACTCCGCGTTGGGGGGGCTCGGGGCCCGCACCAAACCAGCGTTTCAGACTGGGGACAACGCAGGCCATGTTCGCTCGGCTCTATACCGTTTTTGTGTTTCATGCGCCGCGAATGTTATGACGCTGCCTCGAAGGCGTGCAGAGAATCGGAGGCCGAGAATGAAAGGCAAGCGTTTGGTGGCAAAGTCATTTTGGTGCGGCGTGCTGCTGCTCGGGGCCCCGTCCTTGGTGCTGGGCGGCTGCGGCGGGTCGAAAAAAGGCGCAGAAGACCCGAGCGGAGGTGGGGAAGCGAGCTCCACGACTCCCTGGAAGGACAAGTCTCGGGAGCAACGCATGGACTGGATGGGGCTCGAGGTGTTTCCGAAGATGCGCGCCCTGTTCGTCGAGCATGACAGCGAGAAATACTCGGAGTTTGCGTGTCAGACGTGCCACGGCAAGGACATGGAAACGGTCGACTTCGAGATGCCAAACTCGCTCTTTGCCTTGTCCAAGACCAATACCCTGGCTGCGGCCAAGGAGTACGACGAGAACACGACGCAGTTCATGCTCGAGACGGTGGTGCCCGAGATGGCCAAGCTGCTCGACATGGAGCCCTACAACGCCGAAACCAATGCTGGGTTTGGCTGCCTGGGGTGCCACCCCAGCGCAAAAGAGTGAACCGCCGACACCAAGTGAGAGGAACCACGACATGAACGCATCCATCAAAGCATCGCTCGCGCTGAGCGCGGCGGCCCTATTTCTGGCCGGTTGTAGCAAGAGCGGGGAGAGCAGTGAGGCGGCGGCTCCGAGCGCGGAGGCCAGCGTCAAATGCCTGGGCATCAACGAGTGCAAGGGCCAGACGCAGTGTGGCGTACCTGGCGGGACCTCGTGCGCGGGTCAGAATGAGTGCAAAGGCAAAGGCTGGCTGAAGGTGAGCGCGGTCGAGTGCGCGGAAAAAGGCGGGACGGTGCTCTGAGCTGCGGGCTCTCTGCTGGAGCGCTAGGCCGGCTGACGCTCGGGAGGGCTGCGGCCGTCTTCTGGCCAGGCGTGCCTCGGGTAGCGCCGGCGTAGCTCTTTGCGCACGGCCGGGTAGTGCCGTTCCCAGAACCCACCGAGGTCGCTCGTGACTTGCACCGCGCGCTGATTGGGCGCGAGCAGGTGCAAGGTCAGCGCGACCCGCCCGCTGCACACTGTCGGGCCCCGTTCCATACCGAAGAAATCCTGTAGCCGCGAGGCGATCCAGGGCGCCTGCCCAGCGGCATAGGACACGCGCACGCGCCGGCCGCGCCCGAGTTGCACCCATTCGGGCGCTTCCCGATCCAACAGCGCCCGCTCGCTCGGGGTCAGCAAGGCCAGAAACGACTCGCGCCAGTTCAGCGCTCGCAGCTCCGCGAGCGAGGTCGCGTGCCGGCACGCCTGCTCGAGCAGCCCGCGTGTGCCCAGGCCGGCGATGCGCTCGAGGCCAGACCCCACGAGCTGTCCGGCGAGCAGGGCGCAGCGTGCCATGAGCGGCTCCAGATCGTCGTTTTTTGCGAACAGGTTGGCCTGGTTGGCGAGCGCCGCGCGCTCCAACAACGCGGCGCTCGCCTCGCTCGGCACGGCGGCGCGCTCGCTCTGCTCGAGCACCACTGCACCCCAACACAACTGGCTGGTCACGCTGACCCGCTCCTTGCCGGCGTCCCACCGGAGCTCTTCCTTCGCCGTGATGCCCTGCGCCGCGTGGTCCAAGAGCCACTCCGCCGTGAGCGGTGCCGCCAGCCGCACGCGGATTCCATGTCGGGGCGCCTGCTTCGCCCCGCGGGGCAAGGCAGCCGCGACGTGCAGGCGGTCCTCCGCCTCCACCGCGATCAACAGGTTGGCGCTCTGCACCACGCTCTCTTCGCCGAGCTGCGCCACGTGGCCGCTGGCGAGGATCAGCTCGCGCCCGCCCGCTTGACGGCGACGCGCCACTCGATCGGGAAAGCCCGCCAGCAGGGCCAGGCTGAGGGCGCGCCGCTCGTCTCCCTCTACACGGCCGTCACTAGGGGCTTCGACCCGGCTGGCGCGGAGCTCGCGCGCAATTTGCTGGTAGCTCTGCCGCACGCTCGCCACGCGCCCCGGGTGCAAGCCGAGGCGCCGCAGCGCATTGGCGCCGAAGCGCTCGTCAGCGGCCAAGCGATACAGTTGGATCAGCTGGTCGACGTCACAGTCGCAGCCGAGCATGGCCAGGTCGGACCGCGCCGAGGCTTGCGTGCGGATGTCGCGTTCCGCGAGCAACGCGGCGGCCAAGCAGATCTCATCGCCGATCCCCAGGCGCTGCCCCTCGAGCACCACGCGCGCCAGGCGCGGCGACAATGGCAGCGAGAGCGCGCGCCGCCCGAGGGAGGTCAGCGCTCGCTCGCTGACCAGGCCCAGCCGTTCGAGCAGCAGCTCGGCGCTCTCGATCACCGCCTCGCTGGGCGCGTCCAGCCAGCTCTGCTGATGCGGCTGGAGACCGGCTCCATACAGCGTGAGGAGCGGCTCCGCGAGATCGAGGCGCTGCACCTCGGGCTTCTCCTGCTCTGGGCGGGCGAGAAAGTTGGCTTCGCTATACAGCCGCAGCACTCGCCCAGCTTGCGTGCGCCCCGCGCGGCCCGCGCGTTGAATGGCGGACGCGCGCGCGATCGGCCGCACCTCGAGGCTCTGCCGCCCCGTCCACGGCGAGTGTTCGGCGATACGCGCCAGGCCCGAGTCGACCACGGCCGTGACGCCCTCCACGGTGACCGATGATTCGGCGACGTTCGTCGCCAGCACGATCTTCCGGCGCCGACTCGGGGCGATGGCCTTGGCCTGGGCGTCGAGCGGCATCTCGCCGTGCAAGGGCAGGAGGCTGGTGTCGTGCTCCGCCGCAAACGAGGCCAGGCTCGCTTCAGTCTGACCGATCTCGAAGGCGCCGGGCAAGAACACCAGCACGTCGCCCTGGCCTGGCTCGCGCACGAGCTGTTTGACGGCGCTCGTCACTCGCAAATGCAGCGCGCGATCGTCGGGGGCCGCCTCATGCTGGATCGTCAGCGGATGCAGCCGCCCCTCGCAACGCAAGCGCGGGCAATCGCCGAGGTACGCCGCCACCGCCCGGGCATCGAGCGTGGCGCTCATCACGACCAGCCGTAGCTCGGGGTCTCGCTCCAGGCGTTGCTTGAGCAACATCAGGTTGAGATCGGTGGTGACGTGGCGCTCGTGGAACTCGTCGAGCACCACGACCCCGAGCGGGCGGCCCGCGTCCTTGCCCAGCAGGCGACGCAAGAGGATGCCCTCGGTGACGAAGCGCAGCCGCGTCGCTGCGCTGACCCGCTCCTCGAAACGCACACTATAACCGACGCGCCCGCCGAGCTCGGTGCCGAGCTCGCTCGCGACGTAGCCCGCCGCCAGCCGCGCAGCGAGACGGCGCGGCTCCGTCACCCAGACGTCGCGCGCGGCGCCGAAGCGCGACTCCAGCAGGGCCCGCGGCACCCGGGTGGTCTTGCCAGCCCCGGGCGGCGCTTCGACCACCACGGCGCGCTGAGACTCGAGCGCTCGCAGCAGTGGTTCGAGCAGCTCGTCGATGGGGAGGACGCGATGAGGGGCCAAGCGCTGATTTTGATGAACCTAGCACTAGATCGCGGCTAAAAAGCGCACAAGCGCAGGAAAACAGCGGAAAGGCTGCACAACACGCCGATGGAGCTCGTCCACGACCACCTCAGCTGGCGCGGCAAGCGTCGCGTCGACCCGGCGCAGGGTCGTGACGGCAGGGCGGCGCAGCAGGTGCTTCGGATCGGAGTGCTCGAGCAGCACACGGGCGCGAGCTGGTGATGGCTCGCCGAGTCTTGGCCGCGGGCGCTGAAACTCACCCATGGGTGCTTGGGCCTGGGCGCTCCCGCGAGCGCAACGGACGTGATGCACGTCTCACCAGAGAGTGGACTCGAGCGGCGGCACATATCGCAAAGCGCACACGCTAGTGATAAGCGTCCGACGCGTGAGCGACTCTCGTGGCACGCCCAAGTAATTTGCCGCTCCGAACCAGGTAGGACAGGACGCGCCGTATGCGAACTGCACGCTCTTCGATCATCATCATCGCTGCTCTCGCTAGAGTATGACGCGCTGTTCGACTGCATGGTCGATGCCGCCCTATGAGAGCACCTCGTGCCGTCAAATCCCGTGCCGGGTCCGCCGCGTCGGCGCGGCGCATGGCGAACCACGCCAGATGGGCATCTCTGCATTCGGCGCTGCCTCAACATTTGGTAGAAACCTGGCGCCGACCTCGGGTCTCCGACTAGACCGTGTTATAGGGGCGGCCGCGGGAGGGACCAGGTGACGTAGAAACCCCGCACGTTAGGGGCGTTGAGCGGGAGGAGGAGAACGACATGAACAAAGTAAACACTGCGACCTTTGGCTTGGTGATGGCGTCGGTGCTGGCAACCGCGGGCTGCTCGGGAGGCAACGGCAACGGCAACGGCAACGGCAACGGCAACGGCAACGGAGGTGCCGGGCCAGCGGACGACATGCTGCGAATCACGATGAACCGCCAAGTCGTTCCGACGGACCCCGATCCGCGGACCTTTGCCACGTACAGTCCGGAGTACATCGGGCTGACTTTCTGGTCGACCGCGCCGGACGGCATCTCGTTCGTCGACGACGAAATCAGTGTAACGTTGAGCACTAACGATGTCGTTCCGGGCGTCTATGCGTTCGTCGAGGGTAGTCGTCAGCTGGACATGAGGGAAGAACGTGGAGAGCTCGGTGCTACGCTAGAGGTGGTCGACTTCGATATGACGACGACGTATACGGCGAAGGAGGGCAACCTCACTTTCGACGAGGTGTCGACCGGAACGGATGAGGAAGGTGACTTTGTCGTGCGTTGGGTTCAGGGCTCTTTCGAAGGAACCTTCGTCGGCCCGCTCGACGATGCGCACGAGATTTCAGTCGAGTTCGTCTACGTCAACAACTGACGGCAGCGCGCGGGAAACGTGCGTCGATCAGCTGAGGTCAAGGCCGCGCTCAACGTAGAGCGCGGTCGTGATCCAGCCCGGGCCGTTCGAGATCGGCTGAGCTATCTGGTCGTGATATCTCGCGGACCGGAGCGGGCTCGTTGACGCGCGAGTGGGGCGAGGTCGTCGCGTGAGCGGCGTCTCGTTTCGCATCGATCAGGGGAATCCGCGGCTTATTCTGGGGCCAAACGGCGCCTTCGAACGGGCTCGGGCCTGTGAGGACGTCTACGTTCTACGCGCCCCGTTCGGTAGCTCACCGTCCGGAGGCTTGGCGGAGGTAGGCGGGGGGCGATTCGGGATGTGCGGGATCCATGCTCGTGAAGTCGTCTACGATGAAGCGGGCGAGAGCCGGGACGTTTGCTTTAATCCCGCGGACGATGAGCTTGGAGAGTAGATAGCCGCCGTAGCCGCTCAGATGGGTCTGGTCGTTGAACGCGTCAGCCACCTTGGGCCCCATCGCGGTCCACAGCTCCTTGCTCATGGCCCACTGGTCGATGATCGGCACGTTGTCCTGCGACGCGACCTCTCGCATGGCGCGCGCCCACGGCCCCACCGAGTCTTCGTTGGCTCTCCGTTCCATCGGTGTGACGAAGACGATCGTGGCGCCCCGGCGCCGGGTCTCGGCGATGAAGACTCGAAGGTAGGCTTTGAACGATGTGGCCGGCTCGGTGTAGCTCTGCGGCCATTGTGGCTTCGAGTCGTTGTGGCCGAACTGGATGAGAAAGAAGTCCCCGGCCTTCATCTGGCTCAAGACCTTGTCCATGCGCAGGCCGGTGACGAAGCTCTTGCTCGTCTCCCCACCTTCCGCGCTGTTGCACAGCGAGATTTCCGGTTTGAGGAATTGTGAAAGTTGCGTCGGCCAGTTCCCACCCGGTCCGGTGCGCGGATCGCTGACGGTGGAGTCGCCCGCCACGAAGAGTGTGGGGACGTTATCGTCCTTGACGATCTCCAGCGCGGCCAGGCTCGGCCGGGTGTTGTTGAATTCGATAGTGAGCCTGTCGTCCCAGCAGCGCGCTTCCGCCTCTCCTGCGAGGAACATATGGACCTCGGTTCCGCCGGGAGCGTTGCGCGGTGGTGGCGGGATTTGCGGCCGCCGCACATTAGCGTAGAAGGTCCGGCGCTCGAAGCGGCCCCTCGCGGTGACGATGTTGGCGGCCATGAGGTGCCCGGCTTCCGTCCGGATGGTGGTAACGGACTCGCCCTGCGCGTCTCCGAGGGTGACGGTAACCTTGTAGTTGCCCTCGGGCACCTTCACGGAAAAGAAGAATGGCGCCCGCGACGTGGTGATGAATCCATCCGTCATCGGGTCCGGGCCGCCGCGCGCGACGCCAGCCGGCTGCGAGCCAAAATCAAAACCGTAGCCCCGTTCGGCCGAATACCCTTCGTCGGCCGATACGCGCACAAACCCTGGTGCCGCTCGGCCTGGCCCGAAATCGAACTTGAACGCAATCTCTCCGGTCGCAGCGGTGGGCTCGTCCTCGGAGCGCTGGCTCTTGCTCGGATTGGCGGGGGTCGCTGCTGCGGCAGCCTTTTCCGATTCGCCCGTTGTTCGCGCCCCCGCTGCGGGCCGTGGTCGTGCTTGCGCGATGGCACTACCCCGGCCCAGCTCGTTCAAGCCCACCACAGTCAGAATCACGATGGCCGAGGCCAGAAATTTCCTTCCCATGGGGGCATCATCGCACAGCCCTGGGCCTAGTACATCTCCGCTCCGTTGACGGTCCGGACGTGCACGAAGAGCCTTTCAGCGTGCCGATGACGCTGATCGAGCGCAGGATGACCACGTAGAATAGGAGCGAAGCCGAGCGGGCCCTGGCCGAATTGCGCATGCAGCTCGCGGAGCCGTGCGTGAGAAGCCATCCGCCGCGCGTATGACGCAGGCCCAGCTCGCCGAGGCTATCGGCTCTAGCCAGGCCCGCGTCGCCAAGCTGGAAGCGGAGATACACAGGGCAGCCGTACTTGATTTGACACCCCCGGGCAGCGTGCGAAACTTGCTACCGCGTGCTCATTCTGTATCTCGCGGCGCTAATTTTCGGCCTGGGGACGTTCGCCGTCCAGCTGCTATTTTCATCGGAGGCGTCTCACCACGGTGGCGGGCCGCTCGAGCTGGACAGCGGGGATGGTCACGAGCTCGTGGCAGCTCATGCGCTCGCTGGGCACGCGCACGCTGAGCACCACGTTGGCGCGGCGGGTTGGGCGAGCATTTTCTTGTCTCTCCGCTTTTACATGTTCGCTGCCATTGGCTTTGGCGCGGTCGGTGCGCCGGTGACGGGCTTCGGCCTGAGCAGCCCGGCGTGGACCCTGGCCGTGGCCCTAGCTACCGGGCTCAGCGTGGGAGTGCTGGCTTCGCTCGCGTTTCGCGTGATCGGGCGAGATACCTTGAGCTCGGGGGGCGGCGCCGCGGAGCTCGTGGGCCAGGTGGGCCGAGTGCTCCTCGCCTGCGAGCAGGGGCGGCAGGGCAAGGTGCGCTTGAACGTGCGGGGGCAGATCGTCGACTACATCGCCACCACCGACGACGCGCGGCTGGGGCCGGGCGCTGTCGTGATCGTGCAGGAAGTGCATGCCGAGCGCGTGCACGTCTGCGCTGCGCCGATCGAGCTGTTGCCGGAGTAGTCGATCGGGCTAAGCTCGGCACATGGACGAACTAGCGGTCGTGCAGCGGGGCGCGGAGCTCGGCTTTTGGGAAAACCCCTGGCTCCTCTTCATCGCCGTCGTGGTCGTCGTGGTGATCTGGCTCGGGCTCTTGCTGGTGAGCCAGTTGCTCAAGATCTGCGGCCCCAACGAGATCCTGATCATCAGCGGCCGCCGCCATGTGCTCGCGGACGGGTCGACCGTGGGCTTCAAGGTGCTGCACGGGGGGCGCGGCATTCGCATCCCGATCCTGGAAGAGATCAATCGGATGGATACGCGCCTCATCCCGGTGATGCTCGAGGTGCGAAACGCCTACTCCAAGGGCGGCATACCGCTGATCATGCACGCCATCGCCAACGTGAAGATCACGACCGACCCGGTGCTGGTGAGGAACGCCATCGAACGCTTGCTCAGCGTGCCCACGTCGCGCATTGCCATGGTCGCGCAGCAGACGCTCGAGGGTGTCCTGCGCGAGGTCGTCGCGGAGCTCACTCCGGAGGAGGTCAACGAGGACCGCTTGAAGTTCGCGGCGACGTTGATGCGCAACGCTAAAGACGACTTCGACAAATTGGGCCTGGAGCTCGACGTGCTCAAGATCCAGAGCGTGTCGGACGAGCAGGGTTATCTGAAGAACCTGGGTCGCGCCCTGATCGCCAACATGATCAGGGACGCGGAGAACGCCGAGAACGGCGCCAAGCAAGTGATCGCCGAGGCCGAGGCTGAGGCTCGGCAGCGCGGGGACAGCGCCACGAAGCAGGCGGAGGCCGCAGTGCTGACGCAGCGCAACCAGCTGCGGGCCGAGCTCGCCAACCTAGAGGCAGAGGCCAAGGCCATCGAAAACGAGGCGGCCATGGCCGAGCAGACCGCGCGTGCCGAAGCCGAGCAAGAGCTGCAGCTCTTGCGCGCGGAGCGCGAACGCCGGCGCCTGGAGGTGGAGGTGACGATCCCCGCCGAAGCCGCTCGCCACGCTGCCGAGGCGCTGGCTCGCGCCGAAGCCGCGCCCGTGCGCGAGGCGGGCAAGGCCACCGCTCAGGCGCTCACTCTGCTCTCGGAGCAGTGGGGTCACGCTGGGGCCATGGGTCGCGAGCTGTACGTGCTGCAGCACCTGGACGAGCTCGTGGCGCACGCCGCCGAGCGCGTGTCGAGGAGCAGCGTCGGCGAGCTGGCGGTGGTCGACGGCGGGGACGGCCAGAGCTATAGCCAGGCCGTCGCGATGTATCCTGCGGCGGTGGCGCGCGTGCTGGGCGCCGTAGGGCAGGTGCTGGGGGTCGACATGGGCCGCCTTCTCACTGGAGAGCGTCCGCCCGAGTCAACGACCCGAGTGACCCTAGTCGAGTCCGCGGAGTAATGGAGCCATGAACGACTTTTCAGCACTCACGATCTTCGTCCTCGTGGCGATTGCCCTCTGCTTCGCCGTCTTCTACGCGCTGATCAAGAAGCTGCTCTACGTCGCCACGCCGAACGAGGTGTTGATCTTTTGCGGGTCGACGCGCCAGGTTGGAGACAAGCGCGTGGGCTACCGCTTCGTGCGCGGCGGGCGCTCACTGCGCGTGCCGTTCCTGGAGCGGGTGGAGCGGCTCGATCTGAACATGTTCACGGTGATGGTCAACGTGGAGCAGGCCTTCACCAAGGGCGGTATCCCGCTCGACATCCAGGGCGTGGCCAACGTGAAGCTGCCCGGGGAGGAGCCGCTCTTGGCGAATGCGGTGGAGCGTTTTCTCGGCCGCACGCGGGAGGAGATCCACCACGTCGCCAAGGAGACGTTGGAGGGTAACCTGCGCGGGGTGCTCGCGGGCCTCACTCCGGAGGAGGTCAACCAGGACAAGCAGAGATTTGCCGAGCGCCTGCTGGAAGAAGCCGAGCACGACATGACGCGCATGGGCCTCGTGCTGGACACGCTGAAGATCCAGAACGTGTCAGACAAGGTCAAATACCTGTCGAGCCTGGGGCGCATCCGCGGCGCGGACCTGAATCAGCGCCAGGCGGCGGCCGAAGCGATGGCCAGGGCTGACTCGCGCGTGCAACAGGTGCAGAACTGGTGCGGCGCAGAGGTGGCCAAGCTCACCGCGGATCTCAAGATCGCGCGGCAGGAGACGCGCAAGCGCATCGCGGACGCGACCAGCCGTCGCGCTGCCACCATCGCCGAGTCGAAGGGGCAAGTATTGGCGCAAATCGCCGAGGTGAAGGCCGACATCGAGCGGCAGGTCGCGCGCGCGCCGCAGATGCGTCGCCAGCTGGAGGCCGACGTGGTGGAGCCCGCCCTCGCACAGCTGCGCGCGGCCGAAGAGGCTGCGCGCGGACAAGCTGCCAAGGTCACCGAGCGCGGGCGAGCGGACGCCGAGAGCCTCGCGAACCTGCTCGCCGCCTACACGCGCGGTGGGGCCGCTGCGCGGGACGTGCTCGTGCTCCAGAAGTTGCTGCCGCTGCTCGGCCAGATCACGGGCTCCGCGCAGCCGCTCGCCATCGCTCGCCTGACGGTGCTGCCCGGCGCCGGGGCTCCGGTCGGCGAGGTCGCGCGTCAGGCCATCGGCGTGAACGAGCAACTGAAGGCGGTCACCGGGTTCGACCTGGCGCAGCTCGCGCGTGGCGTCTCGGCTCGGCTCGAGGGGCTGCCCAGCGCACCCAAGCCGCCGAGCCAAGGCTAGCCTCCATCGTCAGCGAAGCACGCCGATCATGGCCACCAAGAAGCGCCCTCCCGCTGTCGAGAGCGGTTCACATCCCGAGCCCCGACGCGGCGCAAAGCCGTCCGCCCCGGGTCGTTCGCTGCGCGAGCAGGTGAAGGCGCTGGTGCCCCGCGTGGCCACGGCGCCGCCGAGCGCCGCCCAAGCGCCCGCGCCGCCAAAGCTTCAGCCCGCCGCCTCGGACGCGCTGTCCTTCAAAGAGCTCGCTGCTGGCGTGCGGCCGCTGCCCGAGCGCGCGAAGCCCGCCATACTACCGGGTCCTCGCGCGGCGCCCGTGACTCGGGTCGTGGCGCCCAAGACCCGGCTCTGGGTGGAACGCCAAGACGGCTCCGTCCGAGCCCGTGCCTCGGACGTGCCGGCGCGCCTGCTCGACGACCTGCAGGCGGGGCGCGTCCTGCCGCGCCACCAGCTCGACCTGCATCGGAAGAGCGCCGTGGAAGCGCGTCAGGCGCTCGACGTGGGCGTGCGCCAGGCGCGGCGAGACAAACTCGGCTGTTTGCTCGTGGTGTGCGGGCGCGGCATCCACTCCGGGCTCGACGGGCCCGTACTGCCGGACGTCGCGATCGAGCAGCTGAGTGAAGAGCTCGCTGACGAGATCCTGGCGTTTTGCACGGCGCCTCGCAAGTGGGGCGGGGAGGGGGCGCTGCTCGTGCGGCTGCGTGCTCCCGCGAGCAGTAGCCACTGAGGCCGCCGGCGTTGCCGGAGCACGGCGCTCCGCCGAGCCGCTGAGCGGTCAGGCTTTCAGCTTGGATTTGCCGAGCCGCAAGATGCGCTTGAAGTGGGCGGCCTCGACCGGTTGCACCGACAGGCGCATGCCGCGCTTGCGCACTAACATGCCGTCCAGGCTCTCATCGGCCTTGATCTCGTCGAGGGGCACGAACGCCGGCAGCTGCTCGACGAACTCGACGTCGACCACGGACCAGCGCGGGTCGTCCGGCGAGCTCTGCGCGTCATGGTAAGGGCTCTTCGGGTCGAACTGCGCCGCGTCGGGATACGCCTCGCGGCACACGCGCGCCACGCCGGCGACGCCCGGAGGATCGGCGCTCGAGTGATAGAACAAAACTAGATCACCGAGCTGCATCGCCCGCAGGTGATTGCGCGCGGTGTAGTTCCTGACACCTTCCCAGTGCGTCTTCCCGTCGCGCGAAAGCGCCTCGATCGAGTAGACGCCCGGCTCACTCTTGATCAGCCAAAAAGCTGCGTTGGTTGCCATTGGCGCGCGAGTCTAATACCTCGGCCCTGGTTCGCCCAGCCTCAGGCGCGGAAATTCCCACGGGTCCGCGGGATTGGCTATGCTCGTCAGATGCTGTTCGAAGCCTTGGTCTCTGCTTCAGAGGCGGTCAAGCAGACGCGCAGCCGGCAGAAGAAGGTCGAGCACCTGGCGGCGTGCATCGGGCAGTTATTTTCCGATGCGGCGAGCTCGGGCGCGCCGGCGCTGGCTCCCGCGGGTGAGGTCGGTGCTCGTCAGCTCGAGGTCGGCGTCGCATATCTGGCCGGCGAGTTGCCCCAGGGCCGCATCGGGCTCGGGCCCGCGGCGGTGTTCAAACACCCACCGGGCGCAGCGCAGGCGCACGCCGTGCTCTCTGTGTCGGACGTGGACGCGACGTTCGCGGCGATCGCTCGCGTGAGCGGCGGGGGCGCCGTGGCCGAGCGGTTGCGGCTCTGGATGCAGTTGCTCGAACGGGGCACCGAGCTCGAGCAGCAGTTCTTGCGGCGCCTGCTCGTGGGGGAGCTGCGCCAGGGTGCGCTCGCAAGCCTGGTCGCCGATGCCGTGGCCCGCGCCGCGCAGGTGAGCCCTGACTCTGTGCGGCGCGCCCTCATGTTCGCGGGTTCCTTGTCGGAGGTGGCGCGGGCGGCCATGACGGGCGGCGAAGGCGCGCTCGCCGGCTATCACATCCAGCTGTTTCGACCGATCCAGCCGATGCTGGCGCAGACCGCGGAAACGCCCGAAGCCGCGCTCGAACAGCTCGCTTCTGCGGCCTTTGAATACAAGCTGGATGGCGCGCGCATCCAGGTGCACAAGCTGGGCTCGGAGGTGAGGGTGTACACGCGCCAGCTGAGCGACGTGACGCTGGCTGTGCCCGAGGTGGTGGAGCTGGTGCGTGCCTTGCCGAGCTCGAGCCTCGTGCTCGATGGTGAAGTGCTTTCCCTGCGTGCGGATGGGTCGCCCGAGCCGTTTCAAATCACGATGCGGCGCTTCGGGCGTAAGCTCGACATCGCCACGCTGCAGCAGACCCAGCCGCTGCACCCGTTTTTCTTCGACTGCCTGCACCGGGACGGCGGCGATGTCCTCGATCTGCCGACCTCGGAGCGGTTCCTGGCGCTGGACGAGGTGACGCCCGCCGCGTCGCGCATGCCGCGCCTGGTGAGCTCGGACCCGATCGAGGCCGTGGCCTTCTTCGAGAAGGCGCTGGATCAAGGGCACGAGGGCGTGATGGCCAAGGCGCTCGACGCCAGCTACGCCGCAGGGCGGCGCGGGCAGTCCTGGCTCAAGGTGAAGAGCCACCACACGCTCGACCTGGTCGTGCTCGGGGTCGAATGGGGCAGCGGCAGGCGGCAGGGTTGGCTCAGTAACCTGCACCTCGGCGCGCGCGATCCGAACGGCGGTTATGTGATGGTGGGCAAGACCTTCAAAGGGCTGACGGATCAGCTCTTGACCTGGCAGACAGAGGCGCTCTCGGCGCTGGAGGTCGCGCGCGACGCCTACAGCATCTACGTGCGACCTGAGCTCGTGGTGGAGATCGCCTTCAACGACGTTCAAGACAGCCCGCACTATCCGGGCGGCGTGGCGCTGCGCTTCGCGCGGGTCAAACGTTACCGACCCGACAAGAGCGCGCTCGAGGCGGACACCATCGACACGCTGCGCGCCCTCCGCCCGGCGGCGCTCGGCGCGGTGGGGGCCCGTGAAGAAGGCTAGCTTCTGCAGCCGACGTCGCCGCGGACGCTGTTCCTGAGCATGCCGCCCGGTGCATTGGCCGGAGCATCCCGAAGCGGCGCCAGCCTGTGGTTCGCGCTTTGCCGGACCCGAAGCGGATGTGCTAACCCGTCCTCCCGCGTGTGAGCAGCCCGTCCGAAAACCAGCCTCCTCTCGAGGTGCACGTTCGCGCGCGGCCCCGTCCCCGGCGCCCGCTCGGCTACTTGGTTCTGGTCTGCTCGCTGATGATGGCGGCGAGCATGATCCTCGTGCTCTGGAACTTGCAGGACAGCTCACTCGACAACGCCAACACCGGCAGCCGCTACGCCACCATCGAGTCTCTGGTCGACTACGGCACGTACTTCATCGACAAGAGCCGCTATGTCCGCACCATCGACAAATACAAGGTGGGCGAGCACTTCATGTCGTCCAAGCCGCCGCTCTTGCCGACCTTTGGCGCAGGCGTCTACTGGGTGTACCGGGAGCTCACCGGGCAGACCATCGCGCGTTACGAGGGCAATGTCGTGCGCACGGTCAGCCTGTTTACCGGGGGGCTGTGTCACCTCATCTTCTTGATCTTCTTCTTCCGGCTCTGCTCGCTGCTGTTGAAGCGCCGCATCGCCGTCGCCTGCTGCATGGCGGCCGCTTGTTTTGGCTACCTCGGCGTCGGCTACGCCACGCACATCAACAACCACTCGACCGCGGCCGCCCTCGGCGTCTGCGGCCTGTACTACGCCTGCCGCATCCGACGCGGCCATGACGTCAAGGTGTGGCATTGGCCGCTGGCGGGGCTGGTGCTCGGGGTGCTGCCGGGGATCGACCCGTCCAGCCTCGCCATCACCGCCTTCGTCAGCCTGTACCTCTTGACCTACGACTGGAAGAAGACGCTGCTCTGGTTCGTGCCGGCGCTGCTGCCCGGGCTCGTCGTGCTGCTCGCGCTCAACTACCAGATCAGCGGAGCCTTCAAGCCCTTCTACCTGAACAGCGAGCTCAAGAACTTCAAGGAGTTCCACTTCCGAAACGCCGGCGGCATCGACGGCCTGCGCGAGCCCAAGACCATCTACGCGTTCAACGTGCTCTTCGGCCACCACGGCCTGTTCAGCATGACGCCGCTGTATTGCTTTGGCCTCTGGGAGCTCTGCGTATCGATCAAGCGCCGCCGCTATTTCGCCGAATCACTGATCTGTGCGGCCATGATCTGCGCGTTCCTCGGCTTTTATATTTTTCGCTCGCGCAACTACGGCGGCTGGTGCGTGGGCATGCGCTGGCTGATCCCGATCATGCCGCTCTTGCTTCTGTATTTTGGCCTCTGGCTCGACCGCGTGCGCATCACCCGGACGCTCTGGGCGCTGGTCGTGCTGGCGTTTTCGGTCAGCTGCTTTCACGTCCAGGACGCGCTCTCGAGCCCGTTCCAGTACTCGGTGTGGCACAACTGGCTCGAAGGCGCGCCCAATCGCAACCGCGTGGGCAAGCTCTTCAACCTGCCCAAAAAGCGCGCCAAGTCGAAGGCAGCGCGCCAAAAGGCGGCGGAGCCCCCGACCATGCCGGCGCCACCCTTGGCGCCGGTGCAATGACGTGGGGGCTGCGGACCCCGCCAACTCTTCTCAGCTGCGGCCGAAGTCGAAGGTCATGGTGGCCATGCCCTTGCGCTGGTCGGGCGGGTCGAGAGCCAAGCCGTTCAGGCCATTGACCACGCACTCTTGCAGCGGCGCCGGCGCGGTGCTCTCGGGCAGGCTCGACGGCGTCAGGATTTTGCCGGTCTTTTCTTCGACCACGAACTGCACGGCGACGGTCCCGGCGGCGTCCGGCGTCCTCACGAGCAAGCCCTCATAGCACCTCGTGAAGTCGCTCTGCTTGGACTCCAAGAGCGCGCGCGTCGCCACGCGATAGTCCTCGGGGCTACGCGCAAAATAAGACATCGAGCACGCGCCGAGCGTGCTGGCGAGCAAGACGAGCGAGCCCACGACGGCCCGGGACGGACTCACCCCATGACGTTGCTTCATTTGCCGCCCTCCTCGTTCTTGGAGCTCTTCTCAATCACTTTTTCTTCACCGGTAGCTGGGTCGATTTCCACCTTTTCCTTCGTCACCTCTTGTTTGGTGATGTGGAACTCCACGCGGCGGTTCTTCTCCCGGCCTGGCTCGGAGTCGTTGGCGGCGAGCGGCTTGGATTCCCCAAAGCCCGTCGAGCTCAGGCGATCGGCGGAGACGCCTTTGGCCACCAGATACAAGCGCACGGCTTCCGCGCGCGCCTTCGACAGGGCCAGGTTGTGCTCCGCTTCACCCTCGTCGCTGGCGTGGCCCTCGATGCTGACCTTCTGGACGTGAGGGTTCTCTTGAATCACCTTGGCGAGCTCGTCGAGCAGCGCAAACGAGACGGGAAGCACCTCCGCTTTATTGAGGGCGAACTGAATCTTTTCACCGATCTCGATGCGGTTGTCGCGGATCTTGACCTGTTTCTCGGGCTCAGGCGGCGGCGGTGCAGGCGGCGGCGCCGGAGGGGCGACCGCGATGCGGATCGGGGTCGTATCCTGGAACGTCGTCGTTCCGCCGCAGCCGAGGACGAGGACGATGGGGATCACGCGAAAGCTATCGAAGCTGAACTTGCGCTTGGAGTCTAATTGCCGTTTCATGGGCTTCCCTCTCTGGCGTGGCGCCTATGCTGATGGTGATGGGGGCGGGACATTGCCGGTGTAGCGAGCAACGCGCCCGGTGCTCGAGCCGACCCAAATCGGCACGAGTAGGGATGAAGTTCTCGTCTGGGTCAAGTTTTATGCCTGGCGCCCTTGGGCTCAGCCCCGAATTAACGGGCCTCAGCATCTGGATTCCTGGAGGGTTCTTGCGGAGCGAAGGGTGCCTCACGGCGCGGCCAGCGCACAGGTAGCCTAACGGCGCTCTCTGACCTAGAGTGAAGCTGCGATCATGCCTTTGTCATTTCGACTCTCTTCGGTTGGGTCCCGGGTGGCCATGCTTTGGGTGGCGCTGCTCTGCGTGGGCTGCGATCAGGCGAGCAAGCGCGTGGCCGCCGAGGTCTTGAAAGACACGGAGACCCTGTCCTTCCTGGGCGGCGCTTTCCGGCTCACCTACGCGGAGAACACGGGCGCGTTCCTCGGGCTCGGCGGCAACTGGCCCGAGCCATTCCGCTGGTTGGTGTTTACGGGTGCGGCGCTCGGTGTGGTGGCGGCGAGCGTCGGCTGGGTGCTGTCGCAGCTGCACCGCCAGCAGCATAACTCGCTGGCAGTTTGGGCCATGCTGCTGATCGCCGCGGGCGGCGCCGGCAACCTCGTCGACCGCTTGGTGCGCGACGGTCGGGTGATCGACTTCATGAATTTCGGGTTAGGGTCCTTGCGCACGGGTATCTTCAACGTGGCCGACGTGCAGATCATGCTCGGGCTCGGCCTCCTGCTGCTGGGTCGTCGCGAGCCGCAGCCGGAAAAAATCGAGGCCTGATCGCGTTGGCGCTCGCCGCGACGGGCATCTTCGTCGGGGGCCGCGCTCTGCGCATGGGGGGCGTGCCCAAGGGTAACTTGCCGTATCGAGGTCGCTCCATCTTGGAGGGCACTCTAGAGTCGTGCGCTGCCGCGGCAGCGGCCCTGGGCGGCTCCTCGCCGATCTACCTGATCGGGGAGAGCGCCGCCTATGCGGCCATCGGCGTCGCGCGCTTGGCCGACGATCCTCCCGGCATTGGGCCCATGGGAGGGCTGCGGGCTTTTTTGAGCGAAGCCTGGCGTCGAGGGTCGGACGCCGTCGTGTTGGCCGTCGATCTACCGCATCTGACGCCCGAGCTGCTGGTGCGGTTGTACAGCGAGGCGCCCGGCGTCGCCGCGTTGGCCCCGCGCCAGGAGGACCGCTGGCAGCCGCTGTTTGCGCGCTACCGGCCCGCCCTGGCGCTGCCGGAAATCGAGGCCGCCCTAGCGCTCGGTCAGACCTCGTTGCAAGCCATCTTCGAGCGGCTGGGAGATCGCGCTCGCTGCCTCGAGCTCTCGCTCGCCGAGCAGCGAGCTCTACGCGATTGGGACCGGCCGAGCGACATGGCTGACGCTGATTCCGAGCTGGAACGCTAACGCTCAAAATGCCGGTTTCGGCGCGTGCCGTTACGCGCCGGTCACCTCGAGGAAACGCAAGGGCGCCTAGCCTGAACTCGCTCGCAACGGTGCCGCTGCTCGCACGGGGCCGCGTTCTGTTTTTTGGCGTGCAGCGGCGCATCAGCACGGCGAGAGGGTCCTCTCCTCATGCCGCGCTTTGGCCGCTGTCGCTCCGATCGCCTGTCCAGCCCATGGCCATCAAAGGATTCACAGGAACGCAGAAACAGTATCTCGAGGGGCTGGCGAGCGGCCTGCGCCTGGCGCAGAAGGCCCCACGATCGAGCTCGACGGACGTGCGTTCAGCGAATGAAGCGCCCGTTCTCGTGCCGTCAAATCCGGACCAGGCCGCGTGGGACGCACAAGATCGCTGCCTCGCCGCCGGGCAGCGCCTCTCCCCGGAAGAGAACGCCAAGCGACGCCATGCGCCCGAGCAGGTCTGGGCGCGGATCACGCGGCGCGCGAGCGAGCGCGGCTTTCCCGAGGGAGACGACGTCTTTCTTTACCTCGACCGCCGGCACCAGGGCGAAACGTTCCGACAGTTCGTGGGCCGCGTGCCCCCGCCCGATCTGCAGCGCTGGACGCGGGAGCGTCAGGTGAATGGAGCCGGAGGTCTGAGATGAGCGAGGCACGCTGGGGTGGGCAGCTGCCGACCGAGCTCGTTCCCGAGAACGCTCCCTTCGACGAGGAACAGCGGGCTTGGCTCAACGGTTTTTTGGCGGGCCTGCTCGGTCTCGCCGGCAGCGAGCCGCGTGCTGCGGTGGAGGCGCGAGCTTCGGGCCCCGAGAACGCAAAGCCGGAGCCCGAGCCAGGAGCGAGGGCATGGGCGCTCGGCGGCGCGGCGCGGCGCAGCGTACGCAGCCAGGTCGGCGATCTGACCGCGCCGGCAGCGCTGCGCGCAGCGTACTCTGCCGTGCGCCCGAGGCTCGTCGGGCAGGGCCGTGAGCGGCGTGAAGCGCAGCGGGTCCGAGTCAAATCTCAAAAAAAGCTCACCCTCGCCGATGCAGGCTCCGAGATTCGCGAGGTCGTGCTCGAGCTGACCGACCCCGACCTCACGTATCGCGCCGGCGATTGTCTGGCGGTGTTTCCGCACAACGACCCCGACCTGGTGCGGTCCTTGCTGCGGGCGGTGGGCGCACGCGGTCAAGAGCTGGTCACGACGGCGAACGGGTCCTGCGAGGTGTGGCGTTGCCTGCTAGAAGACGTCGACATCACGCACGTTCGCGACGAAACACTGCAGCTGTTCGTGCAGCACGCGGGGCGGGGCGAGGACGTGAGGACGCTGCGCGAGCTGCTCTCGCAGGGGGCCCAGCAGAGCTTCGACCTCTTGGATCTGCTCGCAATGTTTCCGAGCTCACGGCCCAGCATCGACCAGATTGCCTCGACGCTCGGCGTGCTCGAGCCGCGGCTGTATGCGATCGCCTCGGCGCCCTCGAGCCACCCGGCTGAGCTGCATCTCGCGGTGCGCATGGTGCGCGTCGAACGCGGCGGGCGCGAGCGCAAGGGCGTGGCGTCTCATTTTCTTTCGGAGGGCGTGTTTCGTGGCGACGAGGTCTCTGTGCAGATCCACAGCGGCGATCGCTTCGTGCTGCCGGAGGATCTTTCGGGCCCCATGATCATGCTGGGCTCCGGCACCGGTGTTGCTCGCTATCGCGCGTTTCTGCAGGAGCTCGAGGCCCGCGGGCGGCGCGGCAACACCTGGCTGATCATGGCGAGCTACTTCGAGGGCGACGAGGCGCTGTACGAGGCGGAGCTCAAGGCCTGGTCACGGCTGGGCGTGCTCGAGCACCTGGACGTCGTCAAGCTCGGGCAGCGCGGGCGGCGCGTCGGGCTCGAGGACGTGCTCCGCAAGCGAGCGCGCCGGGTCGTCTCCTGGCTCGACCGCGGCGCCGTCGTGTATGCGTGCGGTGAAGGCAAGGCGCTTTCGGCCGTGCTCGACGACGCCTTGATCGAAGTCCTCGGGCGGCAAGGCAAGATGTCGCGCACCGAGGCCGCTGAGTTCGTACACGTGATGCGTCGCGATGGGCGCTACGTCGAAGAAGTGTATTGACCTGACCCTGGCACGCGCCTTTGGCTCGGCATCGAGCAGTGTTTACGCGGAACGTTTACTCGGAACGATAATGAGATATTTGCGATGGCCTTAAACGTCGAATCCCCCCCGTCACCCGTGAGCATTCCGCTGCCTCCCGAGGCCCTGCCCAGACCCACCGTGGTGGTGATCGGCAACGGCATGGTCGGTCAGCGCTTCTGCGACCTGATGACGGAAGGCGAAGCGCCCCTGGCGCACGTGGTGACGTTCTCCGAGGAGCCGGTGCCGGCTTATGACCGAGTCCACCTCTCGGAGTATTTTTCGGGCAAGGACCACCAGGCGCTGTGCCTCGCCAACCTGGACTGGTACGCCGAGCGCAAGATCGAGCTTTACCTCGGGGAGCGGGCGGTGCGCATCGATCGCGATCGGCGCGTCGTCGTCTCGTCCACGGGTCGGGAGATTGCCTATGACCGAGTCGTGCTGGCGACGGGCTCCTCCGCCTTCGTTCCGCCCATTCCGGGAGCGAAGCGCCCGGGCGTGTTCGTGTATCGAACGCTGGACGACTTGGATCAGATCTTCGCGTACGCCAAGGGCGCTAAGCAGGCCGTCGTCATCGGCGGCGGGCTACTTGGGCTGGAGGCGGCCAAGGCCGCGGTGGATCTGGGTCTCGAGACGCACGTCGTCGAGTTCGCGACGCGGCTCATGCCACGCCAGCTCGACGAGCCGGGAGCGCGCCTGTTGCAGAAAGAGATCGAGGCGCTCGGGATCCGCGTTCACACCAACCAGGTGACGACCAGCTTCACCGGTTCAGGCGAAGACGGCGCGGTGACGGGCCTCGCGTTCAAGGACGGGGAGGTGCTGGAAGCAGACCTCGTGATCATCTCCGCCGGCATTCGTCCGCGCGACGACGTCGCCGCCGCCTCCGGCATCGAGGTCGGCGCCCGCGGCGGCATCCTGGTGAACGACTGCCTGGAGACCAGCGATCCCAACATCTACGCGATCGGCGAGTGTGCGCTGCATCGCGGCATGATCTACGGCCTCGTGGGTCCAGGCTACCAGATGGCGCAGATCGTCAAGGACCGCTTGGTCTCGGCCTGTGCGACGGAGTTCACGGGCGCCGACATGTCGGCCAAGCTCAAGCTGCTCGGCGTCGACGTGGCCAGCTTTGGCGACGCGCTGCACCCGAGCCAACGCACCGTTGTGTACCAAGACATGGTGCGTGGCGTGTACAAGAAGCTCGTCCTCAGCGCCGACGACAAGCGGCTGCTCGGGGGCATCCTGGTGGGCGACGCGAACGACTACATGCGCCTGCTCGGGGTCTGCAACTCTGGGCTCGACCTCACGCAAGCGCCAGAAGAGCTGTTGTTCGGCGCCCGCGGCGGCGAAGCGCCGAGCGCGGACGCGCCAGACACGATGCAGGTGTGCTCCTGCAACAACGTGTCGAAGGGGCAAATCTGCGCGGCGATCGTCGACAAGGAGGCGACCACTGCCAGCAAAATCAAAAAGTGCACGCGCGCGGGCAGCGGCTGTGGCGGGTGCGTGCCGCTCGTCAACGACATCCTGAACGCCCAGCTCCTGCGCATGGGGATGACGGTCAAGCCCGTGCTGTGTGAGCACTTCAACTACACACGCCAAGAGCTTTACGAGATCGTGCGGGTGCGGCGCCTGGAAAACTGGGAGCAGGTGCTCGCGGGCGCCGGCAGCGGCTTCGGCTGCGAGGTGTGCAAGCCTGCGGTGGCGTCGATCCTGGCGAGCGTGTTCAATGCGTTCATCGTCCGGCACGACACGCTGCAGGACACCAACGATCGCTACCTGGCCAACATCCAACGCCAGGGCCTGTATTCGATCATCCCGCGCGTGCCCGGCGGCGAGATCACGCCCAAGAAGCTGATGGCGTTGGGGCGCATCGCCGAGAAATACGGGCTCTACACCAAGATCACCGGCGGGCAGCGCATCGATCTATTTGGCGCCCGCGTCAACCAGTTGCCCGTGATCTGGGAGGAGCTGATCGCTGAGGGGTTCGAGAGCGGTCACGCCTATGGCAAGGCGCTGCGGACGGTGAAGAGCTGCGTGGGCAGCACCTGGTGCCGCTATGGTTTGCACGACTCGGTCGGCTTTGCGATCCGGGTCGAGGAGCGCTACCGCGGCATTCGCGCCCCCCACAAGTTCAAGAGCGCCGTGAGCGGCTGCGTTCGCGAGTGTGCAGAGGCCCAGAGCAAAGATTTTGGCATCATCGCCACCGACAAGGGTTGGAACCTGTATGTGTGTGGCAACGGTGGGGCGCGGCCGCGCCACGCAGACCTGCTGGCCTCCGACATCGACTCCGAGACCGTCATCAAGTACATCGACCGGTTCTTGATGTTCTACATCGCGACGGCCGACAAGCTGACGCGCACCTCGGTGTGGCTCGAGAAGATGGAAGGGGGCATCGCCCACCTCAAGGACGTGATCATCAAAGACTCGCTCGGGATCTGCGGGCAGCTCGAGAAAGACATGCAGTACCTGGTGGACACCTACCGCTGCGAGTGGGCCGCGGTGGTCAACGATCCAGCGGCGCGCCAGAAGTTCGCGCATTTCGCCAACAGCGACGACGGCGATGACAGCGTGCGGCTGATGAGCGAGCGAACCCAGCGGCGCCCGGTGGACTGGGGCAAGCCGGGCGACCCGGCAGAGGAGAACGCGCGGATTTCGCTGCCCATCATCCGCAGCTCCTGGGTTCGCTTGGCGGCCAAGGACAGCTTCCCCAAGGATGGTGGGCGAGCGGTGCAGTATGGCAACTCGCAGATCGCGGTGTTCAACTTCGAAAGCCGCGGTGAATGGTACGCCACCCAGAACAAATGCCCGCACATGAAGGACATGGTGCTGGCGCGAGGTCTGATCGGCGATCAACAGGGGGTGCCCAAGGTGGCGTGCCCGCTGCACAAGAAGAACTTCTCGCTCGCAGACGGCACGTGCCTGGGTGATGAGGACTACAAGATCCTGACGTTCCCGGTGAAGGTGGTGGACGGCTGGGTCTACGTCGAGTTGCCGGACGAATCCACGACCGAGCGCTTGATCGGGCCGGATCGCCTGGTTCGCGTTCCGACCGCCGCGGAATAGAGCCGCGCGGCGGGAGAGCGACGCGCACTGGGCGGGCAGGTGCGCGTCGGGAGCCGGGAGTGCCACCGTGCTCGAGCGGTTCACGGTTGACTCTGGTTCCAGTCTGAGAACAATCGGCAGCTCGGCCTGGCGGCGTTTCAAAGCTTGCCCCCGGCCGGCCCCTGCCGATGTTCTTCCGCCTCTCCCCGATCCTGTGTCTTCTCGCCCTGCTGCTGCCGGGCTGCAGGCGTGGCAATGCCGCACAAGACGAGACCTTTCCGCGTCGCGAGACGGTCTACGTCGGCGGCTTCCAGTGGGCGCAGCCGAGCACCTTCAATCCGCTTGCGGCGTATCCGGATTGGCCGGTGAATCCGACCACCGCACAGAACTTATTTTACGAGACGCTGCTCGTGTTCAACACGATGAGCGGGCAGATGCAGCCGCTGCTCGCCGAGTCCTTCAGCGTCATGCCCGATTCGATACAGGTGGTGCTGCAGCCCGCGGCGCGTTTCAGCGATGGAGCTCCCGTCACTGCGGCTGACGTCAAGTACACGTTCGACCTCGGCAAACGCGAGAAGAGCCTACGCGTGGCCACCGTGTGGCCGTTCCTCAGCGAAGTCCAGGCCTCGCCGGATGGGCGGCGTGCCACGTTCGTGCTGAACCAGAAGCGCAAGAACCCGCTAGTGGTGCTCGATTCGCTGCAGGAGACCTTCATCCTGCCCCGACACGTGATCGAGCCTCTGCTCGATGCCACCAAAGGTGACATCAACCAATTCATCAAGCTCAAATTCGACGACAGGCCCGTAGGCACTGGGCCCTACACGCTGCACTCCTATAGCTCAGAAAAAATCGCCACCGTGCGGCGCGATGACTACTGGGGGAACGAGGTCTTCTTCGCGGGCAAAATGCCGGCGCCCAAGTACGTCATCCATCCGTTGTACAAGAGCAACGACCACTACAGCGTGGCCCTGCAACAAGGGCGGCTCGACGCCGCGTCGTCCTTCATCCCGCGCATCTGGCTCAAGCAGAAGAAGGGCGTCAGGACCTGGTATGATCAGGTGCCGTATTTCGCGCCCAATGCCATGCCGGTGCTCTGGGTAAATGTCCTGCACCCGCCGCTCGGCGACGTGCACATGCGGCGCGCCATGGCCTTTGCGATCCGGTATGACGACATTCGGGAGCTCGCGGTCTCCGGCTATAGCGAGCCGGTGAAGCCCGGCCTGATCCTGCCGTTCGGCGTGGAGGGCAAATACTACTCGGCAGAGGACGCCGAGAAATACGGCGCGACCTTCTATGATCCCGAGAGCGCGCGCGCCGAGCTCCACGCGGGTGGATACAAAGCCATCTGGGGCGCGGCGGGTGAGCTCCTCGAGACCCGCGACAGGACGGGTCAGCGCGTGCCGACCATCTACATCAAGTCACCCGCGGGCTGGAGCGACTGGGAGTCCGCCGTGCGCATCAGCGTGCGCAGCCTGCGCGCAGTGGGCATCGACGCTCGAGAGCGCTTCATCGACGGCAGCCTGTACTACCCGGCAGCTTACGCTGGAGATTTCGACCTCATCATGTTCACGCCTCAGCCGTCATCGCCGACACCCTCCAAGCCGTGGTCGCGCTTCGACGCGGTGCTCACGACGGCGGATTTCGCGCCGCTCGGCGACAAGATGTACAAAAACCTCGGTCGCTTCAACGATCCCAAGTCTCCCGGCTATGTGCGTCGATTTGACGAGCTGCTCGACCTGGTTCCCACGTTGAACGACCCCGAGGCCATCGCGGCCGCTTATCGTGAGCTCAACGTGCTCTTCATGCAACACCAGCCGGTCCTGCCGATCGTGTACCGGCCCGATCAATTCTACGAGTTTAGCACCAAGGTGTGGCGCGGCTTCCCGACCTCAGCCGACCCGTTTCTGCCGCCGCAGATCCCGAGCGCCCGCCTGGGCACGCGCACGCTGTGGTCTCTGACACTCGCCGACGCGGCGGGGGGCGCGGAGTGAGCGTGCTGGCCAATCATCCCACGGCAAAGCACATCCTCGGCCGAGCCGGCTGGTACTTCCTCACGTTCCTGGTCGCGGTGAGCATCAACTTCTTCTTGCCGCGCCTCGGGGACGCGAGCCCCGTCGACATCATCTTGGCGCGCGCTGGCTCGAACCTCGACGCAGCGACCGCACGCGAGCAGGAGGAGACCTACCTCCGCGAGTTCGGTCTGGTCGTCACCGATGACCAAGGCAAGCTCGTGCGTGACGAGCGAGGTAAGCCCGTGCCCACCTCACTGCCAGTGCAGTTCGCGCGCTACGTGCGACTGAGCCTGGGCGGCGACCTCGGCACGAGCATCTTGCAGTACCCGAGGCGGGTCAGCGAGATCATCGGCGCGGCGCTGCCATGGACGCTGGCGCTGCAGCTACCGACCATCGTGCTCGGCTGGATCGTGGGCAATGGGCTCGGTGCGCTGGCGGCGTATCGGCGCGGCGTCATCGACCGGGTCGTGTACCCGGTGGCTCTGTTCACGAGCGCGGTGCCGGCCTTCTGTATCGGCATCTTGCTCGTGTACGTCTTCGCCATCGAGCTCGAGTGGTTTCCGGCGGTGGGGGGCTACGACGAGGGCATCGTGCCGGGGGCCTCCTCTGCATTCATCATCAGCGCCAGCCACTACTACGTGCTGCCGTTCATTTCGATCTTCGTCATCATCGTCGGGCACCAGGCCATCGGCATGCGCTCCATGTGCATCTACGAGCTTGGCACGGACTACGTGAAGTACGCCAAGCTGCTCGGCATCGGGGAGCGCAAGATCGTGCTGTATATGTTTCGCAACGCCATGTTGCCGCAGCTCACGGGGCTGGCGCTGGCGCTCGGCGGGATGGTGGGGGGGGCGCTGGTCGCCGAGATGATTTTCAGCTACCCGGGCCTTGGCATGGCCATCCTCACCGCGATTCAGGGCAATGACTATCCCCTGATCACCGGGTGCACCCTGCTCGTGACGGTCACGGTGCTCTTGGCAAACTTCGGCGTCGATATTTTGATCGGCTTTCTCGACCCGCGCATCCGCGCCGGCCAACGCTCGGGGAAATAGATGTTTCGCGGCCTCAGGCGCTCGCCCGGCTTCTTGATTGGTAGCTCGTTGTTTGTGGCGACGCTGCTGCTCGGCACGCTCTTGCCGCTGCTCATGCACCTGAACGTCGAGGACCGGGTCGGCCTGGCCTACATGCCGCCTTCGACAGGGCACTGGCTCGGTACCGATCACCTCGGGCTGGACATGTTCTCGCTCCTGGTCCTCGGCTTGCGTTCGTCCCTGTATGTCGGTCTACTGGCGGGGAGCGTGGCCACGCTGGTGGGGACGTTGATCGGCGTGTATGGCGGGTACAAAGGCGGCTTCGTCGATGATGTGCTCACGGCGACCACCAATTTGTTTCTGGTGATCCCGACGCTGATCGTGCTGATCCTGCTCTCGGCGAGCCTGGACGAGGGCCGGAGCTTGACCTTGATCGCGCTGATCATCGGCCTCACCACCTGGACCTGGAGCGCGCGGGCGGTGCGCGCGCAGTCGCAGAGCTTGCGCCATCGGGACCACGTCGCGCTCGCCAAGATCAACGGCTACGGCACCCTGCCCATCGTGGTGTTGCACATCCTGCCCTACCTCTCGAGCTACATCTTCATGGTGTTCATCCTGCAAACGGCGAGCGGCATCCTCACCGAAGCCAGCATCAGCATGCTCGGGCTCGGGCCCTACGACTCGGTCTCGCTCGGCACGATCCTGAACCAGGCGATCCGCAACGAAGCCCTGGGGGATGGCGCCTGGTGGGCCTTCATGCCGGCCACGCTGCTCGTCACGGTGATCGCGTTTTCGCTCTACATCATCAACACGGCGATGGAGAGCGTGTTCAACCCCCGGCTCAGGAAGTAACATGTCGCCCCCGATCCTGGAGGTGCAAAATCTCCGCGTGCACTACCTGACGCGCTTCGGCACGCGCGTCCAGGCGGTGGACGACGTGTCCTTCCGCCTGAAAGAGGGCGAGGTGCTGGGCATTGCGGGGGAGTCCGGCTGCGGCAAGACCACGCTCGTGAGCGGCTGCATGGGGCTCTACATGCCGCCCCTGTATCACAGCTCAGGGGACGTTCGCGTGCTCGGCTCGAGCATCCTCGGTATGGATCGGGAGAGGAACCGGAGGGAGGTGCTGGGGAAGAAGATCGCCATGATCCCCCAGGGCGCGCTGAACTCGCTCAACCCCACGCGCCGCATCAAGGACCTGGCGACGGACATGATCCTGAGCCACGACGACCGCGCCGACAAGAAGGAGATCTCGGAGCGCTTGCGCGAGCGCTTCGAGCGCATCGGGCTGGACGCGAAGCACGTGCTCAGCGCGTACCCGGTGGAGCTGCCGGCAGGCACCAAGCAACGCGTGGTGATCGGCATCTCCACGCTGCTCAATCCGCGCGTGGTGATCGCGGACGAGCCCACCTCTGCGTTGGACGTCTCCACGCAGAAATCAGTGATCCGCCTGCTGTTTGACTTGATGGATCGCGGCATCATCGCGAGCATGCTGTTCATCACCCACGAGCTGCCGCTCTTGCGCCACGTGTCGAGCTCGATCGCGGTGATGTATGCGGGCGAATTCGTGGAGCACGGGAGCACCGAGCAGGTCATCTTCGACGGCCGCCACCCGTACACCCGCGCGCTCATGGGCTCGATGCTGAGCACGGACCCGAGCCAGCGCGGCCACAAGCCGATGGGTATCGAGGGGGCTCCGCCGGATCTGAAGCATGAAATTGTGGGCTGCCGCTTCGCCGAGCGTTGCCCCAGTGCCAGGCCCGACTGCGCGTCGACGAAGCAGCTCTTGCGTATGGTCGGGGAACGCCAGGTGCGCTGCAGCTACGCGAGTGAAGCATGAGCTTGATGTTTGAGGCCAACCATCTGTCGCGTGTGTTCGGCCATGGGCACAGCGCGAAGCGGGCTGTGGATCAGGTCGATTTCCAGATTCGAGAGCAGGAGGTCGTCTCGCTGGTGGGCCAGTCCGGGTGCGGCAAGACGGCGCTGGCCAAGCTGCTCTTGCGTCTGGACACGGCGTCGAGCGGGCGGCTCTGCTTCAAAGGGCGCGACATCGCGGCCGAGCGCGACGTCCGCAAACACTTTCGGCAGGTGCAGGCGGTCTTTCAGGACCCGTTCTCTGCCTTCAACCAGTTCTTCACCATCCGCTCGCAGCTGGAGAGCAGCTTTCACCTGTTTGAGAAGAAGCCGAGCCGGGCCGAGATGGCCGAGCGTGTCGACGCAGCGCTCCTCTGCGTCAACATCAAGCCGCGCGAGATCGACGGCAAGTACCCGTTCGAGCTCTCCGGCGGGCAGATGCAGCGCATGCTGCTCGCGCGCATCTTTATCATCCGCCCCGAGGTGCTGATCGCTGACGAGCCCACGAGCATGGTGGACGCGTGCAGCCGAGCCGGCATCCTCGACTTCCTGATGAAGCTCAAACGGGAGCTGAAGATGACGATCGTGTTCGTGACCCACGATCTAGGGCTCGCGTGTTACGTCTCCGATACGCTGTACATCATGCACGAAGGCAAGATTGTGGAGCGCGGTCCGCCCGAGCGGGTGACGGGCGCGCCCGAGAGCCCGGTCACCCGGCAGCTCTTGGACGACATCCCCGACGTGCACAAAGATTGGCTCGGCCGCGGCACGGCGTGACCCATCGCCGCGCGCTGGCCCGCCTTCTCGGAGCGCATGGAAGAGTGTGGCGGCCTACCGAGCTTCGTGCGCGACGAGTAGCGTCGTTGACTCGGCTGACGTCTCGCCAGGGAGAACTGTCAGCTTTGCAAAGCCCTCGCCCTCCGAGCAATGCCGCGAGCGCATTCAGTGACCCGAGCCCAGGGCACGTCATCAGGTTCGCGGAAGTTATTGGTCCACGGTTCTGACATGTAAACCGCCGTTCACCGGAGGAGGCCTCCTTCTTCTGTGAACGGTATCATGTCCCGATGCATTATCTTTAGTCCATGTCGAGCCATAAATGCATACGACAAGCTGGGTGATCAAACTATCAAAGTTCTGCAATATGCGATGCTCGTATTGCTATGAATGGAACGAATTGTCGGATCGCAGGCGCATGCCGCTCGCTCTGTGGGAGCGTGTGCTGCATGGAATCGTCGAACATAACGACGCCCGAGCAGCCAAGTTTCCCGGTGTTCATGACCGCAACCTAGTCATTTTTCATGGTGGAGAGCCGCTCGCGCTGCCCACGTCATATCTCGAAGACGTTTTGACGCGGTTTGATGACAACACCAAGGCTTCGCAAGGCCGCTACAAGTTGTCCATGCAAAGCAACGTGTTCTCGGTTAGCGACGAGAAATTGGCGCTGCTGAAGGCGCGAAACGCAGATATTTCTGTATCGTTCGACATGGTCCCCGGGGTTCGCCTCAACGTTGCTGGACAAACGAGTGAGAAGAAGGTGGCCAATAACTGGATTGATCACGAAGGTCTCGTGAGTGGCCTGCGTAGAACCCCACCGAGTTGACCAGACGTAGGCTCTTCGAACATTGGATCGAAACTGACTGCCGCATTCCCGTATACCCACTGGTCGACCATTTTGAAGCAGCGCTGCGATACCTCAGCGGCGTCAGGAGGCGTGTATGGTCCCGAGCTCATCAAGGCGACGCCGTGCTTCTCGTGAACGTAGACGGGAAAGTTTACCGAGTGTTGGACGCCTACGAAGAGAACTTGGCACTCGGTGACCTCGGGCGGCAAAGCATCGGAGAGATTTGGAGCTCGGAGCAATACGCGGCGAGCTTGTCGAGGGACCGCAACGAATTTGACCGACATTGTGGCAAGTGCAGCTACCTCGGCGCATGCAACGGCTCTGCGATCTATGGGAGTCGTATGTCGGGTGACTATACCGGGCATTGTCCAACGGCTCACGCCTGCATCACGTTCATGATCGATTATCTCCAAAAACGGGGCTATGGCGCGGACGAAATTCGCCGTCTCTCAGAGGCGCAAAACCAGCGCAGCGACCACCACCAGGCCCAGGCAGCAGTCTAGAGCTAGCGCGCAATATCTGCCCTCGTCAAGCCGGCTAAGCTCTGCGTAGCATCGTTACAAGGCGCGGTATGAAGGCAAACACGGAACTAGTGGCAGCAGCGGCAACGGCACTTGTCATCGGTCTATTGATCGGAAGAGCATGGGAGGGGTCCAACCTTCCCAACGCTGATACCTCTGCCACTGATGCTTCCGCCGCGATGGCCTCCAGTGATGTATCGAACTCGAGCCGTGCGTCGGGCTCTCTACGCCCGTCGCGAGTGCGGGACAGTATGGCGACGCCCTCCGGATTTAAGACGCAGGAAGAAACAAGGAGTCAAAGGCAGAACCCGTTAGCTCGAGAGGATGCGGTCAAAGAATTAGCCAAGCTCAAACAGGATCATGTGGCGCTGAAGGAGGCGCTCAAAGCGTCGAACGAGAAGATGGCGGAGCTCGAGACAGCCGCTGGCTTGACGCGGGATCGACATCAGTTCGACCTCAATCAGGAGGATTGGCGGAAGCTCGGCGAAGCAGGGGCGCTGATGGTTCGCCTTCCGTGCGCGAGCGAGGAATCAGCCAAAGTCGATGACGAAGCGCTCGACCGCCTCGGCTTGGCCCCTGATGATCGCCCCGCCATTGCAGAGGCCTACCGTCACTCGAGAGAAAGGCAATGGGCTGCCCTCGGACCGGCGTGTGCGACCGCCCTCGGGGGATCCATCGAGAAGGCGAGAGAGAGAGGTCTACAGTCCTGCAAGCATTTGGTCGTCCAGCATGGGCAGGACCAAGGGAATAGAACCCTCGAGAGCGTCCGGCGGGTAGCCTCGTTTCGAGCCGGTGACACCGAAGCACCGCCGAAGAATGATGGTAGCCCGTTGGATTCGGTGATGTTGGCGCTGACGGAAGAAGCGGGCCTCTTCGAGGCCGAGCTGGCGGAGGCCCTTGGTCCTGCCGAGGCTCATCGCGTCATGTTCACCCAGGATGGTCTGTGCTTCGTGGAGTCTACCTTCGGCCTCGACAAGCCCCTACGCGCCGACGGCCCATGGGGGCTGGAAAGGTAGTCGATCGATCGCTGAAAGGAATTCCAAAGCGATCCGGCCCCGTCATCGCTTCCGTAAAGTTTACATAGCGCCCAAACTACGCAGTACTCCTGTCGGAGCGCTGTCACGAGCGCCCAATTACGCAAGTACGGGACGTTGCTCCAGCCCGTCTCGCAGTCCTCGACGGCGCCGCCGCCAAATGCACAGGTCACAAGCTGCGCCGGCGGCAGCTCATGGAGGTAGACCGCGTTTGCCCAGCCCTCCTCGAAGTCCTCATGGCCTTCGGCGACCGTGTCGAAGAACGCGAGCACGACGGTCACGTCGTCGAGCGAGGCGAGCAGCGTGAACCAGCGCTCGAGGTCCTCCCACGCGTCTTCGGGCGCGGTGCCGAAGCCTGCAAGGACCTCAAGGCTCGTCACTGCCGTGAGCGTCCAGTGGTCGGCCTCGCTCGGCAGCGCTCCCTCATCCTCGAAGCTCGGGTTGAGGAGCGCCATCAGAGCAGCTCTCCCGTGTCGCCGTTGCGCAGTGCCACCACGCCGAGCACTGGGAACTCGCGCACGTTGAGCTTCACGTCAGCGGGCAGTCCGTTGAGCGTGAGGTCGAGCCGCGCGTCACCCATTTTCCGAACGCCGCTCGTGTCGCGGATGACGTTGAAGAGATCCGACCAGGCGATCTCGCCGACCGGGTCCCCTTCGGCGTCCTTGTTGTTGAAGCCGAAGTCGACCAGTGGATTTGGCGTGCCGTCGGCCTCGCTCACGCGGAAGTAGCTCGCCAGGTTCGCCCGCACGCGGTCGCGCACGTCGCTCCCCGAAAAGCCTTGCCGCAGGAAGATTCGCGCGGCCACATCGATGGCTCGGTAGACCGGGTCCTGTACGCTCACCTGGAAGGTCAGCGTGCACGGGTAGACCTCGGTCACCTGCCGCAGCGCCTGGTTCTTGAGCGCGGGCGTGGGCAGCGCGGCCCCCCAGGTCGATTGGGGGATCACGTAGAGGATGCCGGCGTTCTCGGCGATGGTCGGGTCCTCGTTCGACGTGAGCATCAGCGCTCGCGCAACGCCCGGTAGCCTGCGCGCATTGATCTCAAAGTCCTCGCGCGCGACCGTCCGCGTGAGCGCGCGCAGGCTCTCGGGCGCGAGCAGCTTCGCTGAGGCGACCGTCTGGCGATCGGCGCCGCCGGATGCGGGCGAAGGGTTGCGCACGGAGACCTGAACAGCGTTGCCATAGGCGTCCTTGAACGCCCCTTCGATGACAACGACGCGATCAGCGTCGACGTTTCCCACGCTGCCGCCGCCCGTCTTGTAGGTCACCGCCACCGTCCCGCTCGGCGGCATGCCACTCACGCCATTGCCGAAGCGGAGCGTGGCGCGGTCGTTCTGGTCGACGGCCACGACGAAGTGGCGCTCGTTGGGGCGTGAATCGAGGAAGCTGTCGACCTCGGAGAACGCTCCCTGCGGCGTCGTCACGAGCGCGGAGCTGTCGAGGTACGGCGCGTAGTCGAGGTGCAGCTCTAAGTCCGCGAGCGCCCGAGCATCGAAGAGCTGCGTGTACGTCTTGGAGTTCTCGACAACCGCGAGGACGCGCGGCGGATCCGCCCCTGCGACTACGACTGCGGCCGCGAGCAGCTGAAAGCGCACCGGCTCGGTGACCTCCTGCGTGCGCAGCACGGTGCCGGCCGGGATGGTCACGCTGGCGGCCGGCGCGCGCACGAGCTGCACCAGGACTTCGGCGGTCGCGGCCTGCGCACCTTGCAACCGGTAACCGAGCATCTTGGCGAGAGCCATGACGCTCTTGCGCTGCGTGGCGGTGACGAGCCGTGATTCGCGCGCCAGGTTGTCCTGGTAGAACGTCAGCACGTCGCCGACGAAGGCGTAGAGCTCGACCAGCAAGTTCCCGAAGCTCGCGACGTCGAAGTCCGTCCAGTCCGGAAACACACTCTTCACGAGCGCGATCAGCCGAGCCCGAAGGGCGTCGAAGTCTTTGTCGGTGTAGTCGACGGATTCGGGCAAGGTGGCCACAGCGGTAAGCCTCCGGGGAGGCAAAGCCCCGGAGAATCAGCCTCGGGGACCGACAAAGTTCCTCCGGTCGTACACCGCGAACTTGACCCTCAGCGTGTTCTGGGCAAACCCTCGGCCGGTGACGCGCGGCGCCTCTCGAACCCCAACGCTGGCTGAGATTCGACGAGCCGTGCGCGCCCTTCGAAACCCCGTGCGCGCGGAACGGATGCACCCGTATTTCGGCGTGACGCCCGGCGGCTATGGGGAGAATGACGTGTTCCTCGGTCTCGGTGTCCCCGCCATTCGACGGCTGGCGCGAACGTTCCGGGGGGCGACGACTCCGCTGCGTCACGGCCTATTGGCCTCTCCGATTCACGAGGAGCGCTTTCTAGCACTGCTCCTGATGTTGGATGCGTATCGAGTCGGCGACGCCGCCCAGCGCAAGGCGGTGTGTCGCGAGTACCTGGACCAGCGTACGCAGGTCAACAACTGGGACCTGGTGGATCTCTCGGCACCCCACATCCTCGGATCGTACCTGCTGAACGAGGGCGGCCTGGAGTCTCATCCGAAGATCTTGGATACACTCTGTTCCGCGCGGAGCTTGTGGGACCGACGGATTGCGTTGCTCTCAACGTTCCCGTTCATTCGCGCGGGCCGCTTCGATTGGACGCTACGCCTCTGCGCGAAGCTGCTCGGCGATCGGGAGGATCTGATCCACAAAGCTGCGGGCTGGATGCTCCGTGAGGTTGGCAAGCGCGACGTTCGCGCGGTCGAGTCCTTCCTGGGGCGCCATTGCCGCGAGATGCCGCGCACGATGCTTCGCTACGCGGCGGAGAAGTTGCCACCCGCGCGTCGCAGGGCGTACCTGGACGGAATACCGCCAGGTCATTGAAGTCGCACTAGCGTTGCGCTATGCGCCATTGGCCGTGTCCACTCTCGACCGAAACCTCACCACACCCACCACACCCGCAGACGAGCCAGCCACCCTGGTGGGGGGCTGCCACTGTGGAGCGATTCGCTACCAAGTTGGTGGACAGGCTTCGACGCACGTGCTCTGCCATTGCGCCGACTGCCGGCGCCATTCTGGAGCCCTCATGGTCGCATGGGCCATGTACCCAGCGAGCGCGCTGGTCGTGACCAAGGGAGCGCCCAAGGTCTATGCCTCATCGGAGCACGGCCGGCGTCACTTCTGCAGTGACTGCGGGACTGGTCTGTTCTACACGAACGAGGCCATTCTGCCAGGGATCGTCGACGTGCAGAGCGCTACGTATGACAACCCCGACGCTAGTTCCCCGAGGGCTCAGGTCCAAGTCGCCGAGCGCGTCGCATGGATGGCGCACGCCCAAGATTTGCCGATGTTCGAGCGCTATCCCCCAACGCCACAGTAGTGCGAAGCACCCGTCGTCCCTCTGCGAGAGGGTCGCCGCTCGAAGGACACGTCCACGGCTGCCGCCACGTCTCGCTCGCGCACCCGAACGCGCAGCGTAAGCGCCGGGCCGTCTTGCTCGACGCGCAGGCTCACCAGCTGGGCGCCGGGCACCCAGCGTTTGAGGGCGTAGCGCACGTAGACGCGGGCCAGCTCCTTGAGGGCCCCGTCGTTGCGCTGGTGGCGCAGGAGCGCGAGCCCGGCGCCGAAGTTGGTCCGCCACGGCAGCTCGCCCGACGAGCGCGCCGTGGCGCCCTCCGTGAGCAGCGCCTCACCGTTGCCCACGGCGAAGTCGCGCTTCTTATCGCGGCGGAACGGGATGAGCAGGTTCTGAGGCTGTTGGCTCATGACGGTTTCCTCAAGGCACCGGGACTGCGCTGCGTACGGTCTGGAGCATCTCGATGATGGCGTCGATCGGCGCGATGACGTCGTCGAGCGGACGGCCCGCGAGGTTCGACAAGTCCGGCACCTCCGGCGCGCCGATCAGGCCGAGGAAGATGTTCAAGATGCCGATGAGCTTGCCAAGGCTCGCGAGCGACTTGCCGACGTTTGCTGCCTCCTGCGCGACGTTGGCCTGCGCGCAACTCGTGATGGCCATGAGCCCCGCATCCTCGAGGTCGGTCGCACGGTCAATCGCGCTGAGGATCTGCTGCATCTGCTGCTGCAGGTGGATGAGCTGGCTGCGCGCCTGCCGCAGCGTATCGATGACCAAGTCGATGATGCCGATGATCGTGTACGGCAACGACAACTGCGGGATGAGCCGCAAGAGCTTCGCCATCTTGTCGGCCAGCTCAGGGATGCAGGCAGCGAGCGCGGTTGGATCTGGTGGCGGGCCGAGCGAGTCGGGGATGGCTTTGATGCAGTTGAAAACCGCGACCACGGTATCGATCATGTCGAAGAGCGGCATCAGCGGCGTGAGCGCGGGCTGAATCGCGTCGATCAGGTTGATCTGCTGCATCGTCACACCGCCCGGAAGCGCGATGGCGAACGGGTCGGGGATCTCCGGGATCTCAAGGCAGATGGGTAGCGCCAAGGGGTCCTCCTCAGATGGGGTCGGCGATGGGGCGGACCACCCGCCCGGCGATGGTGACCTGCGTGGCCTCGATCGAGATGGCACCGACCGCTCGCAGCGTGAGCGCAGTCGTCGCTTCGAGCGTCACCGTGTTCTCCTCGGCGTCGAAGACGAGGTGGTCGCCGGTCTTCTTGTTGGTGAGCTTGAGCTTTCGACTGTCTTTCGACTCGTCGAGCTCGATGCGAAAAGTCTGGGTGGAGAAAACACGGTTGTCCGGCGGCGTCTTCCTCGCCTCTTCGGGTACCTCGCTCTCACCGTTCGGCTTTCCCCAGTGCGCGGTCAGGTAATACGGCGCCTCGACGTTTCCTTGGTTGAAAAACACCGCGACCTCGGCGCCCTCCTCGGGCACGGCGAAGAGGCCTCGGTCCTTCGAGCCGCCGCCGCTGGTTCCGAGCGGCCACGCCCACGCGCTCTCGGGCTCGAGGACGCCAGGGATGCATACACGCACGCGCCCAAGCTGCTCTTCGTCGTCGCGCTTCGTTACGTAGCCGACGTACATCCCGTGGAGCCGGGTGTCGTGCGTGTGAATGTCGTCGTCGAACGTGCTCATCGTCCCTCGCCTGCTGTTCCGCCACGAACAGTTCCGACGTCGGAACTGTTGCCCTCCGGGTCCCCTGCGCCGAGAGCGCGTCCGTCGCGCCGGTACTCGACGTGCGAAGCGCCGCTCGCCTGGTCGATCACCTCGACCTCCGTCATCGCGCCCCCCGCAGCCGGCGTTGCGCGGTTGGGTTGCCCGCCCTGGGGCTGGCCTTTCGCGGCCGAGCTGGCTTGTCGCCTCGGACCTGTTCCGTCGCGCGTGAGCTTCAAGTCCACGACGTATCCGGACGATGAGATGGCGTGCTTCGCCTCGGTCACGTAGTACTTGCCGGAAAGCAGCCCCGAGATACCGCGCACCTCGACGACTTTCTTCGCGCGGAGCGTTGGATCTCCCACCACCTGCATCGAGAGCTTCACGGTCTCGCGCTCCGCACGTCGGAACCGCGCGGCCGATTCCCGCCCGGCAGCAGCCGTTGTCGGCGCCGACGTGGGGTGGACGCTGGTCGTGGCATTGCGCTGCTGGAGCGACGAAGAGCCCGTCTCCGGATCGACGACCTCGAGCACATCGCTGAGCGTGGCCCGCTCCACGCTACCGCTGGTCGCCCGCGACTCGATGGTCGCCTTCGTCAGCGGGTCGCGCCCTCGCACATCGACACGGCCCACGCGGCGGGCGAGGTCCGATTCGACGTTGAGTGAGATGATGTCGCCGCGTCCCGGGTCCGCGTACCACGTGAGCACGTGGCTCGGAGCGTCGGCCTGGTTGCGCGAGCGCCAGCGAAAGCCGCTGTCATCGACGAAGTATTCGAACTCCTCCCGGGCCGCGAGCCGCCGCAAGAAGCGCGCATCGGTCTCCGCAGTTTGGTTGATGGTGTCGAGCACCTCACTGGTGTTCTCGACGTCGATAAACTCGCCTGCGTAGCCGTGCTCGGCAGCGATTTCCTTGGCAACGTCGCTGCGCGACTTGCTCGTCCACGCGCGCGTCTTGGCCTCGCAGTTCATGAGCACGCTGGTCGCCTGGCCGTCGATGGTCAGCGTCTGAAAGCCCTTGAGCTTCTTCACCACCACCCGGCGCGGCGGGGCCATGTTCCCCGGGTAGCCCCAGGACACCTCGAGCGTGGCGCCGCCGGTCAGCTCCTCGCGGTCGAAGAGCGCGAGGTCGTAGTTGTCGAGCTGGATGGAGACCTGGTCCGCCTTCCGCTCAGCGTCCTCGTAGGTGAAGCCGAGGATGCGGCCGTCGAGGTTGAGCGGCTCCCCACTCGGCGCGCGCTCGTTCGAGAGCACAGTGATGCGGACTCCCGGCCCGCTGCGATCGACAAGGTCCGTCATGCGTCGCCCCTCCGGCGCTGCTCGCTGAGGATGACGTCGGTGAGCACGCGCAGACTCGGCACGAAGAAGCGCCGTCCTGGCTCGAGCTCGAGCGTCGGGTCGACGATGGGATCTGGCTGAAAGTCCGCAAGGACCCACCAGAAGCCACAGGCCCGCGGCAGCGACGCGAAGTAGCGCCCCGCGAGGTCGAAGAGCGTGTCGCCCTGGGCGACGATGTGGACGCGCGTGTCCGTGTGCTCGCGGAACCGGTAGGGCTCGCGCTCCGTGAGAAAGAGCTGGCCGTGCTCGTCACGGGTGCCGAGCGTGAAGGAATGCCGAGAGCCGGTGCGCGGGGCCATCAGTCGACCTCCTCGCGCAGCTCTTCACTGGTCACGCGCGTGTCGAGGATCTCCTCGAACGAGACGCTCGCCGTGTACACGAGCACGGTGCCGTCGACGGCGAGCTGCTTGTACTGAAACTCCACGCTGGCCACGACGCATTCCACCGTCACGACACCTGGCCAGATGAAGAGCAAGCGGGGCGGCGCGGTGGCAGCGACGCCCTCCGTGCCCTTGGGAGGCACCGTGAGCGCGCGCAGAAACGCGCGGAACTCGAGGATGTTCACGTCGCCCGGTTGCTCAGCAGCAAAGAAGCGGTCGAGGTAGAACTCGAGGCCCGACAGTTGGCGGTTCGCCGTGCTCTGAAACTGCAGCACTTGGTGCGATAGCCCCGGCACCGCGAGACGGCTCCAGTTCACCTGAACCTTCTCGTTGAGCTGGGTCGGGTTGAAGAGGCACTCGATAGACTCCCCGCTCGTGACGTTTACGAGCAGGCAGCGAGGAGCGCGGGCGAGAGCAGCATCGAGTGACAAGCGTCCTCCTTTCTCAGTACGCCGGGACCGACGAGAACGAGCGAGTGGCCGAGTCGCGGTCCGCTCGATGGACCGCGGTGGCGAGCGTCTGGCCGTCGACCTGGAGGTTCACCACGACCGGCTGTGAAGCGGCCGGCGTCGCCGGTGTCATGGGGAACGACGCCTGGACCGCAGGCGTCATCGCAGCGACCGCAGGCATCGTGGACATGGCGTCGCTCGGAGCCGCGCCGGGCGCACCTGCTCCGGGCCTTGCCGAGCGCGTGAACGAAAGATCCTGCACGCCCATGCCCGTGGCCATGTCCGTGCGCACCGAGTCACGGAAATCGCGGATGCCCTGTTGCCAGTGGGTGCCCTCGCCGAAGAGGCCGGAGAGCGAATCGACCACGCCTGCGATGGCGCCTGCCAGCTCGAGGACGGCACCGATGATGGCGTCGACCACTCCGAACGCGACGAGCTTCATGCCCATCCAGATGTCGGTCCATCTGCCGTTGATGATGCCGCCAATGATGAAGACGACGCCCGTGATGACGTCGGCGAGTCCTGAGAAGACCGACATTACGATCTGGATGGCGGCGCTGATGATGGCGACCGCCGCCGAGATGATCGACACGAGCACGCCGATGGTGCTCACGATCCAGCCGATGACGAACGCGATGACGTTGCCGAACCCCACCCAGGCGCTGCCGTTTTGCTGGGTCGCCGAGGTGCTGCCGAACATGTAGCCGATCACCTCGGCGATCTTCGATCCGAGCTGCGCGAACGCGCTCACCAGAACGTCTACGCCAGGCTTGATGAGGTCCCAGCCCGCGGCGACGCCTTGTCCAACCTCGACGAGCGCGGTCATTCCCTGGACAACGAGCTCGAACGCGGTGGAGAGGACGCGGCCCACGCGCTCGCCCGTGGCGCCGAAGGCTTGGAAGTTCGACGAGGCGGTGCCAGCGTCATCCCGCTCCGAAAGGAAGCCGAGCGCTGCACCGAGACGACGAAGCCCGTTCAGGAAAGCGTCGATCGTGGGCCGCGCGGCCTCGATGCCTGCCGAGAATCCGGTCGCGATGCCCGCGAAGAAATTCCGGATACGGTTCACCCAGAGGAACACGTTGACGAGGAAGTCCTTGAGTCCCTGGTTCTCGGCTCGGTTCAGCTCGTCACGCACGGCGCCCGAGAAGCCGCCCTGCTCGAAGAGCTGCATAAGCCCGCGGAACGCGAGCGAGATGCGCGCGCCCACACCCTGAAAGAAGTCCGCGATGCCGCCCACGTTGTTGCGGAACGCGACGACAAAGCCGGCGACCGCGAGGGCCAGCACGCCGAAGATCAGCACCGCGGGCAGGACCGTCGCGAGTAGGCCGCCGAGCGTGACGCCCGCGGCCTGGAGCCCGATGACCAGCAGCGCGATCCCGGCCTTCGCCGCGATCACCGCGCCGACGAGCGCGACGACGACACCCGCGCCCACCACGAAGGCGGCGAAGGCTCGCTTCACCGGTGCGGGCAGCTGGCGAAAGACGCCGAGCACAGCGTTCACCACGTCAACGATGATCGTGACGAGTGGCCGGAAGACCTGAGCGAAGGGCTCGCCGGCGACGATGGCAAGCGTCTCGAGAGAGCCCGACAGCAGCTTCTTTTGCCCCTCGAAGGTGTTGAGCATCTGCTCGCTGAAGCGGGCCGCCGTCCCTCCTGCGTTTTCGAACTGGTCGCGCAGGTACCCAATGGCCTGAGCGCCGCGCACGGTCTCACCCGTGTTCGTGCGAACCCCCGTCGTGACCTGGGTGAGGATGGCGTTCACACCGCCCAGGGCTTCGCGCCCGAATGACTGCAGCAGGAAGGCTGAGCGTTGGGCATCCGTCATCCGCTCGAGCGCCGGAGCCATGTCGCCCAGCACGTCGAGGAACGAGCGGAATCCGCCCTGACTGTCGACGACGGCAACGCCGATTCCGCGCAGGCGCTTCTGCACCTGGGGGTCTGCGAGGCGCTCCATCGCGACCGCCGTTGCGGTCGAAGCTCGCTCGACGCCGGGGATGACGTTCTTCACGAGGCCGAGGGCGATCAGCGTCTCGGAGAGCGACTGGTGCAGGGCCTGGGCGCCGCGCGAGGCGGTGCCGAGCGCCATCGGCAGCTCGCTCGCGTTCAGCGCGAACACGTTGACCGCCTGGAGCATGCGGTCGACCGAGATGGAGGCATCGTCCGTCGAGATGCCGAAGGCCTTCATCGCCTGCGAGGCGAGCCCCGCTGCTTGCTGGGGCGAAAGCTCCCCGAGCGAACCCGCCGCGAGGTCGAGCACCGGGATGAGGAGCTGCATCGACTGCTGCGCGTTGAAGCCCGCCTGTGCAAGTTCGCGCAGCCCCATCGTCGCCTCGGTCGGCGAGAACTGCGTCGCGATGCCCGCATCGATGGCCGCGCCGCGGAGCTGCTCCAGCTCTTGCGCGGTCGCGCCCGACACGGCAGCGACAGCCGCGATCGACTGCTCGAAGCGGCCGGCAGCGTTGGCGAGCGAGAACGCGACACCCACCGTCGCGGCGCCCGCCGTGAACACAGCAAGGCCCACGCCGAGCTGCTGGAACGAGCTCTGGATGCTGTCCGTCCCGAGCCCGACGCGCCGGTCGAGGCTCATGAAGTTCCGCTCGAGATTCGAGATGGCGCCGGAGGCCAGATCACGCGCGGTGAAGACGAAGCCGAGGCCGAGGTTGTTGAGCGCCATCGATCACCTCCGCTTCGCGGCCTTTTCGAGTTCTTTCGCCTCCCGTGAGCGCTGCTGACCGATGCGCTCGATCAGCCAGTCCCTGTCCGTCGTCGGCAGCTCGAGTGCGTCGTCGAGCGTCACTGCCAGACCAGAGCCTCCGTGCTGCTGCCAGCAGAGCTGGAAGATGCCCTCGCGCCAGGCCTCCATCGTCACGTCGGGGAAGAGCTGCTCCGGGCTTTCCGTCTCGCAGTCCTGTCCCGGCCCGGCAGGAAGAACCCCTTGTCGAAAGGGAGGTCGACGTCCTGGGTGGCGAAGCACTCCGGGCACTCGATCTCGATGGTCGTGTCGATGCCGCAGTCGACGCGGTCGAACTCGTCGACGAGAAAGTCTGCATCGCGCAGCGTGAGGTCCTCGAGGAACTGCCGCTTCGCCTTGGCGTCGATGCCGTCGACATCGAGCACGCGGTACGCGAGCACCGCCGAGAGCAGCTTGTCGGGCGCGGAGCGCTGGAGCGCCGGGAGCTTGCGCTCGTCGTCGCCGGTCAGCAGTCGGAAGCCCACGCGCTTGCCGGCATCGGGCAGCGTGGTCTCGAAGCGGTTTCCTCCCACGAATGCGGCGCGGCTCTCCACGGAGAGCGGGCGCACCGGGAGCTTGGTGAGGTCGACCTCCCAGTCGATGCGAGCTCTGCAGGCGTCGCTGCGACAGCTGACGCCGAACGCGTACTCCGGCCCGTAGGTCAGCGCGCGCACCATGAGCAGCGCGAAGAACCGGTCGCCTTGCAGGATCTTGCCCCAGTCGAGCTTCTCGCCCTCGCCGAACTTGTACGGGCCCGGATCGAGGGTTTCCTCCCAGCACGAGCCGAGCAACTCGTCGATCTGCCCGCCGCTCTTCGCGAGCTTGCGGTCAGCGAGGACGCGCTCCTCGCGAACCTTCATGCCGCGAATGCGGCCCGAGAGCCCCGAAGGGCACGTAATGACGTCTGCCATGCGCTGCCTCCTCGAGGGCAAAGCCGTACCGGAGGAAACGCGGGGACACGGCCGCACGAAAGGGAACCGTGGGTTCCGGAGCGTGCGGGGTGAGCCTCAGCTGGGACGCTCGCGCTCTGGGTTGCTACCTCGGCTCATCGTCGACGGCAGGGGCGCCGCCGAGCTGCTTCTTCACGTTCATCGCCTTCCACTTCAGGCCGGGCTGTTCGCGGATGGTCGCCTGCATGGCCGGATCGCTCGTGAGAAGTTCGGGCGCGATATCTCCTGCACCGTTGAGGCGCTCGACGAACTCGAGCTCGTGGGCTTCGAGCGGAAGCACCGCGCTCATGAGCGTCCGCGTCTCGCGCACAAGGTCTTTAGCCCAGGTCACGATCTCGGCGTCCTTCGGGCGGACCGCGGCGCGTAGCATGGGCACCAGCTCCCGTTTCAGCTCCGCCGGCTCCGCAGCGACGTCCTCGATCCGCACGGTCCGCCAGTCTTTGCGGTTGAGGCCGCCGTAGACGACGAAGGCGAGGCGCAGCTTGTCCCGGTCGAGATCGGTGCGCCGGAGCAGCTCACGCGCATCGAAGATGTCGCGACTCGCGTTGCGTGCGACCAGGGCTGCGAGCTTGCCCGCCGCAAGTTCGTGTCGATCGACGACGGCGATCTCCCGCGCCACGGCGGGCCCGAGCGGCTTGGAGTCCAGCGTGGCGACCGGCCACAGCGGGACGCGCAGCATGAAGTTCAGGTCGACCTCGAGCTTATCCGACGAGCCGGCAGTGTTCACGAAGGACAAGCGCCACTTGCCTCCCGCATGCTCGCTCGGCATGCGCTTCACGGTGAGCCCCTCGCGCGCGCAGACCGCGGCAATCGCCTGCTCCACCTTCGGTTTGTCCGCGAGCATGGTGTCGCGGTCTCCGGAGCCGATGTAGTTGAGATCGATGTCGACGGAGAGCCGCGGCACTTCGAAGAGAAACAGGTTGAGCGCCGTGCCGCCCTTGAGCGCGATGCGCGGACGAAGGAAGGCGTTCGAACGTAGCGTCTCCAGCAGGCTCAGCAGGCGAAAGACCTTCTCCAACGAGTCGGGTCGAAAGCCGAGCGTTGCGGCGGTGTCTTGGATCTCTTCAGCGCCGAACTTCATGCGACCTCTTCCCACAACCGCGTGAGGACCTGCTCCGGAACGATCAGGTTCCAGTGCGGAAGCAGCTTGCCACCCTTGCGATGTCGTCGCTCGAAGTACTGGGGTTGCGCGGGCGCGCGCTCGCGTAGGACTTCGAGGTGCCGATCCTCCACGAGCAGCTCATCCTTGTGCTGCTCGAGGAAAAAGCCGACGCGGGCGACCGTAAGGGCAGACCCAAGGCGCAGCGCATACTCGACGACGAAGTCGAGGTCGACGAACTCGATTCCCTCAAGGGAGCGCCAGATTTCTTCCCAGCTGCCGCCATGCTCTGGGGCGTCCAGGACGTCGACCAAGGTCCGCTCATACCCCGTCACTCGCACGGCGAGCCCATGGCGACGTTCCTCCCGTAAGCCACCGCCGAAGTCGGGTAGCTTGCGCAGTGCCACCGGCACAAGGACGGGCACGAACTCGGTGTCTTGGAACGTGAAAGGCTTCGCGCGGTGCACGCTGAGGTACGTGAGCCGTTGCGACTGCGAGTGCGCCTTTCCAAGAAGCTGCAGGGCGCTGTGGTACGCGACCACCGCGTCGTCCGTGAGGCGGCTTGCCAAGAGGTAAGGGTCTACCCGAAACGTCGCAGCGTCAGCCCCTGCTGGGACCCGCGCATAGAGGCCTCGGCGCACGTTGATCAGGTTCCCCGCGGCCACGTGTTGCTTGAGCACCGATCCGGTGGTCTCCGGACTGCGCGTTCCAGCGGACTGGTGCGCCTCTCGGAACTCCTCGAAGCGGAAGACCGGATGCCGGGCAAAGAAATCGGTGGGCTTCATGGTTGCCATCTCGCGCTTGTAACGGCACTTAACATGCCCCCTAAGCCACATTTTGGCAAGTTAAAATTGTCGGCGTGCGCTCCAGACGGCATATCACATACCTCCTATAGCGCACGTCGGAAAGTTCCCAAAGAACCCTCATGGCGGCATGAATGGTGCCCTTATGAGCGCTCTGCGGAAAGTCGTGCGAGGTTGCGGAGGTGGCGGTCCCGCGGGCGACTTCACTAAATCAGGCTGCTTCGCCGTGTGGTGAAGCTATGCCATTTAGTGAAGTTTGCGGGTCAGCAGTTCGCGGAAGCGGGTTCGGCAAGTCTCATCACTGCACCAGCTCGAAGAAGTCGAAGGTCAGCGTGACCTGCTCGATCACGTTCTCGTCGCTCTCGTTGTCCCACTCGCCGGAGACGAACTTCACGGGCCACGCGCGAGAGATTGACCAGCGGCGAAGGGTGGTGCCGTCGCGATCCTGCTGCACGACGTCGAGGTTTCGCTTGTAGTTGACGTCGGTGAGGCCGAGGCCACTCGACGTGATTGCGACGTCTTGGAACCAGTCGAAGAGATCGCGGTCCTGCGTGGCTCCGCGCTCGAGCGTCACGTCCGAGAACGTGCGGCGACCGGGGCTCTTGTTTGGGATGAGCGAGCCGCCCTCGAAGTATTGGACGTTCGCGACCTCGACGGACAGCTCGCTGCACTTCTGAAAGCCAGAGTGCCCAAGATCGTCCACCTCGCACACGAACTTGAACTTCTTGTGGAAGCTGCGGGGGTTGCCGATCACAGTCATGCTGCACTCTCCATCGGTTGGGGCTGCTGGGTGCGACGACGGTCGCGGTAGTCGAGAGCGACGCGGCTCTTCCACCAGTGGCAGTTGGCGCATAGAAGCTGCCCGTTGCCTGCGTCCCCGGTCCCGCCTTCGGCGACGGTGACGACGTGGTCGAACTGCACGGCATCGGCGGTACCGCACCACGCGCACCGTCCGGCATGCACCTCGAAGATGAGGCGCTTCGTCGCCTCGGAAAACGCCGCGGCAGCTCGAGGCTTCATGAGCGATCGGTCCTGTACGTAACGCGGATGCGCAGGCCCACTACCGACTGACGGCGGTGGCTGGTGCCGGTGCACGAAGCGAGGAATGCCGGTGGAGTGGTGCTGCTTCCGGATCTTGACGACCTCGCCGCAGCCGCACGCGCACTCATGGCGTCCCTGATGGTCGAGCACCCAAGCCTCGACGTGCTTGTCGATCGCTGAAAGGAATTCCAAAGCGATCCGGCCCCGTCATCGCTTCCGTAAAGTTTACATAGCGCCCATTCCGCGCAGTACTCCTGTCGGAGCAAAATTGGAATGTCGGGTTTGGGCCAAGTAGAAATGTCGGGTTCACGGTACGTGACCGGGCATGTCGGTGCCCGTCCTGACCATGAGCAAACACGAGTTCGAGCGCGCGGTTTTACTGCGCAAAGTCCACGAAAAGAGACTCACTCAACGCAAGGCCGCGGAGGTGCTCGGTCTCAGCTTGCGCCAAGTGGAGCGACTCTGTCAACGCTATCGCATGGAGGGGCCCGCGGCGCTGGCGTCGCGGCGTCGTGGCCGCGCGAGCAACCACCAGTTGCCGGTGTCGCTCCGAGCGAGCGTGCTGGAGGTCGTGAGGGGCCGCTACGCCGACTTTGGACCGACC
>JAYTOL010000033.1:0-42015 GCA_043747815.1 Deltaproteobacteria bacterium
GCCCACTGCGCGTCCGTCAGTCGAACCAAGCGTTCCATCAGCCAGGATGGAACACATTTTCCGGAGAATGGAAAGGGGTTTGAAAACACTCCCTAGTACGTGAGCATCGAGAGCGCTCGCCCACGGCGGTCGCCGGGTGGGGTGGCTGCGCATCTCGTTAGGATTTGGAGTGCGGGTTCGGTGACGGTAAGCGTGAGCGAACGTCACGGCCGTCTGCGCGAGGAGCCGACCATCGATCGAGGAGCCCGTTGCCAGATGGATCGCCGCTTTGGAGCGCACGATGCCCTCGGCGTGTGATGTGCTGCCGAGATGAGCGCGCTAGCCGCTGCCGAGCTGCTTCGGACGTCGCTCGTGATGTAAGACGTCTGGATGTTGGCGATCGCCGATCCGGGGGGACGTCATGGGTGCGCAGCGCAGTGGACCGAAGCATGTATGGACCTGATGGAAAAACTGATGCGAGCTGCCGGGCTGGGCGACTCGTGTGTGGCGGATTTGCGTGCCGTGGCACTTGCCGAGGGCACAATTCGCGAGGACGCACCGCTCGAGACTGACTGCCGTCACAGCCAGAGGCAGGTGTTGCGACATTCGACGCGATGGCCCGCTCGGGCCTTCGCCGCGCGCAAACGAGCTACGTCACCGATGGTACACCATCAGCAAAATTCCTAGCTGTATGGGTACTGTGCTGCATCCACTATCCCGGAACAAGTTTGGGGACACAATGAGGCCGTTTCGACAGGGAGCTTAACCATGTCCCCACGGCGCTACGCTCAGGGGAGGTTCGTTCGAGAGAAGCGCACATGCTGGCGCGAGTTCTGTTGCTCCGTCCTTCGGACACATGAAGCCGCCGCGTCGGCACTCCCGATCCCGACACCGCGGGCTGATGGAGACTGACGCGCATCGAACGGACGAGCAGAGAGGCGCAACCAGCGCAAGAAGTTCAGCCCCGGCCCCGAGCTGGCACTTCGGCCAATAGGCCGCGAATGGGCGCAGTGGGGCCAGCCTTTCGCTCCAGTGGCGATCGAGTAGGTATGGCGGGACCGGCGACGTAGACCAGACTGTCCTGGGCTCTGCGCCCGACGAGCCCCATCGAAAGGAAGCCCATGGCCTCTGACCACAAACCGCAAAAGCCTTTGCCGAGCGCCGAGGAGCTCAACGCCTACCTGGAGCTGAGCGCCGCGCGTACCAAGAAGCGTCTGACCTTGGCCGCAGGCAACGCCGTGCCCATGAAGGCCCCCGCAAAGGACCGCAGCTTGCGCGTAGCGGAAGTGAAGGCGCGGACGAGCGGCAGCAGCCCGCCCACTCCCGCGGGGCAAGGGCAGGCGGCAGAGCCGAGCGGCGCAACGCCCGCGGAGGCTGCATGGCGCCCGTTTTCGAGCGACGACGAGAAGTAGCCCGCCTTCTACGTGCGCCGTTTTTCGCACGGGCAAATGGCCTCGCGCGCCGCGGGTCGTCGAGTTGGAGCGCGCGGGGGAGCGATGGTATGGGAGCGCGAGCATGAACATTTTCTCATCGGCGCGCGACGTACTGCAAGAGGTCGGCGGGGGATGGCCCTGGTTTGCGGCGCTGCTCGTAGCACTGCCCTTCGGGGTCGGGAGCGTCTGGGCCAACGCCGCGGAAGCGCCGAGTGCGTCGGCCGCTGCGCTGCGGCTGATTGAGGCGACGCCCCAAGGCAGCCGTGCCAAGCTCGGGCAACCGTTCACGGACGCGGCGCGGAGCGATTGGCACTACGTGCCGCGTCAACGGGTCGGCATCGCCTGGCGGGACATGAGCGCCCCGCAGCGCGAGGCGGCGACCGCGCTCTTGCGCACGGCCCTGAGCGACGCGGGGCTCGACAAGGTGCGAGCCGTGATGGCGCTCGAGATCGTGCTTCGAGAGCTCGAGACGTTCAGCTCGTCGCGCATACCCGAGAACTACGCGCTGGCGATCTTCGGTGCGCCGTCGAGTCCGGCGGGCGATTGGGGCTTTCGCATCGAGGGGCACCACCTCTCGCTGCACTTCACGCTGCGCGGGGATAGTTATGTCTCGACGTTGCCGCAGTTCATGGGCGCAAATCCGGCGCTCGTGCCGCGCGAGGTGAAGCCCGGGGCGCCGCGAGCAGGCTCGCGGGTGCTCGGCGAAGAGGAAGACCGAGCGCGGCGATTGCTGGGCAAGCTCGACGCCGCCCAGCGCACAGCGGCGCTATTCGATACGCGGACGTACGGGGATATCGTGACGCGCAACCAAGAGAAGGTCAGCCCGCTCTCGCCGGTGGGCGTGAAGTTTGGTGAGCTGGCGGCGGCGGAGCAGGCCGAGCTCTTGAAGCTGATCACGGCGTTCGCGGACCACTTGCGGCCCGAGCTCGGCGCAGCGCGCCTGGCGCGCGTTCGGGCGGGAGGGCTGGAGAGTATTCGCTTCGGCTGGGCGGGATCACTCAGCCCCGGTGAGCCGTATTACTTCCGGATCCAGGGCAGCAGCTTCCTTATCGAATTCGACAACTCGGGCGGCAACCACATCCACTCGGTGTGGCGTGACTTCGCGGGCGATTGGGGCCGAGACGTGCTGGGGGAGCACTACTCGCGCTCCGGCGACGACCACGGCCCCTGAGGAACAGGGCCCCTGAAGAACAGGGCCCCTGAAGACCGCGCCCGCCGGCGAGCTCAGGATAGAGCGCGAGCTCAGAATAGAGCGGTGGCGAAGCGCGCCTCGGGCACGCCGCGGAGATCGAGCTTCAGCTTGAACAGGCCACCCGCAGAGGGTTGGGCGTCGCGCTTTTCTGGACTGAGGTCCTTGCAGGCGGTCGTGATGAACAGGGTGTCGAGGCTGGTGCCTCCGAAGCAGACGCACGTCGGGCAATCCGTCGGCAGCTGGACGCGCAGGCCCTCGCGACCGTCGGGACGGTATTGCTGCACGATGCCGCCGTAGTAGCGCGCGTTCCACAGGTTATCATCCGCGTCCACCGCCGAGCCGTCTGCGAAGCCGCTGCCCTTGGGGATTGTTGCGAGCACGTGGCGCTCCCCCAGTGCACCGCTTTGGCTATCGTAATCATACCAATGGTAAATCTGACTTTCGGAGTCCGAAAAGTACATGCGGGACCCATCGAGCGAGAAGGCGATGCCGTTCGTCAGAGCCACATCGGTGATCAGAGTGCGTGCTTGCCGGCCCCCCGCGTAAGAGATGACGGAGCTCACGGGGTTGTAAAAGCCCTGGTGGCACCCGCCGACCACGAAACGCCCCGCCCGATCGCAGCGGCCGTCGTTCAAGCGGGTCGCCGGGAGATGGGGCTCGAAGCTCGTGAGGCGATCGAGCTGCCCCGTACTCGGTTGATAGCGAAACAGCCCTTTGCTGAAGGCAGCGAGCATGTTTCCGGCGGGGTCGAAGGCAAAGGACCCGAGCTGGTCCGGCAAATCGTGCACGCTGAGCGCACCCCCGCCCGCGTCGCAGCTGTACAGGCGCTGTGCGTTGACGTCGGTCCAGTAGACTCGCTCGTCCTCCGGGTTCCAGATGACGCATTCGCCGAGCAGATTTTTGCAGTCGACGAGCAGCGTGGGTCGAAGTTCGCTCACGGGTCAATCCTCGGTAGTCTCGCTCGGCTTGTCCAGCCCTCGGAGAGAGCGCCGATCTCTGCCCGGACGGGGCGAGCGTGCGAGGCGCTAGAACCGGCGGCGGTCTGGTTCGAACGGGCGCTCGCATAGGGGGCGCTTTGGCCCGATACACGGCACGTCGTTGAAGCGATGGTCCTGGCCTCGCAGCTCGAGGCAGTCTTCTTCTCCGCCAAAGTTGTCGGGCTGTGCTTCCGCCCAGGGCGCGAAGACGAAAGGTGCCCCGCTGCTCCACTCCATATCGCCCTCGTCCCCCTGGTCGTTGGCGCCGAGCCAGAAATCGACTGGAAGGCGCGCGACCAGCATGGCGTTTTCCTCGGAGCTGGTGACCTCGGCTAGGTCTCCGCCCCACTCTTGGCAGAGGCCTCGCGCGTCTGCCCAGGACGTGGCGGTATCGAGCAACCGATAACACGTGTCAGGCTCGAGCCCGACGAACTCGCCCGCAGCTTCGCCGCAGGCGGGCGCCGCCGCCACGTTGGGGCTCGCCGGCGTGGCGGGTTGCAACCCGATGGAAGGATCGAGCGCCTCCGCGGCGTTGGCCGAGCTGCCCGCATCGGATTCAATTACATCCGCTCCGATATCTGCGTCCGGAGCGGTCTGCAGCGCAGAGTCCTCACCAGCCGTATCGATCGGCGGAGCACCGGACCGATACGACGACAGCTCTTCGAGTGAAAAGCAGCCGCTGGCTAGGCAGACGGCGAGCGCGACATGTCCCACGGACATACTGAGCTTTACGGAAAATCTCGCCATTTTAGTTCGTCTTAGGCCGGGAGTGGCCCCTGCGACGCACACGCCATGCGCTGCGCACCGCCGGCCCGCGCCGAGCGTATCACGGAAGCCTGTGACGCCCCACACCGCTCGAACGCCGCGCACGAGCGGCGGCCCAGAGCGCCTGGCTCGTCTTTCCCGAGGACGGCAAATATTGCAGCAACCGCGGTCAATAGTGTCGCATTTGGGAACATCGCGGGCACCAGGGCGGCATACCTTGCGCTCAACGCGTTGCGCGATCCTCCGCCCAGATCACTCGCCGATTCTGCGCGTACCAGCCCGCCACCTGGCTCGAGTACGCTTCTTCGATCTTCCCGCGTTTGATCTTGAGCGATGGCGTGAGCAAGCCATTTTCCGCCGACCACTCCGCGGTCACCAGACTCAAGAACGCGAGTTGCTCCACCTTGTCCAGATCCTGATTGACCTTCGCCAGGTGTGCAGCGAGGTCCTTCTCGATCTGCTCCTTGCCTCCGCGCTCCGACTCTGCGCGCGAGTCTTCAGATAACACGACCAGCGCGAAAGGCTGCGGTTGCCCCGCGCCGCTGACGCAGCACTGTTCCACGCGGGGGTGATTCATCAGGCTATTTTCGATGGGCGAGGGCGTCACGTACTTGCCCTTCGAGGTCTTGAAGATCTCCTTGACCCGACCGGTGATCATCAGCCGACCCTCTTCGTCGATGGTCCCGCAGTCTCCCGTCTTGAAGAAACCGTCTTCCGTGAACGCCTCGCGCGTCTCGTTGGGCTGCTTGAAGTAACCCATCATCATACCCCGGCTCTTGATCAACACCTCGCCCTCACTGCTGAGCTTGCACTCCACCCCCTCGTAAGGGCTGCCCACGGAGCCCACGCGGACGTGGCCCGGCTTGTTCACATGCGAGTAGTTGAAGTTCTCGGTCATGCCGTACCCCTCGAGCAGCTCGAGCCCGAGCTTGCGGTACCAGGCCAAGAGCTCTCCCGGGATGGGCGCGGAGCCCGAGCCCGCGAAGCGCACCTTGTCGAGCCCAAGGCCCTTCAGGACCTTCTTTTTTACGATGCCACCGATGATGGGAATTCCCAGCAGGCGGTCCAGCTTCTTCGCGGGCATTTTCTTGAAGACGCCCGCTTGAAACTTGAGCCACAGGCGCGGCACCGACAAAAACAGGGTCGGGCGCGCGCGCTGCAGGTCTTGCAAGAAGCTAGTGACGCTGTCCGCGAAGAACACCTGGAAAGGCGCTCGCGTGGAGCACCCCCCGACGATCCAGCGCTCCATCGTGTGCGCCATCGGCAGATACGACAGCATGCGATCGGTAGGGGTGAACCGGAGCAGGCTCACCAGGCCGTCCGTGGCCGCCAGCATGGCACCGAAGCTCAGCATCGCGCCTTTGGGCTGCCCGGTGCTCCCGGAGGTGTAGACGATGGTCGCCATCTCGTCAGGGGAGCGGCGCTCCGGGGTGGCCATTGGCTCGTGCCGGCTGACGATGTCGTCCCACTTGTCGTATTCGTTGGGCGGGGAAAGCGGGAACGCGACCTTCAGGACGCCCACGGGCACACCTTGTTGCATCTCCGCCCAGACGGAGTCGAGCTTACCGACGAACAGCAGCTTGCTGTCGGAGTGCTCGAGGATGTAGCGCACCGTGGCCGCGCTCAGGATAGGGTAGAGGGGCACCGAGACGTGGCCCGCCATCCCAATGGCCCAGTCCGCGAGCAGCCAGTAAGCGCAGTTCTTGGAGCAAATCGCGATCCGGCTTTTCTGGGGTAGACCGAGCCGTTCCAGATAGGTCGCCATTCGCCGCGCCTCTTTCACGGCCTGAGCGAAGGTCCAGGTTTTCACGTCGCCGGCGCCGCCGCCCATGGGCTGGACGAAGTGCAACATATCGGGGGCCTCTTTTTCCCAGTGGACGGCCCAATCGAGGATGGTCTTGTTCTCGCTCATTGCTTGTTGCCTTTAGGGTGTTGCGGCCGCCCGGGGGTGCGCACTTAGGCCCCGAGCCACATAACATCGACCGCGCTGCACTGGCCAGGCACCGACGCGCGACAGCGGGAAGCGCTGGCGCGCCGCTTCGGCGCGCTCGGGTGCCGGCGCGGAAATTTGGCTCGCCGATGAGATCACCCTGGCTCCGGTCCGCGCCAGGGGTTGCGTCGGGCTTCGGTCCGGGCCATATTCCTGCGGTCATGGACCCGTACACCGAACTACGCTGCATCTGAAGGGCAGGCGACGGGAGCCGGCCTGCCCGCTCCTTCGCTGCCACGGATAGAGAGAATTACCCCGGCTCGTATTTCTCTCCGCTTCGAGCGTCGCGGTGGCTTTCATAGCTCTCGACATCAGGTATCTGAGCCGCCGCACGGGCACCCCGATTGGACCGGCCCGCCGCTGACTCCACTTCCGACCGTCGATTCGTCAAGGAGGTCCTCGTGACCAAACCCAACCTCGCTAACTCTACGATTGCCACTCAGGGCCCGCTGCCTCGGGCAATCCTGCTCGCCATCCAGGTTCCTGGTCAGACTGACCACGACGTCCTCGTCTCGCTAAATGAGCTCGAGCATTTGCTCAAGAGCCTCGGTATCCGGACGCAGGGGCGAGTGCTGCAGAAGCGGCCTGAGCTCGCCTCGTCCTGGGTGCTCGGGACGGGCAAGCTGGAGGAGCTGGCGGAGCTTCTGCAAGATCACGTCAACGAAGAGGGGCAGCCCCCGGTGGTGGTGTTCGACGGTGAGCTCAGCCCTGGGCAGCAGCGCAACCTCGAGAAGGCGTTGGAGGCGGAGGTATTCGACCGCACCGAAGTGATTCTGCGCATCTTCGCGCGCCGCGCGCAGACCAAGACGGCGCGGCTCGAGGTGGAGCTAGCTCGTCTCAACTACGAAGCGCCGCGCGCCCGTGACGAGTCGTCGCTCGATGCCCAGTCCGGCGGCGGCGGCCGCGGCGGCAAGGGCCACAGCAATCTAGAGCTGAAAAAGCAGCTCATCCGCAAACGCGTGGCGCAGGTCCGTCAGGAGCTCGAGCACGAAAGCTCGCAGCGCCATACGCGGCGCACCCGTCGCGAGGAGACGCCGGTGGTCGCTCTCGTCGGCTACACCAACGCCGGCAAGTCCTCATTGATGAAGGCCTTGACGGGCGCGGACGCTTACGTCGAAGACCAGCTCTTCGCGACGCTGGGCACTACCCTGCGGGCGCTGCCCGAGAGCCAGCCACGCATCCTGGTCGCCGACACCGTGGGCTTCATTCGAAACCTGCCAAACCATCTGATCGCGTCCTTTCGTACCACGCTCGACGAGGCCCTCGACGCTGACCTGCTCTTGCACGTGGTCGATGCAGCCGACCCGGAGTGGCGCGCCCAGTTGCAGGTCACGCGCGAAGTGCTGGACGAAGTGGATGCCTCAAATATTCCCTCGTTGATCGCTTTCAACAAGATCGACCGCGTCGATCCGGACAGCCGAAACGTGCTGCTCGAGGAACACCCCGGTGCGCTGCTGCTCAGCGCCCATTCGCCCGAGGACGTGGCGCGCGTCCGGGCCGCGCTCGTCGCCTTTTTCGAGGCGGACTACGCGGAGGGTGTGCTGGAGATTCCGTTCGCTCAGGGGCACCTGATCGGGGAGATTCACGCTCAGGCTCGCGTCCTATCGCAATCCTACACGGCCGATGGATCGGTGCTGAACGTACGCGCCCAGGCCGAGCTGCTCGAGGGTTGGCGCGACAGGCTCGCCAATCGGCGCGCGTAGGCCGGCGAGTGTTCGACTGCGGAACGATCGAGGACCCTGGAGCCAGGTGTAGGGCGATGCCAGCGCAGAGCCCTCCGCGCAGGCGCCGGCGCAAGCGGCCGCCAAGTTCTTTGACAAGCGTGGCTGGCCAGGCTTTACCAACGAAGTGACGCTGATGCGACGGCATCTAGCCCGGGCTCTACTGGGCCTTGCAGGGCTGGCGGCCCAGTCATCGGCTGCGCCTCGGAGCGACGCCGTCGGCGCTCCGGCTCGGCCTTCGGTCGTCCTGCAGACCCCCGCCAAGGCCGAGCCATTGGAGCTGCTCTCGGGGCCGCTGGATGACCCGCATGCGCCGGCCTTCAGTCACAACCTGCTGCGGCTCCGGACCCGAGCCCAGGAGCGGATCCTCGGTCGAGATCAGGCGATCGAAGATGAGCTTGGTGGCGTGGTGCCCGCCGGGCAAATCGTCTTCGGCGAGGCTGCAGACGTGACGAACGGCAACGCGCTCGGGAACTTTGTGCCGGTCGAGAACGAGCCCTCGCTGGAGCACTTTTACCAGGCCCTCGACGCGCTCGTGAGCACTCCGGACCAGAAGAACAAGGTGCGGATCGCCGTCTACGGGGCGTCCCACACCCAAGCTGACATCTACTCGGGGTACCTCCGCTATTACTTACAGAGCCGCTTCGGCAACGGCGGCGCCGGCTTCATCCCGCTCGGTGTCGAACGCGGGTGGACGCACCGCATCGACTTCAAGGTGCGGGCCCGGGGCTTCAAGGTCCAGTATGTTCAAAAGAAAGATCTTCCGCCCAAAGGGAGCTTCGGGCTTTCCGGCATCGCCGCAGTGGGCGGGCCCAACGGCAAGCTACGCATCTCGCCGGAGAACCAGACGGACCCGGAGCTGACGGCCAGCCAATACGGCCTCTTCTACGCAGCCGAACCTTCTGCAGGTGACATCGCCATTAGCGTCGATGGCGAGCCGCTCGTGGAGCTGCCGGCCCGCTCCGAGCAGCTCGAGGCCCGCTATCATACCTTCGAGCGCCCCGTCGGCTGGCATGACGTGGAGATACGCACGCTAGGCGCCGGCGGCGCGCGGCTCTTCGGCTTGAGCGTAGAACGGGCGCAGCCGGGCCTGGTGCTCGACACGCTGGGCATTCGCGGCACGCGCGCGGCCAGCATGTTGCGCTGGGATCAGGCCCTGTGGGAAGAGCACTTGAACCGCCGCTCGCCCGATCTGGTGCTGCTAGCCTATGGCACCAACGAGACGACCGATCGCGGTCAACCCATCGACGTCTACGCCAACGAGCTCGAGCAAGTGCTCGGGCGGCTCCGCCACGCCTTGCCGACGGCGAGCTGCGTGCTGGTCGGCCCCGGCGATTTCCCGAAGGCCCAGCACAATGCCTGGGTAACCAGGCCGCGGTTGCTCGAGATCATCGCCGTGCAACGCCGCCTCGCGCCGAGGTTCGGCTGCGGGTTCTGGAACGCCTATGAGTTCATGGGCGGCGAAGGCTCGATGATCAAGTGGGTGCGCGCGCACCCGAGGCTCGGTTCCCCAGACCATATTCACCTCACCGTCCGCGGTTACGTGCGCATGGGCATGGTACTCGGGGACGCCTTGATGCGCGCCTACGACGCTCGGCGGTTGCCGGCTGACACGCGCGTCCTCGCTCAGCGCGACCTGGGCGCGCCGGCGTCGACCCGCGCCGCGTCGGGCGCGTTCTGAGAGCTGAGCGCAGGTAGCGGCGCCCCGGCGTTAGCGCGCCTAAATTCCGCGTAGCGTTGCATCAGAGCTCGGTAGAAGAGCGTCGCGAGCACGCCCTGCCCCGCCGCGGTGGGATGCGAGAAATCGGGCTGCGCGAGCTGCGGCCGCGCGCGAAACCAACGCGCGATGGAGTTCATCCCGCCCATGGCGCGGAAGGTGTCGAAGAACGCGCAGCCCTCGGCCGCGGCGACCTTGCGCTGCGAGCTCACCAGGCGCGGCACGATGGGGCGCGTGCGGACGCCGTCTTCCGAGCGCGTGCCGTGATCGATGAGCGACATCACCAGGCACGAAGCCTCGGGGCGGCCCGCGCGAAACTTGCGGACGACGCGCGAGTACTCCGCCTCGTAGGGCGTCATCTCCGTCTTGAGATCGTCGTATTCTCGCTGCACGTCGTTGCCGCCAAAGATAAACACCATCAGGTCGATGTCGCGACGGCGGAGCTGCCAACCGATGTGCTCTTTGTCCTGATAGTCGAGGCGCTGGGTGAAGCTCCCGATCAACGAGAGCTCGTCCCAGACCACGCCAGGCACGTCGCGTTCCAGCACCACGCCGTAGCCGCGGGACGCCCCGCCGCCGGTGGCGCGAACGTCGAAGCTGTGCGGGCCGTCTTCCACGTGGAACACCTCGACCGCGTCCTCGTGCGTTTCGGCGCGCGTGTCGATCACGCGCTGCGCCTGGCCGTCGATCTTGACCTGAAAGCGCCCTCCATCGGGTGATTTTGCATACCAGAGCTCGAACCGAGAGACGCGGTCGCCGGGCGCTCCCTTGGCCGTCTGCCAGCTGCTCTCCCCGCCCGATGACGAGCCCGAGCTCACGCCGGCGTACCCGTAGCGTTGGTCCGGTCGGCACTTGAAGATGATCTCGCACGAGCGCCAGTTGCCGCGATCCTGGAAGCGCACGCCCTTGTGGCCGTAGCCGATGCTGTAGCGGCTGAGCGCATGGAAGCCGTGACCCGCGTCGCCGAAGCGCGCTTGCAAGCGCTGGCGCAGGGCGTGGGTGAGGCCATCGCCGCCGAGCACCGAATCCCCCCACTGACCGGCGCGGGTGATGGCCCCTTCTAGCCTCATGTCGGTCAGCGTCAGCTGGCCAAAATAGTGGGCCAACGCCTCCGGGTAATCGACGCCGACGGCGACCTCCTGATGGTCATCGGCGTGGCCCGGGTACGGCGGAAATACGGCTTCGGGCCCCGGGCGCGCTCCGACGACAGGAGCTAGCGCGAGGGGCGTGGCGGGCACCTCGAGCGACGGGGGCTCGAGCGGACCGTCGGCTTCCGCCGCGATCGCGAGCTCTTCGAACCCATGCAGCTCGCTGTCCATCGCTTGCTCATCCCCACCGGGACGCGCCGTGATATTCCAGAACGGCACGTAGCCGCCCCCGGGCCTCCAGGGCTGAACGGGGGCGAGCGGCGGGATGAGGTACGGCACCACGAGCAAGCCGAGCAGCGTCAGGGCGGCACCGAGCAAGCGCCGCCGGGCGCGACGCGTGAGGACGAGCACCGGCGGCACGTCATCGGGCTCGAGATCGGGGAATTCCATGCGGGCTTGCGGCGGGTCGAGACCGGTTCAGAGAGAGAGAAGCAGCTCAGAAGCAGAAGTGGCTCAGAAGGAGAAGTAGATGTTGGCGCGCGGCCCGTCGAGCAACCGGGAGATCAAGAGCATGCTGCAGGCGAGCGCCACGCCGAGGGCGGGAGCGGGCAGCCAGCGAGTGATACTCTGTCCGATACCCTCGCTCCAACGTGCCGGTAAGAAATGATAGGCGAGCCCGAGCACGATCAAGATCAAGAGACCCCAGTGGCTGAGCCCGAGCAGGGGTTCGGCCAGGTCTCCCAAGGTCGCGGCGTTGGCGCTGGCCCAGTCGTGCAAGCCCTGCAGGCGAAACAGGCCATCACGCACGCCGAGCGAGTCCCATTGCAGGAGCCGCGCGGTCATTTGACCCGCCTGCGCCAGTGAATCCGAGCGGAAGAACACGCGCGAGATGACGGTGAATTGAAAGGTCAAAAACAGGTGCACCAAGGACCAGAGAGGCCCCTCCGTCGACACCGGCAAGAGGCCATTGACCACGGCCACCACGAAGGTGATCGCGCCCAAGAGTAACGCTAAATCCAAGGACAAGCCGAGGCCGAGCCCGAGTCCCACGGCGCAAGCGGCGAGCAGGAGGGACGCCCCCACCGCCATGATCCCGTAGATGGTCTCGCCGCGTTGCGCTTGGAGCCGGTTGAAACGGCTGTAGACCAGTGCCGCCGCATGCAGGTTGCCGTAGATCACGAAGTTCCAGCTCGCGCCGTGCCAGATGCCGACCAGCAGCATGGTGAGCCACAAGTTGAAGTAGGTCCGCAGCTGGGACCCGCGGCTGCCCCCGAGCGGGAAGAACACGTAATCCCGCAGCCAGGTCGACAGGGTCATGTGCCAGCGGCGCCAAAACTCGCCCACGTCACGTGACTGGTAAGGCCGGTCAAAGTTTTCGGGCAGCTTGAAGCCGAGCAGGCGCGCGACTCCGATTGCCATGTCGGAGTAGCCGGAGAAGTCCGCGTAGATCTGCAGCGTGAACGCGTACAGGGCGATCAGGTTCTCGAGCGAGGAATACTGCGTCGGTGAGGTGAACACCAAATCGGTGAAGTTGGCGGCCACGAGATCACCGAGCACGACCTTCTTGAACAGACCCTTGGTGATGCGGAAGATGGCAAAGTTGACGTCTTCGACGTCGACTCGCAGCCCAGAGCGGAGCTGCGGTAAAAACTCCGCCGCGCGCACGATTGGCCCCGCCACCAGCTGCGGAAAGAAGGCGACATAGACGGCAAACCTGAGCAGGTTGCGCTCGGCTTCGATGCGGCCTCGCCACACGTCGATGGTGTAACTCAGGCTCTGAAACGTGTAGAAGCTGATGCCGATGGGGAGCGCCACGCGCAGCGTCGGCAGCGCCACGTCGGAGCCGAGCGCGTGCGCCAGATCTTCCGCCACTTCCAGCAAGAAGCCGGAGTACTTGAAGTAACCAAGCATCCCCAGGTTGCCGACGAGGCTGACCCCGAGGGCGGCGTTCCGGAGGGAGCGCCGCTGGGTGAGGGAGATACCAAAGGCGACCGCGTAGTCGACCAACGTCGAGGCGATGATGAGCCCGACGAAGTACCACGGCGTCGGCCAAGCACCGCTCGCGGGCTTGGCGCTGGCACAATAGAAGAAGTAGCTCGCCGACAAGAGCAGCAACCAGCGCGCCACGGGATGCTTGGCGAGCGCCCAGTACGAAAGCAGTACCGGTAGGAAGAAGAGGACAAAGTCGAAGCTTGCGAACAGCATGCGGCGGGCGGTTGGCGCGCTCCGCAAAGACGGGGGCCGCCGAAACTCGTAGCCATCGTGCCTCGAGTCGCTAGCCAGCGTCGACCCGAATGCCCCCATCATCCGGAGGGACCCCACGGGCCGGCAGTGCCGACCCGGCGCCCTGAAGCCGCGCTGCACCAACCCACATTGGAACCATTGTCGCCCGCGGCTCCGTTCAGGGGCACTCCGCTCGTGCTTAGCGAACCTACGGCCGCCGTCGCTCCCGAACGATGACCGCTCGAGCCATGGAGCTCAAAGCAGCACCTCGTGCCCGGTTGTCGAGGACTCGTAGATGGCGCGCACGACGCGCAACGCAGATAACCCTTGCGCGCCACTCAGCGTCGGGGCGCTTCCGGCGCGGATGGCGCGGACGATGTCGGCGTATTGCAAGCGGTGCAACTCAGGATCGATCGCCAGGGGGTCGGACGCCCCGCTCGAGCTCGGAGCTCGAGGTGCCGAGCTTTGGCCCGCTCGGGTCCTCCGCGCCGCGATCTTCCCGCCCTCGAGCACGACGCTGCCGTCGGTGCCGTGCACCTCTAGGCGCTCCGGAAACCCCGGGTAGACGCTGGTGCTCGCCTCGATCGTCCCGAGCGCGCCGCTCTCGAACTCCAGCACGGCCGCCCCGACGTCTTCGCCCTCGATCCGATGGCTCAGCGTGGCGACGCGTCCGCGCACGGAGCGCACCTTGCCCATCACGTCCAGCAGCAGATCGAGGGTGTGGATGCCCTGGTTGATCAGAGCGGCGCCCCCGTCCCCCCGCAAGGTGCCGCGCCACTCGCTGCTGGCGTAATATTCCGGTGGACGATACCATTTGACGTAGGCATTGCCGAGCACCAGCCGGCCCAGGGCGCCACTCGTCACCAGGTCGCGCAGCTCCCGATAATGTTCGGAGTACCGGTTCTGGAAAATGCAGGCGAGCTGGACGCCCGCTTCTGCACACGCAAGGATGATGCGCTCGGCTCGCTCCACGTCGATCTCGAGCGGCTTTTCACACACGACGTGCTTGCCTGCGCGCGCGGCCGCCAGCGCCGGCTCGAGGTGCTGCCCCGACGGCGTGCAGATGCAGACCACATCCAGGCCGGGCACCAGCAGCAGCTCCCGATAGTCGGCGCACGCCACAGCGCCGAGCTCCGCCGCCAGCACGCTGCGCCGCTCGGCGTCACGGCTGGTCACCGCCACCACCTTGCAACCTGGCAATGCAGATAACGCGCGGACGTGAAAGCGGGCAATGTTGCCGAGCCCGATGATGCCGAAGCCGAGCGGGCGCTCCCGACCGTTCGCTGATGATGCCATGGTTGTCTTGCCGGCTCGGTGCTGTCCAGGGGTAGCTCGCCGCTTATGCCCGATCGCCCTCTGGAAAGCCAACTGGGCGGCGAGGCGGCTTGACACGACTCGGGGCCGGGCGCCTAGAGTCCCCCGGGTGGACCTTATCGATGGTAGGGGCAAGGTGAGCGCGGGCAACTCGAGCGATACGTCGCGCCTCAGTATTAGCCTGGCAGCGGCTGCGGTGCTCGTGCTCGGAACGTCGTTGCGCCTGGCGCTCGTGGTGCACGACGTGGAATCGCCCCTGATCGACGAGAACGAGATCGTCGAACAAGCGGTCGCCTTCATGGGAGGCGACCTTCGCTTCCACTTCCTCAAATACGGACCCTTCACCATGTACGTGCTCGCCGGCATCTACCACGTCGTAGCGGCGCTGCGCGGCATGAGCCCGCTCGACTACGCGGCACGGGTGTTTTTCGAGGGCAACGAACACTACGTCATCTCACGCTTGTTTACGCTGGGTTCGCTGTCGGTGTTCGCGCTCCTTGCGTTCCTCAATTTTCGCCGGCGTGTTGGGGCTCCGTCGGCGTTGCTCGTGTGCAGCCTATTGGGCGTGCCGTTCATCGAGCGGCTGGCGCTCGGCGCGCGTATCGACATGCCACAAGCGGCATTTCAAGGAGTGGCCCTGCTGGCGCTCGGCGAGGTCGTCATCCAGCAGCGCTTTCGCGATTGGATCATCGCCGGAGCCTGCGCAGGTCTGGCAATTGCAACCAAGCCGTTGCCCGGCTTGCTCGTCGCGCCGTGTTTCGTGTTGGCCAGCTGGTACGTGGCGGGCAGGCGCCGTGACGGCACACCGCGGACCTTGCTCTCTCGCATCGGGCGGACGTTGGTTGGACCTGGGGTTTGGTCGGCGGCGCTGGCCTGTGCCGCTTGTGCCATGCTCGGCAACCCAGCCATTCTGGATTTCAAGCACTTCGTCGAGAGCCAACGCGCCGCCGTTGCCCTGCATTCCGGTGACGTTCCTTGGGGGCAGCAGAGCATCCAAGACTCGTTTTTGACCCTGGGATTTCCCTTCGTGGTCGCGCTGGCGGTGAGCGTGGTGCTCGTGCTGATCAGGCGCGACAAGCGGGCGCTGCTGGTCCTCTTGTTCGTCGCGGTGTACCTCGGCGCGTTCTACGGCCGCGCTTCGCGCAACTACTACATGATCGCCCCCGTCGTGGCCTCCTGCCTGCTGATCGGGCACGGCTTGGCTGCCGCTCGGGAGCTCGCGCCGAAGCTCAACGCCCAGCGCTGGATGCCGTGGGCGTGGCTACCGCTTGCGGTCGCGAGCCTCGCCTGGACCGCACCGCACCTCTGGGCCCGTGGCACGACGCTCTCGCACATGACGGAAGCGCGGCGTTGGTTATACGAGCACATCCCATCGGGCACACCGATGTTCCACATCGGGTGGAGGCCCTCCGGGCCGAGACTTGTCGCGGCAAATGAGAAGCTCCAGGGAGACTGGGGCGATCATTTCGATTACGGCCGCAAGCAGTATAAGTTTTTCAGGGCGGCCTTCCACAAGGGTTACTCTGACTACGTGAAGAGCGGAAAGCCCCGCTATCCCCTGACCGTTTACGACAGCAAGCCCTTTCCCCGCGGCACGAAAGGCCTGCGCCCTTGGGTGAGTGATTCGCTCGTGCGCAAAGCCCATGAGACCGGCGAGCGCTACATCATCGTGGCAGGGTTTGGCCGGGGCGACGTGCGCGACCTCGGCTACCTGTGGTTCGACAAGGCGATACTCGAGAAACAATTCGACAGGATCGCGATATTCAGAGTTCCTGAGGTGGCCCAAGCCGCCGACGCCGCGTTAGCACCTGCAGCTCCAAATCCTATCTGAGCGATGCCGTTCAGCTTCCCGCGGCGGACTCTTTGACGCGGCGCTCTATAGTTGCCAAGAGCTGCGTATAGGGCTCGACAAACTTCTTCACGCCGTCGATGAGCAGGGAGTGGGTGACCTCGTCGAGCGAGATGCCCGCCTGCTCGAGCTGGTCCAATATGGCCTGGGCTTCCGCCAGACCGGAGTCGAGGCTACGCCGCGGCCGACCATGATCGCGAAAAGCGTTGAGCGTTTCCGGCGGCATCGTATTGACCGTGTCGGGGCCGATTAGCTCCTCCACATACAGCACATCCCGGTAGCTCGGGTTTTTGGTCCCCGTGCTGGCCCACAGCACTCGCTGCGGCGCTGCACCCTGGGAGCGCAGCGCTTGCCAACGCGGCCCGGAGAAGATGCGCCCGTAGCTCTGGTACGCGAGCTTGGCGTTGGCGATCGCCACCTTACCGGACAAGGCCTCGACCTTGGCCCGGTCCGCGCCGCTCAGTGCCTTTGTCTTCTTGGCGATCCGCTCGTCGACCGCCGTGTCGATGCGGCTCACGAAGAAGCTGGCCACGCTGGCGACGCGTCCGATCGATTCGCCCCGGGAGAGCCGAGCCTCGAGCGCCTGAATGAAGGTTTGAGCGACCTTCTCGTAGGTGGCGCGCGCAAACAGCAACGTGATATTTACGTTGATGCCCTCCTCCAGCAGCGTGGCGATCGCGGGCAGCCCCTCCGCGGTGGCCGGCACCTTGATCATGAGATTGGGCCGGTTTACCTGTTTCCACAAGCGGCGCCCCTCCTCGATGCTGGCGCGCGTGTCAGCCGCGACGTCTGGGGCTACTTCCAGGCTAACGAAGCCGTCCACGCCTTGGGTCGCTTCGTAGACCGGCAAGAACAGGTCCGCCGCGTCCTGGATGTCCTGCACCGCTAGCTTCTCGAACACCTGCCGGGGCGTAAGCGCCCTGTCTTTCGCGATCTGCGCGATGGGAGCGGCGTAGTCCTGATTGCCCTCAATCGCTTTTTGAAAGATGGCCGGGTTGGAGGTGACACCGGCGAGCCAATCTTCCGCGATCCGCCGGCTGAGCTCCCCGCTGTCAATCAAGCTGCGCCGCATGAAGTCGAGCCAGACGGACTGGCCAAATTGCCTCAGAGCGGCGACCGGGTTTCGAGGTTCGCCCGAGAAAATATTCGTGTCCATGTTCGTGCCTTCAGGTAAAGCCGACGGCACGGAATGGGAAGCCCGTAAACGGCGCCGCTGGGCGTGGCCGTATGCGACATCCGCGGTGGCTCGAGCGCCCTGGCAATCGAGGCTTGCCCCCCGCGCCCGGGCAACGGATGCTGTGAGCTAGACCTGAGTGCGCCTGCCGGAGATTTTTAGCATGAAACAAGCCGAGTCTGACGCCTTGGTGCTGTTTGGCGCGAGCGGTGACCTCGCTCAGAAGAAAATCTTTCCTGCGCTCTACGCGATGGTTCGCCGGGGGCATCTCGAGGTGCCCGTGATCGGGGTCGCCAACTCTCCCTGGACGACAGAGGAGCTGGTCGCACACGCGCGCGCGAGCGTCGAACGTCACGGCGAGGTGGACGCGGATGTCTTGGGGCAGATGTTGCGCCTCCTGACTTACGTGCAAGGCGACTACATGGACGCGCAGACGTACGCGAAGCTGAAGACCGCGCTCGGCCCGGCGACGCGCCCGATCCACTATCTAGCCATCCCGCCGAGCCTGTTCGCCGCCGTCGTCGGTGGCCTCGCCGAGTCCGGCTGCGCGAAGAACGGCCGATTGGTGCTGGAAAAGCCGTTCGGGCGGGACCTCGGCTCGGCCGAGGCGTTGAACCGCACGCTGCACGAGAGCTTCGACGAATCGGCGGTGTTTCGCATCGATCACTATTTGGGCAAAGAGCCCGTGCAAAACCTGCTGATGTTCCGCTTTGCCAATATCTTCCTCGAGCCGATCTGGAACCGCAACTACGTCGAGAGCGTGCAGATCACCATGGCGGAGAGCTTCGGCGTGCAGGGCCGCGGCCACTTTTACGAGGAGGCGGGCGCCATCCGTGACGTGGTGCAAAACCACATGCTGCAGGTCGTCAGCTTGCTCGCGATGGAGCCACCGCTCACCACCTATGCAGAGTCGATTCGCGACGAGCAGGTCAAGGTGTTCCGCGCCATCAAACCGCTGCGCAGCACCGACCTGGTCCGGGGCCAGTTCCGCGGCTATCGTTCGGAGCCGGGCGTCGCCCCCGACTCGAAGGTGGAGACGTTCGCGGCCGTGCGCTTGAGCATCGAATCCTGGCGCTGGGACGACGTGCCATTCTTCATTCGCGCCGGCAAATGTCTGCCCGTCACGACCACCGAGGTCATCGTCAGCCTCAAGCGCCCTCCGCTTCGGCAACTGGGGACGCAGGACGCCAACTACTTGCGCTTCCGGCTCAGCCCAGACGTCACGATCGCGCTCGGCGCGCAGATCAAGAAACCTGGCGAGCGCATGCTCTCCCAGATGACCGAGCTCAAGCTGCTCCACAACCCGAACGGCGAAGAGCTGGACGCTTACGAGCGCCTGCTCGGCGACGCCATGAGTGGGGACGGCACGCTCTTCGCGCGCCAAGACGGCGTGGAGGCCGCGTGGGCGATAGTGCAGCCCATCCTGAGCGGGGAGACTCCCGTGCACGAATACGAGCCCGGGACCTGGGGTCCCTCTCCGGCGGCGGCTCTCACCGAGAGCGTCGGCGGCTGGCATTGCCCGCCGGCCTGAGCGCGACCTCCATGGTCAGGCGAAAGCGGGTACACCGCTAGCCCTCGGGCAGCGCATCCGGGCCGCGTTCAAGGGCCGAGCCCCCGCACCGCCCAAGCGCTCGCCGAGAGCTCGAGCCGACCACCGTCGGGCAGCAAGCGCTGGCGCAGCCGCTCTTTCAATTGCTCGCGCCGCTCGCGATCGAGCGCAGCCACGTAGCTCGGCGCCGGTCCCGTCCGCCCGAGAAACGGCTCCCAATAGTCGTCAAAGCTCATGAACGGAGTGATCGAGTCGAGCCGCGTCGACTCGACGTTGGAGAGGCCCGCTGCGCGAAAGAGCGCGGTGAGCGCCTCTCCGTTACAGATCGGGAAACGACGGCGCTCGTCGAGGACCGCGGCGCCGGGGTCCAGCGCCACTGCCTCTTCCCAAAAAGAGCCCAGGAACTGCAGACCCTCTGCGTAGTCCCACACGTAGGCCGCAACCTTGCCGCGTGGGCTGAGCCGCTCCAGCATATTCGCGAGCGCACGCTCCGGATCCGCCACGAAGTTCAGGACGAGACCCGACACCACCACGTCAAACCCGCCCTCGCGCTCTGGCAGGTATTCGCCCCGCGCCAGCTCGAACGCGACCCGCTTATCGGGCAGCGCCGTGCGAGCCGCCTCTACAAAGGGCCCGGACGGGTCGCAGGCGACGACCGAAGCTGGCTTGCCGAGCTCGCAAATCGCCGCGGTGAGCGCGCCGGTACCGCACCCCACGTCGAGCCAGTGAGCATGCGCCTCGGGCTCGAGCCAACCGACGAACGCGCGCGCCAACGGGCGGCTCCAACGGCCCATGTAGGCCTCGTAGGCGGCTGCCACCGCCCAACGATCACTCACCGAAGTCACTGCCCTTGCACCTTCCCGTTCACCGCTCCCATGCTACTCGCCCCAGAGCCTTCGGGCCAGCTCTCGGTTCGGCTCACCCGCGCGTAGACGCCGTCAAGCACCTCAGCGGGACAGCGACCCTAGCGCGCGACGGAGCCCGGGTTGGGAAAGGGGAACCTCCGGTAGCCGATCGCGCCCAGAAGGCAGATCACCACGACGAACAACAGTGAGCCCGAGACGCAGTTCAGCGCCTCCTTCGTCCCTTCGAACAGGATGCGCGTGCGCTCATCCGCGAGGGACGAGGCGGCCGGCAGCGTAGCCGGCAGGCGATAAATGGTGGCCGACAACACTTTTTGCTCGCCGATGAAGAAGCCGAACCAGCCGCAGGCGAAGACGGTCACGCTGATCCAACGCACGAATGCGACCAGTTGATGTTCCCCGCGCCAGGCGAAACGCCCCGCCGCGCCGACGCCGGTCAAGCCAAACGCAAAGATCAGCCACATGGCCCAACCGCCTTCTACAAAACTTTGCCAAAGATGCTGAAGCATTGATTCTCGTTCCTGGGGTGCCGCGTTGCGAAGTGCAGCCGCGTGTCGAGAAAACGATGGGCACGTCAGATCCGTGACCCGAAAACTTTTTGACGGCGGACCTGTCACGTTCCACACGCCTGGGCGTTATTCTCCCTGAGCGTGAATAGGAACGAGCCGACATCGTTGATCGAGCGCCTCCGGTGCGGTGAGCCGGCGGCGCTCGAGCAGGTCTACGCTGAGGAAAAGGCCGGCATCTACGGTTTCTTGCTGCGGCTGAGCGGGGACCGACACTGCGCTGCGGACCTGTTCCAAAATGTGTGGCTCAAGCTGGCGCGGCACGCGGCCGCGCTGCGTCCCGACAGCAACGTTCGGGCCTGGCTCTACACCGTCGCCCGCCGTGAGTATCTGAGCCTGCGCCGGGCGCAGGCCCTCGACTTGAGTCGCGTGCTGGTCCTCGGTCTCGAGCCGCGAGACGCGCCGGCGGACGCCGCGGCGGATGGCGATCTGGCGGCCCTGAAGGCGGGCCTCGACCGGCTCGGGGAGGCCGATCGCGAGGTGCTTTTGCTGAGCGTTGCCGAAGGCCTGGAGGCGCGAGCCGCGGCGGAAATCTTGGGTATCTCGACGGTGGCCCTACGCCAACGTTTGGCTCGTGCACGCCGCCGGCTCGCCCGATTGCTGGAAGCCGCAGACGCAAGCGGCTCGCGGCTCAGTCGAGGGGTACGCTGATGCAACACCGCATGGAACGCTTGAAGGAGTTGACCCAGGTCGAGCCTCCCGCGTCTCTCGACGCCCTCGTTCGCGAGCGGATGCAGCACGTGCTCGCAGCGCATTTCACGGGCGCGGAAGGCCAGGTTGTTGGAGCTGAGCCTGTTGGAGCTGAGCCTGTTGGAGCCGGGCCTGTAGGAGGTCAGCCGCCGCAGCACGCCGCACTCGTGCCCGCTTCTCCGTGGGCGCGTGTCGAGAGCAGCCCCGCCGCGGCGGGTGGGCCTGCCGTCTCCCTGCCCCTCGCCGAGCGCTGCGTGTACGCGGTCGGGCTGATGGCTTACGGGGTGCACGCCTTGGGTGCCGCCGCCCGCCTGCTCTGGCGCGCCGTCGTCGGCTAAGCGCTCGCGCCCCCAGCGAGGCGCTGCGGGCCACCGATCACCGGCGAGCCTCGCCTGTCCGGAGGCGAGACTCGCGGCCGACGAACCAGCGGCGCCGGCGACCGGATCCGGCGCAACACGCTGGGTTGGGTTGACTTTCGGCAGTCGAGGGGGTACCAAGCCGCTAACGATAAGCGTTATCATTACCACCCCGACCTGGATAGAGACCTCCTCGAGAGGCAGGATTCGCGCGAGATCAGCGGTTCTCACGCTCGGCGCATTCGATCCCGACTCACGAACATGAAAATCCTTCCCCTTAAGCTCTGCTCCAAGTCCCTCTTGGTTCTTTCCGTCGCCGCCTGCGGCAGTGACGCTGACGAAGCGTCGCCGCTGCCGGCCAACGCCCCGGACGCCGTATCGAACTACGCCGACATCGTTTACGCGAGCTATCAGGACTCGCTCTCGGCAGCCCGCGAGCTCGACGCCGATATCACCGCTCTGGTCGACACGCCGAGCGCCGAAGCGCTCACCGACGCTCGAGCCGCGTGGCGCGCCGCGCGCGAGCCGTACCTGCAAACGGAGGTGTACCGCTTTTACGATGGGCCCATCGATAACCCGGAGGACGGCCCTGAAGGCCTGCTCAATGCCTGGCCGCTCGATGAAAACTGGATCGACTACGTTGCCGACCTCCCGGACGCGGGCATCGTCAACGATACGAACCTCCCCATCACCTTCGAGACGCTGGAGAGCGAGAACGAACTCGACGGAGAGAAGAACATCGCGACGGGCTACCACGCCCTCGAGTTCTTGCTCTGGGGCCAGGACACCGATCCGAACGGTCCCGGCGATCGCCCGTTCACCGATTACGTGACGGGCGGCGCGGGTACCGCCCGAAATCAGGTCCGGCGTGGTCTGTATCTGACCACCGCCTCCGAGCTCTTGATCAGTCACCTGCAGTTGCTGGTGGACGCCTGGGCGCCGAACACGCCGGGCAACTACCGCGCCTCGTTCGAAGCGGAGGCACCAGCGGAAACACTGGGTCGCATTCTGAGCGGCATGATCATCCTCTCGGGCTTCGAGACGGGGCGTGAGCGCCTGACCGCTGCCATGGACTCTGGAGATCAGGAAGAGGAGCACTCCTGCTTCAGCGACAACACGCATCGCGACATGGTGCAGGACGTGCGCGGCGTCCAAAACGTGTGGCTCGGCAGGTACGCGAGGCTCGAAGGGGGCGTGGTGTCGGGATTGAGCGTATGGGACATCATCGCCGCGAAGGACGCGGCGCTCGCCACTCGAGTGACGCAGCAGATCGCAGAGAGTCTAAGCGCCGCGGAGGCCCTGCAACCGCCCTTCGACCGCGAGATAGCGCCGGGCAATGCCCAGGGCAACGCGCGGGTCGAGACCCTGATCGCGGCGCTCTTCAACCAACGTGACCTGCTCGAGCAAGCCTTTGAAGTGTACGGCCTGACCCGCATCCCGGATCCCGAATAAGCCATGTCGACCAGGCCAAGACCGCCCCGAGCGGCGAGCCGTAGCGCGAGGACAGCCCAGCTTCTGGTGGCGCTGTCCTTCGCTGCTTCCACTGCTTGCTCCAGCAACGGCGAGAGCGCGAGCGCGCTACCCGAGGAAGAGCGCCCAGGTGGTGATACGACGAACTCGCTCCTGTTCGGCGTAAATGCATTTTTGCCGCCGGCAGACAACATCACTCCCGAGAGCGATCGCCTGTTTGCGACCGGCAACGCGTTCTTCAACCAATCCTGGACCGAAGCGCCGTCGAGCAACACGGCGCGCGACGGGCTCGGGCCGCTCTTCAACGCACGCGCCTGCTCCACCTGCCACTTCAAGGACGGTCGGGGTCGCCCGCCCCTGGCTGACCAGGCGGGCTTCACCAGCATGCTGCTTCGCATCAGCGTGCCGGGGAGCGGTCCTCACGGCGCACCGCTCGGTGAGCCGAGCTACGGCGATCAGCTGCAACCGTTTGGGGTCGATGGCGTGCCGGGAGAAGGCATTCCGCGGGTCACGTATGCGACGCTCGCGGGAGAGTACGCCGACGGTGAGCCGTACGAATTGCTCGCTCCAACCTACGGCATCGAGGCCCCCAGCCACGGACCCCTGCGCCCCGACGTGCTGATTTCCGCGCGCGTGGCCCCGGCCATGCTGGGCTTGGGACTGCTCGAGGCCATCCCGGTGGAGCGCCTGCTGTCGCTCGCCGATCCCGAAGATGTGGACGGCGACGGCGTCTCCGGGCACCCGAACCAGGTCTGGGACGTGGCGACGCAATCGATCGTCGTCGGTCGCTTCGGCTGGAAGGCGGAGCAGCCGAGCGTGCGTCAACAAGCGGCAGGCGCCTTCGTGGGCGACCTCGGCATCACGTCGTCCGTGTTCCCAAGTCAGGAATGCAGCGCGAGCGAGCTCGAGTGTCAGAGCGCAGTCGGCGGCGGCGATCCCGAGATCACCGATCGCCTGCTCGACCGCGTGGAGCGCTACAGCCAGCTGTTGTCGGTGCCTGCCAGGCAAAAATATGCCGACGCGGACGTGCTGCGCGGCAAAGCTCGCTTCGGGGAGCTCGGCTGCAGCGGCTGCCACACCCCGAGCCACCGCACCTCTGACGACGCAGCTCTCGAGGAGGTCCGGGACCAACTGATCTGGCCGTACACGGACCTGCTGCTCCACGACATGGGAGACGGGCTCGGTGACTCGAGGCCTAGCTTCGAGGCTGACGGCGATGAGTGGCGGACGCCGCCGCTCTGGGGCCTCGGCCACTACAAAACAGTCAACGGCCACGACCGCCTGCTGCACGACGGCCGAGCGCGCGGCGTGGCCGAGGCCGTCCTCTGGCATGGCGGTGAGGCCGCCGCTGCCCAGCAGGGTTTCATTCTGTCGCCTGCAACCGACCGAGCCGACCTCATCGCGTTCGTGGAGTCCTTGTGAATCACAGAGCTCGTTCTCGCATCTCGGAGCGGCCGCGGCCCGCGCTCACTCTGATAGTGCTGCTCGGCGTCCTGACAGGCTGCGCGAGCACCGGCGCCCCGGATACCCGGCGCGAGCTCTTGACCACCTGGAGTAACGAGCTCATCGTGCCGATCTACGCAGAGCTCGAAGAGCGTTCACAGGCGCTCGACAGCTCGCTCGGCGACATGTGTGCGTCGCCGAGCGAAGCCTCTCTCGAAGCTGCGAAGCGAGCGTGGAGCGTCGCGCGTGAGCCTTTGAAGCGGGGCGAGGTATTCGCCTTCGGCCCCTTCAGTCGACCGGAGTACCGCATCGGTCCCAAGCTCGACTCGTGGCCCGCGCGCCCCGAGGAAGTCGAAGAATTGCTGGCCAGCGCTAGCCCTGTCGACCCACAAACGATCGGGACATTGGGCGTGTGGCACAAGGGGCTGCCAGTGATCGAGTACCTGCTGTATCCGCCGGAGGGCGGTGCCACGGCGCTCCTCTCGGACGCGCGGCGCTGCGAATACCTGCGCTCGGTGGGCGCCGAGCTCGTGAGCCGCGCCCGCGAGCTGCACCTGGCGTGGGCTCCCGAAGGCGGCAACTTCGCCGCTGAGCTGAGCGGAGCGGGCCGCACCAGCACGGCTTTCCGTTCTCTAAAGGACGCCTTCGGCGAAATCGTCAATCGTTTGGGCTTCACCCTCGAGAACGTGCGCAAGGACAAGCTGGGGAGGCCGCTGGGAGACTCCGCGGGCGGCATCGCACAACCCGCGGTGGCAGAGTCGCGCTTCAGCGGCCGCTCGCTGCGGGACATCTTGGACAACCTGGACGGCATCGAGCTGGTCTTCTTTGGCGACGCCTCGCGCACCATTCCTGGGGTCGCCCAGTACGCACGCGAGCGCGGGCAGAGCTTCGACCCAGAGGTCACAGCGGGGCTCGCCGCGGCGCGCGACGCGCTCCTCGCCATCGACGTGCCGCTCACGGAAGCGGTCGCCACGGAGTCTGAACGAGTCCGGGAGGCGAGCGCCAGGCTCGGTGAGCTGCAGAGCCTGTTTCAGGTGGAGATCATCGGGGCGCTCGGGCTGACGCTCAGCTTCAACGACAATGACGGGGACTGAGGGCGCGCTCTCTTCCCACCCACAGAGCCCGCTCGCCCGGCTGATCGAGCGCTGCAATGCCCCGCGCGACGGCGCCGGGCTCGGAGCTTTCCGCGTGCTCTTCGGCGCGCTCCTGTGCTTGTCCGTGGCGCGTTTCTGGGCTTACGGTTGGATTGAAGAGCTCTACCTCAGCCCGACATTCCACTTCACCTACTGGGGCTTCGAGTGGGTGCGGCCGTGGGCGGGCGCCTGGATGTACGCGCATTTCGCCCTGATGGGTGCAGCAGCCCTGGCCTTGTGCGCCGGTTTTCAAAGCCGCATCAGCGCGCTCGTCTTCTTCCTGACGTTCACGTACGCGGAGCTGATCGAGAAGGCGAGCTACCTCAACCACTACTACTTCGTCAGCCTGGTCACTCTGCTGCTCGCTGGGATGCCTTGCGGGGCCAGCCTGTCCATCGATGCAGCGCGGCGGCGGCGGCGCGGGCTGCCACCGCTCGCGGTTCGATACTGGAGCTACGGCATGCTTCGAGCTCAGCTCGCCCTGCTGTACTTCTTTGCGGGCTTTGCCAAGCTGAACCCGGATTGGCTGTTCCACGCAGAACCCCTCCGCACCTGGCTCTCACTGCACGCGGACGCCCCGCTCGTGGGGCCGCTGCTCGCCGCGCCGTGGCTTGCATATGTCGCGAGCTACGCCGGCGCCGCCTATGATCTGAGCATCAGCGCCTGGCTCTCCTTGCGGCGCACGCGCCCCTACGCGTACGCGGTCGTCGTGGTGTTTCACCTCGCCGTGTGGCTGCTCTTTCCGATCGGCATGTTCTCCTGGGTGATGATCGCCGCGGCCACGATATTTTTTGAACCCGACTGGCCACGCCGTTGGCTGGGCAGGGGCGCGTTGCACGCAAATGCAGGCCGCGCCGACAGCCCGCGCCTCTCCAGGCTCTCGCTCGGGCTCTCGAGCGCCTACCTCGCCGTGCAGGTCATGGTCCCGCTGCGCTACGTGCTCTATCCGGGCAACGTCAACTGGCACGAGCAGGGGTTTCGCTTCTCGTGGCGGGTCATGCTGATTGAGAAGGCCGGACAGGTCGAGTTCAGGGTGCTCACCGGCGACGATGACCGGCGTTACGTGATTTATCCGAGGGAGGCGCTGACCCCGCTGCAATACAAGATGATGTCGACGCAGCCCGACATGATCCAACAGTACGCCCGGCACCTCCGCCAGAGCTTTGTCAGCCAGGGGCACCAGCGGGTCCGCGTGTACGCCGACGCCTGGGCATCGCTCAACGGCCGCCCACGTCAGAGGCTCATCGACCCCGACGTGGACCTCGCGAGCGCGCCCTGGTCGTTGGGGCAAAAGCCGTGGATCCTGCCGCTTCACTCGAAGGCGAGCTGAGCCCCGACCTGGATCCAGCGCGGCGGATTGGGCCGCGCGCCGTATGGCCTGCGAGACGAGATGCTGTGGTCGTCCAGCAGATTGCGCACCTGGCCGTACAGGCGCAGCGCGGGCAGCACCTGATAGTGAACGCCGGCATCGAAGGTCAGCTGCGCGTCCGTCGCTAGCGCCAGATCCAACGGACCCGAACCCGACTGCTCTCGCATGCGGCCCACGTAAGAGCCCGCCAGGTAGCCCCCCGCCGCGTCGAGCTCGACACCGACTGACAAGCGGCCTTCATGCCGAGGCACGTAGGGCAGCTCGTCACCCGCCTCGACCTCCCCGAAGATCGGGTCCTGTGACTGAAAGGTCTCGAGGAACTCCGTCAACGTGAGCGTGTAGGAGGCGCTGATCGGCAGACGCAGGCCGCCAAACGCTGGCTGGTCTTCCAGCAGCGCTTCGAGCCCGTAGATACGCGCGCGCCCCGCCTCGAACTGCAGGTCCAGATTGGCGTCCTCGCAGCCGCTCGACAGCGTGCAGATGTCCGTCAGGTTCTGATAGGCGTTGTAGTAGCCGATGAGCTCGGCACGCCGCGCTCCGCCGAGGTACCGGGCCCCTGCCTCGTAGTTGATGCTGATTTCGGGATCGCTCGGCGTCCCCGGTGCGGGCGGGCTCATGCCTCGATGCACGCCCGCCAGGACCCCGAGCTCGGGAGTCAGCGCGTAGTGCGCTCCGATGCCCAAGAGCGGCACGAGGAGCGAACGCCGGCCGTCGGTGCCCGCCAGGTGATCTTCGAACTCTGAATGTATCGCTTCGAGCCGCAGGCCAGGAGTCAGCGAGAGCCCGGCCCACTGTATGTCGTCCGAAACGTACGCGGCGAACGCGAAGGTCTCGGCTTCGTTCAAGGTCGTGAGCAGCGTGGGCCCCCCCACGGGCACCACGTTGCCGCCCATCACGTTGAAGGCGTCCTCGGTGTGCCGCCGCTCGATGCGATCGTAGTGAAAGCGCAGACCCAGATCGAGGCGATGGACGAGCGGCCCCGTCGCGCCCTTGACCTCTGCGCGAGACTGCACGCCTTGCGAGACGAAGTCGCGCTGATTGGGCCCGATGAAGAGCTGTTCGGCCTCCGATGAAGTGTCCGCTTGCCCCGCCAGAATCGCTCGAAACGGCGCGTTGGTCGCGTCGGCGGGGCCCGTGAGCGCGCCAAACAGGCTGGCGCCCGCGAAGTGATTCACCTTGCGCCAGATGCGAGCCAGATCATGCCGATACGCGTCCGTGCGAATCGACAGCCAATACGCCGGCTCGATCTCGTGAGTGACGACAGCGCTCGTGCGGTGCCACTGCATGCGGTCGCCGTCACTCGCGGCGTAACGCCGGAGCGGGCTCAGCTGAAAGTCTGAGTCCGTCAGACCCAGATAGGTCTCGTCGGACTGTTCGTCCGAGTAGGTCAATTTGAGCGACAGCTCGTGCTTCAGGTCGGAGGTCGGATCGAAAGAGCGGGCGCCCTTGAACATCCACTCGTTGCGATAGAAGCCCGTCTCGTCTCCGCTCGGTAGCTCCTTGAAGCCATCGCTCCGCAGGTGCACACCCTCGATCAAGAACCTGTTCTGCCCGTCTCCCGACCCGAAGGAGCCATGGAATTTGCCGTAGCCATATTGGCCTGCCGCGACATCGAGAGCACCGGCGCTCGTGCTGGGGGCGGCGCGCGTGGTCAGGTCGATGGCGCCCCCGACGCTCTGCGGGCCGTAGTTGATGGCAGACGGCCCCTTGATCACCGCGAGCTGCTGCATGCGCCCGATGATCGGAAAATAATAGGCCGCCGGAGCTGAGTAAGGCGCGGGGCCAAACAGTACACCGTCCTCGAGCAGGGCCACCTTCTGGCTGCGATCGGAGATCGCGCCGCGGATCCCGATGTTTGGACGCAGGCCGAATCCGTCTTCTTGGCGCACGTAGACACCCGGGACGAGCTGCAACGTGGCGTGGGGGTCGTCGTATTTGTAGCGTTCCAACGTCTCGCTGTCGATGACGTGAACGGAGCCCGGAGTGCGGCGAATTCGATCCACCAGCACGACCACCTCGTCGTCGGGCGGCACCTCGGCGGGGGCTGCCTCGGAGGGCGCTGCTGCCTCCGCGGGCGCCGGAGCAGGGGGTGATGGCGCGGGGGCGTCCTCGGCCCGGGCGGCCGAGGCTACGACCAAAGCTGCGCCAACCGCCAGCGAGGATCGGTACGCCGCGCGCCAGCGGAAAGGCGTCGAAGGAGGCACAAAACCAGCGATCATGGGAGCGGACGGCTATCACGCGGCCCTGGAAATTCCAACCGCGACACGGGGAGCGCCGCGGAACCAGGACGCAGCCTCATTTTTGCAGCTAGGCCCGGCCTCGCTCGACCGAGCCGCGAAGCGTCAAGCCAACATCCGGCGAGCCGGCGGCATGGGCGGCGTGTTTTGACATGGCATCACCCAATGTCGCGAGCAGCTCGAAGGCGGCGCACGGCGCAAAGCGCAACGTGAGCGGCCCGAGATGCAAGGCGATGACGCCGCACGTGCAGGCATCGATCACGGCGACTGAGCTCTCCGCCAGCCGAGTGTGCTGGCAGCGTTGCGCCTCGCCGGTGTCGCTCGGCGAGTGGCTCACGGCTCGCCCGCCGGTACGGGGATACTCACGAAGCGACGGCTGCCCCGCGAGAGCGCGCGCGGATCTATGAGCGCCACTTGCACCGTGGGAGTCGAGCGATTCGCGGTGTATAGAAGCAGCTGGTCCCGATACGCAAAGGCTCGCAGCTGCTTGGGCTCGTCGAAGGGCAAGGCCTCGCTCAGGGTCGACCAGGCGTCGGCAGCCGGGTCGTAGCTTTCGATGCGCGTGGTCGGCTGCCGATCGCCTCCGGGCTCGAGCTGCACGCTACCGCCGACGAGGTACAACCGATCGCCGACCGGAACGAGCTCCCCCCCGAGGCGATGCCGGCTCGGGCAGCTCATGGCGCTGCTGGTCTTGGTCTTCAGATCGAGCACTTCACAGCTCGTCACCGCTTCGAAGCTCTCCTTCAGCCCCCCCGTCAGATAATAGCGCTCGCCCAACCGGGCGCCGGCAAAGGCGCGACGCACCTCCTTCAGCGCAAAGCCAGCGTCCAGGAAGCCTGACTCCGGATGCTCCAAGTCCATGCGCAGCACAGCGGTGGGGTGTTTGAACTCGGCACCCTTACGGCTACCGTCGAAATTCAGGCCACCCAAGACCCAGGCCGCGTTGTCCCATGACGTGAGCCCGAACTGGCTGCGCGCCTCGGGCAGGTTCGAAAGCGGCGCGCTCCAGCTGCTGGCCGCAAAGTCATAGCCATACACCTCGGGCTGGCTACTCGAGTGATTGTCATGATTGCCGAATCCGCCCACCACCAAGCCGAGCGGCTTGTCCTCGGTCCCGGCTACCAAGGTTTGCATGGACTGCCGGCGCTGCGGAAAATCCGGCAACACCTTCCACTCGAGCGACCCCAGATCCAGGCGCTGCGCCGACGCCACGAAGTTATGGTCCTCGAAATCGTGCTGCTCGAGGCTGTTATTGCCGCCGAACGCGTAGAGTTGTTGGCCGAGCAAGAACACGCCTTGGCGGTTCTTCGCTGCGCTCGGAGAATTCAAGGTCCAAACGCTGCCAGCCACGGGCTCCTCCGTGGACACCGCTTCGACATGACGAATGCGTGAGCCGCGCGCCTGGCCCGGCACTCCTCCGAGCGCCAATAGCCCCTTGGGGCTGGACACAAAGGCGTGAAACATGCGCGGAAAGGCTAGCGACGCCGCCGGCCGCCATGCCGTTCCATCCACAGACAGCCGATACACCGTTCCGTCACCCCCGTTGGCGTAGAGCCGGCCGTCATGCACGGCTCCGCAGATGGTGAGGTTGTCCTTGGGCAAAGCTGGCCCCTTTGACCAGGTGCGGGCTTTTAGATCATAGATCTGCACGTCATCCGACGAGCCCTCCGGCGTCAGTCCACCGAGCACGTAGAGCTTGTCCTCGAGCACGGCCGCGCCGTGCGCGCGGGTGGCGAAGGGCATGGGTTCGGTCTGCCACTTGCACTCGGCCTGCGCGAGGTCACAGCTGGCCAGCGTTGGTTGCCACTCGCTGTCGTAGGTGCCGCCGGAGAGCGCCCATCCGCCCACGACGATCAGCTGCGTGCCCCAGAGCACGGCCTGGTGCGACGAGCGCGGCGCGGGCAGGCGGGGCAGAGCTTGCCAGGCTCCGCTCATGGGATCGAAGCGCGCCACGTCGCTCACCGAGTGCATGTCCTCGGGCTGACCAAAGTCGTTCTTCGCCACCATGCCGCCGACGCGGTAGACGTAGCGCCCGTCGCTCACCAGCCCCACGCTCTGGATCGGCCCCACCGAAGCGAGCCTGTCCCAGCTCTGCGAGCTCAGATCGTAACGAAAGAAGTCGCGGCTCTGATCGCGACTCGAGTACTGGTGCGGCGTGCCGGAATAGCCCCCGAGCACGTAAACGGCGTCGCCCAGGGTCGTCGCTCCGATCGTGCTCAGCCCGACCGGCATCACGCCAAGGAGATGACTCGAGAGCGCCGCCTCGGTCACCCGAGCGCCGCGCGCTTCCGGAGCCGCGCTGTCGCCCCTGGCGTCCTCCGCTGACCGAACCCGCTCCTCGTTCGTCGACGCAGGCCCCGTTGCGCAGGCACAGAGCCCGAGGCAGAGGCCCAATACACTGGTAGCCGCCGGGGTAATCTCGAATCGCTTCATGGGAAACCTCGTAAAAAACCTGCGCCGAGCGATATCCCATCCGGGCCTAAATGAAAACGCTAATCACTTTCATTTATAATAGCAGGCCACGCCCTGGCCGCCCTACCGGATAATTCCAGGGTAAAGGCTCCCACCGGGAGCGATTTGAGGCGAGCGCGTCATCCGCCGCACCGCGGCGCTGCAGCTACCGAGCGCCTTCACTGGCTGGAGATGAATCTGCTCCGCCTTTGCAACTGGGATATAGTCTGAGTCGATTCGTAGCTGCCTCCTCGCGTGGAGGCAGCTCAACCGCGAGGAACTGCCATGGCATCCCATTTTCGTTCGTGTGCGCTAGGAGCCGCCGCTCTTTCGGTACTGGTCCTCATGGGCTGTGGCGCTCGCCCCGGCAGCGAAGCGAAGGCGCCGGACCCCACCCCGAGCACAGCAGCGCCGAAGCCCGTCGCAACCGCGGCCACGCCGGAGGCGGCGAAGGAAAGTGAAGCCCCCGTCGCGGGCAAGTCAGCGAGCGAAATCCTGTCCGTGCCGGACAAGGCGTGGGTCTTCAGCTTCGAAGGCTCCGCCGCCTACGACAAAGCCAAGGCCAATTGCGACGAACGCTTCAAGGACGACCCGCGCGGCCGCGCCCGCTGTATCACCAAAGCTCGTGACGAATTCACCGCCGACGCCATGGAGTTCACGCGCGACGACGCCGGCAACGACGTCTGGGTGATCTATCGCACGCAGAGCAACCGGCTGGTGCAAGTCTATTCGGTCAAGATCGAGTACGGCGAGCAGGCGAACGACAGCGTCAGCATCAAGAAGCTCGGCGGAGAAAAAGGCAAAGCCATCCTGTTTTCAGGGGTCTCCGAGTTCAAGGTGAAGCTCGGCGGAGAATACACCCTGGAGCTCGAGGACGCCCAACATGGCTTGCTCGCCTACGACGCGCGCCTGGGCTTCCTCACGCAGAAGTAAGTCACAGAGCTGTGGCCTCCGGCGTGCGGCCTCCGGCGAACGTCGCCCGCGCTCGCTCCAGAGCCGCATGCCAGCCCTCGACGAAGGCGGCGACGGAGAACGCCTCGATGGCTTTTTCCCGTGCCCGTTGCCCGATTTCGCGAGAGAGCTGCCGATCAGAGAGCAGCGCTCCCAGGCGCTGATTGAGGTAATGGACATCCTCGCTCACGTAGCCACTCACTCCGTCTTCAACGGGCGACTCTGAGCCCGCCAGGCTGACGACCGGCATACCCGTCATCATGGCTTCAACGACGCCGAGGTTATAGCCATCGTCGAGGCCCTGCCCCGCCGTGTGCACGTACACTCGGTGCCGGCGGTAACAAGCCCGGAGCTCCGCCCAAGACTCCGCCGGGGACGCGCCCGGCAGTTCCGGGTTGTGCCCGACGAGCCGCCAGGCGTGGCCACTGACGATGCCGCAATGCGCGTCCCAGGCGAACCGTTCAGGGCGCGCAAGCACCTGATTGGCCACGCGCAACGCGACGGCTTCTTCACCCTCGAAGCCCTGATACTCCTCGGGGTCGGCGCAGGGCCGGATCACCGCGCAGGTTTGACCCCAGCTTCGAGCTTTGGCCTCCGAGACCGCCACCGCCACCGCCGAAACCGCCGACAGGTACTCGCGAAGTTGCCGCTGCATGCTGGCGACATCGGGCGCCCCTCGTTCTTCTCGGACGCGAGCGGCCAGGTTGACGTGCAGCACCAGGACCTTGGGCATCCGGAGCGAGCGCAGGGCGAGGAGGTCGGTGAGATTATGCGCGACGGCGGCCTCGTAGCCCCCGGCAGCCAACGCCTGTTCGAGACGAATCAAGCGACCGCCTTCGGGGACGGGCCGCATCCGCTCGTCCCACGTGGAGGCGTAGCGCCCCGGCAAGCCGTCGATGATGTCTAAGTCAAAGCCCAGCTTGCCGAGCAGGTGAACGTACGCCTCGTGGCAGTTGAAGGTAAGTAGGCGACCCATCAGTAGGCTCGCGCGCCGGGCCAGGTGAAGCGTGTCACTCGCCGGGGGGGGGAACCGATGGCGGTCGGGCCACGTGCGACTGCGCGGGCGGGTTACTGCCCACGCCCGCGGTGAGGCCGCTTGGCGCTGGGAGCGCCGTGAGCGACAGGCGCTGCGCCTCGCGCTCGAGTCGGGACTCGACCTCGGCGCTCACGCCGCCGGCGGAAGGCCTGCCCGACATCACGGGCCCTGACAAGTTGAAGCCCGCGAACGCCACGCGCAGATCGGGGGGCAGCACCATGATCTTCTCCAAGAGCTCCGCGTGCGTGCAGTACGTCTCCTCACGCCGGCCCTCGCCCAGAGTACGCCGCAGCACCAGCTCCCCCGGAGCGCCCGAGCGCCGCGAGATCTCCACCACCACGGGCGCCATGTTGTTGATGAACGCCTCGGCCAGCACGCGCGGCGAATCGAGCTCGACCAGTGACCGCTCACCAAAGGTCGCCGACACCATACGCCGGCGCAAGTTCAGCAGATCGTAACTCGACTGCACCACGTTCTGCCAGAGTGAGAGCATGGTGGCTCGATCGCTGCCCTCGAGCACCAGCGGCCGCTGCTCTTCTACACCGCCGTCTTCACGCACCGGGCAGATCGAGAGATTTACCGTCTTCTCCAGATCCACGCGCATTTGATAGCCGGTGCCCGAGCCCGCGCCCCGACGCAAGCGCAGCACGCCCGAGCGCTCACTGAACGTCACGTCGCTGATGAAGAAGCGCTCCAACTTGAGCGGTGCCATCTCCATCCGTTTGGAGAGCCACCCGGACTCCTTCGGCATGTGAATTTCGATCGGCTGCAGCAGGTCGCCCACTCGCCGGGGCCGAGCCCAGGCGTGCGTGGCTGGTATCGCCACTCCAAAAACGGCGGTGATGCCGTGCGGCGTGTCGATAGTGACGTGGCCGACGTTCGCTTCCGGGCTGGCCATTAGCTGCAGGCACAGCCGGCTGTCTGGCGGAGCGTGCCGCTCGAGAAAGTGATCGATGGCATTGGCCGTGGTCTCGCGCGCCTTGTCGATGATGTTGCCGGACTGGCCGAGCTCGATGGCGACCTGCGTCTCCAGGTCACGCACCGCGCCGTCCACCACACCTCGTGCGCCGGCGACGATCTGCGCGGCGGTGCGAACCGCCCGATCCATGCCTTCCGAGATGGAGCGGGTAGCGGCGCTCTGCACGCGCTCGAATAGAGCGTTGAGGTCATTGACCTCGGCACGCATCGCTCGTTCCGATGCTTCGGCGCGCTCTTGGGCGACGCGCATCGCGTGTTGTGCCGAGAGCAAACGCACCGAGCAATCGATGCCGTCTCGAAGCATGTGAATGTAATCAATATCGTGAGGAAACGGGGTGGAATCCCCATACACGCGGGACATATGGCGGGAGCCTATCACGTACGGCGAGCAACGCCCGTCGCCAGCAATTTTCAGGGAGTCGGCTGTGAGGTCTTCTGCCGGGCTGTGCGCAAACAGATCCCCTCTCGGGTAGGGTCGCAGCCGAGCCACCTCAGGGGTGCCAGCCGCCCTGCGGGTCGTCGCGTTTTCGCAACGGACCCAGCATGAGCCCTGCGCGTGCTCTCCGGGCCAGGACAGCTTGACGCAAAGCTCGAGCGCTCAGGTCAAAACCAAGCGCAGGCCCATCAAAACCCTTGATCGATCGCCGCCCGCGACCACAATGCGCGCCCATGCTCTTTACCCCGCAACATCGGGACCAGCTGGAGCGGCTCGGCTACGCGCGCGTCGAAAACGTGATCCCGGCCGCCCTGATCGAGAAGCTCCTGGCGTCACTGAAGTCGATCTCGCTCGTCGATTATGCGGACCCTTCGACCTGGTACCATTACAAGGGCGTCATCCCCGTCCACCATCACCAGACGCAGTGGGACATCCGCCAGCACCCGCGCCTACACCAGGCGTTTTCCGAGCTCTGGCAGACCGAAAGGCTGTGGGTGACGATGGATCGTGTGGGTTTTGTACCCCCGTGGCGCCCCGGCGACGCGCCTCCCCGCATGCACTGGGACAACGATCCTCGTTTGCCCGTCACCAACTATCAAGCCATCGTCTACCTCACCGACGCCCCGGCGGACCGTGCCCCGTTCTGTACGATTCCATCCGTGTACCAAAACCTGGCGGCGTGGCTCGCGGACAAGCCCGCCGAGTGGAGCCATCGCTCCGCGGATTTCTCGGCAGAGCCGTTGACGCCGGTGCCGGGCAAGGCGGGCGACCTGATCGTGTGGGATTCGAAGCTCCCACACGGTCCGGGCTGGAACCGCTCGTCTTCACCGCGGCTGATGTTTGCCGTGAGCATGCTGCGCGCGCCGCGGCACGGAGGCGGTTGGCCTGGGGTGCGGGATTGGCCAAAGGAGGAACAGGTCGAGTGGTGGCAAACCAAGCGCCCACCTCCCTGGTGGCGCAACGTGGCGCTGCAGATCGATCCGGAGCCAGGTCCACCTGCGGAGCTCAGCGCTCTCGGCAGGCGCCTGGTGGGGCTCGACGATTGGGTTTGAACGGCCAGGTCAAAAGGCCGCGCCGTCGTATACTGGGGGCGTGATCTCAAACGTGGACGGGGAAAGGACCCGCCCTAGCCGCCCGAGCGGGCTCGCGCCGTTGGCCGGTCGCCTACGCGTGCCGGCGCTCGCCGTGTGCGTCGCGCTCGCCGCGGCCTGTGCCAGTGGAGCCCGTAGCCCGTCGCCCGCGCTGGCCGACGTCACCGGGATAGGAGCTGCTCCACCCGCGGCTGTTGTGGTGCCACCGACATCGGTCCCCCCAGGCCTCGCTCCTGCACCCGCGGCGTTGCCCTCGCCAACGGTGCTCGAAATGCCCGAGATCGATGCGCTCGTCGCCCGGGCGCTGACCGAGCACCGGATGCCGGGTGCGGTGGTCGTGATCGGTAGAAAAGACGGCGTGTTGTTTCGGCGCGCCTATGGCCAGCGGGCGCTCCTGCCCGCGCCCGCGCCGATGACCGAAAACACCATCTTCGATCAAGCGTCGCTGACCAAGCCGATCGTGACGGCCACGTTGATCCAGCTGCTGGTCGAACGAGGCCGGCTCGATCTGGATGATCGGGTGGCGTTGTATCTGCCCGAGTTCAAATCTCACGGCAAAGCCGCGATCACCATCCGCCAGCTCTTGCTCCACACCGCCGGCCTGCCCATCGTCAATCCGCTCGAGGAGTATGCCGACGGTCCTGCTCGAGCCTTCGAGCGGTTGTTCGATACGCGCCTCGAGGCTGCGCCCGGGCAGAGCTATCTGTATAGCGACCTCAGCTACATCTTGCTCGGAGCGCTGATCGAGCGCGTCACGGGCGAGCGGCTCGACAGCCTGGCTCGGCGCGACATCTTCGAGCCGCTCGGCATGCGAGACGCTGGCTTTCGACCAGCATTCGCCGAGCGTTATCGCATCGCACCGACCGAGGTCGCCGATGAACGCCCCATCCCCCTCATCCACGGCGAGGTCCACGACCCGCGTGCCTGGCTGCTGGGTGGCGTCGCGGGTAACGCGGGGCTCTTCGCCACCGCGGACGACGTCGCGCGCTTTGCGCGCATGTTGCTCGGTCAAGGCGAGCTCGACGGCGTGCGGGTGCTGTCCCGCGGCAGCGTGCAGGAGCTCAGCCGCCCCGAGCATGTGCCCGGCGCCGTGCGCACCGCGGGCTGGGACGTGGCGAGCCCCTACTCCAAGGCCCGGGGCCAGTACCTTTCGGCGCGTGCCTTCGGGCACGGCGGCTACACGGGTACGTCGCTCTGGATCGACCCCGAGCTCGACTTGTTTGTTTCGTTCTCCAGTAATCGCGTGCATCCGAAGCCAGAAAAAAGCGTGATCGCGCTGGAGGGTGAGATCGCCGACGCGGCCGCTCGGGCGGTAGCGCCGCTGCCGCCGGCATGCCAAGCGGCACGCGTCGCCGTCGAGAACGGTATCGACGTGCTCCGGACTCGGGGTTTCGATTCTTTGCGTGGGCGAGGCGTCGGCCTCGTGACGCATCGTGCGGCCACCAGCGTCGACGGCACGACGACCCTCGATCTGCTCGCTGCCGAGCCCAGCGTCAGGCTGGTCGCGGTCATGAGCCCGGAGCACGGGCTGGAAGCCAAAGCGGAAGGCAAGGTCGCCGACGTGACTGACGCGCGGACGGCGCTCCCCGTCTACAGCCTGTATGGCGCGACATTACGGCCCACCCCGCGCATGCTGGAGGGCGTGGACGTGCTGGTGGTCGACCTGGTGGACGTCGGCACCCGGTACTACACGTACATGTCCACCCTGCATCAAACGCTGCTGGCGGGCGCGGAGCACAACATCCCCGTCGTCGTGCTCGATCGCCCGAACCCCATCGGCGGGGTGCTCGTGGAGGGGCCGTTGCTCGACGTCGGCTACGAGAACTTCGTCAATCACCACCGGCTGCCGGTGCGCCACGGCATGACAGCGGGCGAGCTCGCCGAGCTCATCAACGACGAGCGCGGCATCGGCGCGCGGCTGGAGGTGGTCGAAGCGCGGGGCTGGCAACGAAACATGTTGCAGAGCGACACCGGCCTCGAGTGGCAAAACCCGTCGCCCAATCTGCGCGACGTCGAAGCCACGCTGCTCTACCCCGCCATTGGCCTCCTGGAGAGCACCAACGTCTCGGTCGGCCGCGGCACGGATCGGCCTTTTCACGTGCTCGGCGCGCCGTTCATCGACGCCAAGGCGTTGTTGAGGGCGCTGAAGCTCGCGGCGCTGCCCGGCGTGGCCTTCAGCGAGGTGGACTTTGTGCCCGACGCGGCCCCCCACCAAGGCCAGCACTGTCACGGCATCAGCGCGACCATCACCGATCCACTCGCGTTCCGCCCCGTCCTCACCGGCCTCACGCTGGCCCGAGCGCTGTGGCGCAAACACCCCAAGGACTGGGCATCACACAAGCTGATGCGGCTCGTGGGCAACCGCGCGGTGGTGCAAGCGCTGGAAGGCAGCATGCCCATGAGCGAGGTCGAGCGGCTGTGGCAAGCGGATCTGGATGCCTTTCGCGAGCGCAGGGCGCTCTTCTTGCGATATCCGGACTGTTCGCCCAAGCCGACGCCGCCGCGCTGAGGCCGAACGGGTGGGTCGGGCTGCATGCACAATGAGCTCGGATCGATCGCGGTTTTAGAGGCTCGTTGAAAATGGCTCGACGCGTGCCGCAGCGGTCCAACTCCTTCCGCCTGTGGCCTCAGAGTGGCTTGCGATGGCTGTCCTCGAGCGATAATCTCAAGCGAGTCAGCACCTGGGCTCGTCCACACGTGCGGCGTCGAGCACCTGGCGCGGCCCACACCCGAGGCATCACCCGGCAAGACGCAACGCCAGCCGCAGCATCCGAGCGCATCGCGTTTCGGTAAGGCATCCGAGCCCGGCGGAGTGGGCGCGGCGGAGTGCACCGAGCCGAGGGGCCCGAGAAGTTCACAAAAGCGATCGAGATGAGAAACGTGGAGAATATTCGATGAAATTTTCAGCAGCGCTCCTGCTTTTAGCCCCCTTTTCCTTGGGCGTGGTCATGACCGTCGCCCAGGGCTGCAGCTCGGCGACTCAAGGGCTGGCGGATGGGTCCGACCCGGTCGCGATGACTCCTGGAGGCGGCGGCGGGGGCGGGACGGGCGGCGCACCTCCCGCTGTGCCCGGCGGCGCAGGGGCCGGCGGCGGCGGGCTGAGCTGCGCGGGTGAAAGCATGGATGCCACGTGTGTCGGCATCAACACCGACGCCAGTTGCAACAGCACGGATGCCAGCACCGGGGCGGCGTGCACAAAGGATTGTCGCCTGCCGTGCGGCTTCGACGAGATGGGTCAAAAAGTCTGCACCTGCACGGGTGGCACGTATTCGAGCTGCCCCTGCGCGCGTCCGGATGCCTACCAGGGTGCCCCGACCGCGGGGTTCTGCACACAAGGTGCGGGCATGACGTCGGACCTCGACGACCAGGCGTGTACGACCGAGTGGGAGCAGTGTATCGCGAGGGACCCCGTCACCGGCACGCCGCGGGGCTGCGTGTGCAAGACCAGCAGCGAGACCAACGCGCTGCAGTGGTTCTGCGGCTCGACCAACAACTGGTTTGCGCTCGAGAGCGAGGGCGGCGCCGGCCTCTGTGAAGGCGCAACCCCGGACCCCACCTGCTACCCCGTCAACACCGACGCGAGCTGCAACTCGACGCTGGCCCGCAGCGGCAGCGCCTGCACGAAGAACTGCCTCGTCGCTTGCGGCTATGCCAGCATGGGCCTGAAGACCTGTACCTGCGAAAGCGGCGTCTATTCGTCTTGCCCATGCCCGAAACCCGAGAGCTACCTGGGCGCCGCCACGGCACCGCCGTGCGCATCGCCCGACGGCACGGCGGACGCGCTGGATGACCTGCCGTGTACGGTCGAGTGGGACCAGTGCATCGGCAGCGACGTCGTGACGGGCAACACGCCGCGCGGCTGCGCTTGCATGATGAACCGCCTGACGAACGCCTTGCAGTGGTATTGCGGCTCGACCAACCGCTGGTTCGCTCCCCAATAAAGCCCGACGGGGGATGCTGGCGCGCGGCGTTGCAGGGTGGTCGCTAGTAGGAGAAACCCCAAGTCCGCGCCGGGTTTCGACCAATGTAGAGGAGGTTGCCGAGCACGGAATGAGGCATTCAAGGGTTTGCTCGGGGCCCTCACTTGCTGGGGGCCCGAGCGAAACCCGGCACGAATTTGGGGTGCGAGGCACTAGGGCTCGAATGAGACAGACGTCTCGTTCGAGCCTCGAGCGTTCAGGCGGCTGGGCCAGCGAGCGACCCCACCCGATCGAGGACGCCCTCGGTAGCATCGAAGACCTGTGCGCCGGCTCGACGCGCAAGCCCGATGCAGCCGACGAGCTCAGCTGAGCTCAGAATTCCTGGGGTGAGAATCTACGTCGTGGAAGAGCATGGGGCGTCACGCGCTCACCACGCAGGACGTGACGCTCGAACACTCGACCTCACTGCGCCGCGGTAGTCGCCACGCTCTGGTCGTTGGGCGCCAGCTCCGTACGCACGACCACGTTGCTGTTTAGGTTCTTGCAGTGCGGGCCGTCGGTGCCTGCGCCGAGTGTCTTCGGTTCTTCACCGTTGTTGCTCGTGCCTTCGTAGGTCAGGCACACCGCGAACTTGCCCCCGGACGTGTCGTAGACCACGTTTTTGCCACGAAACTCGGCGGTGTCACCGTAATTGACGTTGATACCCGCTAGCGTCTTCGAGTGCTCGCCGACGACGGCGGTCACATTTTCGATGATCACGTGACGCGGGCTCTGCTGGCTGCAGTTGCCACACGAACGGAACAATTTACCAAACCACTCGACGTAAAAATCTTTGACGTGAACGGTGCCCTGGCGATTGCTCTGGAATACCTTGTCCGAAGCGCCGCTCGCGCCACCGCCATCGATGAACATGACGTCACTGGGCGTCTGGCCACGGAACGTAGCAGCATCTTCCCCTACATTTTCCCACCAAACATTGCGCAAGGTGCACGAGCCCTTGCAGTGGATGCCGTCCGCCGCGGGATGGCCGATGATGACGTTGGCCAGGGTCGCATTTTCGGCCAGCTTAAAGAGCGGCTGCTGCGTCTCCGCCTGGTCAAACGTGCCCAGAGTATCCACGCCGTAAAAGCGATTCATCTCGCCGTCGAAGGTGCCCGCCACCTTGATGGTCTGAGACGTCGGTCGCTCGCCGGAAGGCTTCGGCCAGTTCACGAGCGGCGAGTCATTCGACTTTGCCTCTGCATACTGCGCGACAGGCTGAGCCTGATTGGTGCAAGCCCCCAAACCCGCCGACAACGCCGCCACGAGGCTCAAAGGCCCCCCAAACGAGAGGCCAGCGGGCAACCGATTCATTCGAGCAAGCATGGGAAAGCTCCCTTCCGCAGAAAAACCAAAACGTGACGACCGCCAAAGGCCACCAACGGGCCACCAAAAGTAGCCCGCACCAGCGCGGCAAAGCCTAATGCCCACGTCCCCCTCCCAGATCAACATTTCACCCGCCCCCGTAAACGAGACCATTTTGAACACGGGACGACCCCCGAAGATCTCGGCCACTGCTATGTCGCCCTCCGCTTCCGGTCCTCACCTTAAACGGGCCCATTTTGAACACGGGACGACCCCCGAAGATCTCGGCCATCTGCTATGTCGCCCTCCGCTTCCGGTCCTCACCGTAGAAACTACGGTTCCGGGCCGGTTCTCGGGCGACTACGCATCTGGCTCGAGCTTTTCGGGTGTTCAACTGGACAGCATAACGCTCCGAGCAGAACGCCCTGTCCCGCCGAGGACGCCCCTCCGAACCGTGCGCCCCTCCGCTCCCCCGACGGCGCAAGTCCGCGTCCACGGCTCCTCGTGCGCGAGAGTCGGGCGGCTTGGCGGCGCTCCCAGTCTCGAAGCGCCGACGGGACGCGGTCGATCGGGACGAGCCCGGCGACGAGATCCGTCGCCCCTCCGAACCGCCGAGGGCGCAAGTCCGCGTGCGCCCCTCCGAACCGCCGAGGGCGCAAGTCCGCGTGCGCCCCTCCGAACCGCCGACGGCGCAAGTCCGCGTGCGCCCC
>JAYTOL010000034.1:0-101393 GCA_043747815.1 Deltaproteobacteria bacterium
TCCAGCCCCCGCCGCCCGCGCCGCCGGCTGCAGGCGCAGCGCCGCCACCCCCCGCACCGCCGCCGCCCGCGCCCCAGGCCTCCGCGGCTGGTGTTGCCGGCGCCACCCGCACCACGCGCATCCCCGCAGAGCCCACGGGGGGTCGGCAGGGTTCACCGCCACCGCCGCCGGCGGCGCGGCCCTCGGTGCCGGCCGTTCACCGCGCCGTGCCGCCGCCGGTGCCGCCCCAGAAGCGTTCGTCGCGTCCGCCGCCGCCCGCTAACGCGGCCAACGGCGCCAGTGGCAGCGACCCCGCCCTGCGCCAGCCTGACGAAGAGGCCATGGCCGAGGCGATGCGAGCGGTCGATGCCGCCGCGGCAGAGGCCCCTACGCCGGAGTCCGAGGCGGCCGCACCCGAGTCGACGTCGCGCACTAGCGTGGCGCGTGCGCTGCTGCGCATTTGCGAGCAAGAGCTCACCGAGAACCCCGAGCCGCGGCGCGCGGCGCGCCTGCACTTCGAAGCTGCGCGCTTGCTGGAGGTCCCGCTCTGGGATTTCGGCGCCGCGGTGGAGCACTACGAAACCGCGCGCAAGCTCTGGCCCGAGCACGTGCCGACCCTACGCGGCCTGCGCCGCGTGCAAACGGCGCTCGGGCGCTACTCTGCCATCCCGTCCCTGCTCGACGCGGAGATCCGAAGCACACGCGATCCGGCGCGGCGCGCGCTCCTGTTCTACGAGAAGGGCTGCTTACAGCGCGACTATCTCGAGGACAATCGCGGGGCCCGCGCGGCCTTCGCCTCGGCCGTCGAGCTCGACCCGGGCAACCTCAGCTTGCTCAAGGCCGCACGTCTCGCCGAGCTACAGGCGGGGGGCTGGGCCAACCTGGACAAAGCGTACGAGCTGACGGTCACGGCGCTCTCCAGCGACACGCGCCAGCGCGCCGCCGTGCTGGTTGAACGCGCGCGGCTCGTGGCGGGCAAGGTGAGGGACCTGCCCCTCGCGACCGCGCTGTACGAAGCAGCGCTCAAGGTCGACCCCGAGGTCCCGCGCGCGATCCGCGAGCTCAAGCGCTTGCTGTACGGGCAGAAGCGCTGGCTCGACCTCGTCAACCTGCTGAGCCAGGACGCGGCGCGCACCGAAGATCGCGAAGCGCAGTCGCTGATGTTGTATCAGGCGGCGCGTATCCAGGGCGATCGGCTCGGCAACGTGGACGCGGCCATCCCGCTGCTCGAGCGCGCCCACGCCGCCTCGCCGGACGACACGACCATTCTGGACGAGCTGGCGCGCCACTATGAGCTCGCGGGCCACTGGGAGTCCCTGGTCAGCAGCCTCGAGCGCCTGGTCGCCAAGGCCACGTCCCCGAGCGAGCGGCTGCATCGCCTGCACCGGCTCGGCCTCATCTACGGCGATCGGCTCGGGAACGAAGAGTTGGCCATCCAGCGCCAGCGCGACGCGCTCAGCGTCGACCCGGGCTTTACTCCGGCGCTGCAGGCCCTCGACACGCTGTACCGCCGCAGTGAGTCGTGGGAAGACCTCGTCCAGATCTACCTCGGTGAGGTCAGTGTCGCCGGCACCGTGGCGCGCCAGGCAGACGCGCTGCTACGCGTTGCGGAGATCTCGGAAGAGCGCCTGCACGATCCAGGGCTCGCGATCCGCCACTACCAGGCGGCGCTCAGCATCGCTCCCGATTCTTCCGTGGCCTTCAAAGCCCTGGTGCGCCTGTTTCACGATGCAAAAGATTTCCCGCGCATGGCGGAGCTCTACCGCCGGGAGATAGAGCGCGTCACCGACAGCGAGAGCCGGCGGACCTACCTGTTCAAGCTGGGTCGGCTGGAGGAAGACGACCTGGGCGTGCCCGCGCACGCCGTGGCCACCTATCGGCGCATCCTCGACCTCGAGCCTCACCACCTCGAAGCCATCCACGCCGTGCAGCGCTCCGCGGAGCGCGCGGGCCTGTGGGTGGAGCTGGCCGCGGCGCTGGAGACGGAAGCCAGCATCACGCGCGACCCGACGGCCCTGCTCGGGCTCTGGCACCGCATCGGCGAGGTCTACGAACGCAAGATCGCCGACTACGCAGCGGCACAGTCCTGGTACCGCAAGGTGCTCGAGCGGGACGATTGCCACGTGCCCACGCTGAAGAGCCTGGGGCGCATGTACAACGCGCTCGGGCGCTGGGACGATCTGATTGACATCTACAAGCTCGAGCTGAAGGTGCTGCCGAAGCCGCACGCCAAGGCGGCGCTCTTGTACAAGATCGCGCAGCTGTGCGAGGGCGCGCTGGCGAATGAGCCCGAGGCCATCAGCAACTACCGCAAGGCCATCCAGTTCGACGGGGCGCACCTGCCGTCCCTGCGCGCGCTGCAGCAGCTGCTGAGCCGCCGCGGCGACTGGAAGGAGCTGGTGCGGCTCGTGCAATTGGAGGTGGGCGCGCTCGACACCCCGGAGGCCCAAGCCCGCGCCAAGTACCGCGTGGGCGAGATCTACGAGATCCGCCTGGGCACCGCCGACCTGGCGCTCACGGCCTACGATGAAGCCCTGGCGCTCAACCCCGCCTTCGTGCCCGCGCTCGAAGCGCGCACCCGGCTGCTCGAGCTCTCGGGCGACCACGAGCGGCTGTCGGCCGATCTGGCGCGAGAGGCGGACGCCGCCAAGGGCCTGCGCCACACCATCGACGCGCTGCTCGGCCGCGCCCAGGTGTTGCATGACGACCTGAAAAACCCGGCGCAAGCCGCGCAGGTGTACGAGGCCGTGCTGCATAAAGACGCCGAGCAGATCGGCGCGCTGCTCGCGCTCGAGCACATCTACGCCGGGCTCGGCAAGTACCAGGACCTGGCGCGCATCTACGCGCAAGAGGCGCAAGTCTTCACCCACCCCGCCGGTCGCGTAGCGGCGCTGCGCGAGCTCGGGCGCGTGCAGGAGACGCATCGCCTGGTCGAGGGCCCCGAGGTGGCCAAGACGTACATGTCCATCGTGCGCCTGGCGCCCACTGATGGCGAGGTGCTGACCACGTTGGAGCGGCTCGCCATCTCCCAGCAGGACTGGCACCTGGTGACCCAGGTCGACACGCAGCTCGCCCAGTGCAGTGAAGACCCCGCGGTCGTCGCGGCCCACGAAGTGCGGCTGGCCGAGGCGCTGGAGGACAGCGCGGATCCCGCCGCGCTCGACACCTACCGCCACGCCCTCACGCAGGACCCTGACAGCATCGCGGCCACCCGCGGCCTCGGGCGCCTCGCCCGGCGCAGCGCCGACCCCGATCTGCTAGCCGAAGCGGCCGAGTACGAGGCGCGTGTCACCAAGAGCTCCGAGGCCTCCGCCGATCTGCTGACCCTCGCCGCCAGCAAGCGCGCCGACAGCCTGTCGGCCTCGCGCGATCTGACGCGCGCGCTCGAGATCTTCCCCGATCACCAGCAGGCCGCGCAGAACCTGATCACGTTGCTCAGCGCGGAGGGCCAGTTCGATCAGCTGCTGCAGCTTCTGACGCACGCCGCGCAGAGCGCGTTGCAGCCCGATCGGCGCGCGGATCTGCGCGTCGACATCGCCAAGATCCAGGTGCAAGAGCTCCACGATTCCGGCGCTGCCATCGCCTCCGCCCAGCGCGCGGTGAAGGAGCGCCCCAATTACCCGCGGGCGCTCTTGACCCTGGCCAACCTGTACGCGGGCGTGCGCCAGTGGCGGGAAGCCGTGCGGTGGCTGCGCCAGGCGCTCGACGCCGAGCCCCCGGCGGCGCTCGCCATCTGGGCCAAGCTCGAGCTGGCGCGCATCCTGACTGACAACCTCGGCGAGGCCAGCGCGGCGGTCGAGTTGCTCGAGTCGCTGGTCAAGGACGAGAGCCACAATCGCGACGCGCTCACCTTGCTGGTGCATTCGGAGGTCGTGCTGGGCCGCCTCGACAAGGCCGCGGCGGCTGCCAGCACCCTGGTCGACGCCAGCGAGTCGGACGAGCAACGCGCCGAGGCCTACCTGCAGGTGGCCAAGCTCGAAGCCCGGCGCGGCGATCGCGACGCGGCCCTCGGCGCCTTCCAGCAAGCCGTGGCGCTCTCGGGCCTGCAAGGCTCCGCCGCGAGCGAGTTCAAGTCCTTCCTGATGAGCTCGGCCGTCGAAGGCCGGGCACAGTGGGATCTGTACTCCGCGGCCCTCACCGAGTTCATCGGCTCGCAGAGCATTGGCGCGCCGGGCATGGGCCCCGTGCACCTGGAGCTAGCGCGCGTGCTCGGCGACCAGCTGGGGGACGGCACTCAGGCGCTCAACGTCCTGCGCCAGGGCATTGCCGCGACGGAAGACAACGACATCTTGCGGCTCGAGATGGCGCAGCGACTGCGCCTAGCGGGCCAGCACGAGCGCGCCGCGGGCGAGTACCTGTTGCTGCTCGGGCAAGCCCCGCTCCAACCCGTGTACTGGCGCGAGCTGTCGCAGGCCTATAAAGAGCTCGGTCGCGAGGAGCAGTCCCGCCTGGCGCTGGGCCCGCTGATGGCGCTCAACCAGGCCAACCAGCTCGAGCAGGCCACTTACGGCATGCGCCCGCCGCGCCCCGAGTCCGCCGGCCCGGGCACCTTCGAGAAGACGGCCTTCCGCGCCGTCGAGGCCCACTCCGCCGACGACCTCGCCACCACCGAGCTACTCGCGACCCTGTCGGCCGCCGCGCACAAGCTCTACCCGGCGGACCTCACCCCGTACGGCGTCAGTTCGAAGGACAAGATCAGCGCGCGCTCCGGCCACCCCTTGCGCAACTTCGCCGAGCGCGTCGCCGGCGTGTTCGGGGTCGAGGAGTTCGATCTGTACGTGCACCGCGCGCCGCGCCGCCGCGTCGACGTCGAGCTGACGGAGACGCCCTCGATCATGGTGCCGCGCCAGGTCGCGTCCGTGAGCGAATCTCTGCGCGTGTTCCTGTTCGCCCGCGTCTTCTCCAGCCTGGCACGCCGCACCTTCGCGGCGGAGAAGCTCGGCGCCAAGCAGCTCCGGCACCTGATCGCTGGCGCCATCCGCAACGTCGAGCCAAACCACAAGGTCGACTTCATGGACTCGGAGGAGCTGTCCGCCGAGGGCCGCCGCATCGTCAAGGCCTTGCCCTGGCGCGCGCGCAAGCCGATGGAAGACGCCGTGCGCGCCTACATGGCGGGCTCGCAGACGCCGCTCGTCGACTGGAAGTTCCGCGAGCGTGTGACCGCCGTGCGCGCCGCGACCATCCTCGCCGACGACGTCGCCGGCGCCACCGCGCTGCTGCTCCAGGTGCAGGTCGACCTCGGGACGGAAGAGGCCGCCGAGGCGCCGAGTGAAGAGCTGCTGGCCTCCGTCCTCGGCTTCGCCGTCTCCGACACGGCCATGGCGCTGCGCAAGCGGCTCAACCTCGTCTTGAAGTAAGAGGCCAGCGGATTGCCGCGTACGACGGAGGCTCTCCTCCGTCGTTTGCCACAGTGTCACAAGCCCCCTGTATCGGGGGCGTCGTCTCTGTCAGCCTGACGAGATACCGGTGTGTGGGCGTCAAACGACGCTGCTAATTCCGGATGGCATCAGCTTTGCACACGACGGCGACATGATGCATCCCAGTTACTACATGTTGCGGCGCTCGCGAGCGCGCGGTGTCACCCTTGTCGAGGTACTGATCGTGGTTGCGATCATGGCACTCGTTGCCGGCGGGGTGGGAGTGGCCGTGCTGAAGCATTGGGGCGACGCGCAAAACAAGACGACTGAAGCGAACGCGCGAACGATTCGAGGTGCCGTCAAGGCCTGGTGGATCGATCATGACCGAGCCGACTGCCCCCGAATCGACGACCTCGTTTCGGCGGGTACCCTGGATAGAGACAGCCCTCGTCTCGACGCCTGGGGCGAAGCATGGCGGGTCGAGTGCTCCGACGGCGAAGTCACTGTCCTTTCCGCAGGTCGCGATCGCCAGCGCGACACGTCGGATGACATTCGAATCCCGCCTGCGTAGCAGCCATGAGGCTGCCCGATGCACCTCATCACTTAAAGGCAAACGCATACTGATTGGCGAGTGCGTTCAGCGCCCTGTCCGAGATCTCGGGGTGTATGCGCTTGAAATCGGTGATGGCCCGATCGCCCATCTCTTCGAGATTGGCTGCAACGTGGCGAGCGTCGCTCGCAAAAAATTCCTTCTCCAAGGCACCTAAAACTGGCAACAGCCTCGCGGCTGCCGGCGCCCCGAAGCGATCGACCAACGCAGCCTCACGATCGTAACCCAGGGCAGGGGTTGGCCCAACCCAGATTTCGAGAGCCTCGCTGCGCTGATCTGATCGGCGTCGCTTTGGTTCATCATTCCTATCCAGCGTCCGCGCACCGAAGGCGACTGCGTCACCGACCCAACTCGTAAAGCTCCGTCCGGAGCGCGTCGAATTCGATATTGTCAGCCCTCATGCGAGCCATGTCCGCGGAGTGCAGGACGAGGTCGTTGAGCGACCCCGCGCCACCGTAGAGGCGGCGGATGTCGCCGCGCACGTCTTCGTCCGCTTGCCGCGCACCGAGGTCGCTCAGAGCATGCGCCCAGTCGCGTAGGTCATACGCGTCGAGGAGGTCGCGCATGCGCCCGAGCACGGCGATCAGTCTGGCGGAACCCCGCGGACTTCGATGGGTCATTAAGAGGGTCGGGATTCCTCGAGCGTGGGCGACGCGGCGGGCATCGCTCGAAAAAAGGCTTCCCTCAAGGTAAGAAGGAGCGGCACCAACTCGCCCGCCTTCCGCTCTCCAAAGCACGCGACCAAGGCTGCCTCACGGTCGTACCCGTTCGAAGGCATCGGCCCTATCCAAATCACCAATGCCTCGCTCACCCGATCGGCCTCACTTCCATCAATCTTTTCCATAGGAGCGTGTCCACTCCGGTTGCGGGGTCGATCGACGTGATCGTTGATGGGACTACTGGCGTTGGCCCGGATGGTGCGCGTCGCACTCCGTCATGGCGAAGACATCCGCGCCGAGGGGCGCGAGCTCGCCGCGAGGGACTGCGCGGCTATGACATCTCGTTTCCATAGTAGGGGTTCGAGGGGACCGCCAAGCTAGGCGACGTTCAGAGGGCGCCAGCTGCCACCAGCGCCGTGGTACGTCTCCACGCCGAGCCGGAAGCTTTGCCCGCACTGGGTACAGCGAAAACAGGACTCGATGGCATCGGGCCACGGCCCTGCAGGGTTTAGCTTTTCGATGGCCACGGGGGGAACCATGCTGCCGGAGCTGGGCGCGGGCACGAGAGTGCCGTCAGCCAGGTTCGCTTGAACGACACGCAAAACCATTTCGAGGTCGCTCGGGCGCTGCACCTCGATCGTCTGCATGAGGTCGTTACACTTCTCGCAAGCCATGGCGTCGGGTCTAGCGAATGACCCACCCCGGGTCCACCTTTGGGATGACGACCTGACTACCCCCGCCGACGAGCCCACCCTGAGCAGCGGCGGCGCCCTCGTAGATCGTGGTGCCGGGCGGTACCTTGATCTCGACGACTTTGGTGGCGGTGTTGCCCCATTCGGTTTTGAGCGCGCTGTCGATGATCGATTGGACGGGGCCGCTTGGCTTAGTTCGGCTCCAGTAGCTGCCGAGCTCGCCGGCCTTTCCGCCGTAGACACGGTACAGGGTGGTCGACTCACCGAGCTTGTTGGCAGTGTACGAGCCACCACGAAACGTGTTTGCGACTTCTGGCGAAAGCGGGCCCGGGTTGATCGGCCCGTGGCGCACCAACTCGTCCCCGCGGCGGCTCGCCGCTGCCACGGCGGCTTCCGCTGCCGGCATGGCCTCTTTGGCCGCGCGCTCGGCCAGCTCTTGCTCTGCTTCCCGTGCGGCAGCCTTGGCGACCTTGCTACCGGCGCGCGCCGTTTGGACCGCCTCGTAGGCGGCCTTCCCGCCCTTGAGCACGTACTTGCCCCCCTTGCCGACATACTTGAGCAGGTTGCCGGCGGCGGGGATGGCAAAAACGCCTGCAGCGACTCGCCCAAACGTGCCGACCTGCTCGCCGGTGACGGGGTTGACGCCGGTGATGGCCGTCGTCGCGTCCTTCACGTTGCTGACCCAGGGCACGAAATCGGTGGCGATGTCTGTTCCGCGCAGCAGCAAGGATGGCTCCTGCGCGGCGCTGGCGAGAACGCGGCCGGCGTTGGGGGGCGGCGCGGCGGGGGGCGCAGCCGGGGTGAGCTCGCGCCCGGGTAGCATCCCTTGCGCCACGCCCGTTGCCAGGCCCTCCAGGGGGCTACCGCGCGACTCGCCCGCTCCGCTTTGCCGCGCGGGCCCAGCAGCGCCCGCCCGGTCGCCGCTCAGACTGCCGCCGCCGCGCGGATCGGTCAGCGTCTGCCCCGCGCGCGCGGATGCCACCTGCGAGTCGGCAACGCTCGGGCCCACCTCATCGAGCGGTGTGCTCGCCAGCGAGTCGAGCTGCTCGTTGCTGTGGAAGATGGCCGTCTTTACGGAGTTGCCGAAAAACCGCCACGTCCCGATCGCGACGCAGGCCAAGAGCACCAATACCACGACGTACTCGACCGTCGACAGGCCGCGGGAACGGCGCAGTGAGCGCGCGCGGTCCAGCGCTGAGCCGCCGCGCGACGACAGCCAACGCACGAGCGGACGGAACGCCAGGGTGCTCGCCAGCAGGTAGCCGCCGACCTGCGAGGCGCCCTCGAGCTGCAGGCCGCCCCGCAACCCACCGACCAGCGAGAGGGCGCACAACAGCCCCAGCGAGCTGCCCACGGCGATCGCTGCTCGCAAGCCGAAGCGCGTGAGCAGCCAGGAAACTGCGCCGCCCAACACGAGCACACCGAGCAAGGCGCCGAGCACGATGCCCCCGAGCTGGGCGAGCTGAAGCAGCCCGCCGCCGGACTGCACTGGCAACCGCGCAGCGTCGGCCACCTCGGCCTCGCGCCAGATCAGCGCCGCGGCCTCGTCGACGGCCTGCTGCCGATCGAGCGGAGCCATGATCAGCGTCCCGATCGTGCCGAGCCGCGTGAAGAACGAGATATACGTGACCGTCGTCACGGCCGGCGCAAACTCGGCAGTGCCCAGTTGGTTGAGGTATTCAATGACGAGCGCTTCGGGCAGGCTGCACGCTGCGGCCGTGATGCCTGTGCGCGCTCGGAGCTCGGCGGCGGACGCGGAGGGCTGGCGGGCGAGCAGCGCGTCGAGCACGCATTTGGCGACCCCTGGGTCTTCTCCCTCCGCGAGCGTGGCAGCCCAAAGGGGATGGGAATTCGGCGCTCGCTGCATCAGGCGCGCCGCGGAGGGCCCCACGACCTTGTATTGCAGGCTGAGGGCGCCCCGTTCCGGGTCGTAGCGCCCCGGCGTGAAGTCGTACGCCTCGGGCACTTGCAGCTGTGCGGCAAAGCGCTTGGTCCACTCGGCGCCCGCTCCCGGATTAGCCTCGGGCAAGCTTTCCCAGCCGTGCGGCTCGCCTCGGCGGACCTGAATGGTGAGGGGGTGCTCGCCGCCGTCGGTGAAGGTCGCGATGCCCGCCACCTGCGGGGGGGTGTCGGGCAAGGCCGAGAGCCCTGGCGTCGGGCGTAGGCCCTCGGGCACCGCGATGGTCACGGCCGCGTCCGTTGCGACCTGTTGCAGCATTGGCTGAGCCTGGGCCGTCCGCCCCTCTGCCAAAACCCCCAGGCTCAGCAGAAGTAGCCAAAGCAACCGGGTCATCCCGGGACTATCGCCCGCGCCGCGAGCCGAGTTGCGTAGAAAACTACGTCAGGCTTGGTATTTGCCGGCGGTCGGCGCCTATGCGCGCCGGTGGCCGACGAGCAGCGTATGCTGGCCACCTGCCGTCGGATGCTTCCGAACGCCTAGCACCTCGACGTCAAAACCGCCCGTGGCGAGCCGCTTCGCCAACAGCGGATCCTCTCCTGCTGACCAGTAGACGACCGTGCCGCCCGGCTCGAGCTTGCGCCACATTTTCGCCAGACCAGCGGGGTGATACAGGCTGGTATTGCCAGCGGTGTTCATGCTCGTGGTCTGGTTGTCAGCATCTAACATGATCGCATCGAAGCCGTCTCGGCTCTGCCCCATGATATCTGCCACATCACCGATTATCACTTGCGTACGAGGGTCGGCGAGCGCAACGGCGGCGAGCGGGTAGGCGGGATTGCGATTCCAGGCGACCACTTCCGGAACTAGCTCGGCCACCAGCACGCGAGCACTGCGTGCCAAGTTGGCTAGCGCCGCGCGCAGCGTAAACCCCAAGCCCAGACCCCCGATCAGCACGCGAGCGTCTTCGAGCCGTGCCCGTCCTCGGCACGCCACGACGCCGAGCTGCTCTTCCGAGAAGGAATGGCGTGTGGACATCAGCTCACGACCATTCACGCGGATCATGTACTCCCCATCACGCTCGACGAGGGCCATCGTACTGCCGTCAGGGGTCTTCACCTGCTCGAGCAAGGTGGCTCGTTTCATCCTGCTCCGTTTGCCCCGCGATGCAACGCAGGTCGTGCGCGCTCAGAAACGACCGCTCACCCCAAACCCCTGCGGCCCGAGCCAGGGTGTCAGCGCGGCCTTCTCTCTCCCCTTGGCGCCGCTCTCGGCCTCCGAGGGGCTCACCAGGAACATCACCAGCCCCGCCGTGACGAAGGCCCCGCCGGCGATGTAGCCCACCAGCGAGCGAGTGAAGGCGTCTGCTTCGTCCGCCTCCGCCTTGATCGCTCCCGGGCCGAGCGGCGAAGTGGGGGCACACCCGTCTGCGCCGCCCGGTTGCATCATCGAGCACTCCACAAACAGCTGGTCCGCTTGCTTACGCTTGTCGAAGCCATCGATCAAAAACCAAGTGCCCGCGCCCACGCCCACAGCGCCAAGCCCGAAGGCCACGTACGAGCCCACGCGCCACCCGGAGCTCCCGCCGCTCGAGCCCAGCCGATCATCAAAGGGCTCCGAGCTAGCGTCAGCCGCCGCCTCACTCGGCACATGCGCCCGCCGCAGGTCGAACGCATGCGTGACCGACGAGCCCGCTGTGGTGCTGAATTCCCAGACCTCCCCCTCGTAGCCGCTCAGCTCCGCCCGGATCCGGTGATGCCCTGCGCGCACCCGCAACGTCAGCGGCCCCGACGTGGGCCCATAACGATTGAGCACCGAGCTCCCCGAGTCCGGCAAACGCTCGTCTACGATCCAGGCTCCATCCGGCGCCGTCTGAATCGTCAACGTCGCGGACCCGCTCTCCACCAGCTGCAGATCCTCGGTGAACTGCTTGCGCTCGTCCGCGCTAAGCTCCTTACCGCCGCGCTCCAAGGAGCCTTTGAAGGCATCGATCGCCTCGCCATCTCGCTCGAGCTCATTGGCGCAGATGCCGAGGTTGCCGAGGATCTTCCACGACGGTGAGTCCGCGTAAGCCGCCTTGAACTCGCGATACGCCTTCTCGTACCGATCGGGATCTTGCCCCGTCATGTGGCGGACACCCTGACTGAAGCGCCGGCTCGCGTTCTCACTCACCGGCGCATCCGCCCGCGCCAAACCTATGGGCGCCACGGCCAAGAGAGCCGCAAACATGCCCGGCATCCAACGGCGGCGCACCCCACGACGAGCCACCCAGCCGCTATAACCACCGACCATTGGCCAGAGGAGTAGCCAGCTCCCCCGCGCAAGTCTATGGGCTCGGCGCCAGCGTCGTGCGAATGCGGCGCCCGTCGATCAAGCTCGGCGGCGTGGCGGCTTCGGCGGGGGGGTCTGGGCTCGCGGCGCGCGACTTGGATGTGGGGGTGGGGCGGGCGTCGTCGGCCGCAGCGGGACGGTCGGCGTTGCGGGGAGCAGCGGCGGAGGGCGAGCGCCTGGGCTTGAGGCGGGCAGCGGGTTTGGGAGCGGCGGGTGGCTCGGGCTGCGCCGTTGGTGGAGGTCGTGCGGTGGGATCGTCCGCGACCGCGGCGGGTGGCGGGGTGGGCTCTGGGGGTGCGCCTGATGACTGCGGTGGCGTTCCGGGCTCGTTTAGGGGGCGTACGCTCGGGGTCAGGGCAGGGACGGCGGTCGCTAGCTCCAGGGCTACGGGCGGAGGGGCGGAGGCTACCGAATGGCCCGGCTGCTGCTTGGGCAGCACGTTTCGGTACCAAAAGGCTATTGCGCTGGTAACGATGACGGTGGTCAAGGCAGTGGAGGTGAGTAGCCGCGCGAGCGGCCGTTGCCAGAGGCGTCGCGGGTTGAAGGCTCGCGATGCCGTGTGCGACACCGCAGCCATGCTTGGGGCGTCATTAGGGATTGCGCCGAGTTGCTCAGTGGCTGGAAACGAGTCCGGCGCCAAGCTCGGAGGGGTCGCACCGCAGACCATTGCAAGCGAATGCGCCAACTCGCGGGCGGACTGAAACCGTTTTGAAATATCTGGAGCCGTGGCGCGCAGAAACCAGGCATCGAAGCCGGGCGGCACAGGCCCGAGCGCGGATGGCAACGGACGGCCCGTATTGCCGAGCAACAAGACGGCGAGCTGAGCGAAGTCCTTGGCTTCGAACGGCCGCTTACCCGTGAGGCACTCGCAGACGATGGCACTGAGGCTCCAAAGATCGACCCGATGGTCAATGTCGCGCGCCCCCTGGATCTGCTCAGGGCTCATGTAAAACGGAGTTCCCAGCACGCTACCCGGTCGGGTCAACCCGCCCTCGGGAATGGATGGGGCGGTCCATTTGGCGACGCCAAAATCCAGGACCTTCGTCAGGCTTTCCTCGTCATTCCGTACCAGGAACACGTTATCCGGCTTGAGGTCACGGTGGATGATGCCCGCCGCGTGTGCACGCGTGAGGGCCCGGGCGAGGTGCGTGACGATGACAAATGTCTCCGCCGGGCCGATGCGTTGCGCACGTTTCAACCTTCGCGCGAGCGTCTCCCCCTCCAGCAGCTCCATGGCGATGAAGGGGATGCGTGTCGCATCGTCGATGCCGTGGTCGAGCACCTGCACCACGTGGGGACTGCGCAGACCCGCAGCCAGGCGCACTTCGCGCTCGAACCGCCCCAATGCCTCCGGTCGAGCCGTGAACTCCCGGCTCATAATCTTGAGGGCCACCGGCGCTGCCCATCCGAGGTGCTCCGCGCGCCAGACTGCCCCCATCCCACCCCGCCCGATTTCTGAAATCAGTCGGTATTTCCCGCCCATGATGGAACCCGCCAAGGGCGTTTCCGCCGGACGATCAGTCGAGTCCCGAGCCGGCGCTCCTTCGAGATCGTCGTCGTCGAGGGCGAAAGACCCGCCGGGAATGCTTTGCGTAGGCTTGGCCACCCTGATGGAGACCATAGCATTGGAGCCACCCCTCGCCGCTAGGATTCTGCGGCCCAGGCCGCGCGGGCTGCCTGCGTTCGAAACGCGCTACCGGGCTCGCCCACGTCGGGTGATCGGAAGCGAGCCGTCAGTCAAAGGCATACTCGAACTTCCCCTCGGTCGCGGTGACCGCTACCCGACCGATTGGAACGCCGGCGAGGGTGCGCTTGAGCAACTCGCGGCTGACGCCCGGCAAGAGCGTATTGGTGAGGATGGCGTTGATGGTCCGCCCCCCGCTCTCCACGTCAGTGCTGCGCGAGCCCACGAGCTTGACCACCGACTCATCATAATCAAAGGGGACCTTGTAGCGGTCGAGCAGGCGCTCCCGTATCCGCTTCAACTGCAGGTCGACCACTTGGTGGAGTGCAACTTCGCTGAGGGGGCAGTAGGGTACGACCACCATGCGGCCGAGCAGCGCCGCGGGGAACGTGTCCAGCAACGGCCTACGCAATGCCGAGCACAGCTGATCGAGAGAAGGCCGCGAGCCATTTCGAGTGAGATCTAGAGTGACGTCGCTGCCTACGTTCGACGTGAGCAATATGATCGTGTTGCGAAAGTCTACGCGCGTTCCTTGACCATCCTCCATCCAACCCTTGTCAAAGACCTGGAAGAAAATCTCGTGCACGTCGGGATGAGCTTTCTCGACCTCGTCCAAGAGGATGACGCTGTAGGGCCGGCGTCGCACGGCCTCCGTCAAGACGCCGCCCTGTCCGTAGCCCACATAGCCGGGGGGCGCGCCCTTCAACGTGGAGACCGTGTGTGCCTCCTGAAACTCGCTCATGTTGATGGTGATCACGTTCTGCTCGCCGCCGTACAGGGTCTCGGCTAGCGCCAACGCTGTCTCGGTTTTGCCCACTCCGGACGGTCCAACTAGCAGGAAAACGCCGATGGGTTTTTGCGGGTCTTCGAGGCCCGCCCGCGCCGTTTGAACGCGTCGCGAAATCACCTCGAGCGCCGGCGCTTGCCCGATGACTCGCTTGTCTAGCCGTTCTGCGAGGTCGAGCACACACTCGAGATCCGCTCGGCCCATGCGCGCGGCGGGAATGCCGGTCCAATCCGAGACCACGCGAGCCACTGCCTGGTAATCTACCGCCGCCAGGATGAGGGGGCAGTCCGCCTGAATTTGCCCGAGGCTCGTCTGCAGATTTTTCAGCTCCGCGAGCAACCTTGTGCGATTCACGCCAGAGCTACCTGCGCCGTGCAACTCCAGGCGCAACGCAAGTATTCGATCAACGAGCTCTTTCTCCGCGCGCCAACGGCCTTCGATTTTCTCGAGTTCATTTCCGAAGCGATCCAACGACGCGCGCGCTGACTGCCCGCGTGAGCCGACGTCCACGCCGCCGAGTTGCTCACGCTCGACAATCTCGAGCTCCAATTTGCACGACTCGATGCGCCGCCTACATTCTTCTACCTCAGCAGGCACGCCATGCTGGCTCAGCGCGACGCGGGCACAAGCCGTATCGATTAGGCTCACGGCCTTGTCGGGCAACCGCCGATCCATGATGAAGCGCTGGGACAGCTTCACTGCTGCCTCGAGGGCTTCGTCCAAGAGCGACACCCGATGGTGCTGCTCCAAGCTCGAGGCGGTGTGTCGCAGCATACCCAGAGCAGCCTCGGTACTCGGCTCCTCCACCTTGATCACTTGGAACCGCCGGCAGAGCGCAGGGTCGCTTTCGATATATTTCTTGTACTCCGACCAGGTGGTCGCAGCGATGGTTCGAAGCTCGCCGCGCGCGAGTGCTGGTTTCAGCAAGTTCGCCGCATCCAGGCTGCCCTCCTGGTTGCCTGCACCTAGCAATGTGTGCGCTTCATCGACGAACAATACAATTGGCGTGACCGAGGCCTGTACCTCGTCGATTACTTGACGCAGCCTGGCCTCGAACTCGCCCTTCATGCTGGCGCCAGCCTGCAGTAGGCCGATGTCTAGCGCGCAGATCGTGACCTCGCGTAGCAGGGGCGGCACATCTCCTGTGGCGATGCGTTGGGCAATGCCTTCGACGATCGCTGTTTTGCCGACGCCAGCTTCGCCAGTAAGGATGGGGTTATTTTGCCGCCGTCGAAGCAGGACCTGAACAATCTGACGAATCTCGGCGTCTCGACCGACGATCGGTTCCATCTTGCCAGTGCGCGCCCTCTCGGTGAGGTCGATGCAATACCGTTTCAAGGCTTCACGCTTGCCGAGCACGGCCGGTGCTCGCGTAGCTGCGTCGGCTTGCGTCGGATCTGGCTCTTGCGCACTCGATGATTGTTCCGGAGATGCCTTCGCGATTTCGGCCAAGGACCGCGCCAATTCATCCGCGTCCAGGTTGAGAAACTGCGGAGAAACCGACCCAATGGCCTTGCGAAGCGCGGGGGTCTTTAGCCAAGCAACCATTAGATGCCCGGTGCGGACGCTCTCTGCACCGAACAGCAACGAACTGTACACCCAACCGCGCTCCACGGATTCTTCCACGCTTCGGCCCAAGTCGCTCACACTCCGAGCGCCTCGCGGCAGGCGCTCCAAAGCGTCTGTGATGTCGCGGCTCATACGGGCGACATCAATGGCGTAGTGCGACAGCACTCGATGGAGATCGGAGTCCGGCAACTGCAAGATCTGGTGCACCCAATGGCATAGCTCGACGTAAGCATTGCCACGCAGCTTGCAAAACAGGGTGGCGCCCTCGATGCTGCGGTACGCGATGGGCGACAGCTTTCCGAAGAGTGTCGCGCGGCTGATGTCGGGCATGACGAGTTCCTTATTCGATCAATTTGTCGAGGGCGGCGGGGCCGCGGCAGAGGCGGCAGGATTAATGATCAGGTCCTTGTTTGCGCGATGCTCGTGCGGCTCTTTGCCTAGCCAAGCGTCTCGCCCCAGCCGGCCTGTCTTGCCCAGACGCAGCGGTGGTCGCTCGGCAGCGTGAAGGATTAGTCGTATGTCCCAGGCGAGCTCCGGTCCGACATAGCTGCGGACCAGCTCTGTCAGTTTCTCGAGCCCCGAGGTGCCGGGAAGGAATCGCTGGTAGTCCGAGTGATGCAAGGGTCCAAGCTCGATTCGGAACTTCTGGCCAGACTGCAGGACACGCCCGCCGGGTAGGGTGGAATGACCCAGCGTGCTCAGCTCAGGGCAACTTCCTAGTTTCCAGCGCTGTGCGACAGGGATCTCGAGCCACTCAGCAATGTACTCTTGGACGTTGACTTTGCACTCGAAGTACTCGCCAACGAGCGCCTCTAGGCCTTCCGCGTTACGGGCGGGTTGCATGAAGCGCGCGGCAAATTGCAGCCGCGCCTTACCCGGAATGTACGCGGTGGACGCATCTGCATCTTGCAGACCGCAGAGGGCCGTCAGGTAGCGACTGAAGCCATTGCTGCTCGGCCGATCTTCGCAGGCCGCTGGATGATTCAGCGTCCAGGCTCGATGAAATAAGAGCAGCATGCGGTGATGAAACAGGTCGATAAATGCGGCCAGAGCCCGATCGTTTGCGCCGCGCGTAGCTTCTTGGGCCTGTTCGGTAAAATGTTGGGGCAGCGGACCCTGAGGTCCGAAGAGGCCAAGGAACGCCACCCGCAGCTGACCGGGTTTCCCGTTCGAGGGGGCCATAAATGCCTGAATTGCGGCGGGTGCAAATTCAAACGAGGGGTCCTGGCCGAGCCGCACCGGTTCGCTCATCGGTGAATGGGCTTCGCCGGCTCGCGGGTACTCCGGGAATGCGCACTCCAGGCGCCGCATTGCTTGATGGAAATCGAAATCCCAGGCGTTCCGTTCGAGGTTTGAGAGCTCCGTCACATCCCTCGCCTTCGCCCGAGACGCGCCGAAAAACGCGCCAGCTCTCGGCGTTCCGCGCCGCGTAAGGAGAGCTCGGTGAAAGAATTGATCGGCGCGTACTTGGCAAAAAAATTCTCCAATACGGCTCCGAAACACAGCAAGCTCGTGCCCTCGAAGGCAGCCTCGTCCACGTCGACCGTGACTTCCAGCCCTCGCCCGAAGCTGACCGGTCCAGCCAACGGCAGACGTCGCACTACCGGCGTGCTCGTGACCGAGGCCAAGCCCTGGATTTGGCGCTGCGTGGCTGAAGACGTTTGATCTGCGTGCAGCTGCAACAGCTCCCGTAGGGCGGCTGCGCCATTCCCCTCACCGTCCCCCACCACCGACAGATAGTTGGACGAGAGATGACTTATGAGGCGCCACGACGTACCACCCCACGCATTGCTGGCACGCGGCGCCGAGAGGCCACCGACGGAGCCCACCGATGAGGTGGGGGCGGCAGACTCGAGCGTGAAGTTCGTCACCCCTTCTCTTGTTGGAGCGGACAACGGCAGGTCTCTATTCGTGCAGAGCGTGCTCACCGACAGTTGATGCAAATTGGGATGATAAGGGCCCTCTGCACCGTCCACCAATTCGATGAAAGTTTCGCTGCCCTCATAGTTGGAGGCCGTCACGCCATTACGTTGCCGAGTCGAGGCCGTTCGAGGCTCTCGGTGCACGGTGAAATACGCAGCATCGGCTGCGCCCACAGTGCGTTCCGTGCAGGAGTAAAAAGGTCTAAATTGCCGCCGTTCCTGGTTATTGGCGGCGTGTCCCACCACCTCTGTGATGCTGTGAACTTCAAAATCTCGAGGGCGCGTGCGATCTGCCACCACGTGGTATTGGTGGGTTCGATCTGAAAGCTGAATTCGGTCGGCCTTGCGCTCGAACAAGTTGATGGCAGGCGTACAGAACAGCTTGACGTGCGCCCGGCTCACGCCGCTCTCAACGATCGAGTCATGTTTGTCGAGCAGCACGATCACTTCGAGCTCGGCCCCGCTCGCGCGGGCGAGGCCCTTCCGCAATTGCAAAAGCTCGAGGAACATAAAGCGGCCGGGGAGCGCAAAGTACTCCTGCAGTAGGCGGTAGCCCTGAAACGATCGGGGTCCGTACGGAAGTAACGCTTGTGTGTCCTCGAAACCAATCGGCGCGATATAAGCCCGACGTACGATCTCCGCGCTCGTACCTTCTGGTGAGCGCACCAGCATACCAACGGCCGAGCTGGACAAGAGATCGTAAAGGCGACGTCCGACTGCATCCTGACCTCGAATGAAGAGAGGCAAGCGGTCGAGGTCCAGTTGATTGAGGGGCCTGCCGTCGGTAGAGCGCAAGAGTATGCGGACGGCACCGCGCAACTTGCGCTCGCCGTCCAGACGAATTTCCCCAAGGTCGCTCGTAAATGCGCTGTGGCGCACGCTCGAAATCGCAAGCGGCCAGAGCGTGAGCTCATGTGCCGTTCGGAATCGACACATCGTGGGTTGATGACCTGGAGCTTCCGTATTCAGCGTCGTCCCTCGAGGAAGGTTGAATCCCTGGGAGCCGATGATCTGGCGGGTGCTCGGCTCGAAGCTCACGATGGTCATCGCCGGCGTTGGTGCCAGACAATGTGGATAGATCATGTCCAGCAGGTGCTCGGTAAAGCGAGGAAACTCCGCGTCCATCTTGAGTTGGACGCGCGCCGCCAAGAACGCAAATCCCTCGAGTAGCCGTTCTACGTGGGGGTCGGAGCAGTCGTTGGCAAGGAGGCCGAGTTGCCCGGCGATCTTGGGGAATTCCGCGGCAAATTCCGATCCGAGCTCGCGCAGATGCGCGAGCTCTCGATCGTAGTAGGTGAGCAATCGCTGATCCATTGATTGGCCCCTGATCTCTCTGGGTCAGGCCATTGAGTTCAGCTCGGTCACGCGCGCGGTTCCGCTCTCCAGGTCAAAATGAGTTTGGAAAGCGAGCCGTTCGGTCCCGAAGCGGTGCTCGATTTCGGCGTCAATTTCGAACGTGAGAGTGTTGTGCCGCGCCTCCCCGTTCGCTCCCACGCTGACGCGCAGCGATTGTGGCCGAAGCCGTGGCTCGAAGTCTCGAATTGCCCTTGCAAGTTGGCGTTCGAGCCATGGTCGGTCAATACTGCTGGCGGTTTTCCCAGAAAGATCGGGCAAGCCATAGTTCAATACAGACCGCTGGACGTGGGGACAGAGGTCCAGGTTCTGAGTTGCCGATAGTGCCGTCGCATTGAAAAGAGCCGTTAGCTCCCGACGCACGGATTGGCGGAGCTCGGCGAGGGACGAGCCCCCGTGCTCCTGAGCGGCACCGAGGTCCACGCCCTTCGCGCTCGTCAGTCGTTCGAGAAGTGACGGGCGCAGGGTGGGCCACGAATTCATGCGCCCACCTTCGCGGACGGCAGCTTTGAGACGAGCCTAAGGGATACAGTGAGCCCTTCGAGTTGGTAGTGGGGCCTCAGGAAGAAGTTGGATTTGTAGTAGCCGGGGTTTGCAGGATCCTCGGCCAAAACTACCTCCGCATCGGCGAGAGGCTTCCGGGCCTTTGCTTCCTCGCTAGCGTGAGCGGGGTCGCCTTCGACGTATTGCGTCAGCCAATTCTGTAACCAGCGCTGCATGTCGTCAGGACCTTTGAACGAGCCAATCTTGTCGCGCACGATGCACTTGAGGTAGTGGGCAAAGCGGCACGTCGCGAAGAGATAAGGCAGCCGCGAAGCGAGGGACGCATTGGCTGTGGCATCGGGGTCGTCGTATTGGGGGGGGCGATGTAACGACTGTGCTCCGATGAAAGCTGCCAGGTCTGAGTTTTTCTTGTGCACTAGTGGCATGAAACCGGCTTTCGACAACTCGGCTTCGCGGCGATCCGTGATGCCAATCTCTGTGGGACAGGTCATGTCCGCGCCGCCATCGTCGGTAGGGAAGGTATGCGTCGGCAACCCGGAGACGGCGCCGCCTGATTCGATGCCTCGAATTCGCGAGCACCAACCGTACATCTTGTACGAACGGGTGATGTTGGTTGCCATCGCGTAGGCGGAGTTCGCCCAGGTGTACTTCGTCGCATCCGGTCCGGTGGCGTCTTCCTCGAAGTCAAACTCGTCGACGGGGTCGCTGTTGGCACCGTACGGACGGCGCGCCAAGAAGCGAGGAAGAGCCATCCCGATGTATCTCGACTCCTCAGCATCGCGCAGCGAACGCCACGCTGCGTATTCGGGGGTGCCGAAGATATTCACTATATCTCGCGGGTTCGACAGCTCCTGCCAGGACTCCATCTGGAACAGGGAAGGGGCTGGGGCCGTAATGATCGGCGAGTGGCAGGCCGCGGCCGTCTTGCTCAGCTCCGACAGGGTCTCGACGTCAGTTGGACTGTGATCGAAGTAGTAGTCGGCCACGAGGCAGCCGTAGGGCTCTCCACCGAGTTGTCCGTATTCTTCTTCGTACAGTTTCTTGAAGATGGGGCTCTGGTCCCAGGATACACCCTTGAAGCGCTTCAGTGTCTTATGCACCTCCTTCTTGGATATGTTCATCACGCGGATCTTTAGCATCGAGTCGGTCTCGGTGTTGTTGACCAGGTAGTGGAGGCCGCGCCAGGCGCCTTCGAGCTTTTGAAACTCCTCATGATGCAGGATGAGGTTGATCTGCTCGCTCAACTTGCGATCAATTTCTGCAATGATGGCCTCGATCGATTCGACTGCATCTCGTGAAATGACAGTGGTCGTCGTGAGAGCCTCGCGAGCGAGCGTGAGCACCGCCGATTCCACGTCCTCGCGAGCACGCGTGGTCTGTGGTTTGAACTCTTTTTGTAGCAGAGCTCCGAAATCATCCGTCCCGGAAAAGGCGGGGTTTATGGCTACTTGTGCGTGCGACTTGATCGTGGTGTTCATGACTTGCTCTCAGTCGATTGGGTTGCGTTGTCGGCTTCGAGTTGACGCTTCGTGGCCAGCGCCTCGAGCGTTGCTGGGTCGTTGATGACGCGCGAGATTAGCTCCTCCGCGCCGCTCTTCCCATCCATATAGGTGATGAGGTTCGACAATTGAGTGCGCGCCTCGAGCAGGCGCCGGAGTGCCGGCACCTTCTTCGCGATCGCCGCGGGTGAAAAGTCGTCGAGCGACTCGAAGGTGATTTCGGTCTTCAGATTCCCGTCACCGGTCAGCGTATTCGGTACTTCGAGGGATACGGCCGGGCGCATCCCTCGCATGCGGTCGTCCAGGTTGGTAACGGAGACTTCCAGAAACTTTCGCTCAGGAAGCGCTGCTGGAGCCTCTCCCGCATTGCCCCTTAGATCGGCCATTACCCCCATGACGAAGGGAAGCTGGATGCGTTTTTCCGCTCCGTAGACCTCCACGTCGTATTCGATTTGAACGCGCGGCGCGCGGTTCCGGGCGATGAATTTCTGGCTGCTCATGGTGTCATAACTCCGTTGAGAGGTCGGCTCGACCTCATGCTTTGTTGCTTCATTTGCCGGCGGTGCCAGCGATCAGTTCAATTCGGGAGAGAGCGTCCGGCGCGAGCTCCTTGACGATGTCCATGAAATCGAGCGTGGCCAGACGTTGGCAACGCTGGAGCAAGATCGGCAGCGGGCTAGAAGGTTCGTGATTCGCGTAGTACGTGCAGATTTGTTCGAGCGCGCGCAGCACGTCATGGCGGCTCTGGATTGCGCCTACTCGCGGCGCACGCAAGTCGAGGTGGCGGTCACTATCGGTTGGTGTTTTTGCCGCGTGTATGCCCAAATCGAGCGCGGTGACAGGTGCCTCGTCGGACACTGCGTGAAGCTGCTTACCGATGACCTCGATCGCCCTTTCGAGCAGCTTTGACAGCGGCCCTAGGTCGAGTTCGTGCTCGGCGCGCGTACGAAAGATCAGGCTGATGGCGCCAAGGTCGCGCACTGCCGACTGGAGGCTGTCCACGAGAGCGACGAGCCGAGCCGCGGGTTGCTCGCGAAAGACGGCGCCTAGCTGCGACGGGTCAACGCGGGCGGGCGAGGCTCCAGTGGTTTCGCCTGTAGCTGCCCAGAGGTCCTGCAGGCTGATCGGGCCGAGGGTTCGCGATTCGATCATAGCTGTCTGCCGCAACGCCAACAGCAACTCCGGTGCTGCGACTGCAGACACGGTATTCGCGCGCATGGTGAAGTCCCCGACATCGTCCGGATCTGCCCCGGGGTGAACGCCATCCCAGAACTCCTCGATCAATCGCCTCAGTAACACAAGCCCGTCGAGGAAGCCGAGGATCCCGTGGCGTGTCAGCAAGGCGCGTTGCAGATGCAAGGCGACCCGGAGGTCCTTGGTGCGCCCGAGCAGGGCTGTGGATTGCTCGATTGCGGCGAGCGGATCGGCGGGGGTGCCCGGCTGCACGGCGTCTCCCATGAATCGATCGGGAGTTCCCAGAGCGGTCCTCTCGAGTCGCGCAAATTCTGGGGCATATTCCAGGTTTGACCCCGAGGGTTCGAGTTCTGAAACGGGCTTAATGAGCTGTTGATGGTCGATGAACATGATGAAACCCCAAATGCGGTGGCGGTTCTGTCGACCCGGCCCGCGCCGGGTTGCCGGAAATCGGTGAGAAGTGTGCGAGCGCCTAGGGTATGCTAACCAGGGAGCGTCGTGACGCAGTTGGTCGACCGAGAGGGCCGAGGGGGGCAGCCGCCCAGCGATGGAGTGGAGCTGGTTCGCGAAACCAAAAGGTTTCTCCAGGCGTGGCAGCGCATTCTGACGGGGCCAGCCGAGTGGGCTCCGGGAGACATCGAAGCACTTAGAAAGCAGTCTCGCGAGCTGGAAGTCCAGGCTCGCGCGGCAAACGTCGGGGGCCTAGGGCATCATCTGGCCACTTGTGAACAGTGCTTGGCAGCGTCCGAGGTGGATCGGCTAAGGCTGGCCCAGTGTCTTCGCAATGTCTCCGAGGTGGCCTGGCAGCTACGTCATGAGTGGCGCGCTCGATCGGAATCATTTGCGCTCGAAGACAGCGGTCAGATGTCACCCGCGCGGCTCACTATCGACCCGCCGGCCTTGCTCACCCCGCCGAGCATCGACTTGTTTGCGGCGGTAGCCGAAGCTCCAGAGGTCCGGCTTGACGAACGGGTCGAGCACGGCTCGGAGATGCTTCCGGATCGTACATTTCTAGGCTTGCGCGCTTTTGGTTTAGACCCCGCCGTCTCGGGCCAGCTTGGTGGAGCCCTTCCCAGCCTTCCCCAGATCGGGCGTCCGCGGCCACCCCTGCTTGGCCCAGACCCATCCGGGCTGCCCGAGCTCGATCTGCCCCCTCCAGGAGCCGAGGCACAGCCTTTGGCCGCCGATCTCGATCGTCGTTTGATGCGGATCGGGCGAGCGCGCCGCGGCTCGTTCCCATCCCTTGCTGACCCCATGTATCCTCACGACGAGACTCGTGGCCCTCTAGAGTCCCTTGGGCATCCTCGTTCAAATCGGTCCAGGATTCCATGGTGGTCGGGGCCATTGTTGGTCGGGGCAATAGGTACCTTCGTGGTTGTTGCGCTGGCCCTTTCGACATCTCCCTCCGTGTCGCCGATCGAGGAAGCGAAGCCGCCACCGACCCAGCCGGTGGAAGCAGCGCAGGCGGCCCCATTGGGGAGCCCTCGTCTAACCGATGACAGCGAAAGGCTCAGAGGATTGCTCGCCCAAGTTCATGGTCACGGCGGCCTCGAATCGCCGGAGCTGGCCGACTTGCTCGACGAGGAGGCAGCAGTGTTGGGGCAGGGCATCGCTCGTCCCTGCGTTGCGGGCTCTCCCAGCTGCCAATTGGGGGCTACCGTTCGAGAGTTATTGAGCCCGGGCACCCTGGTCCGCATCCCGCGCGACAAACCGAGCGAGCTGGGGCGCTGGTTGGCTGGACTCAAGCTGCCCGGCATCGGTGTCAAAGACGACCGCAGAGTTCGCGACCTGGTAGAATTCCACACGGAAAGCGCGGTCGGCCGGGAAACGTTCCAGGTGCTGCTCTTCCAGTGCGGGGCGTATCAGGACTTGTTTCATCAAATGCTCGTTCGATACGGGCTTCCGCTCGACCTGATGGCCCTTGTGATGGTCGAAAGCGGCTGCGTTCCCGACATCGAATCGCCGGTGGGCGCTCGAGGGCTCTGGCAGTTCATGCCAGCTACCGCGCGGGCGTATCACCTCCGAGTGAAGCCGGGTGTGCTCGACGAGCGTATCAATCCGACGAAATCGACCGACGCTGCAGTGAGATTTTTGGCCGATCTGTATCGGAAGATGGGATCGTGGGAACTCGCTATCGCAAGCTATAACCTCGGTCCGTTTGGGCTTTTGGCGCGGTTGAGGCAGGCGGGCGATGACGTTGGCTTTTGGGAGCTCGCGGACGGGGGCCGCTTGCCGCAAGAGACTGCCCGCTACGTGCCCAAGGTCCAGGCGTTTGCCTTTATCCTATCCAATCTCGCCCACTTCCATTTTGAGGCAGCACAGCTCCGATCCCCTCAGATGACGGCCGACTTGGACGTGCCGCCCGGCACGCGGATCGGGCTGATCGCTCGTGCCGCCTCGAGCAGTACCAGCAAGATCCGAGAGCTAAATCCCGATGTCGTGGGAGACCGAGTTCCCGATCTTCCCGGGGAAAAGTTTGCCATCCGAGTGCCCAAAGAGGCGATTTTTCGAGCCCGCGAGGCGTTGGCGCAGTTACTAGCGGATGGCGACCGTGCAGACGAGTGCGTGCCGCATACCTTTGATTGGGGGCGGCAGCGTTTTACCAAAGCCATGGCGAGCCGCTGCCCGCACGCTGGGCCCATCGGCTCGCTGAAGTAGCCGCGACCGCCGAGTGAACGTCAATCCCAGGCTTTGTTGGCGCCGATGTCCCAGCCCTTGATAATCGAGGCTGCGCCCAGGCCGCCCTCGCCCTGAGGAGTATATTCCAGCTTAACCCGCGCGAAGTTCAGGGTTACGGTCTCGAGCAAGCGATCCACATTGCCGCTGCCCGTGCCTCCTGTCGAGTAACCCGTAATGAGCACCTTCTCCAAATGCACCTTCAGATACTCCAGGGGGGAGCCGCCCGCCTCTCGTACGGTGATTTGGACCTTGGTCAGGTGCGTGCCCTTGCAACACAGCGAAAACAGAATCGCTGACGAGCGATCTACCTGCTTCGTGAATGTCAGGTCCTGGACCTGAACACGCCCGGCTCCGGCGCCGCCACCCACGTGCGCGGTTCCCGTCTGGCTGGCACCGAAGGTCCAGGACAGTAAATCGATCTCGCCTTTGTGCACTTCATCAATCGACTCGCCGCTCACCGTTTCAATCTTCAGAAACATATCGAAAGCCATCGTTGTTCTCCTTATTGGGGTCTTTGCCTGCCCCCCCCAACTCGGCTAGCCGCAAACTGGGTTGCGGAATTTCCTCAACCGGTGGCCGGGGTGGACGAGCGTTCCGTGCACCTGAGTAAGGTGCCCAAGAAAGGTCTTAGATGTCCAGACGAGACTTGTCCGCAACGCGACGAGAGTGGCGCGAAGCACACCAACGAGCCCCCACACGCGAGGCAAGCTCTTCGAGCGCGGTCTCAGGGCCCGGATGCGCCAGTTCCGTGAGCCCGGATGAGATGCGCGTTCAGAAGGCTACGCGGTCCGCTCGAGCGGCGTCGCAGCAGAGGAGCGAATGAAAATGGCCTGCAAACCGATCTGGTCAGAAGGTGTCCTGGTGAGCCAACACCACTTTCAGCAACAAGACAGGTACCACGAACGGCTACTTGCGGACCGCCTCAAAGCCACTGTCCACTACGACTGGGGTATCACAGAGCTCCAGATCGATCTTGCTGCCCTCGCGATGCAGCAGCTCAAGTTGCGGCGCTTTGCCGCCATCTGGCCCGATGGCGCCAGTGTCGACTGCGGCGGATCGACCGACGAGCCCTGTCCCGACGCCCGAAGCTTCGAGAGCGCGTTCTCCTCAGCCACCGAGGTGCTCACCGTTTCCGTGGGGCTGGCGCACGACGTCGATGCTACGCCACTCCTGAGCCGACCCGGTAACCCGGAGACAGGGCGGCGCTACGTCCAAACGCTGAGATCGGTCCGCGATGTCAACGATGGCGCAAGCGATTTTCAGCTGGAGGCCGCCCGCGCTAACCTGAAGATCTTCTTTGGAGATGAGCGTTCCCAAGGCCACAGCACGATTCGAATCGCTGAAATTGTGAGGGACGCTGCCGGAAAGCCGATCATTCGTGACAACTACGTTCCGCCCGTTGCTCATTTCGGGCAGGCTCCGTTTCTGGTCGGGGGGTTACATCGGGTGCTCACCGCAGCCATTGCTCGGCAGCGGCAGGTGGCGGCCGAGCGGCGTCGCCGTCAAAGCGGCCAACTCGAGTTCCATGCGACGGACGCGCAGCGTTTTTGGCTGCTGCACACCATCAACGGTGCAATTCCTGGTCTGGCGCATCTCTTCGATACTCCGCAGGCTCATCCCGAAGAGATCTATCTGGCATTGGCGACGTTCGCTGGACAGCTGGCTACTTTCGCTGATGCGGCCGACCCCGCCGCGCTGCCAAAGTTCAACTACCAATCGCAAGGCGACGTATTCGAAGCGTTATTTGCCCGTGTGTTGAGCTTGCTTTCGACAGAGCTGCGGGCGGCTTATCACGACGTCGATCTAGAACGGCGCTCGGACGGTATGTACATTGGCAAGTTGAACGAGGCTGCCACGCGCGAGCTCTTTGTTGCCATCAAGGCAGACATGGCCGAGGCTCTACTGAGAGAGCGTGCACCGAAGGTGCTGAAAATTGCAGACTGGAGCCAGATTTACGACGTCGTCAAGCAGTCGCGTCATGGCGCTCGCGCGGAAGTGGAGTGGCACCCGTCGGCGGCGCTGCCAATTCAGCCCGGAACCTGCTTCTTCCGCATCAAGAAGGAGGGACAGTTCTGGAAGGCTATCGAAAAGACTGCGACCGTTGCCCTGTACCTGCCTTCAGAAGGCGAATGGAGTGGAGCCTCCGTCGCCCTCTATGCCATCGATTCGGCTCACCTGACCTGAAGGGCCGATCGGCATGCAACATTTCGTCTACGAGATCTGTTCGGAAACGCTGGTCGCGGCGTTGGCTCTGAGCCAAACCGCACCCTTGCCAGACTCGCGCACGGTGCGTGAGCGCATGCTGGCGTGTCTGGATAGAATGGTTTCGGAAGGCCGCCGCCTCGGGCTCGATGGCGCCGACCTGGCGGAGGCCCGCTACGCTTTGGTCGCCTTCATCGACGAGCAAGTCCTTCGATCTTCCTGGCCGGGCCGTGCGGATTGGATGAAGCAACCTTTGCAGCTCATCTTGTATCGGGAGAACGCGGCCGGAGAAAACTTCTTCGCGCGCCTGCGGGCCCTCTTGCAAAGAGAAGACCGTCTGCCCGCCGTCCAGGTCTATGCCTTGTGTCTGGCGCTGGGCTTCCGAGGAGCATACGGGCGAAGTAACGATCTGGAGTCAGTGTCGAAATTCGCGCGCGCAGCCCGTCGCAAGCTCGAGAAGGCGCTGCCGTCGCCGGACATCATCAGCCCTCATCTCGAGGTGCCCGCGCCGCCGCGACCAAAAAGGGGTCTACAACGCGTGCTGCGCGTCATACTCTGCGGCGCGGCCGCCGTCAGCATCCTGGTGCTCGGGTTGTGTGCGCTATGGGTACGTCGGGCGAGCGATCTTGCCCTGTCGGAGATCGGCTCGGTTAGCCTACCCAGTGAGGTGCTGAAGTGACCATCGCATTGATCGCTTGCGGCGCCCTGGTGGTGAGCGGCGTCAGCTGGGTTCTCGCGCTGAGTCTCGCCTGGCCTTGGTGGGTGCCGGGAATTGTGAGCGCGGTCGGCATGGCCGTCGCCGGGGCGTGCGGCGCGGCGGCCTTTCATTCCAGACGCCGTCTCCGATCACCCGAGCGCCAGTTGAACGCGACCGCGCTCGCCGTGCAGTCCGCCCATGCCGGAGCGGGAGTGGCGCGCATCCGAGCCATCGAGCAAAACATAAAAGCTGCGGCTCGGGCACTCGGACGAACCCGGTTGGGGCGACGCGGTAAGCGAGCGGCGCTGTATGCTCTGCCGTGGTACGCCATCGTTGGAGACTCCGGATCGGGCAAGACAGCAACCCTCGAGCGCTCGGGCCTCGATTTCGCGCCCATCGAACCGGTACGCGGCGGCGCGGTAACGGGCAGCGAGACGCCTAGCTGCGAATTCTGGTTCTCCGAGGCTGCGGTCCTCATCGACACACCCGGGCGGCTGCTCGAGCAAGAGCATGCGGGCGAATGGACGGCGTTCCTCACGAATTTGCGGCGATACCGTGCGCGTCGTCCACTCGACGGCGTGATGGTGACCCTGGCCGCGGATCGGTTGATCCACTCGAGCCGAGAAGAGCTGGAGGTTGCGGCTCGGCGCGTTCGTTTGCACCTGGATGAGCTACACGACCGCCTCGATTTGCTCGTGCCCGTATACTTGCTCGTCACTCGAGCCGACCACATCGCTGGCTTTGCGGAATTCTGGCGCGAAGCAGGCTCGGAGATTTCTGCCCAGCCGTGGGGGGCTACATTTTCCCTAGAGGATCGGCGGTTGGAGCAGCCCGAGGCGGCCGTCCTCGAAGAGTTAGCGGGGCTTGGCAAAGCCCTACACGCCCGCGCCTTTCGTCAGCTGTTTCGAACGACCGACGCCGATGACCGAGAAGCTTTGTTGCGGTTTCCACAGCGCTTCGCCTCAATGGGGGCACAGCTGGCTTGCTTTGCCGGCGCGCTAGCCAGAAGCAACCGCTATCGCCAGCGGCCCGCGTTTCGCGGGTTTTACTTCTCGAGCGCGAGGGCGGAGCGCGCCCTCCGAGCCGAGTTGCCGGTCTTGGCACCCCGTCGGACCGAAGGCGCAGCGGGTAGCGGGAGGATTCAGGGCGATCAAGCCCCTCGCGGCATGTTTCTCAAAGGGTTGTTCCGTAGCGTCATCTTCGCGGATCGCGATGTTGCAACTCAGTCCGGGCGTCGGCTGCGAACCGAAACCCGGAAGGAGCTTGCGTTGCTTGGCGCGACCATCCTCGCGACGCTGCTCGTCGTGCTGCCCGCAATCTCGAGTTATCGCAGAAATTCCCGGATTATCGAGGCTACGCGGGATGATGTGAGGCGCGTCGCGGCCCACGCACGGGTGTCCGACCCTAGCTTTGGACCAGCCCTCGACGTCTTGAGCAACAGGCTGCTGGAGCTCGAGGCTGCCTCCGATGGTTTCCGAGTACGTCATTGGTGGGGCGCTTACACATCTCCCGTGCTGGCTGGTGCGGTTCGCACGGCTTACATGCGCCGCCTCGAGGCCGCCGTCAGCGGACCGGTGCGCGATCAACTCGTGTCCACCATGCGTTCCGTTGGGGATTTGCCTCGGCTTGATTCGAACGGATTTCAGGCTGCTCACGACGGCCTAAAGCTCTATCTGATGTTGACCGATCCGGGTCGGCTGAACGTCGAATGGGCAACTCCGGCCCTCGCGAGCGTCTGGGCCCGCGTTCGGCTCAGAGGCGCCTATTCGGGGCAGGGTCAACTCGAACCTCACGCTGACCGTTTTTTGCGCAGCATCGTTAGCAACGGGACCGCTGCCTGGGCCGAGAATGCCGAGTTGGTCAGCCGATCCCGAGCACGCCTGGCAGAAGTAGCCGTCAGCGATCTAAAATATGCCGCATTGCAAGCGGCAGCGAGCGACGCCGCGCCGGTCCGACCGGAGCACGTGTTCGTTGGTCCAGCGGCGCGCTATGTTCGCGCGCGTGCAGGCGTCGAGGTTCCGGGCCTGTACACGGCACTGGGCTGGCAGAAGGTGAGCTCGTTCTTGGCCCAGCAGGGCGGCATCGGCGTGGATGATTGGGTGTTGGGGCGCGCGGGAACGGCAGTGCCCTGGACTGAAGAGCAAATGCGCAAGACGTATTTCGAACGCTATGGGCACGCCTGGGTGGACTTCATGGTGGGCCTGGATGTCGAGACCCCGCAAACGCTGCGCGCCGCGATCGACCAGTTCGACGCCTTGTCACGAGCCGACGGTCCATTCGTTCGGCTGTTCGAGAAGCTTGCCGAGAACGTTCGGCTGAAAATTGCGCCCTCTGCTCGAGAGCTCGCCGAAGCTGCGCTTCGCGCCACGGCGGCTGGCACTCCGGCAAGCGTCCTCGAGCCCGAGCCGTCACTCGTGGAGCGGCAGTTCCGGGGTGTGCTCGCGTTTGCTTTTGGCGAGGCGAATAACTCCACCGTCGTGGCGACCTCGCCGCTCGGACAATACCTGGACCAGTTGCGTACGGTTCAGGTGGGTCTGCGCCAGCTCGACCACGCCGAGGTTGAGCCGGACGCTGAGTTTATGGCTCAGATGGAGCGCGCCGCGCTTGCGGTGCAGCACTTGCTGTCGCCCCTCGAGCGGGCTGACCGATTGGTGCTCGAAGGACTCCTCATGAAGCCGCTGCGGGGCGGTCAAACCCTGGTACGCGGTAAGGACACTTCTCTCCTGACCGAGAGGTGGCGAGCGGACGTCTTCGCCCCGGTCCAAGACCTTCTACGCTACTACCCGTTTGACCCTGCCGCTCGGAGTGACGTACCGCTAACGGCACTCTCCGAGTTTCTCGCGCCGGGAAAAGGCGCGTTGTGGAAGTTCTTTGACGCTCGTCTCGCCTCGCGCATCACGGTGGCCGGGGGACGTTTTGTGGCGAAGACCGCGAACGACGGCGAGCGTATGCAAGCCGGTCTATTGCACTGCCTAGATGTGGCGAAGGACATCGGCGAAGCCGTCTTTGGGAGCGGCTCCGAACACCCTTCCGTGCCGTTCGCGGTGCGGCTGTCACCGGTCGGGCAGAAGATCTCCTCCGTGTCTTTGAGCGTCGATGGGCGAACCGTTGTTTACGATATTGAGCCAGAAAAATGGCAGGCGCTCGAGTGGCCCGGCACTGGGGCGCCGGGTGCAGCCATCGCTGTCCAAGGACCTGGCTTCAAGGGCGAGTTGCGACATGAGGGCGAGTTTGGATTCGTCCGATTGTTGAACGCAGGCGGGATTCGCCCAACGGCGCCAGGTGAGCGCTTGCTCGAGGCGACTTGGGACGTCGGTGACGGCACGCGAGTGAACATCCAACTCAGGCCCGCCAGCGACTCACATCCCTTCGGGCACAACTTCTTCCAGCGTTTAAAATGCCCGTCGCAGCCCTTTAACACCAACGCTGTTTTGTAGGGAGTGGGTCATGCCAAGAGAGACAACCATCCGTGTCGAGGTGGCCGCGTCGGGGCGCGTCGCCGAATATCTCTGCAAGCGTTTTCCGATCACGATCGGTCGCCATGCCGACAACGACGTTCGAATCGCCGAAACCTTTGTGTCCAGCTTCCACGCTCAGGTGAGTGAAACGCGCGGTCGCCTGTGTGTCGTCGATCTAGATAGCACGAATGGGGTCGAGGTCGAGTTGGCCCCCGGCGCGCCTCGACGGCGTGTCCCCACGCAAACCCCACACGATCTCGAGGCTTGCGGGCTCGAATTTTTCATTGGCGACTGCCGCATCTCCGTCCACAAGGGCGAGCAAGGGCTGGGGAAGGCCCCCGCCATGCAGAGTCTTCCCGCGCTGTCCTCACTGGGGTTGCCGCCGGAGTTCGATGCGCATCACCTCCAATCGGTCGACGCACACTCCATGTGCTTGCCCGCACCCTCACAAGCCCCGTTCAAGCCACCGGAGGCGCCTCGCGCTCTAGTTACACATGAGCTCAACTTGTCTCCGGAGCGCGCGGCGCTCCAAGGCCTGCGCGAGCTCGGGCGTTCACTCGCCCCCGGGCTTACGCTCGAAACTGCCGGCGACGTTGCGCGACTCATCAGTCGGTTGCACGCTAGTGTCGAAGTCTTGTGTCGTGGCTTCGTTCAGCTGCAGGCTACGCACGCGAGCTTCAGCGCCAAGATGAACGTTGGTCCGAATCCCCGGGCAGTGGCTGGTGGTCGCAGCCTGCGCAACCTAACGAGCCCGCGAGAGGTAGCGGAACGCCTACTAGACTGGCGCCCTGCCGCCGAAGCGGTCTCCGCGGAGGTGCAAGCGTGCCTTGCCGATGTCGATGTCCACCAGGTGGCGCTCTTGGACGGAATCATGCAAGGAGTGGCTTCGCTTCTCGCTGAGCTCGCGCCCGAGAGAATCGAAGCTGAAGCCGGCCAAGGGGGGGTTATTGGTGGGTTGATCCCACTTCGGAAACATCGTGTGCTTTGGGAAGCGTACCTGGAGCGGCACGCCGAGCTGTCCCAAGGAGACACCGCCTTGGCGCACGTCTTCGGAACCGCCTTCCGGCAGGCTTACGTGGAGTATCAGGGACGTGCCGCGGGTCAGCGGAGCTTAGGGTTGGGCTTCGGTTGATTGCGCGTGGGATCTTGCTGCAACTCTCCCAACGCGCGCTCCCACAAGGACTCGGAGGAAGGGCTCAAGCGGCCATCCGTCAACGACAGCGTTCGTTGAAGCTCCAAGCTTCTTAGATTGCCATGCTGGCGATCGCGGACCTCGAGACGTTCAGCGAGGTTGACGCCATTCGGGCCAAAAGCGAGCTGCGCGCTGAAGGTGTACTCGGCGGATCCGCGTTCACCGCCGCCGGATCGCCGCTCGAATGGTATGCTTGCTCGTTGCCCCAGCCTGCCACGGTCGACCAGGTAAAGGCGAGCTGTCGACTCACATTCAACGAGGGTTGCGTCTCCGCAGCCGTCCTCGAGCGCTGTGACGACCAGGCGTTGCCCGATGCGTTCCAAGGCTAAGCGAGTCCGCTTCGGCTCTCCGGCGTGGGTGCCGATGGCGTACACCTCCAGGCGTCGCTCGAGAGGGCGGACGAGCGCGATGAGCCCCACCTGGGCGCCAGCGTCAACGCGGCCAGTGGGGAGCCAGACGAGCTCAAATTTGTCTGCCATTTTTGCGGTCAGCGCGCTGCCCAGCGACAGGTCGATGGGCGCTCGAGATGGACTTGCGAGCGAAGCCAATGGCTGACCGCCGGCACAGTCGCGGGCGAGTGCAGCTATCGATTTCGGGTCTTCCTCGAGATCCGGCCAGAGTAACCTCCAATATTCGCTAGAGGTGAGCTCCAGACGGGTTCCTGGCGCAGGTTGCCGCGGAAGAGGCCGCAGGCAAATCGGAACTGGCACCAACTTGCGTACGCCCGCAGCTGAACGCCCCGCTGGCAGAGGAGACGTACACGCAACGGCGCACACCACGCTGCCAAGGATACCAACGAGACCGGTCGCGATGCGCCGTCGGTGGCGCAAGCGATGCGTGGATGACGAAGCCAGCGGGGTCAATGGACTTCCAGGGTCCCTATGGCTCGCAATAGCTCGTGATCGACACTCGCCAGCGTCTCTTCTTCTTGTACGACCTGAATCAAAATCAAGCGCCGTTCACCTTGGACCAGCATCTCCCGACTGTGGCTGACGAACGCGCCACCGCTCGAGGGCACCTTCGTTTCAATAGAGTAAGCCCGACCCTGGCCCATTGAGGTCGCCATCGGCACTCGCCGCCCCACGACGCGTCCCCCAGCGGCCTTGACCTCCGCTTCGTAGCGAGGCAAGAGGTCCGCCCACCCCTCGTCGCCGCGGGCGTGGCGCTCGTAGATGGCAAAAGAATAGGCCTTGGGCGAGACGTAATGGACGTACGCCGCCCCCGGTTCGTTGCTGGCGTCCCTGACCAGCCAGTCGCGAGGGCGAGAAAACCGCACCGCGCCACGAAGTACTTCTACGCCTACGAATTCAGCATTGGCTTGGTCACGTGGCCAGTCGAGGCGCGGGTTGGGGAGCTCAAACGCAAACAAAGCGCTGTCGCCGAGCGACCAGTCATAAAACGTCCTGTTCGCCGGCGGCTGCCGGTGAGTGCCACACGCTACCAGCCCGGCAATGGCCAGTATTCGCACCCCGTGCTCGAGCCACCCCGAGGCGACCGTCATGTCGGCAGCCTACAGCGTCGACCGCGCGGAATCGAGGCGGATGAATCAGATTTTGCTAAGCCCCTGCCACTCCCTCACCACTGGAGCCCTCGAGCGCCCGCCCACTCATAGCCTTCGATCGCCCCCCTGAGCGCCATCCCTGTAAATGGGCCGCGACCATTCGGCGTCGACTGCATCAATGTCTATCATCGGGCGTGATTGTTCACGGCTGGAGTGCCGATGCCCTTAAGCACGGCAGAGTGCCGAGATCATAAACCATAGGTTCGGCCTTCAGCTCGCGCGAGCGGGCGCCCGGGTGCCAAGCGCCCGCTTCTTACGCGACGTTTCGAGCGTGGGACCGGCTTCTGCGGGCACCGTGTCGTATGGCGGAGCGCGATCGTCACGCGCCGCCTCCGCGCTTTTCTCGCGCCGCCCCCGGCTTTTCGTGGCGAGGCGTTGCATTTCGATATTGCTTGTGATGCCGCGGCTCGTCATTCCGACGGCGGTGTGATTCAAGTCGCCAATCGTGTTGACGCGGACCCCGGCTTGGAGAAGAGCAACTGCGCAGCCATGGCGGGCAGGGGCGGGGTGGGCAGCCCGAACGAGACGCATCCCGACACTTGCGTCGAACTTTGAGCAGGGATAAGAGTCGACAGAAGAGGACAAGCAGCGATGCATCGTATGAGGATGACTTCCCTGCTTTGCACGGCGGTGTGCTGGTGTCTGGTCGTCGAGCCCGTCCGCGCTGACGATCAGCACGATGACAAAACTCACGGCGTTCCTCAGCGCGATGCGGCAGCCCACTCACGGTCGCAGACCAAGGAACAGCGGTCTTTGGGGCTACTCGCTCGTGCCAGGGTGCTCTACGCTGACGGAGATTTTGACGCGGCTATCGTACTACTCGAGCGAGCGTATGAGCTTGCCGGTTCGTCGCGCTACGTGTTCAACCTCGGCGCTGCCCATCACGGAGCCGGGCATTGCGAGTTGGCGCGCGGTTATTACGAGGAGTACTTGCGCCGAGAGCCTCGTGGCTCGGAACGCGCAGCGGCCTCCACCGCTCTCGCGGAGGTCTACTCGAACTGCGGCAGATCGCATCGCGCTGACATGAGTCGCCAGGTCGCCGGCTGGGTGCTCTTGGGTGTTGGCGCCGGAGCGGCTATCGCCACGGTCGGATCGCTTGGTATGATGGCCCAGGCGCAGGCCGATTTTCGAGAGCGCGCCACACCGGGAGTGGTTTGGAACGCGACAGAGGTAGCGGCACTCGAGGCGAACGGTAAGCGGTATGAGACAATGGCCTGGGTTTTAGGCATCAGCTCACTCCTGCTACTCGCCACCGGAACCACCATGTTGGCGCTCGACCAGCGTCAAGAAGGCTCCGTCTCGGTCGTCGTCGATCAATATTCGGGCCTGAGGTACCAGCAGAGGTTTTGAACACCGAGCATCGCGTCAGAGAGGGCCAGCGATCAGCACGCTCATAGCGCCCGGAAGCGGCGAATTCCAGATGCTATAAAAGAGCGCCAGGGAGGCGCTTGACCCAGGCGGGGAGGGCAGTGGCCGGCGGACGGCGCGGCTCCGGCTGTCCCGTCGGTTTCGCCTCGACTTGGGGCGGAGCGGGCGCGAGCGGAGAGGGCCCCAGGCTGTCTTTCGCGGCCAGCGCGGGCACGCCTGCTGGACCCTCCTGGCGCTCACTTTCGGGAGCGTTCGTGATTGGATTCGGGGCCACGCGATCGTCGCCAGCCATCGTGGTAGAAAGTGCCGCGTCACCCGCCGGTTCCTTCAGCAGCTGCGCTGGGGGCGAGCTCGCGGGATTGGCAGCGGCGGTTCGTTTGACTCTCGACCGGGCTGGGCTCCTCGAGCCTTCAGCTGGAACCGCCACCTGTGCACTGGGGCGGAGCCTATCCGAAGAGTCAGACGTCACAGTAGGCGAGGTGCGGACCGCGAGGTTGCCTTTGCTGATGGCCTCCTCGGGTGGGGTGATCTCGGTGGGCACGACTTTTGGGCCACCCTCGAGAGCCGAGCGCGCTTGCTCGATCGGCTCAGGGAGCCGTTGCTCGTGCCCTCGTCGAGTTTCCGTCAGATCTCCTGCGAGGTAATAAGTGGAGGCGCCACACGCGACCAAGCAGGCACTTCCTGCTGCAGTCAACCTGCCTCGATAGCGGGTGATCCTACGCGGCCCGTCCCTCAAGCACTGCTCGAACGCGAGCCGCGCGCTCTCCGCGTCCGCATACCGAGCGCTCGGATGGCGGCTCAGGCACCGCAGCACAAAGGCGTCCAGCACGGGCGGCAGCCCCGGGCGAACGCTCGAGGGCGCGGGCGCGCGACAGGCAAGTTGCTTCATCATGACGGACGGGGCTGAGTCGCCGTCGTATGCCATACGCCCCGTCAGCATCTCGAACAGCACCGCCCCAAACGCATAAAGATCACTCGCCTGGCAAGCGGGTTTGCACTCGATCTGCTCGGGTGACATGTAGCCCGCGCTCCCCGCCACGTGCCGCTCGCTGGTACGCATCCCAGCCTCGGTATCGAGCGCTCGTGACAGGCCAAAGTCCATTATTATCGGTTCGAGCGAGGCAGACGCTTTCCTCAACATCACGTTTTGGCTCTTGAAGTCGAGGTGCAGCACGTCAGATGCATGGGCAGCGCCGAGACCGGCGAGTAGCTGCCTGGCAATCACACACACATCGTCAAATGGCATCGCGCCCGCGCGAAGCCTCTGCTTGAGGGTCTCGCCTTCTACGAACTGCATCGCGAGGAAATAGACCGGTGGCTGCTCACCTCGCGGATCGCGATTCACATGCAGCTCGTGGATCCGGCAGACGTTACGATGAGCAACACGTCGTGACAGCCGGACCTCCTCACACAGCTGCCGCACGGCTGGAGCAGTATCCGGAACGGTACAAAGCAAAGTCTTGAGCGCGACCCTCTCCCGCAGGTTGCGGTCGAACGCTTCATAAACCTCACCCATGCCGCCCCTCGCGACAAAACGCAGGATGTCGAAGCGCTCGGAGAGGACGCTGCCCCGGGCAAAGGTCGTGGGCCAACCCGTATGGGCAGATTCGAACGCAGGGCCATCGAACTCGCGCGCCACGAGGCTCACGAGCATGAGACAGATGGCGCAGGTGTCCAGATGCGCCTCGACGGCCATATGTTGCTCCGGAGAGACTGCCCCTCGAGCGAACGCCTGAACCTCATCTTCCCCTAAGCAGGCAGTGACAGGCGACGAATTCGGCGGTCCGGGCTTTGACGGAACGGCGGCATCGACGCAGGGCAGCGTATCATCCGACGGAGCGGGCGGTTTCTCACCTATCGTGCTCATATGGCCCCGACTCGAGCCCCAGCAGTCTACGTGCTACCCGAAGATTTTCAAATCAGCTCGTCTCCACGCTGGGTCTCCAGCGTTTGCAGCCGTTTAATAAGTCTTGCCTGCCGAGCGCGACCGCCCGGCCCTGGGGGCGTCTATCTAAGGAACAACGTGGGGAGCCGAGCAAAGGTGGATTGGGTGGCGGGCGCTGTAGCGTCGGTGATTGTTCAAGGCTGCTTCTCCTCGGCGATAGACGACGCAAATTGCGCATTTAAGTGCAATCCCGATTGTCCGAGCGGGTTCCGATGTGATGCGGGTTTTTGCGTGCGCCCCGGCTACACGGGCACGTGCTCCGAGAGTGGCGGTGAGGAAGAGGACGACCTCGGCCGGCGCGGATCTGTGCAGTTTCCACCCGGCGGCTGCACGGGTGGGACCATTCTATCCGCAGAACCGCTGCAGCCCGTGGAGGCTTGCACGGGGAAAGAGGTGAGCGTCGAGTTGACGGTCTCCGGCGGTACTCCGCCCTATTATTGGTCTCTTACGGACGCTCCGGATGGGCTCACTCTTTCTCAGAGTCAATCGGCCACAGTACTGCTTCGGGGTGCGTTCACAGAGAGCGGCAATGCGCGGGTTCAGGTCCAGGTCCAAAGTGGCGATGATTGCTCGGGATTCAGTGTCCCGGTAAGCGTGCACGAAACTCCGCGTGTCAGCTTTTCGTTCGAGGACTCGTGTGTTGGCCAAAGCTACGAGCGGCAACTCACGGCCGAAGGTGGCGATGTCGCGAGCTACGAATGGTCGGTGAGCGGCTTACCGGTGGGAGTCGATCAAAGGGGCGGGAGGATCTCTGGAAACGCTCCGGAGGCTCCTGGAAAAATCGAGCTAGGGGTGTCACTCAGGGATCAGTATTGTGCAAGTGAGCCTCGGCTATTCGCTTGGAATATCAAGGCGCCAGGGCAATGCCCGATCATTGGCCCCCTTCGCTTGCCAGCGCCGTGCGCAGGTGTTCCATACGAGGAAACGCTGATCCCGAACGACGGGGCGGGGCCAGACTACGCGTGGTCCGTCGTCACCCAGGAGCTGCCCGCGGGGCTCAATTTCGATCCGGCCACGGGTGTCATATGGGGCACACCCACGGGTAACGGCCCGAGTGTCAGTGGGAGGCTCGACGTCGTTCTCAGCGATTCGGAAGGGCAAGCGGCACGCGCGGAGTTCGATCTGTCGCTTCGCCAGAGCTGCTGGCTCGCCTATGTCTCCGACGAGATCGCTACGCGGCGGGTGCATCTTCGGGACGTCTTCCTGAAGCATGACATCTTACTTCCGGCGGCACCTCTCGCGGCGGGGGAGAGCGTTGTCGACTTTGAGCTATCGCCCGATGGCGCCTGGGTCGCGTTTCGAGCGGGGCCTCCGGATCGGCTTCGGCTTTATCTGTATCCCAGTGCGGTGCCACGGCCTGGAGACGCTGCCCAGGTCGCCTTCGACTGCCCGGAGGAAGCCGCCCCGTGCGGGGTGTTGGACTACGCTTGGTCCCCGACCTCGGACCATGTCGCGGTCGTCCTCAGTGGTGCGAGCGACGCACAGGACTACTTGTCGGGAGTCGACGTTTCGGCGCCCGGTGCACCCTGGCTGGCGGTCGGGCTGGCGAGTTGGGATGGTGATCTCATCCCGCTCGATTATCACCGCGAGCTCGTCTGGGCAGCGCATGAACACGTAGCCTTTACGGGGCTCGATCCAGATAGGCCATCGGCCGATCGCGATCTCGTCTACCTGGCTAAGGCCCTCTTGCAGATCGAGCCCGTCGCGACGATCGCCGGCGGAACGGGGATCAAGTTGCGCCCGACCCCGCGTGGACTGATCAGCTTCGACCCGGGCCTCCTGGCGATTACGGCCCTGGATTTATCAGGCCAGCAGGAGGACATGACCCCGCATGGGGAGGCGTGGGTCTCGCCAAGCGGCAACTTCGTAGGTAAGACGACGGACGATGGGCGGCTGCAAGTCTTTGATTTCGGCGGTGCTTCGGCTCGATGGGAGCTGCCCCAGCGCACGTGCGGCGCGGTGGTCAGCTGGGCTCCTCCAATCGAAGGAATCGAGCGTCTGATCTGTAGCGACGGGCCTGTCGCGGCTCCCACCGGCGAGAACCTCCGAGTCGTGGATTTGGATACGGCGGAATCCTCTTCCATCGTGAGATCGGTCCCTACGAATGGGACCTATATTCCTGACGCGCTCGCTAACACTCGCCGCGTCATCTCGCCCTCAGGAAATTGGCTGCTGGTGGGGAGTCCGGCGAACGGGGTCGCGGTCGTCGATATCTCGACCACCTCGCCCGTGATCCCAGCGCCACAAAACGAGCTAACGCTATCTGCGCCTGCTGAGATCGAATTTGCACCAAGCGGACGCGCAGTCGCCGTGTACGACGCAACGGGGCTTTCCCAGTACACGATTCCCATCGCCTTTGGGAAGACGAAGCTGTCTGATGTCAACGGCCAACGGCTGGAGCCACCGTCAGATCTGTCAACATGCCAGGAAAACGCTTTGGAGTTGCCGGAGCGTTGGTGTGGCGCCGAGCGGATCCCGGGTCACTTCAAATGGAGTCATGATTCTCAGAGCCTCCTGTTCGAGGATGCTTCCGGCTCGTTGTGGCTCGCTGATCCGCGATCATCGCCGCAGCGCTCACCCCTCCTGGTGACGAGCACGATCGCGTCCTGCGCCGCGCCTTGCAGGGAGAGGCCCTACGCCTTCCTGCCATGATCAAGAGCGCTCACACCAAAAAAAGTAACAGTTGCCCGGTGCAACAGAGCAACACACAAAAGGAAACTTAATGCCTACGGAAGAATACAGAGTGACTGGGTTTGAAATCTTACCCCCACCACCAGGTGCTCCCGCCCAAGTCATCATGGAAGTGCAAGCGGTCGCACCCAAAACAACGCCGGTGAAGGAGATCATCGCGGACAACTACGTGCCATCCGGCAGCACTAGCCGCACCGGGAAGGAGAAGCCCATCGGGGATTGTGCCCACGTCTATCTATCGTCTGGCCATTTTGGTGACCTGCTGAAGGATCTGAAGGCTGGACGTTGCAAGGTCAGCTACAGCAGCGTGCCCTATCCCGCAGCGAGCCCAACGATCGAGAAGATCAGCGATTTCGACAGCTTTCTGTAAGGCAAAATCAGCATGTCTCAGCCAAAAAACCTCGAATTTCGGACGGTGACGGTCGCGCGACTCAACGGCGGCTCGTTTCTCTTCTTCCCAGCATTTCCTTCAGAGGAGGGCCCCGGCGCTGACCAGCCAGCTCCGGTCGAATCTACGGTCACGGTCGTTCAGGTGGGCCCTGCGAAGAACGGCCCACCACCACTCGCCACGGCCCGCCGCGGACATTTGCATATCCCTTTAGGACGCAAATCTTTTGGCGAGCTCGTAGACTCCGTGCGTCGCCTCCCCAACGGTCCGCCGATGACGTTCAGCTTCGCCGCCGACGGGCACGGCATTTTGACTGAACTGACGATCAACGAACAAAAAATCATCGGTGGCGGTCAGTCGTATCATCGCGAGCTCAAAGGGCAGGATCCGGCTGATTCCGGCAAGATCGAGAGCGCCTGAATCTTAAGAGCTGGGTCCTACGGTCTGCCGGTAAACGCGGACTGAAGGCTACCTCACTCTCGCTCGCCGCTGGTGCAAGCCTGCACCTTTGATGTTATCGCTGAGGTGATCTGCGATCTCCTAGCACGACGGTTCTGCCTCGTTTTCGAGAGCGAGGCAGAGCGCGAGGGCCCACAGTCGGGTAGCGCTGCGTTCAGGGCCAGGTGAGGCGGGATGATGCGGTTGGGGCGCGCGAATAGAAGTGCGTTCGAAAGCTGACAGCGCGCCGCGCAGGGTGCGGGGCGCCTTCGAGTCACCAAGACGAGGGCTAATTGGCCCGCGGCGCCGAGGTTGGATCCGCCGGTGGGCGACCCAATGTCATGAGCACGCGGTCGAGAAAGGAGAAGAATGCGTCCACCCCGTAGCCCACGAGAAAGGCCGTGGCCAGCGGGGGGAGCACAGCACCTTGGCCCGTGCCGAAGTCGCCGAAGAGCCCGACGACGAAGCCGCCGATCGCCGCGGCCAGAAAGTGCGTCGTGGGCCGTTGCATCCCGGTGAACGTGCGCGCCTTGATTTGCCCCTCAAACAAACGAATGAGGTAGGCGCATGCGCCGAGCAGCGCGTAAAAGGTGGGCAGGAGACAGCTGGTTAACGCGCCAAAGCGCGTCGAGACGGTCTCCTGAACGCTTTGCGCGAAGTATCGTACGTGCTGATACGACCGGATCGCGTCTGCGGCGGCTGCAGAGAAATTAGAGATCGGCACCGGGAGCTCGAACCTGGCGGGGTCTTGGCCCGACCCAGCGGGGCTCCCCAAGAACATCAATCGCCTCGCCCGAGCACGGATATCGCGGATGGTGGAAGCGAGCTGCTGCAGATCCTTCAGCTCGCTTTCGCCGTGGGGCCGCGCCTCGAGGGTCGGCGCATTCGGCGCGGGCTGCGCCGCGAATGCAGGTGAAATTTTACCCCCGAGCGTAACCGCGAGCCCATTGGCGACCTCGATGTCCTTGCGAATCGTTTCGCAGGTCGCCGCCGCAACAAACGCGGTGACTGAGTACGGCAGGATGAGAAAGCCAAGGCCGAAGGCCCACCTGCGATAGTTCCTAATCGTCGCTGACGCTTCCGCGTCGACGCACTTGCGAAGGCTTTCGCCCGAAACCGGCTTCAGTAGAGTCGTCAGCCTCGTTAGATTGGCCAACAGACGGCTTGCGGCCACCTCCGTCCAGCCGGAAGCCGCCGCCATCCTCGCAGCGAGTACCTCCCGCCTCAGCCAGTCCCCAATGTCGATGCCCGCCTCTGCTGCATACTTGACGAGCCCTTCGGCGTCCACGAGTTGGGCCTCGAGGTATTTGAAGGGTAACGCGTCGGCCCCCTCGGGAGCTGGGGCTTCAGCGCCTGGAGCGGGCACCTCCACACGGGAACTCGAGGGCAGCGGCGGTGCCCGTGAAGAATCATCCCCGTTCGCACCTAACGGTACTTGCTTCGCTTCCATCATCGCACCCCTCGTGCTCGAGTAGACGGTGGATCAACATCGGGGTCGCAGCATCGTGTCACACGGCGCGCTTCGTGTGAACGCTGCGTGAACCTCAGGGCGTCGAGCTATTCCGCGCGACGCGATGGGCGCGTGCTCGTCAATTCTAGGCAACGCATCGACGGGATGCAGGCGCACGCCCGTGATGGTCGGTGCTGCCGCGTGTCGCGCGAGCCTCGCGTATTTGGGAGAAGCATGCACATCAATCTCGATTCAGCACGGCAGAAGGCTACGCGGCGCTTGCGTTCGGAGAGGAGCCGAAAGTGATTTCCATCCCGGCTCATTCGCAGATTGAGGGCATCACCATCTTCCGTGATGACGTCGTCGCGCACCAATTCCACTACCTGGCGCGCAGCCCGAAGTTGGTGCGTTCGGAAGACGGCAAGCCGATGTTTACGTTCATGCGCTACCAGTTCCCGCTGAGCCGCGGCGGGGACGAGCCGGGGGGAGGGTACCTGGTCTTTACGACGACGCTGCGCGAAGACCAAGCGATCCTCGATGGCAAGGTGAAGCCGGCGCTGGCAGCGCTGCTGCGGTCAGAGAATCCGCTGGCTAGCAACGTGCCCGAGCCGATCCTCGCGCCTGTCGATTTTAGCGAAGGCACCGCGCGGCTGATCATCATGCGCGATACAAAGCTGATCAAGAACATTGAAATGGGCCGGCCCTCGCTCTTCGCCGACAACACGGTGTCGGTCGCCGTCGAGTTGAACTCGGACGCGGCGACGTTGTTCTTCGAAGCGCTGCGCCAGGGCGGCAGCATCGCCGCGATCGAGTACAACCTGCGCTTCCCGGTCCGCCTGCCCGCGGTGACCATCAAGGGGAGCGTGGACGCCAAGCAAGTGAAGACCGCGGTCATGGGGTACACGGTCGAGCAGGTCACAGATGAGAGCGTCTGGGGCGACGAGTCAGACAACGTGCGCCACCGCACGTCCATCGCCGAAACTATGGAATCGCAGGGCTTGGTGCACCTCGAGATCCTCAAGGGCAACGTCGACTTGGCGGAGGAGGAGATGGAGAGCCTGCGCGCCTTCGCGTTCCGCGCCATGGATGAATTCATCCAAAAGCACTTCCTCACTGGTCCGACCGTCGAGAGCGCGGAGGACCGCAAGAGCGAGTGGACGGAGTTCCTCGGGCAGGACATCACGTCACGCTTCGACCTCAACGTGAGCTTCCGAGACGTGATCGCTCGCGACTATAACCCGAGCGCGCAGATCAACCCGAGCTTCATCGGCGGCAAGATCGAAGACGTCGTGTTGGAGATCGATCTGCAGAATGCCCCTTGGTTCTACAACACGCTGACGGTGGCGGTGGATACGAACTTCGACTTCGAAGCGTACGGGGACCTGGTCCACAGCGTGGTCGGGCACCTCAGCTACGACCAGCAGCGGGCGGATGGGTCGCGCATCGTCAAGCGGGAAAGCTTGGTGTTCTCCAAGGGTGACCGCGTCGCGAAGAAGTTCCAGACCCGCATCGCCGAGGTCGGCAAGGACAAGTACCGCGTCGACGTCGAGGTCAACTATAAGGCCGGCCCGCGCCTACAAACCAAGCTGGAGTCGTTTGACACGATGACGCGCAACCTCACGTTGAGCGTGCCTAACCCCGGTGTGATGGAGGTGATGTTCAGCGCGTCACCGAAGGGCTTCGGGGAGGCTCTGAGCGCCATCGAAGTGGAGGTGGAATACGCCGACCCGCGTAACGGCGTGCTGGCGGCGGTCGAAAGCATCGTGCTCACCGCCGAAAAGCCGGAACAGAAGTATCGGCGCGTGCTCTTCGCGCCGTGGGCAAAGCCGTATCGCTATCGGGCCACCTACGTCATGACGCAAGGTAACCAGCGCTCCACCACGCCCTGGTTCGAGGCGAGCAGTGACAATCGCTTCGTCACCATCAACACGCCTTTCGATCAAGAGTTTTCGCTCAACGTCCTGGCCTCAGCCGACTACAAAGAAGTCAGCCAAATCATCGTCGACCTCGAATACGTCGACCCCGACAGCGATTTCCGCATGGCGACGAGCCTCAGCTTTCAGAAGGACACGCCTCAGCGCCAGCCGTGGAAGTTTCCGATGCGCAACCCGAACCACCGGGAGTTTACGTATGTGCAGACGCTGTTGATGGTCAGCGGCGCGGTCGTGGCGTCGCCCCCGAAGACCCTGAGGTCTGACGCCGGTGCCCTCGTGGTCGGTAATGCGCCGGGCGGTGTAGTCACCATCGAGGTGGACCCCGCAGACGCCGCCATTGGGGCAGACGTCGTTCGCGTCATTACCCGCCTTACCTACGCCGATCCGGAAAACCGAGTGCTCGATACCGAGACGCTGATCTTCCGCGATGGCAAGGCGAAGGAGTGGTTCGTCGCGCGCGCCGACGCCACGAAGAACTCCTACACCTACGACGTCGAGTACTTTTTGAGGTCCGGGGAGCGGAAGCTGCTGCGAGGGCAGCAGGGCACTATCACCGCGACGCGGGACGTCCTGATTCTGCCCGCTGCACCCCTGGCAGGCTAGACCGAAGCAGCTGCCACGCCGACTACTGGAGGTTGCTCTTGCTGTATCTGAACCCGCCGTATCACGTGATCGAAGGCCACACGCTTCTGCCCGATCACGCAGATCCCAGCCTGTACTACGCGATTCCCCCCGCTCCGCGGCTGTCGCTGAAGAGCGACGGTGTGCCCGAGTTCTCTTTGCTGCAGTTTCTGGGCGGCACGGCGCCACAGCGCCTGGAGGGGGCTCTGCTCACGCTCGGCTTGGAGTTGTCGGTTGCGGCAGACGCGCTGCCTCGGCTCGCGGCGAAGCTCGAGGCAAAGCAGAGCGGCCTCCAGCAGGTACGCGTGGTCCCGGCGCTGTTTGATGACGGCGTGGTCGAGCTCGTGGCGCTCGGAGCAGCCTCTGCCGTTACCACCGGCGGCGGCGCGACGGATACCGGTGGCGGCCCGTCCGCGGCGCGGCCCACCCAGGGGCCGTTCTCCGTCCAGTTCCTCGGGAGCGGAAGGCCGTCCCTCGACGCGACGAACCGCGTGACATTCCAACTCATGCTCGATGCAGCGGCGGCCGAGCTGCTCGAGCAGGCCCTCGACACGCCCGATGTGCCGATCATCGCGGTCTACCGCATGGGGCTCGTGGGGCTGCGGCCTAGCTTTGAAATCGACGTCAAGGCCGACTGGCACAAGCTGTACCGGAGCCTGCAGAACAAGCTAAAAGTGAACGCCTATTACGTCAGCGCTGACGTCGACGTGAAGCTGGACGAGGCGCTGGAGGAGAGCGGCATCCGCATCGACAGCAAGGTCTTCGGGGCCGGCGCTGGCGCCCAGGCGGCGGCAGAACGGGCGCGCAAACAGCTCGTCGACTGGGTCTTCAACCGCTTATTCGAGCCTCTGCTCGATCCAGCGGCCGCCACGGCGAACGCGGTCGGCCGCGTCATCGACGACACGATCTCGAGCCTCGCCCGCGCCGTGCTGCCGGGCGTCAGCTACAAGCTGCGCCTGGTCGACGAGAACCAGCTGCGCACGCTGTCGGCGCGCATGGCCGAGTCGGTCGCCGAGCGCCGGGAGGTCGTGCCGCAGGGCACGCTCGGGGGCGTTCTGCAGCGTTTCCGTGTGCAGCGCGACGGCTCGCCGGACCCGGCCTGGGCCGAGGCTCGTGCGAAGCTCGTTCAGAAGGTCAACCTCGACGGCTTCCCCCGCATCGAGGTCGCGGTCGCCGTGGAAGATCGCTTCGCGAGCGACGGCGTCTCACTCGTCGAGGTCGAGCTCAGCCGGGTGAACGCGGCTGGCGCTCGCACGCACAGCCACGCCTTCGCCTTCCGCTCGGCGGCGGAGCGTGAAGCGTTCGCCGTTAACCTGCTGGGTGAAGCCGACCCGCGTCTGCAGGCGCCGTACGAGTATCGCTACACCGTTCATTTCGACCCGGCGAGCCCCTTCGGGGCGCACCCCCCGGTGAGCGGGGCTTGGCAAAGCGGTCGCACGGCAGAGCTCTTCGTCGAGCCGCGCTCAGCCCAGACCTACAGCGTCCGAAGAGTGCAGCTGGCGCTCACCCCCACCTTCTCGTTCTCCCAGTTCGGCGCGGTGACGGTCGAGCTGCGCAGCGGGGAGGGCACTGCGGTCCAGAGCATCCGTTTGGTGCTGGCCGAGCAGCGTCGGCAGGAGCAGTGGTCCTATCGTAGCTTCGGCCCTGGCGTGGCGCCCTATCGCTACCGGGTCACCTATCATCGGCCTGCGGATCGCGGCGGTGACATCCAAACCCAGTGGGCGGAGGCGACCGAGGAGTGGCTGTCGATTCCGGATCCGTTGCCGCGCAAGCGCTCGCTCAGCATCGTCGCCTCGCTGCCCTGGGCCGAGCTGCTCGCCGCCTTCGTTCAGCTTCGCTACGCAGATCCCGTTCACGACGTGCATTATGACGAGCATATCGACCTGGCTCAGCATTCGCCGCTGCTCCGCCGTGACATCCCCATCGCCGAGGGGGGCCCGCTCGGCCTCTCCTATCGGCTGACGCTGCTGATGCAGGATGGTGGGTTGATGGAGGGATCATGGCGCGAAACGGAGGACGACCGCATCGTGCTGGATCGTCGCAGCGTCGCCCAGCGGGTCCTGCGCGTACGGGCAATCGGTGGCACGTTGCGCGACAACCGGCTCGCGGAGGTCCGGGTGCGGCTGCAGGCGCGGGAACCTGAGCGGGATGCGGTGCGCGAGGAAGCGCTGCTGCGAATCCGTGCCGAAGAGAGCGAACAGAAGTTCCCCGCGTGGGAGTACATGCTCGGCGATCCTCCGCTGCGCGCTGTCCACTACGATGCGCTGTTCATCGACGAGCAGGGCTTTACCGATGCTATCGCGTGGCGCCGCACGGAGAGCGATTTGGTGGTGATCGATCTCCGAAAGCGGACCGCGACGGCGTGAGAGGACAGCCATGCTCAGCCTCGAACCTCCAGCTCTAGAAATCGACGGCTTTACCGTATTTCGGGACCACGCGGCGGCCGATCAGTTCTACTATCTGGCACCCCATCCGAAGGTGGCGCGCAGCGGCGGTCAGGCGATGTTCGACGTGTTCGCGTACACGGTCGACCTGAAGCACTCGGTGCTGGAGGGGACGCGCATCCCGGAGGAGCTCGGCGCCGGCTTCCTCACTCTGGGCGTGAGCTGTGAAGCGACGGATAACCAGAAGCAGCGACTGGTTGACGCCATCGCGTCGCGGATGAACCGTGATCCTGGCCGCGTCGCGCTGCTGCCGGTCCCGTATCACTCGGGATCGGTGCGCGTGCTCGCGCTCGACAAATTCAGTGCGCCGTCCGAGGCCGTCGCCAATCCTGCGTCGGAGGAGCGCCTGAATGGGCGCCCCACCTTCGTGGAGAACATCCTCGGGTCGGCCACGCCCAACCTGATGGGGGACCTTCGCTCCATCTTCTCCCTGAGCCTGAGCCAATCGGGCGTGGCCTTCCTGGAGGGTCTCTACAAGAGCGGTGCCGCGCCGATCGGGGTGGTCTACGAGCTCGAGTACTACGGCTTGCGGCCCTCGCTGGACGTCGTGATCCACGCGGACCTGGCGCGCATCTACAAGCATTTCGGCGGTGGGCTGCAGGTGCAGTATCAATGGCTCAAGGCGGAGGTGGGGGCCGCGCTCGACTACTTGGAAGAGAAGTCAGCGATCCGTGTGGAGCTCACGAGCCAGGCGACCGGAGAAGAGGCCGCGAAGAGCAAGGAGCTCGCGCTATCGCTCTTCAAGGACCGGATCCTGCAGCAGCTGTTCCAGCCTGTGACGCCGCAGGTCCCACCGAGCCTGTCCACCGCCGTCGCTGGAGCGGGCACCGGCGCTGCCGCGGCGGGCGCCGCAGCCGCCGCGACGACCTCGGTCGGTTTCAGCTTGAAGTTCCAGCGTCAGGAGTCGCTAGTGACCTCCAGCTATCACTTCTCCGAGCGCGCGCCGGAGAAGCGGGTGCACGCGCCGCAAGCCTTCCTGGCGCTGCTGGTGACGGAGGCCGAGTTCGAGCGCCGCGTGCATCGGATTGACCTGCAGCACGCGTTCTTCGAAACGCTCGATGTGTTGGTCACGGGCCCCACGAAGCAGGAGCTCGAGAGCCTACGCATCCGGCAGGTGGAGGTCATCCTCACGTACGGGGAAGCCGGCGACGCCGTGCTGGCCGAGTCTCGGGCGTTGCTCTTCCGGCCTGATTCCACGGGCGACAAGCTGTTTTCGGTGAAGCGGCGGGGGCGCCGCAGCCTCGGGTTTAGCTACTCGCTCACTTACGAGTTCATCGCCGACGCCAGCGTCGATGCGGACTCCCTGCGCCTCGAATTTCCGGACCGGCGTAGCACGGGGCGGACGTTGCTCGTCAACCCGCTGCGTGACTTTGGCGTGCTTCAGGTGGAGGTAGAGCCTGGTCGAATCGACGGCAGCATCAAACAGTCCGACGTGCAGCTGCAATACGGGGCCGAGCAGGGTGGCTTCACCGCGACCCAGAGCTTCCGCTTGAACCTGCGGGACGGGTCAGCAGCCCCGGTTCGCCGCTGGCAGGTCCGGACTCGCGAGCAAGCGAGCACGCCCTACACGGTGACGAGCAGCTTCCTGTTCGACAATGACGAGAGCTACGCGGCGCCGCCCGTAGCCAGCACCGAGCCTCTGCTGCGCATCGATTCACCCTTCCAGCATCGTCGAAAGCTCCTGATCAAGCCGAACGTCGTCTCGCCGAACATCACGCAATTGACTGTGGAGGTTGAATACGAGGACCTCGTGGGGAAGTATCGGCGGCGCTTTTCGGAGGCGTTGCAGGCTCCATTTCAAAGTAGGGAGCTATCCTGGCCCATCCTCGACGCCAGCCGACAAATGATCCGGTACCGGGTGACCACCCACGAGCCCGGCTTCATCTCCGATACCGAGTGGGAGGAGACGGACGCGAGCAGCATCATCGCCGGGTCGGCAGGCAGCCGCGTCGCCGTGGTGAGCGTGCACCTCATCGGCGGCTCGCTCGGCGACGCAGGGGTCGACGCACTCGTGGTGAAGCTGCAGCTCATCGGCACGCCGGCGGACAGCGAGGACACCATCAGCCTGTTCTTCGAGCCCACTGACCCCACGACCCAGGAGGGCCGCCTCACGCTGCCGCCAGGGGCTCCGTTCAAGTACCGCTTCCAGACGATCGCGTTCAAGAGCGGTGGGGACGTCGCCACGTCGGCCTGGAAAGACGAAAACAACAAGCTGCTGGTGATTTCGATCAGAACGCTCTGATCGTCAGCACCCGTACAGACGCACGCAGAAGAGGAGAAGGAGCCCTTCCCATGCTGGATTTGGATTCACGAATGGAGATCTTCGGTATCACGGTGTTTCGGGATACTGACCGTCGCAACCAGTTCTACCACCTACCCGGGTCCCCAGAGATCAGCCGCGACGCGGCTGGGCCCATGTTTGACCTGTTTACGTTCCGCAAGGGCGGCGTGTCCAGCGATGCCATCAGCGGTGGCTTCCTGAACATGACGGTGGACGTCGGCATCAGAGGGCTGAAGGCGCGCATCGAGTCGCGCCTGAAGGAGCAGTTCGGCGATGACATTACGCTGAGCTCGGTTCCATTCACCAAGGGCAGCGTGCGCGCGATTGGCCTGGGCGAAGACAGCCGCGCCTTGCAGGGTGGGGTAGAGAACGAGCGCACGGCCGCGGGTGAGCCCGTCGTGGCGCCGGGCCCGCGCTTCATCGAGAAGGTCCTCGGGGGGGGCACGCCGTCGCTGGACGCGGACAATCGATCCATCTTCTCCTTCTCGCTCAGCGAGGACGGGGCGGCTTTCTTCCTGGGCGCGCTCAGCTCCAGCGCCGGCGCGCGGCCGATCGGCATCGTGTATGAGCTCGAGTACGTCGGGCTCTTGCCGGCGTACGAGCTCGAGGTCCACATCGACTTCAAGTTGGCCTACGAATACATGCGAACGCGCTTCACTCTGGGCACGCTGTTCTTCCGCGCCGACATTGACAACATCGTCGAGCAGCTGCGTCGTAATGAGAGCATCAAGATTCGTGAGGTAGCGCGCACGCTCGAGCTCTCTACGCCGGAGGCGATACAGGCGCGGCAGCAGCGGATCGATCAACTCGTCAAGGACCTGGCGTCCGGCGCCATGTTCCAACCGTCGCTGGTGCCGGGAGAGCCGCGAGTCAAGGCGGACGCCATCACCGCGGCTGACCCGACCACGACCGCGCCGACCGGAGCGCAGGTCGAGTCAGCCGCGATGCAGGCGCTGCGCGATGGCCCCGTCGCGGCGCTCGTTGCGGGCATGGGCGAAGTGATGTTGCCCCCCGGCGCGCGCGCTGGCGCTACACCTGGGGGCGGGGGCGCTAGCCCTCCAGCGGCGGCGCCTCAGAGCAGCGGGACCCCGCCAGCCCAGCCAGCCGCGGGCGGAGGCCAGCCGCCGGCCAACGCGGGGAGCCCACCGCGGGAGACGGCGGCCGACGTGTGGAACCGCCTCGGCAGGCCACAGGCGGCATTCGCGCTTCGGCGTATCAACCAGGAGGAGATGCGGACGGTCACCTACAACCTGACTCAGGTCACAGCACAGAAGCAGACCGTCTCCCCGCAGAGCTTCATACAGTTCATGGGCACCCCGGCGGTGCTTCGGCGCCGCATGCATGTCATCGATCTCAACCACCCCTTCTTTCAGCGCATCAACCTCAACGTGACTGCGAAGGACGTGGATTTTGCGGCAGAAGGCGTGAAGCAGATGACGGTTCAGCTGCGCTACGGCACGCGCCCGGACGGGACGTCGCCGAAGGACAGCGCCGAAGTGATCTTGCGAGCGCCCACCGACGCGAGGGACTTCACGTTCTTTGCCGACGCGAAGCAGACGCTGGACTACGAGTATAAGCTGATCGTCGATTATCAAGCGGATTTCGGCATCGGCGTAGAGGAGACAAGGATTGAGGGGGCCTGGACGCGCACCGAGGTGCGCAGCCTGGTCGTGCACCCGCGCTGGCTCGGGCGCGTGCTGCCCATAACGTTGCAGCTGGCGCCGAACATTCCGGAGGACGTGACCGAAGTGCAGAGCATCGTGCGATACGTCAACCTGCCGCGCGGGATAGACGACTCGCGGATGGTGACGCTGACGAAATCGAACGCTTCAGAGGTCGTCCCCATCCGGCTCGCCGACGCCAGCGAGACGTTCGAGGTGAGCAACACCATCTTCTTCCGCGACGGGGCGTCGGAGCGCCTTCCGACGTTGCGGCTGCCAGACGCCGCCGCGGGCAGCTCGGACGACGTGGTGGTGATTTCGGTCCCGGCCGCCCACCGCCTCACCGGTGACATCATCATGCAGGATCCGTTCGGGGAGCTGTCCTCGGTCCTGGTAGACACACGGGTGGAGCAGGGCACCGCGACCGTCGACTCCCGCACCTTCGAGCTCCTACAGGCGGGTGGGCGTCAAAGCTTCAGCGTCCGCTTGCCCCAACGCGACAAGCCCGCCCGGCTGCGTTACCGAGAGCGGCGCGTGTATAAAGATGGTGGCGTCGAGACAGAGCCATTTCAAGACGCCTCGTCCACCAATCTGGTCGTTGGCGTGCCCGCTGAAGACGTCTTCACGGTGCTGGTGCACTACATCGGGCCGGACCTGGCGACGCTCGGTGTGAACGCGTTGCAGCTCGACCTCGCGTACCAGGCGCCGGATGCAGATCCCGAGTTCGAGCAGAGCAGCTCGATCCTCGTCACTGACGATGCTGACTCGAAGTCGCAAGAATGGAAGATCCGCCTGCCAAACCGCCGGGCGCGCACGTACGGCTGGCAGTTGCGCGTCTTCTTCAACGACGGGACACAATCCACGACCGAACCGACCAAAGACACGAGGTCCCTGCTCGTGTTGCGTCCACCACAGCTTTAGGCCGCACGGCGCGGAGCGCCCAGTAGGAGAGCAATGTCCACATTTGAGGAATTGAAACAACGCTACATGCTAAGTAGCAGCAACGGCGGCTCGGGCACCTCGGGCGGCCCGAGCGTTGCTGTGTTCACGGGCTGCGAGGTGGTGCCGCTGGTCGACGGCGCGGGATACTTCGCGGATCTGAAGACCGAAGTGGCGCGCCTGGGCGGCGGCACGGCGGCGGGCGAGTTCATCTACATCGCTGGGTGGTGGTGCGGCAGGGATTTCTCCTTGGACGCCGCCAACAGCGGCAATTCCCTGGCAGACCTCCTGATCCAGAAAGCGCGCGCCGGAGTCGACGTGCGCGTGCTGGGCTGGGTGATCGCCCCCGAGGTGATGCAACACCCGCAGGTGCAGGCCTCGCCGCTGGTCTCCGGCATTCTCGGCTTGAACGGCGACACGATGAGCTTCATCAAGCGCCTGCAGGCCGAGCCGGCGCTGGCGAACAAGGCGTGCCTGAACATCCTGGCGCACCCGGCAGGCGCCTGTCATCTCAAGATGGCGGTGACCGGCAGCTCGACGCGAGCCGTCGGGTTCACCGGCGGTCTAGACCTGCAGCAGGGCCGCCACACGTCCAACTGGCGCGACGTCCAGACCCGGGTGTCAGGGCCCGCGGTGCAGCAGTTCTTCGAATCGTTCCGTAGCATGTGGAACGAGGTGCGCGGCCGCCCTCCGGTCAGCTTGACGGCTCCGAGCTCGCAGGCCGCCGGCAGCCCGCCGGTCACGGTCACCAGCCATAGCAGCGGCATGCCCGATCTCCCCGCACGCGCCATCGCGAGCACCTCCACGCGCAAGATGCACGTCCAGGGCGCGCGCACGCTGCCGCGCTTTAACTTTGCCGTGTCTGGAAGCATCGGCGGCATGCCAAGAAACACGCCGCTGTCCTACGCGCCGGCAGGCCTCTTCGAGGTCAGAGCCGTTTGGGAGAAGGCGCTCAAGGCAGCGCAGAGCTACATCTATATCGAAGACCAGGCCTTCTCCTCACGCGAGATCATGGATTGGGTGAACGGGGTGCTCAAGGCCAAGCCCGGCCTCAAGGTGGTCTTGCTCACCGGTTTGGGGGATCCGAGCCTGAGCCCGACCGCTATCGAGCTCAAGCTGTTCGCGCACGCCATCAACAATCACCTGTGCGCCTCACTATCGGCAGCTGACCGCGATCGCATCGGCTTGTTCAGCCACACGACAAAGACGGTGCACTCCAAGACGTCGATCGTGGACGATCAGTGGTCGATCATCGGCTCGAGCAACGCCATGCGGCGGAGCCTGTTTACCGACTTCGAGCACAGCATCGCGTACATGGATGAAGCGGGCGAGGCGGTGCTTCGCTACCGCGAGCAGTTGTGGGGGACGTATTTCCAGGCCTCCGTTCCCGACATGAACAGCGCGCTCGGGCGCTGGTTCGCGATCCCCTTTAGAAACTCTGCCGCAGGCGCTCCGCAGAGCGGCGAGATCCAACGTTTGCGCCTGCCGCTGACGACGAACCCGCTGACGGCAGATGAACAGGTGCTCTTCGACGAGATCTACGACTGCGATTCGCGCGACACCTGGGGGGACGACTTGATGGGGTTGTACATGAGAAGGCAGGGAGCAGGGTCGTTCGCGCCCTGACGTCGATGCAAGACAGCTCACAGCCCGTGCCCTTGCTGGCGTATCCGCACCTGATGCTGTATCGGGACGCCGCCGACGCGAGCCGTTTTTACGGGTTCTCGTCGCAGCCTCGCCTGTCTCGCGATGAGAAGGGGGCGCCACAGATCAACTTGATGCTGTACGGGCGGAAGGCAGGGGGTGTGCTGAAGCTGAGCGGTGGGCAGCTCACGGCAACGTGCGACATCGGTCTAACGCCAGAGGAGCATGCAGGTGTCGAGCGGCTGCTGCTCGGCCGCGTCACCGCGCCCGAGTGGGTGGAAGGTCGCGTGAGAATGGATCTGGGTTCCGGGCTCAGCACGGGCGGCTCCCCGTCATTGGTGGGCGCCAACACTTGCACGGTCCTGGCGATGCTGAATCCGGAGCAAGCCGAGGCGCTGCGCCAGGGCTGGAGCCGCGGCTTGCCGGGCGCGAGCGTGCGCTACGAGGTAACGATGCGCTCGTCGCGGACGTGTACGGTCGAGCAGAACACCCGCTCGGCGCAGGATCGGGGCGCGCGGCACGCCTCGGCTGCCACGCGCATGGCGGCTCAGCACACCGCGGCCGAGCTGACTTCAATGGTTGTCGAGGGCCCCCTCGTCAGGTCGGCGGGGGAGCTAGCGGGACGCGTTCAGACCCTGGCCCTCTGAGGCCATTACGCTCGTTTTACGAGGAGGACGGTACATGCTCTCTCTATATGGCAGCTTGAAGGTGCCCGGCGTCGACTACGTCACGGTGTATCGGGACGACGACGACCCGCACCAATTTTACATGGTTTCAGAGCGGCCCAGCATCGCGCGGGATGAGAACGGCGAGCCGCTGTTCACGTTTCTGCTTTACGCTCGCGACCCGGACCGCGTGCAACCAGACGATCGCGAGGTCGCCCGAGGCTATCTCTCGCTGAGCACGCGCGTCTCCGTTCCACAAAAGGACGAGGAGAAGATCCGGCAGCACCTGCGCGGCCTGCTGAATCGAGAGCTATCCGGTGGCCTCCGGTTCCTGATGCTGCCGGTGCTGCGGGCGGAGCCCAAGCTCAGCTATCCGCCGGTCTTCACGGACGGCAAGGTGGAGTTCGTCACCTTTGGGGACGACATGGTTCGCGTATCCGGCGGCAGCACCGAGCCCTCGCTCACGGGCGAGAACATCGCGAGCTTCTCCCAGTCGCTCTCGCAGGACGGTGCCGAGCTGTTTCGTCAGGCGGTCGAGAAGGGCATCGTGCCGGCGTTGGTACTCTACCAATTGCATTTCTTGGCTCGCATCCCGGCGGTGAGTATTCGGATCCACGGTGATCGCCACCAGTTCTACGAAGAGCTGAAGGCCCACACCATCATCAGTGAGGTGCACACCAGGAACGGCAAGGTCGTTAGCCGGCGGACCTGGCCGGAGATTGGTTCCATCCGTGAATTTCAGAGCAAGTTTCACAGCCTAAAGATCGAGATCGATTCGGGTGATTTCCGCGACGACGCCGGCGCGGGCGTCACGGAGAAGCTGGAAGAATTGGCGTTCCGCATCCTGGAGACGAACGTCCTCCCCAGCTTCTTCGAACCCGGCTTTTCTCCCGCCACGGAGGACCAATCCAAGAACAAGTGGCTCATGGAGGTGGAGAAGAAGATGGAGGGCGAAATCGACGTACGCATTGAGCGGCGCGACGTCATCAAGAAGGCGGTCAACCCGAACGCGCAACTCGGGCGCCTGCTCACGCCGGACGAGATCAAGACGCACACCACCTACCTCGACCTCAGCCAGACCGTGTTCGAGGAGCTCGATGTCAAGATCAACGCGAACGTGAACTTCGAAGCCGATCCCGTGTTCGCGCTGAAAGTCTTCGTCGACTACAACCAGGCGGATGAGATTCGAAACGTCACGGTTGCGCGCTCCAAGGAGTTTCTCTTCCGCACGGGGCACGAGATCCAGCGCTTCCGTCAGATTCTGGCGAAGAAAGCCGACGGCACGCCCAAGGATAGCTACAAGTTCCATAGTGAGCTCGTCTTCAAGGACACGGGCGAGACGATCCGAATCCCGAAGGTGGGCGATTTCGAGAGCCGTGAGCGCGAGCTGATCATTTCGTACCGCCGCTTGGGGTTCGTCAAGGTCTCGGTCGCGCTCGGAGCCATGCCCGACCAGATCCGGAGCGCCACAGTGGCTTTCCGCTACCCTGACTCCAACGTCCCCGCGAGCAGCCAGTCGTTCGAGCTCACCCGTGAGAAGGCCACTGCCGTGTTCTTCACGCATACGGGGAGCGTGGACGTGCCCAAGCCCTACCTCTACAAGGTGACGTTCCAGCTCGCCGACGGCCAGAGGATGGAGATGCCGGAGGTGCCCGCGGCGGCAGAAGCGCTCACCATCACCAACCCCTTCGAACAGTCAGTGACGACGCGGTTCCTGGCCCAGGCTGATTTCGGCCTCGTCCAGAAGATCATCGTCGATGCGCGCTACCACGACCGCCCCAACGACTTCTTCTCCGACTTCCATTCTGAGCTGGTCAATAATGGCGAAACCGCGCCCTGGGCCATCAGCATGCGCGACCCGAGCCAGCGCCAGTTCGAGTACGACGAGACTATCATCTTTCGCAACGGAGCGCGCGAGACGAAGCTCGGCAAGGCGGGGCGTGTAGGGGCGACGGTTCCTGTCGGCATCGGCGCCGTGGATGCGCTGGAGGTCACGGTCGACGTCGGGCTCTTGGACTGGCAGAAGTTCGCGCGCGCTTTCGTGTTCCTCGATTACCGAGACGCCGCCAACAACGTCGCTGAGTCCGCGCAGCTCCGCTTCGACGCCGCAGGCGAGCAAATCCGCGTCTGGAAGGTCCTGCTGCGAGACAAGAGCAAGCGCAACTATCAGTACCGTGTGCGCCTGATCGGCAAGGCGCAAGTCGATGACCGGGAGGACCCTGCCGTGCAGGCCACCGATCCATTTCTCATCCTGCGATAGAAGGAGCAGACTATGGCACAGCCTCCAGTAATGAAGATCAGCAACGTCCCGATGGTCGCCAGCGTCCAGGCGCGGCCGTCCAAGATCGCCGTCGGGATGGACCTCGCGAAGATCCAGCTCCTCGTGCGCGAGGTAGCGGACGAGCAAGCACCGCATTTCGTTCAGGCCAACGCTCCGCTCTCCGACGGTCCAGCGTTTCGCGCGGTCGGCGGAGCCCTCTACTATCGCCCGCGCCTGAGGGTCGCGCAGCGGGCGGCGCCTGCGTTCGGGCCGGAGGTGCGATTTCTGAAAGATGCCGACGGCAAGGTACGGCTGGTCTTCGAGCTCGAGGAGGATCGGGATCCGAGCCTACCGGCGGAGGCGCAGCCGCTGGGCGTGAGGGTCGACTCGGTGGCGTTGAGGTGGAACGGGGGGCAGCGTGTGTTCCACAATCCCACCTTGCTGGAGGACGCTCCGCCCGATGCCGCCACGCCAGCGTTCTCCATTCGCTGTGGCGGGGAGTTGGATCCTGGCGAAGTGGAGGCGTTGAACGGCGCCTTGAGCAACCCGGGTTCCGGAGCTCAAATCCACGCCGCGCTCTCGTTCGGGTACTACATCGATACCACCAGCGTCGTGCCGACGCCCGTGAAGCCGCCGCCCAAGTTCAGGCGGCCTCCCGTGATCTTGCGGACGCGCCGGCTGGCGCCCTTCGCGCTCAGCCCCATGGCGTTTGTGGCAACTGAACAACCCATGACTAGCGCGGGTGTGGCCGCGGTCGGCGCAACGACCCTCATAGCTGCAGAACCGGCGCTGGCGGGCGAGGCATTCTTCAGCCTGAGGAGCCGGGCCGTCCTCACGAGCACGGTAGCGCAAATTCTGGAGCGTCGCAGGACGCGCTCTGATTTCTTTAGAGCCTCGATCACTCGCGCGATACCCTTCACGTTTGATCCAGCGCTAGAGCAGAATCGCCTGGTGTTTGCTGGCATCCGGGCGGGCGAGGTGGTTCGCGAGGTCTGGAGTGAGACGGCGTTCGGCTACGTCCGCAAGGCGCCGTATCCGAATACCATCTACTGCATGCCGCAGGAGCTGCGGCTCGCGTTCAACCCGGAGATGGGGACTGCGCACGTGGTTCCCCACCTCTACCGCGACGCCGAGGACGAGGTTCGAGTGCGCCTCACGCTGCGCGCAGTGCCCTGGTTCGACACCGAAAAGGTGGTCGCGCTGTGCGACCATCTCTACCGCGCGACGGGTGGGGCGTTGGCCAGCCCGCACGTCATCGCGGGCGGGTACCAACGCGCGAGCCTGCACCTCACGACCGCGTTTCCCGAGCAGATCAAGCTGGTGAGTGATGGCGCGGCCTCCATTGACCTCTCGGGTGGCGTCGACCTCACGCTGGACGTGACGCTCGAGTTCTACCGCTTCATCGCCCAGATGCTCGCGGGCCCCATCGGCATCGTCGGAGAGGTGCGGGTCGTTCTGGAAGAGGCTGCCGGCTCCGAGGGTCAGTCGCCGTCTAGGCTCGAGCGCAACGTCGCCGTGCGCCTACGCCTGGACTCCTTCGCCAATCTGCCCATCGAGGTCATGGTCGAAGACGAAGCCGTGCGCCCGGATGAAATCACCATCCGCAACAACGCGAGCTCGATGCTGACGATTGGCGGCTGCCTCCCTCGGCTGCTTCAATGGGACTCGAACTCGGTCGTCCCCTTGGAGGTATTCGACGCGGACCCGGAGGGCGCGTTCCCGCGGACGATCGAGGCCAACCAGGCCGTAAAGGTAAAAATCGAGCCCCGCGTCGCGGGCGAAGAAATGTTGTGGAATGCGGTGGACGTGAGCCTCGCGCGCACGAGCTTGGATCGGAGCGGCGCGCAAGCGCTCGAGCGCATTCACGAGCTTGCTCCGAGCGGCACGCTGACCTGGCGCTTGAACGTGGAATGCCCAGTCTTTCAGCGCAGCCCTCTACCCGCGGAATTCGGCGACTTGTTCCGGGTCGAAGTGCAGCTCAGCCGCCAGGGGTTTGCCGCGCAACAGGTGATCCTGGGGAAGGACCAGGCCACCGGCAACGTCACGATGCAGCGCACGCTGCAGGACCTGATGAGCACGGAAGGCGGAGATAATCTTGCCTTTCGGTACCGCGTGCGCAACGTGTATTTCGCGCGCGCGGGCAGCTGGAGCGAAGAGCAGGCGGGTGAAGGCTCCAATCTGTTCGTGTTTCCCAATCCCGTGGCGAGCGATTGAGGGTCAGAGCCGAGCCCGTGGGGAGCGTGGCGCTGGAGCGCGGCGTGGGGTTTCTGTGCCGAGCCCAGCATGGGCCCGGCAACTGGACGGATTTCTGGCTGTCCGTTGGGACCTCGGACGAGTGGGTGACGGCCTGGACGGGGCTGTCCTTGCATGGCGCCGCGCAGTGCCCAAAACTGGCGGGTCCGCTACGCGGGCAGTGCAGCGACGCGGTCCAGGCGTCAGCGAGTTGGTTGGCGAGCCGCGAGCGGCGTGGCGGCGGGTGGGGTTACAATCAAAGCGTAGCCGTCGATGCAGACTCGACGGCACACGCCATCTCGCTCATTGCGCGAGCCGGTGGGGAAATCTCGGCATCCTCAATCGCGTGCCTGATGCGTCACCAGCTGCCGGCTTCGGGCTTCCGTACCTACGCCTTCGATGACGGCGAGCATGCGTGGACTCGCCCTTGTGCCGATGTAACGGCAGCCGCTCTGCGGGCGCTCTTCGACGCCGGCCAAATAGGCCGGCGGAGTCTGGCGAGTGCCTTTGAGCGCTGGCTCCAGCCTGGGCAAGCTGCGGACGGATACTGGCGTGGCTACTGGTGGCCGGATCCGCTCTACACGACGGCTCTAGTGCTCGAGGTCTGGCGCCATGCAGGCGGTGGAGGGCTGCTGCATGAGGTCCCGCCGCTTCAAGCGGGTGGAGCCTTCAACGCTGCCTGCCGTCTCGGCGCCGCCGTGTCGCTCGATCGCGAGCCAGAGGGCAGGGCAGCGCTAGAGGCTCTAATTGCCCTGCAACTCGCGGACGGTTCGTGGCCGGGTGATGCGGAGGTGCGCGTGCCCCCGTCGCATCCGCATTTGCACCCCCGGCAGCCGATCAGCAGCAGTCGCGACGCTCGCCGCATCTTCACTACAGCAGCCGCCGTGCGCGCCATGACACGCGCGTTGCACTGGGCGGTAGGTGCCCGCCGGGCCTCGACGCCACAACGGCGGAATCGGCTTTGCGACGGCATCGTCGCCGCCGTGGCGCGTGAGGCGGGTTTCTCCGAGGGCGATACGCTACACATCGGGAGCGTGTTCCGGACCCTGACCCGCGCTAGCCTGGATGATCGGAGGCAATGGCCGGCGCCCCAACTCTCTTCGCTCTCGGGCGGGGTGCCACTCGAATTTTCGGCGCTGACCCAGGAGCGCGGGATGCTGCAGCTGCGTTACACGGTCGAGCCGGGCGAGGTGGAGGCGGCGCCGCACCGACGGGCCGCAACTTCGCTCGATGCGTTGGGCGCCGCTGCTACAGAGCTCGGGTACGCCGCCGGCTGGCACAGGCTGCTGCCGGCGCTCGAACGGCTCGTCACGCCCTGTGAGGCATCTCGAGATTGGCGGCGCTTCGTCGTTTGGGCGGGCGTCGATCATGAATCGGGAGGCACCCGAGCCGGCTGCCGTACGACGCTCAAGGCCTACGTGCATCTGTTTTCCGGGGAGGGGGAGCGCGAGCTTGAGGCTGCGCTCGGGTTGGCACGACTGCCCGTTTCGAAGCTGGCCAGAGACGCCTTCACGCTGCTTGGCGAATCTGGCTTCGCGCAAGAGGTCGGATTTGGCCTGGCGGAGAAGGACGCGGTCGGCGTCAAGGTATACTTCGAGCTCGGCGGGTGGCAGCGCGCCCTGGTCGGTGAGTTGCTGAATCGCACCGGCTTCAGCGGTGGAGCGGACGCATTGTGCCCTGCCATTCCCGGCCTGCTCAGCGAGAGCCTCGCTCGGCACACGCGCTCTGGCGTCGCGCTGCGCCTGGACCCGATAACGGGTGACGTCGCCGAGATCACGACGGCCATTCAACTGATCCAGGGGATGCTCGCACCTGCCACCATCGCGACGCGCGTCGCCGCCTGGATCGAATCCCAGGACGGGAGCGCCTTGCCACATCAGAAGCTGTTCATGGCCCTCGCCCGACTCGGACGAGGGCGCGACATGCTGGCTGGGCCGCGCCACACTCTATTTACGCGCTCCCAAACACGCCAGGGCGCGTGCCGAGCGGCGTTCTACATCCGTCCCTCACTTACCGAGCATTAGCGTGTCAACGCAATTTCAAGGTACTGCTCGAGGAGTATGCGTACCTGCTAGAGGAGCGCATCTCGGCGCGCCGTCAGTGCTTGGCCTCGACCTTCCCCGGTGGCACTTTGGCCTCGATGACCCGCACGAAGGCGTTCTCTAGCACGAGCTTGTGAGTGTCGCCCGCCACCTTCAAGGGATCGAGCTCCTCCTCTGCGGGCGCGCTGCCGACGAGCGAGACAGCTGCACCGCAGGCGGCGAGCAGAGCCAGCCCGCAAGCGTATCTTCTCTTCATGCGCGCTCAGTACCTCGCTTGCCGGTGGACTGCAATCGGGCGCGGACTTCACTCACTGCCACGCGAATTCTCTTGGACAGCAGTTATGACGAGCATAGTGTTCGGTCAAACGGCGACGCATAAGAAGGATGCGAGAGCCCGCCTGGCGGGAGTTTGAGAGGCATGTCATGAAAGCCATTCGTCCAGCAGCGCCCGGTGGCCCCGAGGTGCTCGAGCTTCGAGAGCTGCCCACGCCTGCGCCGGGAGCCGGTCAGGTCCTCGTGCGCACCGCGGCCATCGGCGTCAACTACATCGATGTTTACCATCGGACGGGGTTGTATAAAACCGAGCCGCCGATCCCCATGGGGCTAGAGGGCGCCGGCATCGTGGAAGCGGTGGGCCCCGGCGTCAGCACCCCGAGAGCGGGCGAGCAGGTCGCCTGGTGCCAGGCGCCGGGCTCTTACGCGACGCACGTGCTGGTGCCGGCAGAGCGCGCCGTACCCGTGCCGGCGTCGGTGGACGTGCGCGTCGCGGCGGCGCTGATGCTGCAAGGGATGACGGCGCACTATCTGGCGCGCGATACGTTCCGGCTCGCTCCGGGTCAGGTGGCGCTGGTTCACGCCGCAGCAGGCGGCGTGGGGCTGCTCCTGGTGCAACTCGCCAAGCAAGCTGGAGCCCGAGTCATCGGCACGGTCTCCACACCCGAGAAGGCGGAGCTGGCTCGCAGCGCGGGCGCAGACGAGATCATCTTCTACCGGGAGCAGGACGTCGAGGCCGAGGCGCGGCGCCTGACGGGTGGCAAAGGCGTCGACGTCGTGTACGACTCCGTCGGCAAGACCACGTTTGAAAAGAGCCTGCGCAGCTTGAGGCTGCGGGGTTACCTGGTGCTGTATGGGCAGTCGAGCGGCGTGGTCCCTCCCTTCGACGCGCAGTTGCTCAGCGCCCACGGCTCGCTGTTTCTGACGCGCCCGACGCTGGGGCACTACACGCAGAGTAGGGTGGAGCTGCTGGCTCGCGCCGAGGAGCTATTCGCGGCAGTGGCGAGCGGTGCGCTCGACGTGCGCATCGGGCAGACCTTCCCCCTGGCGGAGTCCGCCGCGGCGCACCGAGCGCTGGAGGGCCGGGCCACGACGGGTAAGGTTCTGTTGATTCCGTGAGGCTGCTCTGCGGCTGACGCCATGAGCAGCAGATGGTTGAGCAATGTCGGCAGAGCCACGTTGGTGGCGAGATAGCGAGCCAGGGAAACGCCGAAGCTCGTGGGCGGCGAAGCTCCGAACGGCAGCACGGCGTGCGAGGGATGCCGCATTCCATGCGCAGCCGCGCGCGCCGCGTCGATATCCCAAGAAGAGGCGCATAGGCCGGCTGCGATGGCTCGCGGTGTGCTGGGTGATATGCACGCGCTCGGAGGCCTAGCCATCGCCGAGCAAGGCTGACGTCGAGGTGTTCAGAGCAGCGCTGCCAGCAGGGCATACAGCTCGGACAGGCCCGAGACGAAGCTCGTACTGGGGACGCGGGGCACGGGGCAACCGGCGTGGTTGTCGTCTGCGAATAGGAGCTCACGGCGATCCCTCGCGCGACCCGTCTCCACCGCGAGGGTGAGGATGCTCCACTCGTAACCGATGTCGCCCATCAACCCGAAACCCGTGTCCGATTCGTACTCGTCACCGTTCACCTCGAGCGTGGCGCTAGACGCGCCGATGGCCCCGGTCAGGTAGAGGTTAGACGGAAAATAATACGTTAAGCCGACCCCCAGCATCCCGAAGCTCAGCGAGGCGTTATCCAGCTCGCCCACCTCATCTCCGCCGATCGACACGCTGGGCTCCACCATGCTGTATCCCCCGAGTCGAGCATGCAGCGCCAACCGGCGCGTCAGCGAGCCGCCGATGTCGAGCGAGAAGAAGCCAGCGGGCCCCGAGAGCTCGAGCTCGGGCGTGCCATCGGTGCCGGCTGCGCCTCCACCGACGCCGAGGGCGACCCGCAGCAAGAAACCCTCATGGCTCGGCTCGGCAGCGAACGCGGCGGCAGGCAGGGGCAGAAGGAAAGCGAGTGACCCAACGCCGGCTGAAGTTCGCATGCCAGCACCTACGGACTCACAGCGCCAACGGATAGGCCGACCTCGGGAGCCAGGGTGAGGCTCTGGGCGACCCGTGCGGATCCAGCGATGCATTATTGGGTCGACGAGGCCCATCAGCCTCACGGATTGGCCGCGCAGGCGCCGTGCCGGAGAACGTCGGGCTCGGGGTCCGCCGGCGCCCTCCCGGCCGCAGGGCTAAGAAGCTTGCAACTGGGCCGGAGCGGCGTTACTGTTCCCCCTCGTGTCCCGGCACCTGTCAGCGCTGCTTCGTTTGCCGCTCCTGCTTACCAAGGCGGGAGAGGTTTAGCGCGCTTTTCAGTCTGCACCTGGAAATAGCCCTCTCCCGCCGCTGCGTTTCAGGCCCTTGCCGCCACTTACGGTGGTTTCCGGCCTCCGCAGTCCTGTTTTTTCACAGGTTTGGCTCGAGAGGGTTTTTTCATTTGGGCAGCTGTTCTAGTCAGGGGCTGACTGCCTGCCTCTCGCTCCGCCAGGCCGGTTCGCTTTCGAGGAGTCTCAATCATGTTTCGGATGCCTGTTCAGAAGTACCGACCGTTTCAGCCCGTCAATCTGCCCGATCGCAAGTGGCCCAGCCGTGTGATCGAGAAGCCTCCGCTCTGGTGCAGCGTCGATCTGCGGGACGGCAATCAGGCCTTGCCGGAGCCGATGAGCGCGGCGCGCAAGCTGCGTATGTTCAAGAAGCTCTGCCAGATGGGCTTCAAGCAGATCGAGGTGGGCTTCCCGAGCGCGTCACAGACGGATTTCGATTTCGTGCGCGAGATCATCGAGCAACGGCTGGTGCCCGAGGATGTGACGATCCAGGTGCTCACGCAAGCTCGTGAGCCGCTGATCCGTCGCACCTTCGAGTCGATCGAGGGTGCCAAGCGCGTCATCGTGCATCTGTACAACTCGACGTCCACCTTGCAGCGGCGGGTCGTCTTTGGTCTGCCGCGTCAGGGCATCCTCGACATCGCCGTGCGGGGTACGCGGCTGATCCGAGAGCTTAGCGAGACGGTGAAGGGGACGGACGTGCTCTTCGAGTACTCGCCGGAGAGCTTCACGGGCACGGAGCTCGAGTTTAGCGTCGAGATCTGCAGCGCGGTGATGGACACCTGGCATCCGACGGCGGAAAAGAAGATGATCCTGAACCTGCCGGCCACCGTGGAGATGGCGACGCCCAACGTGTACGCGGACCAAATCGAGTGGTTTGGTCGCAACATGAAGAACCGGCACCTGTACCTGTTGAGCCTGCACCCGCACAATGATCGCGGCACGGGGACGGCCGCTGCCGAGCTTGGCATGATGGCAGGGGCCGATCGGGTGGAAGGCACGCTGTTTGGCAATGGGGAGCGCACCGGCAACGTGGACATCGTGAACCTGGCGTTGAACATGTTCACGCAAGGGGTGGACCCGGGGCTGGATGTCTCGAACATCAAGGAGCTGGTCGAGATCGCCGAGTACTGTAACCGCCTGCCGGTTCATTGCCGGCATCCGTACGCGGGCGAGCTCGTGTTCACGGCCTTCTCCGGCTCACATCAGGACGCGATCAAGAAGGGCGTGGCGGCGCGCCAGCGGGATCCCGGAGCGATCTGGGAGGTGCCCTATCTACCCATCGATCCGGACGACATCGGGCGGCGTTACGAGCCGGTGATCCGCATCAACAGCCAGTCGGGCAAGGGCGGCATCGCGTACGTGATGGAGCAGGATTTTGGCTTCGTCTTACCGCGCAAGCTGCAGGTCGAGTTTAGCAAGACCGTGCAGATGATCACGGACGACACAGGAGCGGAGCTCTCGCCCAAGCAGATCTGGGACGCCTTCCAGCGAGACTACCTGGAGAGCGGCTCGGGCCTACGCCTCGTGAGCCTCGATTTTCAGAAGGAGGGTGAGGCGCGGCGCGTGCGGGCAGAGATCGGGCACGGCAACGAGGTGCGCCGCATCGAGGGCGCCGGCAATGGTCCGATTGACGCCCTGGTGGCGGGGCTGCGCTCGGAGTTCCCCCTGGCGTGCGAGGTGATCGACTTTCACCAGCATTCCTTGGGCAAGGGCGCCAACGCCGCCTCCGTAGCCTACGTGGAGCTCTCGATCGAGGGTGAAGGCTCGAGCTACGGGGTGGGTCGGCACGAGAGCATTCTCACCGCCTCGATCCTGGCCGTGCTCAGCGCCATCAACCGCGTGCGGCGTGAGAACGAGCCGACGCGGGCTCGCGTGGTACAGATGCTGCGGCCCGCCGAGTGATCTCCGGCTGGACGTGATCTCAGGCGCGAGCGATCGGGCTCACCAAGGTGGTGAGCACCGCGCTCGAGACCACCACCCCGCTCTGATCGGTCAGGGCGATATTTAGCTCGTACTCCTGGCGCTCGGAGGAGCGCGGCGGGTCGCAGCGGCACTCCGCGACGATGCTGCCGCGCGCCTTCTTCTTGTACTCGATGCAGAGCTTGGTGACGATGAAGCGGCTGTCATCCGGCAGGGAGTAGGCGAGCGCCAGGTTGCCCGTGAGCTCGGCGAGGTTAGAGAGCGCGATGGCGTGGATGCTCTGCAAGTGGTTGCGCACGGCGCGCCGCTCGTCGAGCCGCACCTTGGCGTACCCGGGCTCGAGCGTCAGCACCTGGGCGCCGAGCGCGCCCGTGTAAGGGATGGCGGCACCGAGCAGGCGGCTAAAGATGCGCGGCCCGCCCGGCAGCCCGCGCAGGCGCTGCCAGCCCTCCCTGATCCAGGCACCCGGGCCCATGGCGCGCAAGCGTCGGGCAGTCAGAGCGAGAGTCGTCATGCGGAATGGCCTCGGCGGTTAGATGCGAACAATCAGCTTTGGAGCAGGCCGTCGTGCTGGAACACGCGCCGCAAGAAGGAGAGGGGCATGTTGCCGGATTGGAGGTAGCGCTCGAAGAACAGGCGGTCGAGCCGCTCGGGCGTGTCGCGCCCGGCCTGGGCGAGGTGCAGGTCGCGGCGCAGGCGAGCCACGAGCTGGTTGCCCGTCAGGTAGCTCAGCGGGTAGCCGCGCTCGAGCGAGTACCAGTTCAGCTCCGCCTGGACGCGCCCCGGCGTGAAGCCCGTGACGACTTGCAGGAGCTCGCCAGCGGCCTCAAAGGGGTCGCTCTGCCCACGCTCCGTGTGCATCCCGACGTCCAGGTAGTCTCGCTCGCCTGTCATGAAGAAGAGGTCAATGGCCACGCGCGCCCCGATGCGATTCAGGTCGCGCTTGGCACAGAAGCGTGCTTCGTCCCGCAGGCCCTCGAGGTAGCCGCGGTCGAGCATGTAGTCCTCGAGCATGGTGGTCCAGCCTTCGGCGTGGTCGTTGGCCATGACGTGGCGGCGGATGCGCGAGGGGTGTTTGGAGGCCGTCGCGAGCTGCAGGTGGTGGCCCGGCACGCCCTCGTGCACCATCATGATGGGAATGGTGAGCTCAGTGTGCTCGTCCAGCAGCTCCTCCGAGAGCGTGAGAAAAATTAAGCTCGTGGCGGTGCCCGACCGGAAGGGCGCGGGCGGCGTCATCGCCCCGGCGGGGATCGAGGGCCGCATGAACCCGGGCGTCGCGAGGATTTGCAGCGCTTGACCCTCGGGCAGCGGGAACAGGTCGTGCTGCTGGATGAAGCGCACGATGCGCTCATGCTCCTGCCGATAGCGGACCAGGACCTGCTCGAAGTCGCCGCTCGGGATCTGCACGCGGAAGCGTTGATTCAGGAAGCGGTGCAGCTCGGCGCGCGTCGTCTCCGCGCTGAGGCCGTATTTGTCGACGAGGCGCTCGCGCAGGGCCTCGATCTCGATCTCCGTCTCCAGCAAAAACTTGCGCGCCATGGCGTGCAGCTCGTCCAGGCTCTGGTCGATGCCGCGAAGCTTCACCAGGCGAGCCGCGCTGGCCGCGCCGATGTGGAGGTGGGGCGTGGTGGGTAAGGCGCCGAGCGCGCGCTCGTAGCCCTCCAGCGCGCTGCGCGCGGTTGCCGTGGCCGCAGCGAGGCGCGGCGCGTCAGCCCAGCGCTCGCTCTCGGCCCAGCTCTGCATATTTCCAAGCAGGGTAGGGAGCTCGTGCACCTTCTCTAGATCCATCTGCGCCCAGCGCTGCACGGGTTGGTCCAGCCGCGCGAGCATCGCCCGCAGGTAGTCGGGGATGCGTTCGATGCGGGAGGTGATGTCGCGCAGGCGCTCCGGGGGCGGCCGCGGATCAGCGACGCTGAGCATGAAGATGCCGTCTCCGATTTCGTCGCCCGCCCGCGGCAGTTGGCAGAGAGCCTGCTTGCCGTTGAATTCGTAGCTGTGGTCGAAGACCTCGGCCTCGAGCAGCAGCCGGGCCAGATCGAGGTCGAGCTCCGCGTCAAAGCCGAGGGCTGCGCGCGGGAGCTGATCGAGGTTGCCCAGCAACAGCCCGGCGGTCTTCACCCGCTGCTCGGCATGGGCCAGGCTCGGATCGGGCAGCTCGCCGAGGCGCTCATCGATGCCCAGCTGCACGCGCTGGTTTGGGTTCTCGGTGCGGTGAGCGTGAAACCTATCGACGAAGGCGTTGAGTGTCACGAGGGCTCCGTACGAGGCTCAGGGTTGAAGGGCGGCGACCAGCGGCACGATCGACCGCTCCACGAAGAACTCGGCTTCGACCCGGCGTTTGCCTTCACGCGCGAGGCGGGTCCGTAGCTCCCCGTCCCCGAGCATTTGCTTTAAGGCCCGCGCTAGGCTCGCCCAGTCACCCGGTGGGAACGTGAGCCCGGATACCCCGTGCTCCACCAGCTCGGGGATCCCCGCCACGCAGGGTGCGACCACGGGCACACCGAGCGCGAGCGCTTCCATCAGCACCACCGGCAAGCCTTCCATGAAGCTCGCGAGCACGACGGCGGTGGCTGTGGACATGGCCTCGAGCGCCTCACCTTCCGGCACTTGCCCGCGCAATAGCACGCGACCCTCCAGACCGAGATCCTTGATTTGCGCCTCGATGCGCGCGCTGTCGGGACCGTCGCCGAGCAGCTCGAGCTCCACATCGACCCCTTCGGCGATCAGCTGGGAGAAAGCCTGAATCAACCCCGCGTGGCCCTTCTCAGGCGACAGGCGCGCCACGCACACGAGCCGAGCCCGCGTCGAGCGCGGCGCCGAGCCTGTCCCGTTCGCGCCGTTCGCCCCGTTGACCTTGGGCGGCTCGATGCCGGCGCGCACGATCTGAAACTTGTGCCAGTGCTTGGGATCCACCAGCCGCATCGCCTGAGCGCGCCCAAAGTGCGTGACACAGGCCACGAAGCGAGCCGCTTCGATCTTTTCCGCCAAGAGCAGCCCGGCGGGATAGTCGAACTCGCTCGTGCCGTGCAGCGTGAGGCTCCAATCAAGCTCCAGGAAGTGGGCGGCGAGGTAGCCCACGTTGGCGCCAGCGTTGGCGAAATGGTTGTGCAAGTGGTCGATGCCACGGCGCTCGAGCTCGGCGGCGAGGTCGATCGATTCGACGAAGTGAAATGCCGACCAGACGAGCGCGCGCAAGCCCGGCGCCCGGTGCCCGAGGGCTCGCTTCAGGGTGCTAGCGTAGGCGAGCGGGTGGGAGAGCAGGGCTCTGGCGTGCGAGCGCGCCACCCGCGCGGGAACGGTGGGCAGCACGTACCAGGTCGCCGAGGTCTCCCGCTGATCGACCTCGGCCAGCTTGTTGATGCCGGTGGGGCGCCGTACGCTGAAAGTGTCGACTTCGAACCCTAGCGCGCGCAGGCCCATGACTTCACGCCGGATGAAGGTGTGGGAAGCGGCCGGGTACTGACTCACGAGATAAGCAATGTGCATGAGCGTCTCCGAGGTGTAGCACGAGGCCCGCGGCGGCAGCGACGCTGGACTCGCGGTGCAGGCAGGGCTTAGCTGACGGCCAGAGCTAATTGCGTTCCGTCTGCTCCCACGTGGCTTGCTTGCGGCGCGCGGCGAAGGCGAGGTAGAGCGGCAGCTTCCAGAGCACATAGCCCGGGACGCGCAGCGCGTAGCGCAGGGGCACGAGCTCCCGCCCTTGCGTCAGCCAAGCGATCAGCACGCTCGCGCCGACCGCAGCGACGGCAGCGAGCGACAGCACCAGGGGGCCGTTCGCCAGGCCTAGGCCCAGGCTCGCCAGCGCATTGATGCCGACCACCGCACACAAGCCGAGCAAGAATAGAGTGAGCGGTGGGACCAAGACGTCGAGCCCGAGCGCCAGGAGATCGATCTTGCCGCGCCGCACGCCCTCGACGAGGAGCTTCGGCCCCTGGTCGATCAGCGTCGCGAGGTGACCGTGCTCCCAGCGGCGTCGCTGGCCTTTTTGAGCCTGATCCCGCGTCGGCAGCTCGCTTCGGATGCGGGCCTCGGGGCAGAACAAGGGAGAGCTGCCGAGCCGAGCGAGCTCGAGCCCCATCAACATGTCTTCGACCAGGTACGCGCCCATGGGCGGCGCTTTACGGATCACTTCCCACGGGAACGCCATGCCGCTGCCGGTCAGCTGACACGGCAACCCGAGTCGCAATAGCCCGAGCGGGCGGACCCGGTTTTTGATCAGGAAGGCCACCGCGTTGATGGCCGAGCGCGGCTCCAGCCGCTGCGGCAAGATCAGGTACTCGGCTTGAACGGGCCGCCCCGTGGCATGGGCGCGCGCCGCCAAGGTGCCGATGCTGCCGGGCTCCACGCGACAATCGGCATCGACGATGATGACGACCTCGGGCGGAGCCTTGGCCAGCTCATTCAGCCCGAACTCGATCGCATAACCCTTGCCCCGCCGGGTCGGATCCACTCGACGCACCACGCGCGCCCCGGCGCCCTCCGCCAGGCCGGGCGTGTCATCTTCGCAGTTGTCGGCGATGACGAGTAGGCTGACTCGGTCGTTGAGCTCGGCCTGCAGGTTCTTCAGCGTGGCCACGATGCCCGCTTGCTCGTTGTGCGCGGGCACGAGGATCACGGTGCGCGGCAGGGTCGAGATGACGTCGCGGCGGCGTCGCGGCGGCGGCGCCCCGACCAAGACCTCCGCGACGAAGGTCGCGGCAGGCACGCAACACAACGCCGTGAGCCCCCAGCGTAACCATTCGAGCCCGAGCACCAGCGTTACCTTAGCGCTCTCGGCATCCAAAAGTCATGGGGCATGCGCGGCGACTGCGCATCGGGCTCCACGCTCTTCGCGAGTGGGAATGGACGAGATGCGATGAAGGGTGGCCCATGCGCGAGGAGTCAGCGGCGGGGGGGCGGGTGAAGTTAAGCCCGAGCCGCGAGCTCGAGGTGCCTCGCGCCCCAGCGGCGACCGATCGGGGCCTTCTGCGCTTTTTGCCTAAACCGGATGCGTTGCGTGATGCTATTTGTGAAACATGGGTCCAGCCGACGAGCCTTTAGAACCCCCGCCGACCGCAGCCGGTCCCATCCCGGCCCCGGCCATCCCGCCCTCGGCCCCGGTCACGCCGCCCGTCGTGGAACGGGACCGCGTGGCGGGTTTTTCCATCATTTTGGTCGCCTTCAGCGCGGCGCTCATCATCTCCTGGAAAGCCAGCGAAGCCGTAAAGCCGAACGTGGCTGCGCCACCCGCGCCACCCACGAGCGCCGGGTTGGCCGGCTATCCTGGCCAGGTGGATCCGCTTGCCAACCTGGGGCTGGCCAAGGCGTTGACGGAGCGGTCGCAGCTCCGGCGCATCGTGGCGACCGGCGTCAGGTCGGACGGCACCATCGACTTGAGCGAGCCGAAGGCCGCCATCCGCTACGAGTTCGACAGTGCCCAGGGTGAAGGTCCCGAGCCGCCTCGCGCCGCGGGCACCGTGCGTGCGGGGCACTACTGCGGGCGGCAGACGGTGCACGTCAAAAAGGAGGGCATCTACGTCGACCCTGATCAGCCGCGCGCGCCCTGCCGGATCAACGCTGGCGAGCCCTTGCCGGAGCCGCGCTGCAGCCTGCAGCAATTGTGGGCCACGGCACGCGAGCGGCGCGCGCCCTCGGATGGGCACGCCATGATCGAATACTTTCGGGCGCACGATGGGCCCGCGTGGCGCTTCTCGATTCCCGAAGCTCAGGTGCATTTCACCGTCTACGGCGACTGCGAACGCGAGCTGAAAGGCACGGACGCCCGCCCGCTAGCGCCCTGAGCCTGGGCCGAGCTTCCTCGCTCCTAGGCGCGACGACGGATCAGCGGCTGGAGCCGGCCTGGGATGACGTCTCGGAGAGCTTCGTATCGCCTAACGCCGCGGGTTTCTCCGTGGGTTGATCGACGCCGAGCCGCGCCAGCACCTGGCGCCAGAGCACCTCGTGCGTCTCGGGCAACTCCGTGGAGAAGCCGACCCACGCGCGCCCGGTCTGTTTTTTGAGCTTCTCCATCTCCAACCTGCGCTCGGAGCCAGACAACTTGTCGAGCTTTGTCGCTACCGAGATCACTTCTACCGGCTGGCGAGTGCCCCGCGGCGCTTGGCCCACGAGCTCGAGTAGCTGCTCGTCCTCCTGCTGCAGCCCGCGCCGGATGTCCACGAGCGCCACGAGCACCGCCAGCGCAGGGCGTTTCAAAAGATACGCGTGGATCAGATCCGCCCACTCCCGCCGCTCCGTGTGCGAACGCTTGGCGTAGCCATAGCCGGGGAGGTCCACCAGGGTCAGGCGAGTCCCCCGCCGAGTGGTAATCTCGAACAACGAGATCTGCCGCGTACAGCCCGGTGTGCCGCTGGTCCGCACCAGCTTCTTCCGCTCGAGCAGCGAGTTCATCAGGCTGCTCTTGCCGACATTGGAGCGACCGGCGAAGGCAACCTCCAGGTGCTGCGGCGGAGGGAGTTGTTCCGCCTTGGCTGCACCAGCAACGAATTGGGCGTCAATGACGCGGGGCAGGGGCGGGCGTGGAGGCATGTCTATCTTTCGGAGGCTGTTGGGGCGAAGGAGGCGCTTCTTACGTCGCCCGGCGCCGCACGGCGCGCCACAACATTTGCAGCTCTTTATGCTTCATTAAGTGCGCGCAGACCAGAAAAACCGCCACGAACACCAGGCTAGCCAGAATCCCGGGGGCGGCCCGGGCCAGGCCTCCAGCCCCCGGGACGATGAGCGCGCGAGCGGTCCACCAGGCCAGCAGCGCCGCCGGCAGGCTCGCCAGCAGCGTGAGCGCTCCGGAACGGACGACCGCCAACGTGTCGATCTCGGAGCGGCGCCGGCTGAATCGCCACCACAACAGCAGCATCTGGACGAGGCTCGCCCCGCTGACGGCGAGGCTGATGCCGACGTGACCCAAGCTCGGGCGCAAGGCGAGCGCGAGCCCGACGAAGACGATGAAGTCGAGCAGCGAGATCACGGCGGGCGTACGCGTATCGCCGAGGGCGTAATAGACGGTGACGAGCTGGCGGACCGCGGCCACCATCCAGATGCCCAGACCCTGGGCCATCAACGCCCGCGCCGTCTCTCGGGCCGCCGTGGCATCGAACTCGCCGCGTTGGAAGATCAACACCACCACAGGTTCAGCCAGTGCCACGAACAAGACGCTGGCAGGTATCGCCACGAACAGGGATAGGCGCATGCCAAAGGCAAACGTCTTGCCGAGCTCTCGCGCGTCGCTCTGCGCCGCGAGGCGGGCGAGACTCGGTAGCGTGGCGGCCTGCAACGCCATGATGAAGATGCCTTGGGGGAAGTCGCACAGCCGCAGCGCGAACGTAAAATAGCTCGTGGCTCCCACGTCCAGCTCCGACAGGAGATGTCGAGCCACCATGACATCGACGTAGTAAACCGCGATGCCGAGCGTCGCGGGGCCGATGCGCCGCAGCACGGAGCGTACGCCGGGGTCCTTCAGATCCAGGCGCGGCCGGGTCAGCATGCCGATGCGATGCAGGCTGGGCCATTGAGCCACGACCTGAAGCACACCGCCGAGCCACACTCCGATGGCGAGCGCCAGGGTCCGATCGTAGCCGCGCAGCAGCAGGACGCCAGGCAGGCATAGGCCACACAAAATGAAGCTCACGTTCAATAGCGCCGGTGCGAACGCGGTCACGAGGTAGCGCTGGAAGGTGTTCAGCGCAGCCAGGCCGAGCGCCGCGCTGCCCATGAAGAAGATGTAGGGGAAGACCCAGCGTGTCAGCTCTACGGTGCGCTCAAACTGCCCGGGGTGCTCTCGAAAGCCACCCGCGAAGAGCGCGACGAGCCATGGCGCTGCCCACACGCCGAGCCCAGAAACCAGCACGAGAAGCAGCAAGGACAGCCCTCGCAGGCGCCGAAAGAGCTCACGCGCGGCCTGATCGCCCTCGGTTTCACGAGTCGCGGCCAGCACCGGCAGGACGGAGGTCTGCACGGCGCCCTCCGCCAGGAGCTGGCGTAGCAGGTTCGGGATCATGAAGGCGGTGATGAAGGCATCCGTCTCGTGTCGGGTGAAGAGCGCCGCCAGCACTTGCTCCCGCCCGAGCCCGAGCACACGGCTCGCCAGTGTCCCGGCGGCGACGACGCTGGCCCTGCCCACGATGGCGCGCCGCTCGGCGTTGCCAGCTTTGGCCGCGAGGGCCGCGCCCTCGGTAGCGTCTTCGCTCATCGGACGAGCCCGGCATGGGCTCGCAAGGTGCGTTCGACGAGCTGCAAGCCGAGCTCCGCGTCGGCTTCCGTGAGCGCGTTGCTGGCTCCCGCTTGGGCGGCGATGAGCCGCCGCCGCGCCGGCCCCGTGACGCTGAATGGCGCGCCGCCCCGGGCCTGGGACACCAGACCACCGCGCTCGGGGTCGACCATCGCGGCCTTGCCCTCGGGGCAACGCACCCCGCTTTGCACGCAGCGCTCGAGCTCGAGCCGCCAGCCACACGCGACCAACAAGCGCAGCCCATGTGACGCCAAGCTGAGGGTGGAGCTCGGCGGAGGCGCGCTCGCTGGTCGGACGGCGCTTGCGACGGGGGACGTGCGCACACGATCGCGAGCCGCGGCGTCGAGCTCGTCGAGACAGCTCTGACACAGCTCCCAGAGCGTCGGCTCCGGCGTGTGCTCCGGTGCCGCATGGCGGATCCAATTGAGAAAATTGCCCGCGGCCTCCATGCTGGGCAGGTGCTCGAGTAGGTGCACTCGGGCGGTCACGACCCGGGCCTCGGTCAGCTTCAGCAAATCGGCTCCCGTGCTCGCCTCTTCCAGCCGCGCCTCCAATGTGTTGAAGGGCTCCAGGCTGCCGCCAAAGCGGCGCTGGCTCTTGCGCGCCGCGCGCGCCAGCGCAGATACCCGCCCCATACTTTTCGTGAACAGGCTCACCACCAGATCCGCCTCGCCATACGGCGTGCGGCGCAAGACCAAGGCGAGCGTCTCGTGACTCTGCGTCGCTCGGCTACGCGCGCCCATCGGGTGGGCTAGTACTGACGGCGCGCTGCGAGAGCTCTTGCGGCATGTCGTGGCTGCGCGGCTTGAGGACGATGCTGAGCGCGAGGGCGAACAGAAACAAAAGCAGCACGAAGGCGATTGCGACGCCGAAACGGCCGCTGCGGGCAGGCCGCGCGGGGCTGGAAATGGGCAGGGGCGTCACCCACGCCATGCGCCGGCTGGCGGTGTAGCGAGCCAAGACCTCGTCGCTCGGTATGTCGACGGCGCGCGCGTACGACTTGAGAAACCCACGCACGAACACCTCGCCCGGAAGCTCATCGAATTGCCCCGCCTCGATCCGCTCCATACTAGCGATCGGAACGCGCGTAGCTCGCGCGACTTCCTCTAAGCTCATCCGGCGTGCCTCACGGTGACGCCGCAGATATTGTCCAACCGACTCCATAGGAAATTTGATCTCTCGGGCTGGGGCTAGATGATCTCTGTGGCTAGGGGGCGGCCTGAGGCTCTCGCTGGCCCTCGACCGGCGCCGACTGCGTCGGCTCGAGCAGGGCGAGGCATTCTCTGCCAGCGTCGGTCCGCTTATCAAGTCGAACGCACGTTTGTAGATCCCCCTGGGCCTCCCCCGAACGATTCATGGCGGTTAGCAGCCTCGCCCGTCCCGCATACGCTTCTTGAAGCCCCTGACAACGCCCACCCGCCGCCGACAGCGCCCGCGTGAACGAGTCGAGCGCCTGCTCGTGATTGCCTAGGCGCTCTTCCGCCAAGCCGAGGCGATAGTGGCCCACACAAAAGTCGGGTTGGGCCGCCACGCTGCGCTGGAGGGCGCTGACCGCCTGCGGCAGCGAGCCCTGTTCGAGATAGGCCCAGCCGATATTTCCCCAAGCATTCTCGGGGGTTCGGTACAGCATGTCTTCCGTCAGTGGAAGCAGCACGGCAATCGCGTCGGCGTAGCGCTGCTCGTGGATCAGCGTGACTCCGAGCGTGTTGCGGGCCTCGCGGAAATCCGCCTTGAGCTCCAACGCTGCACGCGCGTGACGCTCTGCTTCGGCGAGGCGGCACGCTTCCACGCCCTGCCGGCAGAAGTCGAGGTACAGCAGCGCTGCGAGGTGCGCCGCGTCTGCGTTGTCATCATCGAGGTCGACGGCCTTCAACACGTGGTCCAGCGCTTCGCGAGGCTGACCGCGGTTGAGCCAAAGGTCGCGCGCGATGTCGTATTCCGCGATGCTCTGACTCTCAGGGTCCTGCGCGGGACCTGTGGACTGCGCGGCGGAGCACGCCGAGATCACGCTGGACAGCAAGAGCAAGAGCCGCGAGGCGCCGCTGCGCGAGCCCCTGACAATAGGGGACTCTTGCAGCCGCGACGCTGCTCGACGTGGGCGGTGCCCAAGCTCGTCTAAGCGCACTAAGTCCAATCGGGTGGTCGAGAGGTGCCGTGGCGCGGGCGCATCATCCCGCGGCCGTCTGGCCCAGGTCACGGATAACCCACGGGCGAAGACGAGTCAACGGCCGTTACAGGACCGGCAAGTGAGTCACGACCCGCGGAGGCCGCGCCGGCAGGTCTTGACCACGCCATTCATCCAAGGCCGACGCGCGTCGCACGCAGGCGAGGGTACACGACGCCTCACAGCCCTTGGGTGTCTCGAAGGCTTCACGCAGGTCTCGGGTGGTATAGTCGAGCAACGGAATGCCGGGCTCGTTCCGACGCTGGCTGCAATACGACACGATGCCGTTTTCATCGACGTATAGATAGCGTGCGCCGGCGCGGCACCGGAACGGCACGTCCCGCGTGTCGATCATGCTGTCTTCCCAGCCTTCGCCCACGTGGTGGAAGATGCTCTTTTTGCTGCGCTTCCGCAGCTCCTGATAGAGCTTCGGCAACTCGGCGCCCGCGAGGCCGGCGTCGAGCTGACCTTTGCCGTCGTGCAGCAGGCCGACCGTCATGAAGAAGCCGAGTTTTTCCACCTCGGACACGAGCGTGCGCGTGGACTCAGGGCTACAGCTGCCGAGAACGGCGTTGACGTTGACGCCGAAGCGCGCATGTTTTTTGAGGCTCCCGAGGCGCTTCTGGATCTTGGAGAGCGACTTTTCCGAGACCTCGTTGGGCTCGAGGTTGTCGATCGATATCTGCACCAACGTGAGGCCGGCGTGATTCAGGCGCTCAATCCACCGGCGCGTGAAGGCGTAGCCATTGCTGATCATCGTACACACCATGCCGTGCGAGACGGCGTGGGCGACCAGCTCATCGAGCTTGGGGTGCAACAGCGGTTCCCCGCCGGTCAAGGTCACGACCAAGGTGCCGAGCTTAGCCAGGTGATCGATCCGGGCCTTGACCACGTCGGTCGGAACCGGCTTGGAAAAGTCGTCGTATTCGTTGCAGTAACCGCAACTGAGGTTGCAGCGCCGCGTGACCACGAGCTGTCCCAAAAAGGGACGCTCCACGTCGACGAGAGCCAGTGCCCCGCGCTTGAGGGCGCGCAATGGATGCCGGGGTAGGAACACGTGTGGAGGGGCACTTACCACGCTCTGGTCGACCCGCGCCAATCTTCCTGCGGCCGGAGCGGGGGCCGCTCGAGCAAAGCGCCTCGCCGCCCGCGCCGCAGACCCTGGGTCGTCAAAGCAGCCAATCGGTGGTAAAAAGCCGCACATTGAACGCGCCCCGGCTACCTCCGTTGAAGTCGGTCCTCAAGTCTCGCGACGTCGAAGACCCCATCAATCTCTGGTTCAATCGTCCAGTGGCGTACGCCTTCGTCGCGCTGGTTTACAAGACGCCGATTACTCCCAACCAAATCACGCTGTTGTCCATCGTGGTGGGAGCCGCCGCCGCGGTTTGCTGGTGGCAGGGCGGAGCGCAGGGCATGTTGTGGGGCGGCATCTTGTTATGGTCGAGCGCGATCTTGGATGGCGCTGACGGCATCCTGGCGCGCGCGAAGCAACAGTTTTCCGTCGTCGGCAGAGCGCTGGATGGGAGCGCGGACTTGATCGTCGCCGCGCTGGTGGCGGCTGCTGCCGCGCATCACCTCTGGGTCAAGCATCATTCGGTGCTGCTCGTCGGGCTCATCATCCCGATCGTGGTGACGACGATTCTGCAGGTTCACCTTTACGACTATTATAAAGAGTCGTTCCTGCTCAGGACGCGCTCCGACTGGAACGGGATTCCGGAGCGGATTGGCGACGTCCATTCGCGTATCGCAGCCCTCGATCAGAGCCAGGCGCCCTGGCTCCATCGGCGCGCGATGCGTCTCTACCTGGACCTGATCGTAGGCCAGACGCGCGTGATCGCCCTCACCGATCCGGCAGGCAGCCGCGAGCACCTGACGTTCCGAGTGAGCCCCCGCTCGACCGCTGACTATCGCAAATACAACCTCGGCCCGCTGCGCGTCTGGACGGCGATCTCGCTCGCTCCGCACTCGTATCTATTTGCCATTTTCGGCATGCTCGACCGCTTGGATCTGTACGTGTGGGTGCGGCTTCTGGGCGGCAATGCACTGTTTCTATTGGCGCTGGCTTGGCAGCGCCGCGCCAGCTCACGCACCCGCGACGCGTTGACAGATGCGGGGCTCGCGCCGGTGCCGGTAGGGGCGCCCCAAGCCTCTCCCGCCTAAGAGCCTATCCCAATAGGTTCTTAGGCCTAGCGTGGCCCGCTGCGCAGCGGGTTGGGGGGCAGCCGGGGCACGGTCGCCACGTCGTGCCGTACATACAACGGCTCGAGCAGCCCCGTTGGGGAGGCGCTGCGGGCGGCCAGCGCCGTCCAGCGCGCGTGCGGCAGATCGGTCTCGGAGCTGCGAAAGACCCTGGGCAGGTTCGGAAGCAGCGCGACACCGCCGCCGAGAAACAATACGTCGCTGTGCCCTGCTCCGAGCTGCGCGAGGCTCTCGGTGGAGGCAGCGACCCGGGCCGCGGCCAGCTCTTGGCCGTGCTCGTCGTATAGGGCGGTGAACAACTCGCCCTTGCGAGCGTCGAGCAACGCGCACCGAACACCGTATTGCTCGGCAGGGACGGCCAGCGCCATGGCGTAAAGCGAGGGGACACCGACGAGGGGCACTTCGAGCCCTTCCGAGATACCCTGTGCAATCGCGATCCCGACTCGCAACCCTGTAAAGGAACCGGGGCCCAGGCCGACGGCGACCCGATCGAGCTGGGCGGCGCTCCAGCCGGCTTCCGCCAGAGCGCGCTCGACGAGCGGCAGGATCGATTCACCGTGAGCGTTTTCTCGCTCGTGGCTCAGGCTGACGATCGTCACGAGCTCGTCGAGCAGGGCCACTGAGCCGCGGACTGATGAAGTCTCGATACCCAGAATGCGCACGCGCCGCGCAGTACAGCACAGGCTCGCTAGTCGCTCCTAGCTTGCTCGGAAGCCCTTGCAATCTTTTTCATTCTGGCTAGTGTGCGCGCCAGCCCTTGGGTCGAAATCGTTCGAAAAGGGCCAGGTCCGGGGCGTAGCGCAGTCTGGTAGCGCACTTGACTGGGGGTCAAGGGGTCGCCGGTTCGAGTCCGGCCGCCCCGACCATTTGGCACACGAAATAAAGGAGCCCGGCGCCCGCGGCCGGGCCGTTTATCCCACGGCTGGCTTGTGATCATGGCGCGGCACGCAGCGCAGCTCGTCCGAGCGTGCCTTGTGCTCGGGGTGGTGTGCTCGAGCGAGTGGGCTGCGGCGCAGACCCTTAAAGACACCGTGCGCCAGCATGTGTCCGACGGCCTGGAGCGCAAGTCGGCGGCGCGCCCGAAGAAGAAGCGGCCGGCAGGGTCGACGAAGAAACCCAATGCCAGCTCAGGTCCGCAACCGGCGCCCGAGCAACATCGAGCGCCGACGGCTTCTTCCGGGCTCACTCACGATGTGGCGCCTCCTCCTGCGGCGTCGCCGGAGGAACGTCTGCCCAAGCGCGTGTTTGGGAAAAACTTTGAAGTGGACGCCAAAGTGGGGTCAGGCGTTCGCGGCTGGTACCCCGAGCAATACCCGTTGGTCGGAGTAGCCCACGCCAGCTACTTCACCTGGTCCGTCGACCTCAAGGCCAAGCTGTTCGGGCTGCTGCGCCTGCACCGCGGCTACTATGAGTCCAACGGGCTGGAGGGGCCCCGCACGAAGGGCGCGGTCGTGGCGCGAGACGTGGGTCGGCTCGTGCCCAAAGCAGCATGGTTGCTAGGTAGCCTGGGCGTGCCCTTGAGCCGGCGCTGGGAAACGATGGTCTCCTATGAGACACGGACGTTCGTCACGCGCGCGCGCCCATCGGCCCCCGTCGCCATCGTCGATCGCGAGACCGCGCCGGACAGCGACTTTGCGCTCTTGCCGCGAAGCCAGGGGGCGCTCGAGTTTGTGTCCGGATTTGAAACGCTCGTGCTCGGTATTCGATATTTTCCCGAAAGCGGCAACGCCGGGCTGGTGGGAGACACGACGGGTCCCGTACCACCGATGTATCTGGGGGTTGGATTCACGCAGTACTCGAAACCCTACCAGGTCCAGGTGGGGGGAGATCCGCTGGACGAGCTGCTCTTCGATGGCCGCTTCCGGGGTGCTGGTATCGCATACGGGCTGGCTACGCCGCGCCAGATTGAGCGCCTGTACGTGGACCTCGACGCGCAGCTCGGGCTGGGGCAGGTCAGCTTGCTCGATGATCTGACCCTCAACGAGCTCCTGCCCGAGGATTGGCTCATTGGCTACCTGCAAGGCAACGTCACGCTCGGTTATGTGCTGCCGCTGCTTCGTACGCGACCAACCCCACTGCTCACGGGTGAGCTCTCTGCCGGAGGCGCGACGTTCTTCTATTTCAAGCTTCAGGACGGCGACGGGGAGCGTGCTCCCACGCTGCCCTTGAACTGGGACTTCCTCTGGGCCGCTCACCTCTCGCTGACGCTTCCGCTGTGACCGGTTCTGTTCTCTCAGAGTGTCAGTGACGGGGCAATTTGCCGCCGCGCGCGCGGCATTGCCACGTATCGGGACTTAACCTGAAGGCGTCGCCGACCGATCTCTCTGACGCGACGCGGCTCTTCTCAGGTGACACGTTTTTTTCGCACTGCCCACCGCGTTTGGCGCCAGCATGCGCTATATACGCGGCAGGCTTTCAGATGATGGCTAACGGAGCGATGAATAACTCGGTGGACGACGATCCGGCGCGGAGCCGTGAGTCTGGTATCGTGCCAGTCGCGGAACGAAAGGCGGCTCCGGCGGTAGGCCCGACGGAGCCGGACAAATTCCGTGAGATCGAGATCGATACGGATGACGTGGCTGAACAAAATGTGGCCGCAAAGTCCAGCCCGGGGTCGTCGCTCGGCGCGGAAAGCTCCTCGCCCGATGAGGAGACCATCGAGGTGTTGGACGACGAGATCGAGGCGCTCCCCGTCAGGCCATCACAAGCCTCACCGCCCTCCTCGAGCGGGGTGCCGAGGAGCCGTCCGCCTGTACGCCCCTCCGCCCGCGCGCACCTGCGGAGTGGGAGCTCAGCGTTGCCTCCGCCGAGGCCCCCGGGCTCTGCCAGCAGCTTGCCGCCATCAAGCCGGTCCTCGCTGAGCGGTGCGGATCCGTGGTTGCTCGCGAATAAGACGCTGGAGCTGAGCCGCGCCCACGCTCGCATCACCGAGCTCGAGGAGCACGTCGCCTTCCGTGATGCGCAGATCGCAGCGCTCGAGGAGAAGCTGGGCAAGGCGCAGCTCAAAATTCAGGAGCTCGATCGGCGCGTCAATGACTCTCCTTCAGCGGGTCGTTCCAACTCGGTACGTCCTGCGCCGGAGGCCCGGGTCGACGCTCCGCGAGTCGTCGCGGAAAAGCCCGTCGTCGCAGAAAAGCCCGTCGTCGCAGAAAAGCCCGTCGTTACGGAGACGCGGCGCGTGGCAGCGGCCAAGCCGGTGGCTCCAGAGCTGCCTCGGGCGGCTCCGGGAAACGTTTCGGAAAAGGTGCAGTTGGGTAACGAGCGCGAAGGCGGGTTGGAGCTACAAGCGGCGCTGCACGCGGATGGCGCGTCCCCGCCGCTTGGCGGCGCCGTAGTGGCGGCTGCCGACGCGGGTACGGGCGACACCGGTACGGGCGAGCCTGAAGAGGACCTGTGCCAGATTTCCGGTATCGGGCCGCGCTTCGAGGCCGCGCTGCGCAAGCAAGGCATCACGCGCCTGAGTCAGATCGCGGCCTGGTCCGACGCTGACGTTCGCCACGTCGCGAAGGCGTTGAAGATCCCGAAGAGCCGCATCGTCAAAGGCCGGTGGGTGGAATCGGCGCGAGAAGCCATTGGAACGCGCGCCGTATCAGAGTAAGCAATTCGTCAGTGGGGACGAACATGGCACCGCGATACGATCTGATGGTTGGTGATATCTCTGGCGAGCGGAGCCCCGTTTCGACGCGGCTCCTGTCCTCGTCCCGGGCGCTGGCCCGTGCGCTCCTGGCCGGCGTGGCTGTGGTAGCGGTGGCCTCGCCGACCATGCTGGGCTGTCAAGACCAGGAGTGCGAAGCGGCTCGGCTCGAGCTCGCGCAGACCTGGGAGACCCTGCGCAACACAGCGACCTCCAGAAAACAAATTCCAGAGGGGGCGGACCTGACCAAGAGCCAGGAGGAGGAGCGCATGCGTGTGTGGACCACGATCGAAGATCGTGCCGAGCTCATGCGCAGCTCTTTCGAGACGCCACAGGTAACGTGGCCCAGCGCGGAGAAGGCGCGTTTGGAGCTAGGCAAAGCGTTCCAGCCACTGGCTTCGAATACGGATCCGATGACACAGGGCTTCGTCGTCACGCTAAACGAGGCAGACGAGCGTCTCGCCAACTTTCGCAAGGCGTGCCGCTGAGATCAGCAGCCAGAGCAGCCGCTGGAATCAGCCTGCTGGTGGTGGGATGCTACCGAAGGCGACAGTCGTGGAGACCGGTGACTCAGCGCTCCTCGCCTCGCGCCGTGCGCTGAGCACCTGCTGCGCGAGTTGGCCCAGCCAGAGCACCAGCAGGGCTAAAAAGCCACCGACGATGATCGCATTGAAGATCAGGAGCCCGATAGCGCCTTCATTCAGCAATCGGCCGCCCCAATGCCACAATTCGCCGACTCGCTCGATGTCGAGTTGAATCGAGAAGCCACGTTCTTGATGCAGCCCTGGCGTCAGGCTGAGATCAGCGTAGGCATACCCAAGGGTCGCCAAGCTCGAACTCACCCAAACGAACAGGAGCGAGCGTACCGAAACCACGCCAACCTCCTGGTATGTCTTCCAACCGTAGCACGCCTCTCTCTCCTTGCACGCGAGCCACGAGCGATTGATCACGTGGCCCGTGAGCTGCGTTCAAGACACACTCGAGGCAAGGCGCGGCGTTCGCCAGACCGGTGGGCCCTGCACGAGAGTGCGCCGATCTTCCTCGACGGCGAACAAACGAAACGCCGGTGTCAACGCGTTGACGCCGGCTTGGTTCTTGGCCTGCACGCACCAGTGCGCTCCGGCTTGACGCTTGACGAGGCAGCCGAGCCATGGCTTGGTAGCCGGCGTGTTAGCTACGCGATCGGTTCACGGCGGGCGTTTCGAGCGCAATGGCGTCCTCCGTGCTGTCGTTGCGTTGGCGGCGGGCGCGCTGGCGCTCTGGTGCGCGCGGCATTGGGAGGTGCAGGCTGCCGTGGGCACCGTCAGAGACCAAGCGAGGGGCTTGATCGCAGAGGTCGAGGCTGATGCTTCGGGGCGTGAATTGGTGGCTCCGGCCGTTCGCCGCGGCAAGCAAGCGCTAACTCGCGCCGAAGACGCTGCCACGTCACCGCGCCATGCGCCCTTGCTCGACGCGGCGGCGCTCGAGTGGGCAGAGGTCGCCCGCGATCTGGCGCGGACCAGAGCGGCCGAGCTGGCCTCCGATCGCTTGGAGCAAGACGTGTCTGCCACTCAGACCGAGATGGTGCGCTCGCGCGCCGCCGTGGAGCAGGCGATGGCGCGGGTGGGGCGGGCTCGTCAGGATTTGACGGAGCTCGAGTCGGGCTCCACGAGCTCGAGTCCAGCCCGTTACATGGGGGCGCCGAAGTGACGAGCTCGAAGGCTTGGGCCCGTCGCCTCTGCTTACCGCTCGCTGTCGGGTGGTGCTCGGCAGGCTGCGCGTCGTCACCTCCGCCGGCGGCAATGGCCCAGGTAGCTCAGGTCCGGTCTTCACCTGCCTCGGTCGAAGCGCAGACCTGGGCCCCACAAGCGCATGCGCACGCGCTCCAATTGGAAGAGCGTGCGCAGCAAGCCTTTAGCGAGGGTGATGCAACGGCTGCTGCCCTGCTGGCGGAGCACGCCATCGCTGCGCACGAGCACGCCTGGGTGTTGACCCGTTTGGCGCGCGCTGAACGGCGTCGCCTGGACGCCGAAGCGGAGCTAGCAGCGCAACGCCTGGCGCTCGGGGAGTTGCAGGCGCAACATCAACGCCTGACCGCCCAGGCGGCGGGGCTCGAGCTACAAGCGCAGGTTGTTAGAGGCGCCCTGGTCTTGCCTCCGTACGAGACCGCGATGCCAGAACGGCAACGCGCGCGGAGGCGCGCTGCAGAGGCGCTGTCGACGCAGGGGCGGCTTCTGTGTGTGGGCGCGCGCATGCTCGGTGAAAAAGAGCGGGTGGCAACGCTGGTCACGCGGCTCGACGAGCTGGACCAGCAGCTCGCCAAAGGTGGGGGCCCGAAGCTGTTGGAAGCTGCCACAGAGCTGCGTTCCTCGTGCTTGCGGCTCATCTCCGAGATCAGGCGCCTCAACTCCTCCTCCTCCGATGAGGAGGTCTCGACAGGGCCGCATTCCGGCGCCCCGCGCCCGGGCAGCCCGCCATCGGCAGGGGCAGGCTCAGGGCCCGTTCCGGCAGACCTACTGCTCGCCGAGCTGAGCGCGGCGGGCGCAGCCCCCTCGCGCGACGATCGCGGCGTTTCCGTGGTGCTGCGAGACGCCTTCGGCGCGGACGGGAACCTGACGGACGCCGGCCGCGCCGAGCTCGGACGCGTTGGTCAGCTCGCCAAGGCCTATCCCGAGTTCCCTTTGCTCATGGTCGGGCACAGCGGGTACGCCAAAGGTAGCCCCGACATCGAGCGGCAACTCCAGGTCGTTAGCGCCGAGCTCGCCGGCGCGGGCATCCAGCGAGTCGAAGTGCAGGACGTGGGAGAGCGGCAACCCTTGCTTCCGCCCCAAGCAGCGTCCGCGCGCAGCCACAATCAGCGCATCGAGCTAGTCTTCGTGGCGCCGGGGATCTGACGGAGCGTGCGGCGCCTGGCTGGAGCGCTGCGCGTCGATCTGAGCCAGCGCACGCCGGCATGTGTCCCGGTGGGCCCGGGCATTCGCCACCCAGCGTTCGCCGTCCTTCTGCGCGCTATCCAGGTAGAGCGACCAGAGCAGGCTCGCGGTCTGTAAAAGCAGCCGCTTCTCGTCGATCTGGGCCGCGGCGCCGGCCTCGCCCATGGTGCTGAGCGCCCGATAGTAGTGCTCCTCGTAGTCGGGCGTGAAGTACACCGAGGGCAGGTCGAGCGCGACCACCAAGTGGTTAGGAGGGCCGAAGCGAAAGCTCCCGGCGCGCCGCGCGAGCTCGAGGGCGCTCGGTAGGTCCCCGTCACGCTCGGTGGCGACGGCCAGACCCCAATAAGCCAGAGCCTGTGTAGCGGCCGAGCGCGACAGCGCGATGGCGAGCCGATAGTCGCGCATGGCCAGACCGAGCTCTGCAGCGGCCATGGTCGACTCCGCGCGGTTCGTCACGATCGTGGCTTGCAGCTCGGGCTGCCATTCGCGCTGGAGCGCCCGTGAGTACGCCGCGCGCTCAGCGTCGTGATCCCTCAGCTTGCCTTCGGCGATGGCCAGCGAGAACCAGGCTTCGCCGGCCAATGGCGAATCAGGCGCCTGCTCCAGAGCTTGTTTCAGCCGCAGACGACCCTCGGGGAGATAGGACTTGTCGGCCTTCACCAGCGCGTCGCCCAGCAAGTAGAGGAGCCGACTGTCGCCGAGCTGATGCCCGTCGGCGATGGTGATCAGCGCGGCCGCGCGGGCGTTGAGCTGGCGATTGAGCTCCTCCGACGTGCCGCTGGGCAAGAACATCGCGACGTCGTCCAGCGTGTCTTCGGCGGGGATGCGGCTGCGCTCGGCCAGGGAGAGCAGCTGCTCCGCGCGCCCTAGCGCAGGGTTTTTCACGACGTCCCACACGCTGGGCTCCGCCCGTGCGGTGCCCGCCACGCCGAGCAGCGCGCCGCCGACCACGCAGGCAAGGCGCCAGAACGCACTCGGGATCCCGAGGACGCGGTTCACGGCGTGCCTCCTGCCGCGGCGAGGCGGGCCTGGCGCTCGAGAGCGAGCTTCAGGGCGCTGGGATCTGCGGGAGCGGATTGCAGAGCCTCGACGTAAGGCGTCCACAGCTCCGCCGCTTCGGCGAGCGAGTACTTCTCCACGAGCAACGAAGCTGCCGCCTGCGCTTCGTAGTGCGGGACGACGGGCCAATGGCTGGGAGGAGCGTCGCGCCGGACGAGCTCGACGAAATGCCAGACCTCCGCAGCGTCGATGCGCTCGATGTCGGGCATGGGACCCCCGCGACGGTGCAGGACTAACGCCTCCAGACCTGCGACGTAGGCTCGCAGCCCCGTCGACGTGGCTGTGTTGCGACCACTCGCCAGATAACCCGTGGCCTCGTCTGGGTTGCCAGGTCCGAGCCGCAGCGCAGCAGCCGCTGCTTCTAAGTAGATGCGCTGCCGGTGCCGCGGGTCGGGCCAGGCGCCCACCAAGGTGACGAGCCGCCGATAGGTGGCGAGAGCGAGCTCGCCGCGGCCGGTGAACACTGCGGCTAGCGCGTAGTCGCGCAGCGCGTGAGCCGACCGAAAATCGTAGCCGCGCTCGAGCGCTCCCTGCCACGCCGCCCAACCTTTGTCGTGCTCGGCGAGCTCTGCGTGCGCTCTGGCCTCGAGCACCAGTGGCTCGGCGCGACTCGGCCAGGCACGGGCCAGCTGCTTTGCCGTGGCCAGGACGAGGGCAGGCTCCCGGCTCAGCCGGATCTGCGCCCGCGACAGCTCGAGGCAGAGGGCGCTGAGAGCGTGCTCACGGATTCGATCCCATGGCGTCTCCCCCCGCGCCGCGGAGGCGTGATCATCACTCGCCGCTTCGGCAACGGGCAGGCAAGCGGTCGGCCGCGCGCTCTCGCTTCGCGGCGTCGAAAGGTCGCCGCTGACCGCTGCCACCTGCAGCAACACGCTGACTGCTGCGACAAGCACCTCGCCTCAAGAATACCGCTCGTGGGTCATAGCGGCGAGCTCTTGAAGGGGTCCTTCAGGACGATGGTTTCGCGACGCCGCGCGCCCACGCTGAGAAGGTACAGTGGCACCTTCGAGCGGTCTTCGATGAACGCGATATATTCGCGCGCCGCCTTGGGAAGGCCGCTCATCTCGCGCACTTCGCTCAGAGATTCGGACCATCCCGGCAGCTCCTCGTAGACTGGCGTGACCTGCTTCTCGTCCTCGCTGATGAGCTCGAGGGGTAGCTCGTCCGTACGCCCGTGTGGCGTATCGTAACCTACACACACGCGCAGCGTGCCCATCCCGGTCAATACGTCGAGCTTGGTGAGCGCGAAGCCATCGAGCCCATTGACGCGTGCGGCGTATTTGAAGCCCGGCAGGTCGAACCAACCAGTACGTCGAGGGCGGCCCGTGACCGAGCCAAACTCTGCCCCCGCCTCTCGCAGCCGTGTCCCCTGAGGCTCGGGCAACTCGGTGGGAAAAGGACCCGCGCCCACGCGCGTCGCGTAAGCCTTGGCGATGCCCAACACACAAGCGATGCGCGTCGGGCCGAGGCCTGCGCCGACAGCAGCGCCCGCCGCGATGGGTGAGCTCGAGGTCACGAAGGGGTACGTGCCGTGATCGATGTCGAGCAGGGTGCCTTGAGCCCCCTCGAGCAATACGTTCTTACCTGCGCTCAGCGCGTCATTGATCAAGCGGGACGTGTCGGTGAGCAGCGGTAGCAAGCGCGGCCGCAGGGGCTCGAGCTGGGCGAGCACCTCGTCCACGCTCGGCGTAATGCCGCCCAACGCCGCGAGCTGCGGACGCCAGTGGAAGAGCGAGCCTTCAATTCGGTCGCGCAGTCGCGCGAGGTCGCGCAAATCTCCCGCCAGGACCCCCGTGCGCCGAACCTTGTCTTCGAGGGCGGGACCGATGCCCTTCTTGGTCGTACCAATGGCGCGCTCGCGAGCGGCTTTCTCGCGCAGCTCGTCGATCTGCTGGTGGTAGCCGAGCACCAGATGCGCGCGCGACGAGAGCGCGACCCGCTCATCCACGCGCTGGCAGCCGCGCCGGGTGAGGTCGGTCATCTCTCCAACCAGCACCGCGGGGTCAACCACCATGCCCTGCGCGAGGATACAGCGCGTTCCGTCTCGCAGGATGCCGCTCGGCAAGAGCCGCACGATCGTCCGCTCGTCACCGACGACCAGCGTATGACCGGCGTTGGCGCCGCCCGCCGCGCGCACGACCAGCTCGGCGTGCTCGGTGTAGATGTCGACGATCTTTCCTTTACCCTCATCGCCCCACTGTGCGCCCACGACTATTACGCAAGACATATCAAACTTCCTCTAGCACCCGCAGATGGGTTGCCACAACTTCAGCAATTTCCGCGACATGTTTGCCGTTCATCGGGAGCGCGGATCCCGATTCGGTACATTTCAAGAGAGCGCCGGAGGCGCGCAGCGTGAGCACGTGGGTGTAGTCCCAGCGCGCCGCGTACGCTTCCGCATTCGGCTCCGGCCCCGTGGCACAGGCCACGCCGCGCGCGCGCAGCTGTCGCAAGAGTGTCACGACCGTGTCACCGCTCTCGCCGAGAACCAGGACGCGCGCCAGCTCCGATTCGGCGACGCCGAGTTTGTCCAGAGCCCAGCACACGTTGCTGATGTCGAAGGCGAAGCCAGCTGCCGGGCAGGGGAGGTCAAAGCGCTCGAAGAGGCTGTCATAGCGCCCACCCGAGCCAAGGGGCTCCCCAGGCCCTTCGGCGAGCAGATGAAACATCACGCCCGTATAATAGTAAAACTCGCGCGTCTCCCCTAGGTCGACGACGAAATGGGGCGCTAGCTCGGCGGCGATCGCGGCCGTCCAGATCCGATGCAGAGAGCGGAGCGGCAGCTCCGCCGCGGTGCCCGCCAGCACTCGCTCCGCACGCGGCCAGACGTCGTCCGCGCCGTGGAGCGCCGGCAACGCCACGAGGGCTTCGAGCGAACGGCCCCCGAGGCCTGAGCGAGTGCCGACGCGGCGCAGCTCGGTGCTGTCTTTCAGCGCCAGGCACTCGAGCGCGTCCGTTCGCGGCTCCGGCGCGAGCTGGTCGAGCAGCGCGCCGGCGATTTGAGCATGGGCGAGGTCGACGGTAAACTCATCGAGGCCCGTGGCACGCAGCGCGCTCGTGGCAGCCTCGAGCACCTCGAGGTCGCCGCCGGCTTCACCCTGCCCTGCGAGCTCGAAGCCGACCTGCCGCACCTTCTGATCGAGGCGCGCGCGCTCGCGCCGACGCCGCATGACCGAGGCCTGGTAGCAAAGCCGCGCCGGCCATGGTCCGTCCGCGAAGCGGCTGGCGATGAGCCGCGCGATCTGCGGCGTCACGTCCGAGCGCAAGGCGGCGATCTTGCCCGTCTCCGGCTCCACGAAACGGAACGCATCGTCCGCGTTCGCGAAGCCTTTCTCTAGCACGTCAGAGTATTCGAAAGGCGGCACCTCGACCCGCTGGTAACCAAACAGCTCGAGGTTCGCCATGACCCGGTCGCTCACCGTGGCGCGACGCCGTGCTTGGCGCGGCAACCAATCACGCATTCCCGTCGGGATCGGATGCGAGCGTCGGTTCACGGCAATACCTGACACGGGGGAGAGCGTGCTCGTTGAGCTGGGCAGGGGCGGTGTAAATTTAGCGCGCAAAGCGGCGCACCGTATCAGACATCGCGCGACGTTGCCTCGCCGGAGCGGGATTTCGCCCCACCGGGCCGTTTGGCCGGTAAGGCGCCGCGTCCACGCAGTCCTGCGGCTATGGGAAGCGAAATGCGCTATGGGGTCTGCCATGAGCGACGCAATCGAGGGGGAGAAGATCGACGTCTGGGAGCGCACGAAGGGCTTTGGCGGCCAGCCCGTGCAGGCGATGAATCGGCGCTTGTACGTGCAACTCCTCGCGTACGAGTGTGTGGACGGCCTCGATCCGTCACGCGCCATCACGGCGTTGGGAGGGGCGCTCGACGAAGGTCGCGCCTCCGCGGTGATCTACGCCGACATGAACAACCCTCGCGGCATCGCCCTGCTCAGCTGGAGCGAGGATCCGAGCGATTTCGTCTCCAAGGTTCGCCCGGCGTTCACGCAACCGGGGCTCGCAGGTTTGCGTTCTCAGCCCGCGCTCACGATGATCGGTCGGACGTACTCGACGGGCTATGAGCCCGACCTCGAACACTGGCTGATCGGGCGCCCGAAAGACACCGTGCGTAACCCCGAGTGGCCCTGGGCCGTCTGGTACCCCTTGCGCCGGTCAGGGGCCTTCGAGCAGCTCGAGGATCGCGAAAAGGGCGGCATTTTGCGCGAGCACGCGGAGATCGGTAAGGCGTATGGCGCCCAGAATCTGGCGCATGACGTGCGGCTGGCGTGCCACGGGCTCGACGCGAACGACAACGAGTTCGTGATCGGGCTCATCGGCAAGGAGTTGCACCCGCTGTCCCACGTGGTGCAGGCGATGCGCAAGACGCGGCAGACGGCGCAGTACATCGTGCAGATGGGGCCGTTCTTCGTCGGACATCGCACGTGGCGCTCGGCGGCTCCGTAAGCGAGTCGCCGTGCTCGAGCCCGAAGCCGGGGCAGCCACGCCCATCGGCGGCGTCGTCTTCGACCTGGACGGCACGCTGGTGGACTCCGCTGCCGACATCGCCCAAGCAGCGAATTTTTGCCTGACGGAGGCAGGCCTGCCCGCGTGTTCCAGCGCGGAGATTCAGTCCTTCATCGGCGACGGTTCGCGGCGGCTCCTCGAACGCGCCTCCGGCTTCGGGCCGGACGATCCGCGGCTCACTGCGATGCTCTCGAGCTTCCTGGTTTACTACACCGCGCACGCGCTCGATCACACCCGTCTGCTGCCAGGTGTTCCGCAGGTCTTGGCCGCGCTACGGCACCTGCCCCGCGCCCTGTGCACGAACAAGCCCCGCGCCACTACCCTGGCAGTGCTCGCGGGGCTCGGCATCGAGCGTGATTTCGACGCCGTCGTGGCGGGGGGCGACGTCGCTCACAACAAGCCACACCCGGCGCCGCTCGAGCGAGTTGCGGAGTTACTCGGCGTCGAATGCCGAGGCCTGGTGCTCGTCGGCGACGGGCCCCAGGACGTGGCGTGCGCCAGAGCCGCGGGAGCGCGCAGCATCGGGATCACCGAAGCCATCATCGTGCCTTTGGAGCAGCTCCTCGCGGCTGCACCCGACCGGCTGAGCGCGTTGCGCGACGTGCCCTCGCTGATCGAGCGCTGGCAGCGCGGGCTTTGATATCTCGTTCTATCGCCGGAAGCCTTCGGCTCGTTCAGGCGGGTTCGGCGAGCAGCTGCTCGTAGGCGTTCGTGATGTGCGCAAAACGCCTGCAGAGTGCGGCCCGGGTCTGTTCGCCGGCCGCCGGGTGGCGATCGGGGTGCCAGCGGCGAGCCATCTGTCGAAACGCCGCTCGTACGGCGTCCTGACCCGGCTCGCCGCACAGGCCCAGGGTACGCAACGCACGCGCGCGCGGGGTCTCGAGCGCGTTCGACGGCGGAGGCGTCGGAGTCTTGCTTTCGCCGTCACGCAGGCGCGGCCGACCACGCAGAAATTCGTCCGGCCCGAGTGGTGCTGCCGCTGGCGCCCGGACCGGGCCCATCACGCGAAAGCTGATGCGCGCGCGCGTCAGCTGAAACAGCGCCTCCAGGCGCTCCAAGCGCTGGCCCTTCGACAAGTCGTCGAACGTCCACTGTGCGGCGCGGACGTGACGTGGGTCCTGCCGACTCCAACCCTTGGCGAGTGGGCGGCGCGTGGTCTCGACGTGATGGATTAACCCGTCCCGCCAAAAGATCATGTGATGATGCCCTTGGCTGGTGCCGAGCTCTTCCAGACGCAAGGCGCCGGTGACCCGGCTGCGATACAACGCACCGAGGACATCGCCCAGAGTGGAACGTTCGAGACTACCGGGAAGCTCGACCATTGGCTCCAGTTAGCCAGCCGCTTCGCAAATGGCCAAGACTTTGGCGAGGGGCCGGCATGGAGTATTACGTGGGCATGCTCCCGCGTTCCAGGCCCGTGCTCGGCTGTATCGGCAGGCGGGCCTCCCGATGCTGCGCGGTGCTCTCATTTTTTGCTTGTTCGGCGTCTCAGCGGCCTGGGTCAGCGCGGGATCCCAGCGGTTCAGATACGGTGTATGTGAGTCGCGCCTCGAGCGGCGATGCGCTGGGTCGGCTCATGCTGCGTCCCGAGGTCTGCCGGGGAGAAGATCTGAGACCGGAATACAACCGGCTCGACGAAGCGGACCTGTTGCGCTTCCTCGAGCGTCAGCACGGGGTCGTGAGCGTGGAACGACCGCGCACGGATCTCGCGTACGTGACCTTGGCTAACGATTCGGCAGTCAAGGGCTTGCGGCTGAGAGTCGCGATTTTGCCCAGCGCAGACGAGGCGGGTCGCGAGCTAGCAGAGGCGATCGCCCAGCATGGCTCGGGGTCGTGGGGAGTCCATCGGTCCAACCTCGCGGTACTCGGGCCCGCGGACGATGCGGAACGGGTCTTGAGCCTCGTGGCCGCGACCAAGCTCGCTTGTTGGGGCGTATTCACGGTCGCGGGTCGCGCCGACGTGTTCGTCGTCCCCGGAGGTTACCGAGAGCTCTAGGGCTCACGAGGGTTTTGACACGGCAGCCTCGACTCAGAACGGCAGCCCGAGCTGCCCGACGAAGTGGTTCTCGCGCTCCGCCCCCTCGATGCGCACGCGGTGCGCCACCATCGAGCCAATCGAAAGCATGTAGCGTTGCCCGCCTTGAGCCATGAGTAACACGTCGCCGATCATGCCCCGGCAACGTCCGGAGATCGCGAGGGGCTCGGTCGCGCTGAGGTCCGTCAGAGTGCCGTCCAGCGCCCCGTCGTCGAAGTAGTACTCATCGAGCTCCAGGATTGGCGCGTGCCGGTCGACCTCCGGGTGATCGGCGGCCACCCTTTCAATCTCGTCGGCGAGCTCGCGCCGCGCATCGCTCAGCGAAAAGGGGGCGCCTAGCAAATGACGTTTACGCGCGGCCCGAACCGACTCTGCCACGTCGTATCCGCGCGTAATACTCTCCTCGAGCTCGCGCGCCGCGTCTGCGTCCGGGAAGGTCGCGAGCACTGCGCCGAGCCGCGCGCCTTGCTCTAACAGGCGCGACAAGCGGCGCGCCGCTAGGGTCATGCCCACCTTGAGCGTTCCTTTGCCAAAGCTCACGAGGTAAACGGCGTGCGGCTGGCGGTTGCGCAGACGTTGTTGGGGCGATACCTGCTGTGCGTTGTAAAACGCCGGATTAAAGCCAGTCGCGCTGAAGCAGGCATAACACTGCTCGAGGTTCGGATCGCTCGGCGCCGAGCGCAGCGGACAGGGGATGCTCTCGCCGCTGCCGAGGTCGTGGCGCCCCGTGCAGTAGCGCATGGGTCCTTGGGTTAGCGTGAAGGTGCGCTCACGAACCGAGACGACTTGGCGCTCCCAAGGTACGCCGTCGAGCTCGTCCAGCACCAGGTAGGGACCGCGCTCGCCGCAGCCGTAGCCGGCGAGCAACCCGTGCTCGGTGGTGAAGGGCAGGGCCTCGGGCATCTGAAACGTTCTGAACACGGCTGTCGTGGCTCGATTCTATCGAATCGAGGGGAACGCAATGGAGAAGTGCCTCAGGAGCGGGCGGCTCGCTGGCTGATTTGGTCGCCAGCGAAGGATCCAGGCCTTGTAGCTGAGGCTGCGGAACGGTTATGAACGAGAGGACACACTGCGGTGTGTCGTGGCACTCGGCGTTACACGGGGAGCGTGGCGAACGTGAAACCCAGGGACAGCAGCAACGAGGGAGCAGCCGACGTCTTGGAATCCGCTCTGGACGACGCCGAGCCCAGGCGCGCCCAGAGCGAAGTCGTCGCGTCGCTGCGGGAGGCCTCGTCGCCACAGGCCTCGTCGCCACAGGCCTCGCTAGCGAGCTTGCCGTCCGAGGAGGCGGAGCCGACTTCCGCCGGTTCACGCGTGTCGCAGGTCGTTCCAGTCAGCCCTTCGGAGGCGCAGGGGATCGCAGAACGCATCGCCGAGCTGGCGGCCAGCTTCGACCTCTCCGACACCGGCGGCTACGGTGATGAGGATGACGAGCATGACGAGGATGACGCCACCACCACGGTCGATGGCAGCGGCGCAGCTCTGGCCGAGGAGGAGCGGCGAATGCTCGCCCGTCGCGTCAAGTCCGCGATGGATCAAACGTTGCCCCTGGGCGCGCCGCCGCCCGGCGGCGTGCGCGTCGTCGTCCGCGCGCCGCCGCTGACGCCCGTCCCGCTGCCTGCCTCGTCATTCAAGCAGACTCCCTCGTCTTTCAAGCAAACGATGCTGCTCGGTCTGCCCCAGCCGCCGCCGAACCCAGCGCCCTCGAGCGTTCCGGCACCGAACGCGCCGCTCCCCTCGGCGCTCCGCGCGAGCTTCGTGCGGGCGGTGGGGCCGCCGACGACGCCTCCACCACGCCGCAGCCGCCGCCCGAGCGTGGCGCCCTCGCTCGAGGGCGAGGTAACGGCTCAGGGGCGCCCAAAGTACGAAGAGCCCGATCACGAAGCCTTTGTCCTGAGCCATCCGATCGTGAGCCCGGAGCCGCGCCGCTCGAGACCCAACGGCGCGCCGTCGCACACCGACTTCCGGCGCACGCCGCCGACGCCGGTCGTCTTACCGTCGGGGATGATGTTGCCGCCCCCGCCGCGGCCCGAGGACTTCGATCCGCCGTCGTCGCCCGGGGCTTTGCGGCTGTCACTGCCGCTGCGGGCGACCATCGAGCAGCCCGCGCCGGCGGCGTGGGTAGTGTCCCCGAAAGTGAAGTCGGGCCGCACCGCCCCGCTGCTCAGCGATCTGCCGGCCAGCGACCCGTTCACCGGTTTCATCGCACCGGAGCCGAGCTTCCTTCAGCGCTGGCTGGTGGTGCTCGTGGTGGCGCTGGCGGTCGTGGGCCTGTTCTGCCTGGGCGCCATCGCCCTCGGCTTCTTGGGCAAGACCGGGGGCTGAGCGCCCGCCGTTCAGCCCGCGTCTGCCGGGTCGCTGCAAGTCCGGGTCGTGACGTTGCAGACACGGCCGCCGGAGCACGGGACGGTCGCGCTACACTCCACGCACACTCCCGCGGTACATGCGTTCCGCCCGGAGACGAGGCTGCAATCGGCGTTAGCGACGCAAGGGACGCAGCTGCCCGCGGCATCACATCGGGCCGTAGCCGGGGTATCGCTGCACGGGCCGTTGCCTTGACCCGCGACGCAGTCGCAGCCAGTGTTGGGGCTGCCGACGCAATCGGAGTTGTCGCCCGCCAGGGTGCAGGAGTCGCGCAGCGCCGGGGCCACGGAGCCGCTACATGTTAGGGCAAAGCTGCTGCTCGTGTTGTCAGGGCCAGCCACACAGAGCTGCAGCCCCGGCCGGCAGGGTCCGGTGCTGCCTACGGGGGGCGCGTCACAGTCGCGGGTGCTGCCGATCACGCAGGCGCAAGTGCTGTCGATGACGTTGTCGAGCGTGCCGTCGCAATTGCCATCGATGCTCGCGGTGCAGCGGCGAGGCACCGGGTCCACGGAGCCCGTGCACTCACCGAAGGTGCTGGTGGTGGTGTCAGCACCGGCCACGCAAACGCGGGTGCCCGCGCGGCAGATCCCAACGTTGTCCATGTTGGGGTGCGCGCCGCACACTTCCGACGTGCCCACGGCGCAGGTGCAGCTGGTGTCGAGGGTGTTGTCGGGCGAGCCATCGCAATTGTTGTCGACGGCAGAGGCGCAATTGCGCAGCGCCGGCAAGACGGCGCCGACGCAGCCGACGAACTCGTTATTAACGCAGGTGCTCGTGCCCTTCCTGCAGATGCCGAGCTCGTTTGGCGGGCCGCAGGGCGCATGCTCGCCCTCGACGCAGGCGCAGCCCGTGTTGGGCAGGCCGTTGCAGTCGGCGTCGTCGCCGCGGACGAGGCAGCTATCGGTGCCGGGGCCCACGCCCCCGACGCAAGCGCCCCAATCACTGCTCAGCCCATCTGGGCCCGCCGCGCAGGTGCGCGAGCCCGCCCGACACAGTCCGACGCCATCCAGCCCTGGGTGTGTATTGCAGGGTTCAGTGCTGGCGGGCACACATTTGCAGACGTCGTCGACGCTGTCATCGGGCTGGCCATCACAATCGTTGTCCTCGCTGGATGTACAGAGGCGCTTCTGGCGTGACACGGCACCAATGCAGTCGCCCCAGGCGCCGCTCAGACACACGCGCGTGCCGACCCTACAGTTCCCCGCTTCGGTGTTGGGCCCGCATGCGCGCGTCATACCGGTGGTGCAGCCAGAAGGCAGCACCTCGTCATCATCGTCATCGTCTGGCGGCGTGTGAGCGCCGGAGTCGATCGCGGGGGACCCTCCGCTTCCGGCGGCACCCCCAAGCCCGAGTGGGGTGCTCGAGTCGGGCTCGCCCGACGAGTCTGTGATGCTGGGTTGATTCAGCGAGCAAGCGAAGATCGAGAGGCACGAGAGCAGAAGCAGGCTGAAATGAGCCGGGAAACGGGGCACACACAAGCTTACCACGCCGGCTCTGCCGCTGTGGAGCGACAATTCATTGGGGCTTCACCGGAATTTTCTGGCCCGGCGGAGCGCGAACCGGCCCGTTTCGAGCTTCACCGCCCGGGCCCAGGCCCGTTCCCGCTCACTACGGCACACGCTTCAGCTGCACGCCGTGGCCGAGCTCGATGCTCGAAAGGTCGAGCTCGTGACCCCGCAGGGTGAAGCCACCGACGAAGGGCGAGCCGAGCAGGAACAGTGGCGTATCGAGGTCGACAAACTCGAAGCCACCCTGACCCGCTGCGAAACAGGCCGACGTCGACATCGCCAGCATCGACTCGAGCATGCCGCCGATCATGAGCGACATACCGCCGGCGCGGGCCGTGGCGACGATGTCGAGCGCCTCGGCAATGCCGGACTTCATCAACTTCACGTTGATCACGTGAGGCGCGCCCAGACGACGCACCGCTTCGAGCGCATCACGAGCGCTCACGACGCTCTCGTCCAGCGCGATGCGCGCCCGCTCGCCCACGCGCGCGAGCCCCTCCCAGTCGGAGGCGGGCACGGGTTGTTCGAACAAGGCGACCTCGACCCCGTGTTGCGCCAGCGTGTCGACCAAGTCGATGGCTCGTGTAGCGCTGAGCCCGCCATTGGCGTCGACCAACAACTGGGCATCGGGCGCGCCGGCGTGCGCGGCCAGAACGCGGTCGACGTCGCCCTGGCCACCGAGCTTGATCTTCAAGCTGCGGAAGCCGCGAGCCCACCAGCGCTCGGCGGCCGCGTAGGCCCCGGCGGGCGTTACGATGGGTATCGTGACGTCGGTCACGAGTCGCGCCGGAGTGCAACCGCCGAACCAAGCGTGCAACGACAGCCCTGCCCGGCGAGCGAGCGCGTCCAAGAGCGCCGTCTCTAACGCGCAGCGGGCCGCAGCGCTGGCACAGGTCGGCGCGCGAAGCTCTAGCGCGCGCTGCCGCCAAGCGCGCGCGTCGGCACCGATCAGAAACGGGCGCGCAGCAGCGATCGCGCGCGACACGTCCTCGATGCTCTCGCCGTTGTAGGCGGGCAGGGGGGCTGCCTCCCCCAGACCGAGCGTGCCGTCCCCCAGGGTGAGCTGAACGACGACCAGGCGGGCCACCTCTTGGCTGCCGCCCGAGATGCCGAATGGCTCCGTGAGCTCGAGCTCGAGCAGCTGGGTCTCGACACTGACGATGGTGTTCGGGGGCACGGAGGACCGTGCTCGAGGTTAGCGGATAGCGCCGCCCCGAAGCTGACTTTTTCGACTTCGCCGTGCGCGCGAGGTGAGGTGAGCGACTTGGCTCAGGCGTGCCACGCCGCGAAGCTGCGTTGGGCCTTGGGCTCACCGTGGTGCAGCGCCACCTGGCGTACGTCCGGGATGGCTGCCAGCCAGCGCGCGAGCTCGCCCCGGTCGGCGTGCCCCGCCAGACCGCTCAACGTCTCCACCTCGGCGCGTACTCGCACCTCTTCGTGATCGAGCCACGCCCGCCCGCCGCGCGCCGCCGCCCGCTGAATGGCCCGCCCTGGCGTACCCTCCGCTTGGTAGCCAATGAGCAAGAGCGTCGTGTGCTCCAGAGGCAACAGCCGCCGCAAGTGCGGGACGATGCGCCCGCCCGTGCACATGCTATTCCCCGCCACGATCAGCATCGGACCCGGCATGATGCTGAGCCGCTGACTGTGCTCGTGCTCCCGCGCGGAGTACAGATCGTCCAGGTCGAGCAGCTCGTCACCTCGCGCGATCCGATCTAGGCTCCCCCGATCGAAGAGCCGTGAGAAGTCGGCGTAGCTCCGGGTGACGCCGGCGCCCACCCGATTATCGATCGCGATCGGCAGGGCGGGGATGCGGCCCGCTCGCGCCAGGTTGTCGAGATGCAGCAGCAAGCCCTGCAGCGGACCGATGGCGAAGGCTGGAACCAGCACGTGCCCGCAGCGTTCGAGGGCACGCAGCATGATCCGCTCGAGCTCCTGCTCGAAGACCGCGCCTCCCGGCGGATGGTCCTCGTCTCCGTAAGTGCATTCCATCAAGACCAGATCGACGGGGCGCCCGCTTTTCCAGCTCGTCGCGTAGTCGGGCAGAAGCGGCGACTCCGGTCGGCCCAGATCGCCCGAGCAAATCACCCGGCTCTTCGCCGACAGTAACTCGATGCTCGCCGAGCCCAAGAGGTGCCCGGATTGACGATACTCGAACGCGAGCTCGCCCCCGAGGCTCTCCCGTTGGTCACAGCCCAGAGGCCTCGTGCGCTTATAAATCTCGCCGATCAGCCGCACCGCTTCGGCCGGGCTAAACCCCTGCAGCCCCAGGCTGTCTTCGAGCACGACACGCGCCACCGCCAGCGTCGCCGGCGTCCCGTAGATGGGCCCGGAGAAGCCTCGCTCGATCAGCGCGGGTAAGCCGCCCACGTGATCCTCGTGTGCCTGCGTCAGCAGCACGGCGTCCACGTCGGCGGCCGCCGCGTCCAGCTCCCACTCGAAGGCCTCTGCGCCTTGCGGCAACCCACAGTCGACCAACACCCGCCGCCCGCCCAGCTCGATTCGCGTCATCACGCCGGTGACGGACGAGTGCCCGCCCAGCAAGGTGAGCTCCCCATCGACGAGAGGATGACGGCGTGTCAACGCCAGGACAGGTACGCGGTCAGACTCCGTAAGCTGTGCCCCCAAAACCATAATCACCCCTAGTGTGGTGACTTGAGGGGAGCAATTGGCAAGTTAAGATGCCGCCCGACAAGCGCGCCGGTGCTGGCACCAAAGGTGCGAGATGCCTCGTTAGCGTCATCAATCTGTCGCCACTTTGCGACGAGCCTGGGCGAACCATCTTCGATGGGCCGGAGGTGGCTCGTCGAGCCCGTTGATCTCGATGTCGTCCCCGTTGGGCAGTGCCGGGTTGCTGGATGGCGAAGCGCGCGGGTCGCGCGTCTGGAGTTGCGTCGAGGCCGCGCCTCTCCTTCACCGAGATACCGCTTGGCTCGTTCTGTGCGACTTGCTCATGGGAGACTCGATCCGGACCGCTTCGTTTCGCGATGACCTCGAACGGTCGGGCGCCGCAGCCTCGACGCCGCCGGTGAGCCGTTTTCTGGCCAATGACTGCGCACCTCCCCAAGGGTTCGACGGGCGGGAGTACCTGCGCCTCGGGGTATTCCAATCTGGCATATCGCCCCCCGGAACTGTCCCCCACGCGCGACTCGAGTGCCTGCCCAGCGGGATGCCAAAGGTACAGACCGGGCCACCCTGGCAGACGGGCGGTGCTAGAGTTTGCGCATCATGGTCTTGGGAGTGCTCGAAGCCGTAGCTGCCGCAACTCGCAGAGAACAGCTGCTCAGTTTGGGGCAGGCGGGTTATGCTGCCGGTGTGAGCGCGCTTCCAGACAAGTTGGGAGCCATCGAGGCTGCAGCGTCGGTGTTCACCGACAATGGAGTCGCCTACGCCCTCATCGGAGGCCTTGCCGTAGGCATCCGCAGCGGTGTGCCACGCGCCACGCTCGATGTTGACTTCGCGATTCCGACGACTATCGATCGCACTTGGCTGAGTGAGCGACTGACGGAGAATGGGTTTTCCGAAACGGGCATCTTTCCTCACAGCATCAATTTTGAGCATGCGAGTGGCGAGCCCGTACAACTCGCCTTCGACGCGCCCTTCGACCCCATGATCGCGCGCGCCGAGGTCATGCTGCTCGGCCGCATTCCGCTCCGGGTAGTCACCAAAGAAGACCTGATCGCAATGAAACGCCGGGCCGCTGCCGATCCGGCCCGCCGGCGCAGCAAAGCATTACGAGATCAGGCCGATATCGCCCTATTGGAAGGCGACGTGCCGGGACCGAACGAAGGTTGGTAGCTCTGGCGTCCTGACAAAGACCCGAGCAAGCGGGGTCGACGAAAAAAGGGTGAGATGCAGTGGCCGCGTCAGAATGCCGCCCGAGCTCAGAGCGAAGGCGCCGCCCAGTCTTCCGTTTTCAGGCCCCTCACGCGCGCGAGCTCACCCGTATTCGCCGTCACGAGGAGCGCGGAGCGCCGGCGAGCTTGCGCCGCGATGAGGATGTCATAAGGCGCAATCGGTGTGCCCGCCCGCTCCAGCTCTGCTCGGATCTCACCAGCCTCTTCGGCATCCTCCGGCTCGAAGTGCATGACGGTGATCGGCAGCTGTAGAAAGATCGCAAGCCGGTCCGTGTTGGCTTGACGCCTTGCACTCTTCGCAATGCCGTACTGGAGCTCAAAAAGCGTCACGACAGGCAATGCAAAAACAGTGTGCGCGATTGCATGCTCGAACCGCTTCGCCAGCAGGAGCGGCGTGCCCTTCAGGAACGCGATGACTACATTCGTGTCGAGACAGATCATCAGTCCAGCGATACATCATCGGCCGCCGGCATCGGCGGCTGTTGCCGACCTTCCTCCATGAAGGGAACGTCCCGATAGCGCTCGAGCTCGTCGAAAATCGCCTGGATATGTTTGGCGTCCGGCTCGGCGGAGTCGCCTCCAGCACTATCGCGACGGCATGCTGAGTGCTCTGCTCGGTACGCGGTGCGTCGGTTGGCGTAGGATCTTCGCAAAAGGCTCAGCCCTGCTGTCAAAGTCTAGCGGTGCTACAGTCGCGTTGGCGGCTGTCGCCTGCTCGGGTGACGCGGGGCGTTCGAGGGCCGAAGACACGACCGCCCAGGCCAACAATCCGTCTGGCGGCAGCAGCTACGGCACTCCAGGCGGGGCTGCCGGCGGCACGGCAGCCGCACCAGGCGGTGGCGAGCCCGGAGAGGGCCCGGACCTGAGCATGAGCACGTACCTCTCCGTGAGCGAAGGCTGGGTAGCTGGGGACTCCAACGGTTACGGAATCCAGGGTGCTTTCTTTACGTATCAGGATGGCACGGGCCGCACCACGATCATGAATGACGCCGCGGAGAGCCCGAGCGGTTACTGCGTCTCGGGCACTTCCGCCGAGGTGTTGGACGAGAACTTCAGCGGCACCTGGGGCGCGGTCGCCGCGTTGAACCTGAGTCAGGAGGTGGGCAGCACGACGGCCGCCAGCTACGACGCCGCCCTGCGGGGCGTTGTCGGCATTGGCTTTGACATCGTCGGCGATACGGGGGGCGCCTTGCGCTTCGTCGTCAAGCAGTTCTCGGTGCACGACGGGTGTTCCGCCTCGCATAGATCACGACGTGCTGACGGCGTTCGTTTCGCGCTCGTTGCGTGAGGTGCTGACGTGAGAGCGGCTCGAATCACGCGGTGAGGGCGAGACGGGACGGGGGGGGTTGAAGGCGCGGAGGAGGTGGGGAAGCCTTCGCGTGTGAAAACCCAGAAGGACCAACCGCCGTGAGCCCGACCATCGGGCTCTCTCCTCCGCCTGCAGAAAAATGCCTGGAAGCATCGCGCATGTCCAGGTACTGGGGCGGGACTCTGATCGCCGAGGAGGTGGTCGACCTCGAGGAGCACCAGCGCAGGCTGGCGGATC
>JAYTOL010000035.1:0-21328 GCA_043747815.1 Deltaproteobacteria bacterium
TCCCGTCCTTCATCCCGCTCCCTGTCCCGGCCTTCATCCCGCTCCCGTCCTTCATCCCGGTCCCGTCCTTCATCGCGGTCCCGGCCTTCATCGCGGTCCCGGCCTTCATCGCGGTCCCGGCCTTCATCGCGGTCCCGGCCTTCATCGCGGTCCCGGCCTTCATCCCGCTCCCGATCCTTCGGCACCTCGTCCACGCACGGGCACCCCGAGCCCGAACCCAGCGTCACCACCACGGAGTCCGACGCCGTCTCGCCCGCCGCATCGGTCACGGTGAGCGTGTAGGTCGTGTCTCCAACGGCCGGCGTCACACCGACGGTCGGGGCCGTCCCGAGGGTACTCGTCCCGTCCGACCACGAGTAAGTCAGCGGCAGGTTCTCGGGGTCGAAGCTCCCCAGCGCCGACAGGAGGATCGGATCCTCGGTGCCGCACGAATAGATCTGATCCGTCCCCGCCTGCGCCACCGGCGGCAGATTCCGCAACGACTCCTCCACGACGACGTCGTCGATCCGCACCGCCGACCCGGTGTCCGCGTCTCCCCCCACGAGCGACAACACGAGGCTGACGTGCTTGCCGCCTCTCCCGTTCAGGTCGAGCGTCACCCTCTGCCCCTGCAGCGTCGTGCCCTCGCCCAGATGCACCGCGCCGTCCTCCTGGACGTTGAAGAACGCGGTGGCGCCTGCTTTCCAGGTTGCCGTGAGCGGCGCCGTTCCCTCGAGCAAGTGCGCTTCGAAAGCATCTGGCACGTGGCTCCCCGAGCCATCCAGCCCCGGCAGCTGCAGCAGGTCGAAATGCAACGCGGCCGCGGTCTCGGGCAGATCGAAGGTCTGTACGAGGTCCACGAGGAACGAGCCCCCTTCCCTCAGGACAGCCTGGCCCGCTTCCACGGTCACGCTACCCGGGGCGCCGGCCCCGTCGTGCTGCTCGACGACCCAGCCGTCGAGGCTCGCATCGAAGCTTCCGTTCTGGAGGTCGGCTGCCTGCGCCACGCTGGCTAGCCCTAAGGGGAGCAGCAGCGAGGCGAAGCGAGCTACGCAGCACAGTTTAGAAATTTCGCTCATGGTCTACCCCTATCGCTTCAGCGCGTGATCGTAGAATTGAAAGGCGCATGGCCAGGAGAGGTCCGGTGACACGAACCCGGCAAGCTTATCCAGGAGCTGGAGGGTGATTGCATCTGGATTGACGGCCTCACCCTGCAAACCTGCCGTGACTTCATCGAACACTTCCCCAGTCGCCAGCGCCAGACCCTTGGTGTCCCTATAGAGATCGTAAGTGCTACACATCTCGAGCGCGAACTCGATGAGCGCCACGCGCCCCGTCGCGTCCGAAAACAAGTACGGCGAGCTCCGCGCATACGCGTAATCCCACGGCGGAAGCGCGTCCTCCTGAGTGAAACGCCCGAGCGCCGGATCGTACCAACGCGCCCTAAAGAAGCCGAGCCCATGCGCCGCGCCGAACTCGCGCCCCACGAAGCGCAGCGCATCGTCCACGTTCGGTGTCGGACCGGCGAGCTGCCGACCGAAGCTGTCGTATGCGTAGTGGGCCAGCACGCTGCCCTCGTCGTCGATGACGTCTCGCACCGTGCCCATCACGTCCGGCAATAACCAACGCGTGGCCCCCTGGGTTTCCTCGGCGACGATCCGATCCATGGAACGAAGGTACAGGCGCCGGGTCGTCACCTGCCCGCTCTCGTTCACCAGCAGCACCGGGTTAGCCCCGTCGTGCAGCACGTAGCGGACGTCCCCATCCTCTTCGAGCCGGGTCCGGAGGTCGTTGAGCGCGTATTCGTAGCTCGACGTGTGCAACACCGCCCCGTCCTCCGCGAGCACCTCTGCCGCCACGAGCCGGTCGCGGAAGTCGTACGTATACAGCCGCCGCTCTCCCGTCGTCTTGTCGGTGCGCTCCACGAGGTTCCCGTTCAGGTCGTAGCCGTAGCTGGCCGCGTCGTCCTCCAACAGCCGATGCCCCGCCCGATCCGGCTGGCTCGCGTAGAGCGCCAGGGCGCTCAGGTGGCTCGCCTGTCGGTTGCCTGCCGCGTCGTAGGCGTAGGCTTCGTCCGGCTGCATTCCGCCGCTCGGATGGTCCACCGACAACAAGCGATGAGCCCCGTCGTGTACGAGCGCGTGAGACCCCTCGGCGTCGGCGACCCCCGTCACGAACAGGGCCGCGTTGCGGTCGAACAGCGTCGAGCCGAGCAGCGTCCCGTCCGGTTGCGCGTGCACCAACCCCGACAGGCGCGACGGACACCCGCCACACGTGTACACGTACTTCGTCGAAGCCACCGGAGACGCCGCGCCCAGATCCGCAAACCGGTGCAGTGCCACGGGCAGCCCTGCCCCGTCGACCTCGAGATCCACGCGCTTGGCGTCGACCCCCGCACCCGACTGCCGCAGACCGACGAGGCGGTCCCGCTCGTTCCACACGTACTCGGTCAGCCCCCCGAGGGAATCGCCCACGTGCGTCACGTTGCCGTTGCCATCCCAGCCGGTCACGAGCTGCCCGGCCTGCAGGGACCCGTAGCTCAGCTCGAGGAGCGGCGCGCCGGGCGTCCCGGCATTGTTGATGGTTCGCAAGGCCCCCGTCGGCCAGTACGTGAAGTGCCACGTGCCGTATGGGTCCGACATCTGCTCGAGCTGACCCGTCGGCGTGTACGACCACGTACCGACGAAGGGCTCGCTCGACTGCCACGTCTCCGAGACCGCGCGATGCGCCTCGTCGTACGCCCAGCGCACGGTCTGGCCCTTGCGGTCCGTCCGCTCCAGCATCTCCCCGAGCGCATTGAACCTGTACGTCGCCGTCACTCCGGCCGGGTCCGTGATCGACGCGAGGTATCCGGTCGCGTCGTACGTGAACGACCACGTGCCACCTAGCGCGTCCGTGCTCGTCGCCAGGCGGCCGTTGCTCTCGTAAGTGTACGTCGTCGCCTGCCCGAGCGCGTCCGTCACGCGCAGCGGGTTGCATTGCGCATCGAGCGCCCGCGTCGTGCAGTTAGCGAGCGGGTCGCACTCCGCCTCGGGCGTCTCGCAGGCGCCGTAGGCGTACGCCCACGTGGCGCCAGAAGGGTCCGTCTCGCTGAGCTTCCGGCCCTGCGCATCGTACGCCCACGACCACTGATTGCCGTCGGGATCGACGCGGCGTATCTCACGGTGCTCCGCATCGAAGCTGTGGAAGGTGTCGAGGGATGACCCGTCGTCCAGAAACTCCCGCACCACCACCGCGTTCCCGTCCTCATCGTACAGCCGATCCGTGCGCGACCCGCGCGCGTCGAAGGTCGTGCTCAGGCCTGAGGCCGCGTCGAAGTCGAACGTCGCGCACCCCTCCAGCGTGACCGGATCACCATCGGCCGTGCACAGCCCGAGGATGCGGCCATCGTCGCCGTACACGTTGCGCGCGATCGGCCTGCCGAGCGGGTCGATGACCTCTGTGAGGTAGCCGGGATGTGCTGGGTCGTCGTAGACGTACGAGACCGACACACCGGTCTGGTCCGTGAACGACACGAGGTTACCCTGCGCATCGTACGCGTAGCGCAGCTCACCCGGCGGATCCGGCGCCTCTAGAGGCGAATCCAGAGGCGGATCGGGCGAATCTGCTGGCTCGATGACGGTCACGATGCGCCCGAGCGCGTCCCGCTCGAACACGAGCGTGACGCCCGTCGAGCTCACGACTCCAGCGGGCGTCACGTCGAGCGTGTTGCCGTTGGCGTCTTCCACGTGCGTGAGACCCAGCTCCTCGTCAAACGTGTACGCGACCTTGTCGACCGTCGTCAGCACGAACACGTTCGGGTTGTACGGGATGATGTAGTCCATGAACTGCGAGCTGAAGGCCCAGAGCGTGGTGGGCCCCTCTGCCTCCAGCGTGTCGGTGACGCCGGGGTCCGGCTCGAAGTGCGGGACATACTGAAACACCGCCGGGAACGCCTTCGACTTCGGCGCGAAGCTGAAGCCCACACGCTCACCGTTCGGCTTCGTCACGTACACCCGCGTGCGCAGCGTGTACGGCTCGGCCGAGAGGATCCCGAGCCCTCCGCCGGTACCGCTCGCCTCCGCCTCCGTGTCGGAGACGTCGCCCGACAACGTGAGGTGCCACCCCACTCCCACGTCGCCGGACAGGCCCGCTTCGGCATCCAGTGTGTCGTAGGTCCGCCCGATCGACAGCGGGATGCCAGCCACCGGGAGCACGAGGTCCACGAAGCTGACCGTGAAGTTGCCGAGCTTGTAGTCGCCGGCCACGCCCAGCTCGACCTCGCTCACACCCGTCTGCAGCCCGTCGGAGGCCTCGATCTGCACGCGATACTGCCCGTTATGGAGCAGCGTCGTGTCGATGCTGGCGACCGTGGCTGCGTCGACCGCTCCGGTGCCGCTCGCGATCACGCGCAGCGCCTCACCCGCGGGCCCGAGCCGGACCTCCCAGGTCAGCACCTCGGGCGAGTTGTCGGTGATGGTCGCGATGACGTCCAGCGGCGCGAACGCGACCAACCCGGGCAGCGGCGACTGTAACGTGACGACCGGCGCAGCCTCGTCATTGCAGTCGACGACCTGCAGGTTCGCCCTGGCCTCGGCGCCGTTACCGAAGGCATCCTGCGCCGTGGCCACGACGCTCACGAGGCTGGGCTGCGCCCTGGTGAAGGACACGCAGCCCTGGGGATTGAGCAGCATCGGGACGCCGTCGAGCGCGAGCGTGCGTGCCGCCACGCCCGACGCATCGTAGGCATTCACGCACACGCTCCCCAGCTCGCCGATACACACCGGCACCTTCACCGGCAATACGCTCACGCTCGGGGGCTCGGCATCGGGCAAGACCTCCACCGCCCAGCGCTGCTCGGCCACGCCGCCGTAGCCATCGGTAGCGCGGAGCGTGAACGCATGCGAGCCGACCGCCGCCCCCACGGCGCTCCAGCTCACGAGCCCGTGCGTCGAGTAGACCACGCTCCCGAGCGGTGACTCCACGAAAGCGTACACGACAGAGTCCCCGTCGGGGTCGGGCGCCTTCGCGGCGTAGTGGTAGCTCCCGCCCTGCAACACGCTCGGAGCGGGCGTCGTCGTGAACGCCGGCGGCTGGTTCGACGCCTTCACTAGCACGCTGAAGCTCTGAATGGCCCGGCTCTGCTGCGGATCGAGCGCCTCGAGCACGAGCCTCTGACTGCCTGCCTGCGCTGCATTTGGAGTCCAGGTCAGGCTGCCTGCGGGACCCATGCGCATGCCCGACGGACCACTTGCCAGCGCGTAGGTCAGGGCCTCGAACTCGGGGTCGATGGCCTCGGACAGGTAAGTATACGGCGTGCCAGCCACCGCGGTCAGCGGCGGCGTGGTCACGAAGAACGGCGCCTGATTGGGCGCGTCGAGCGCCACCGTCAACGTGTAGCTCTGGGTCGCCCCGCCCCCCGCACCATCCACGACCTGCACCGTCACGGGGTGAGAGCCGACCTGCTGCGCCGTAGGCACCCAGCGCACGACGCCGTCGCCCGCACCGATCGTCATCCCCAAAGGAGCCGTTGGCAACGCATAGCCGAGCGTGCCGCCATCCGCGTCTGTCGCGGTCACGTCGTACAGGTACAGCGCTTCGGCGCCGACGATCACCTTCGGGGTGCTGACGATGACGGGAGCCGTCACGTTGGCGCTGGGCTCACCGACGCTCAAGCTGAACGTCTGCTCGGCGGACCCCCCGTTGCCGTCCGCTACCGCCAGCGTCACGGCATGATTGCCCGCGAACGCCAGGGGTGCCGACACGAGGCCCGTGAGCGCATCCATCGCCAGCCAGGGCGGCCCCCCCGCTATCGAATACGAGAGCGCGTCGCCATCGGCATCCGTGGCGTCGGCGTCGTAGGCGTACGCCGCACCGATGCTCACGTGGGTCGATGGATAGGACTGGAACGTCGGCGGCTGATTCGCCCCCGCGACGCTCGCCGCCAGCGTAAACGCCTGCGTCGCGACGCCACCTCGGCCGTCCGACGCCCGCACGACGACCTGGTAGCTGCCCGCGGCCGTGGGCGTATAAGCGATGTTCGCGGGATTCGCTCCCGACAGCGACATGCCCACTGGCGCCACCAGCAGTGACAGCGCCACCGGGTGCCCGTTGGGGTCCTCTGCGGAGGCGAGGTAAGTCCAGGCGGAGTCGACCGCTGCTTGCACGCTGGGCGCCGACGTGAAAAACGGCGCTGCGTTCGCCGGCGCGAGCCAACGGATGGAGAAGTCGGCGTGCCGGCGCTCGGGGTCGTCGAGCGCCACTGACAGCGGCCCGACACTTTCACCGCTGACGAGGGCCTCCCCCGCCGTCACGACGGTCACGTACGGCAGCCCATCAGGCGTCACACCATCGGCATTCACCAGGGAGATGGACGGGTGCAACTCCGGCCCGAGCGCCATCAGGATCGGCCCGTCGAGGCTCCCCGCCTGCGTGGACGCCGCGACGTCGAAGAGCAGCCGGCCCTGGGCGCGATCGAAAGAGGTCCCCGAGAACACGGCGTCGATCGCGGGTGTGACGTCGGTGAACGTAGAAAACGGATCTGTCGACGGCGCCGCGCCAACGTACGTGATGCTCGTATCGAGAGTACCGCACTCCTCCACCGCACCCAGCACGACCTCGTTCTGCCCGGGCTCGAGCACGATGGTCGCGAAGAAGTGCCCGCCGGCGTCGTAGACGGGGGCCACTGCGCCGTCGACGAGGACGCCGACGATCGGCCGCAGCGCGTTGACCGGCACGACCCGCCCGCTCAGCACCACCGGGACGCCAGCGGGCAACGTCGTGCCGGGCAGCGGCGTGACCTCGACCAGCTCGGGTGTCGCCGCCTTACCGACCTGAGAGCAGGCCTCGTTCGCCAGCTCCGCGATCACGGACTCCAGCTCTCCCGGCTCGAACGTCGCCACGGTCGCGGTCCCGTTCGTACCATCCGCCAGGATCTGGCCCAGAGCGATCAGGGGGTCGCTCACGCTGGCGGGAACGACCGTCGAGACGACGACGTCGAACGCGCTCGCCACGGCCACCGCGTGGTGGATGGCCAGCTCGTCATCCTGGTTCAGCCCGTCGCCGCACCAGGGCCCCTCATCCGACAGCGTCACGATCAGCCGCGCCGCGTCGTCCGTCCACGGGTAGGAGCCCGCGACGACCGACGCTGCGCCGGCCCAGCTCTCGCTCGGTTGGCCGCCGCTCGCACACTGGTCGAGCGCGCCAAGCCCCGGCGGCGGGTTTAACGGCACGATCGGCCCCAGCTCGCCGAGCACGGTGGAGGTCAGGCATGGGATGTTCGCCGTGTCGGTGATGCCCCAATACTCCGAGTCGACGGGCACGCCCTGCTGCGCGAGCCCTGCCTCGAGCTCGTCCGCCAGGCTGCAGACTTCCTCCGCCTCGCCGACCATGGATGCCGAGGTGTCGAACACGAACACCGCGTCGAGCGACCTGCACGCGGCGCAGCCGGAAGGAATGGGCCCGATCACCTCCGGCGCCTTCACCCGTGCCTGAAACTCGGGCGTCGCGTCGGCATTCGCGTCGAGCACCAGTGTGTACGCACCGAGCGCCAGCGGGAACGGGCCACGGTCGTGGGTGGCCCAGTTCGCGGCCGGAACGTCCAGAAATAGGGCGGTGCCCACCGGATCCAGGAGCGACCAGGTCATGCCGTCGGAGATCGACAAGAGGTCGAAGGTGAGCGGCATGCCCGCGGAGGTGGGCGAGACCGTGTACGTGAGCGTGCCGCCCGCGCTCGGGATCTGTCCGCCCAGGATCTGATTCAGCGAGATATTGCCAGCGGTGAGGTCGGTCACGCTCGAGAGCTCGACCTGGTAGGCCGGCGTGGCGCCGCCAATCGCCGTCACGCTCAGCGTGTAGTCACCGGCAGGCAGCACGTGCGGCCCCCGATCCGCGCCCGTGAGGGAGCTGAGCGCCACCTCCGCGAAGGGCATCCACCCCGACGCGAGGTGCTTCAGCGTGGCCCGGGCGGTCGTCGCCACGAGCTGGTTGTCGAAGTACAGCTTCGCTGGCGCCCCGAGGGATAACTCGTGGACATGCACATCGCCGAACGAGCCGATGGCGCTCAGTACCGGTTGGTCGATGGCCAGGGCGGCGGGCACGACGGACGGCGCGCTGACTCGGAAGGAGTACGTCGGAGTGCTGCCGACGGCGGCATCGAGCAGCAGCGCGTACGCGCCGGGCGGGAGCGCGAGCGGGCCCTGGTCATCCGCTCCCGTATCGTTCAGCGTGACGGGACCGAAGAGCGCTTGCCCGGCAGCGTTCTGCAGCGACCAGGCGAGCGGGTTCGACGACCCGTCGGGATCGACCGGGATCTGCAGTACGTCGAAGTACGTGAGCTGCGAAGCGCCCGGCGGTACCGTGAACGTGAACGTCCGTGTCTCACCCGGGCCACCGAAGCTGCCTTCGACCACGTCACCCATGCCGATCGGAGTGGTTTCGTGCTCCACCTCGACCACGCGGAATTCGTAGCTCGGGATCTGCCCCAGGCCCGCGTTCAACGACAGCGTGTAGGAGCCGGCAGCAAGCACGAAAGGACCCTGGCTGCCGACCATCTTGCTCCTCGCGGCGACGCGCGCGAAGACCGTGCTCTGGGCAGAGTCCGCGAGCTCCCAGAACAATTGGTCCCCGCCGCTCGAGACCTCGAAGTAGACCTCCGTGTCCTCGACCAGGTCGAGCGTGTATGCATGGGTGAAGCCCGGCAGGGCGGGCGCTCCCGAGACGATTTCGTCGAGCGCGAGCGGAGCGTCGAGGGAGTCGGGCACGGCGGCTCGGAACGCATACGCCGCCGCGCCGGTCGGGTCGGAGAACGACAGCCGATACACCCCTGCCGCGAGCGAGAAGGGACCCTGGTCGTCGCCGCGGTCAGCCTCGGCGCTCTGGGCAGCAAACAGCGCCTTGCCAGCGGAATCGGTCAGCGTCCATTCGAGGTCCTCGTCGCCGCTCTGCAGGTCGAAGAAGACGAGCTCAGGCGCCAGCAGCTCGAGGACGTAGCCGTCTTCGGCACCGGCCGCGATCGCCCCGGCTCGGAGCTCGCCGAGCTCCAATGCCCGCCCCGTTGGCACAAACGTGGAGAAGCCCAGCGCGTCGAGCTCGACCTCGTACGTCCCCGTGGCGGCGTTTTCCCCGACGATTGACAGCGTGTACGTCCCGCCCATGAGCGCGATGGGAGCGCTGTCGACGAGGCTCGTAGTCCGCGGCAAGACCACGCGGCCCAACGCGTCGGTCATGAGCCAATTCAAGCCGGCAGCGTTCGAGCTCGTCTTGAAATCGAGAGCCACAATTTGACCGGGCGCCCCCGTGAACCTGTGCGTCGCGGTGTCGCCCGGGTTCGCGAGCACCCCGCTCACGGTGGCCCCAATGGCCATTGCCGCCTGCGCCGTGATGGTGGGCACGAGCCGGAGCGTGACGTTCCCGACGCTGCCCGCTTCGGGCACGATCGTGAGGGTGTACTCGCCACCCAGCAGCGCGAACGGCCCATGGAACGCGAGGCTCGACGTTTGCGCAAGGATCGTGCGGCCGAGGTCGTCACGTAGGATGTAGTTGAGGCCCGTCGCGTTCGTCGTCGACTGAGTCTGGATGGCTATCGCCTGACCCGGCGCCGCCGTGAAGGCCAGCTCGACGCTCGAACCCGGCACGCTGATGCCGGTCGAGATCACCTGATTCAGGGCGGCGCCGAGGGTCGTGTGTGTGGGGCTGACGAGCGCAAATTGATAGGTCGGCGTCTCGTCCCCCTCCCCGCGTAAGCGCAGACGGTAGTCGCCGGGGACGAGCCCGAACGGCCCCCCATCGGCGAGGTTGGTCCCGAACGGCGACATGACGAGCCCGTCCGCCGCTTCGATCTGCCAGTTGACGCCCGCCGCATTGCTCGACGCTTGGAAGTCGAAGAACACCTCCTGGGCAGACGCGATCGTGAACGCGTACACGTCCTCCTCCTGCGGGGACGAGATGGCGGCACTCACGACCTGGCCGAGCGTCAGCGCCTCGCTGCTTTTCACGCCCTGGGCGAGCCGGAAGGAATAGGTCCCCATGGCACCCCCTTCGCTGCTCACTTCGAGCACATAGCCACCGGCGGGCAACTGCAACGGCGCTGAGTCGACGAGTGCCGTAGTCTTCGCGACGAACGTGTTCCCGGCGGTGTCGGCGAGCATCCAGTTGATGCCGCTCGCGTTGCTGGCCGCCAGCAGATCGAGCAAATACGACCCGTTTGCTGGGACTGCCAGCGCAAACGTGTCCCTCTCACCGGGCTCGTCGATAGAGCCGGCGAGCACTGCTCCGGCGGCCCCGCTCAACGCGTCGTCCTCGACGCTGACGATCTCGAAGGAGAAGGTTCCGCTGGCGAGCTGGGCCTCGCCCTGAATGGTGAGCAGATAGCTGCCGCCCATGAGCGACACAGGTCCGAGGTCGGCGAGCGCGGCGAGGTTAGCGACTATCCGGCGTCCAAAGGCGTCGTCGAGGAACCAGTTCAGTCCCGCAGCGTTCGACGTGGCCGTCACGTCGAGGTAGACCCGTTGCCCGGGCGCAGCATCGAAGCTGTACACGGCGCTCGTGCCGGAGGCGATGCTGCCCGACACCGGAGCGTCGAGGGTGACGGACGTGGAGTCAGCCCAGGCCGACGTTGCGAACGCCCCTACCCAGACGCCGAAGAGGACGGCAATGAGACTGCGCAGCGCACAGCGAACGCCAACGTTTGTGCTTTGGATTGACCGCCCGTGCCAGCGCAGCCCCGTTCTGACCGCCGTCATCGGAGAGCATACCGGTAGCCGAGCCCGTGGATCCGTCGTCAATATGCCCTCGCTGTATGTCCGAGAGCAAAGACGCTTCTGGTCAGATCTGTCGCATGGAGTTTGCTCCGAAACTCTGTGCGGGTCTCAGTGCCGGCCTCCGCGAGCCGAGTTCAGCGACCCGAGCAGTCGCTACTGTCGCGTAGTCGCTCCACCGCGTTCTCGTAGTAGCTAAGGTCGTACAAGCCGCCCGCCGGAGAGGCGAGCAGGTCGATGTCCTGGGGAATTTCGAAGCCGTTGAACTCGCTCCGAAGCTCGAGCACGTTGCGGAAGCCGGCGGGGCTGAGAGCGGCCCTCTCGGCCAGGCCATCGGGACCGACGTTGAGATCGTAGACCTTGGCGGCGAGGTCTGGCGTCGTCTCCGCATCGATCAGCAACTGGATGGCGGCCGCGCGGTTCTCGGGGTCGAACACCCAGATCATGCCGCGGGCAAAGGCGCGCAGGAACCGGACCGCAACCTCGGGATGGTCCGCGAGCCAGCCGCGGTTCGCCGCGAGCACGCCGCCCTGATAGGGCTCGATGACATTGGCGACGACCTCGATCACCGGAAGCCCTGCCTCCCGGGCGCGCACAATCCCTTCTGCGTTGATGATCGCGGCCTCCCACAGCCCGTCGAGCAGCCCCTGAAAGCGCGCAGGCGTGCTGCCCGCGGGGACCAAGGTGTAGTCGGCGTCCGACAGCAGGCCGTGCTCGAGCAGGAGCTTCTCTGCCGCCAGGCCGAACCCGGAGTGCGGAACGTCGACACCCACCCGCTGACCGCGCAGGCTCTCCGCTGTCGTGAACGGAGGCGCCGCGGCGAGCGCCAGCCCGAGCCCCACGTCGTGAGCGGCGACGATGACGTTGTCGAGGATTCGCCCGGCGGGATTGCTCGGATTCAACTGGTAGTTAATGGCATTGTCCATCGACGAGATGATGATCTCGATCTCGCGAGCATCGACCTGGATGAACGTCGGGCGCGAAGAGACGAACTGGGTGTAGTCGACGCTCAGGTTTTCCTCGCTAAAGTAGCCGGCGGCAATCGCCGCCAGCATCGGCAGCGACCTCGATGCCGATCGGACGCGCACGAGCGGCGGGGGCGTTATCGCATCGCCTACGTCTGCCGAGGCCGTCGACTCGAGCAGCGAGACGACCGCCAGGATGCACAAGAGCAAGCGAGCCGCGCCGCCAGCTAGATTTCCGAAGACCATGATTTCTCCTTCTAGAGACCCCACGCCAACCAAGCGCTGCACTGGCGGCGCAAACGCAGAGCCACCAGCTAGGACGTTGGCCAGTGCTCGCGGTCGCAACGCTCGATAAGGGCGCGCCCCCCTTCGGCCATCATTGCAGCGCTCACTCCGGCGCGAGGGCGCCCAGCGCGAAGCAGTAGATCCCGCCAAACCCTCCGCCCGCGCCGACTCGGAAATCCCCGTCGGGTACTCCCCCGCCGCCGTCGACGTCGGAGCCCGGCTCGCACCCGTTGACCGTGTGGTCCTGGATCCAGTGGCGCCCATTGTTGGCGCTGCGCGGCCACGAATGGCCCACGGGCACCTGACCGTCGTTGCCCCCGCCGTTGCCCTGATCTCCGCGCAACGTGTTGGAGGTCCAATCCTCGCAGGTGGCCACGCCCCCGCCTTCGCCGTCGTCGTACAGGCGGCCGTCGGGGCCCGAGCCCGTCAGCGTGTCGTGGTTGTCGACCTGGCTATTGGGGCGGATGTCTTCGCCGTTCTCGTCGGTGAACATGTCGGCGAGCTCGGGGTCGGCACCTCGCGGCCGCCCAGCATCGCCCTGCGGCAAGAGCTCCGCCACGTTGGCTGCGAGCTCGAGGCCGTTGTAGTTGTACCAAGGCCCGGGCCCGATGCGATCGATCGCGTCCACTGGCTCGCCCGCATCGAGCCCCGCCGTGCTGAGGAAGGCGCGCCACGTCTTTGTGTCACCGGGGTTGGCGGCGCGAGCCAGCATGCCGCAGATCTCGTCGGCGCCCGCGAGGCCCCCGAAATCTCCGCCGTAGCCGAGCACGGGATCGGGCTCGGGGGCGACCTGCCCCGCGGGCAGCCCATACATGCCCGCTTGGCTTGTCACGAAAAAGCTGAAGAATGGACGCTCGTCGGTCGACACCGGAGGTGGGTCCTCGGGCTCCTCTCCGCTCGACCCGCCCGCCGCAGCCGCTGGCGGATCGTCGAGGCCCGCGGCGATGTCCGGGTTGCCTTCGCTGCTCGAAGCGCCGCCGGTTCCGCCGCTCGTGCTCACGCCACCGATGCCCGCGCCGCCGCTCACGTCGGAGCCGCCAGCGCCTTCCGCCGTCTGTCCCGAGCTGCCAGCGAGGCGCGCGCCATCTGGCGGGGCTGCCTCGAGCGGGTCTGCTTTGGAGTTAGAGCCACAAGCTGTCGCGAGCACCGAAATCGCCAGGCATGAAGCCGACGTTTTCACGAGCCGAGACGGGTCGCCAACGGCCGAAGTCAATCTTGCCATGGTGACGTCACAATATCGCCTTGGAAGGCGGCTCGCTACGCCTGCGGGCCGCGTTTGATGATGAAGGCTCGAGGCGGCAGCGGGCGCGTCGCGCTCTGGCGCAAACTTCCGCTGAAACAGCGATATTCATGCGCCATTATCGCGCACTGGAGGCGGGCGCGCCGGTTTGGCTTGCTACGGGTGGCTCTTGCGCTCGGCGGCGCCGCGGTCGATATATGACGATAGCATGGCAATTCGGTGTCGTCGTTTCGTTTCCGTTGTGTATGCCGGCGCGAGCGTGATCACGGCTTGCGGCTCCGACGAGAGCGGCAGAGCGAATGGGGGCGGGGGCGCGGAGAACGGGGAGTCGGGAGCGATTGACGCGAGCCAGTTGCCGTATGCGCCGTGTCCCGAAGCAACGGGCGTAGGCCGTTTTGAGATCGACCTGCTCCCCGAGTACACGAGCGTTGGGGGCCAGGTGTTTGACGGTGTGACACCGAGTGACGTGGCCACGCTGGTGCAGAGCGAAGGGGACTGTCGGTTGCTGAGGCCGCCGAACCTGCTCTGTGAATCGGGTTGCCCGTCAGAGACTTGCGGCGAAGGCAACCAATGCGTGCCGAAGCCCGTCGCGCACGATCTGGGGACGGTGACGATCGAGGGTTTGGTCGCGCCGATCCAGATGCGGGCGGGCGCGGCGACCGCCAACTACGCCGTGACGCCCGGCGTGCGGGTGCCGCATCCCGGCTTCGCGCCGGGCGCCGATCTACTGCTCTCGACGAGCGGGGGAGACTACGAGCCCATCGAGCTCAGGGGTTGGGGGGTCAGCCCATTTCAAATGGGTCCGAACCCGATCACGGTCGCCGGCGGCGCGGCCACGAGCCTCGAATGGGGGGTCCCCGACGAGGTCGGGCCCGCGCGCGTGCACGTGAGCCTCAACATCGACAATCACGGCAGCAGCGAGGCCAGGATCGACTGCGACTTCGCCGATACGGGGTCGGGTCAGATCCCCGCCGCCTTGATCGAAGGTTTGTTCGCGGAAGGCACCTCCGGGGGCCCGACCCTTCAGATCGCGCGGCGCACCGCCACCTCCACGCAAATCCCGCCGGGCTGCGTCGATTTGCTCGTGGCCTCGTCACCCACGGCGACTGGGCTGGATGTGACCGTCGCAGGGCTCATCACCTGCGACGACTCGTCGCCATGCCCCGAGGGCCAAACCTGCGACACGCTGGAGCACCTCTGCGAGTAGCCTCACGCGCTCACTTCTTGCCGCCCGCCCCCGCATCGATCACCAGGTGCTCGTCATCGACCTGGCCCGCCAAGATCGCCCGCGCGATGACCTCCGTGCCCGGCGCCAGGACGCTGAAGTGGTCGGCGCCCGGCACGACGCTGAAGTGCACACGATCGGAGGCGTGCTGCCGCAGGTCGTCGAAGACGTTGGCGTTGCCGCTCGCGCCGCCCTCGAAAACAAAGGTGGGCGTCACGACGCTGGAGATGAAGCGTCGCGGCGCCCTGAGCAGCACCTCCCGCTCATCGGCGTCTTCCGGCAGGCAGCCGCCCGCGCCCGCCGCGCCGTACTGGCGCACGTCGGCGACGGGGCCAAAAGCGAACACCGCCGCGAAGCGCTCGGTGGCCGCGGCGACCAGCAAAGCTAACGTCGCTCCCGTGCTGTGGCCGCCGAGGTAAATCCGGGCGGGGTCGACGTCGTCGCGCTTGGCGAGGTCGTCGGCGGCCGCGAGCACGTCGTCCACCTCGCCGTAGAAACACTCGTTCTTGCCGGGGTTCTCGTTCGAGCCGCGCAACGCCGGCAGCATCAGGACGAGGCCCGAGGGGCGCAGAGCCCGCGCCGACTGATCGTTCTGCCGCGGGGCGGCTTCCCAGGCACTCTTGCCGATGCCAAAGTCGAAGCCGCCCGCGATCCAGATGATGGCGGGCCGCTTCACGCCACGGCGGAGGGGGCTGGCATAGGCCACGTTCTGCCCGAGCGGCGCCGGGTAACGCACCTTGGTCAGCAACGCTGCTGGCGGAGCTTGAGCGGGGGTATGATCCGTGTCGGCGAAGACGCGAGTCTCAAAGCCCTCTCGCTGCTCTGCCAGCGCGCGCGGGCTCGACGCCTCGGCCGACGAAGCTCGCATCCCAAAGGTAACGCCTGGCACAGACCCGAGCGAGCTCCGCTGGCTGATCACTTTGCTGACCAAGAGGTTCGGCCCCACGGTGACGCGCGAAGTCCTCCAGAGCCCGTCCTTCAATCCGACGCTCATGCTCCGACCGCCGCCCAGGGTCACGGTCAGCGCATTGCCGGCGGGATCCACGGCGTAGTCGGCGCGCTGGGTCCGGTCGACCGCGACCTCTGGCCGGTACTCCTGTTGCGTAAACGCGAAGGGCTCGGCGGCGCCCTGCCGCCTCCGGAGTTGCATCAGTGATTCATATTGAGCCGTGATCGGCGCCTTCGGCGCAAAGCTGCCCTCGACCTTCTTGCCGCCGACCTCGCCAGCGTACGTGTACGTGCCCTTCTCGCCACGCTTTAGCTCGACCTCGTGGAGCTTGGTGGTGCCCACGAGCTCGACGAAGTTGCCCTGCACGACGCCGGACCGATCGTGGACGAGCGCCGCCACTTTGTCCCGGACGGAGACCTCATGCGAGGCGAGCTGCGCGAGGAAGACGTCGAAAGAAAAGGTCGACATCGTGCCGTCCGCCTCGGCGAAGATGCGATCCCAACTGTAACCCGTCACCTGCTCGCCGACTTGGTGCTGCCAGACCGAGGAGTACTGGGCGGGCCGCGGCGCCGCGTCCGTCTCGAGCGAGTCCAGAAACCCTTCCACGCTGCGCGCGAAGGAGGCGCGGTAGCCCGGCTCGTCCTGCAAGCAGAAGACCGAATACTCCGAGCGCGGGCTGATGGCCACCTTGAGCTCGCCGGCGAGCTTCTTATCGCCACGCGTGACATAGCCAGCGCTCACCGAGAGCACCGGCACGTCCTGCACGCTGCCCACGCGATACGCGAACACCTCCTCGAGCGCCACGCTGCCCTGCACGGCGCGTAGCAGGCTCGCCACCGTCGCGCCGGGGTCGATCTGCGCGTCGTGGATCTCGCAGCGCAGCGGGCCCTTGGTGCCGACGTCAACCTGCACCCGCACCAGATCTCCGTCGAGCTCCACGCTCGGCGGCATGCGCGCCTCGATCTTGGCGCGCCAACGCCCGCTCGGGTCCAGCACGGGCAGCAGGGGCAGCGGCGGCCGCTCCCGATCCAGGATCGCCTGCAAGTTCAGCTTGGGCTCGGCTGCGGGTGGCGAGGGGTTCACCGCCGCCGCCGGCGCGACTGCCGCCAGCGGAGCGCCTGAAGCCGGTGTGGTGGGCGGCGCTGCGGGGCCCGGGCCGCAGGACGAGGTCCCGAGCAGGGCCAGAGCAAGGGCCGCGAGGTGAGTCGAATCTACGATCGCCATGCTTCCTAATTTTGAAAATGTGCGCGCCCCGACCCGTTCAGGTGACGAGCCCGGCGCGCCGCCGGTCTTTGGACGACCACACGCCCTCGAGTGAATAGATGACCAGAGCGAACCAGATCAAGGCGTAGCCGACCAGCTTCATCTGACCAAACGGCTCAAGCCAAAGCAGCACGCCGAGCAGCAGCGAAATGGTCGGGGAGACGTACTGCAGCACTCCGATCAGCGACAGGGGAATGCGGCGCGCCCCCGCCGCAAACAGCAGCAAGGGCACCGAGCTCAGCGGCCCCGTCGCGACCAAGGCGAGCTCTGCCCCGCGGCTCCCGGCCCAAAATGCGCTGTGCCCAGCCGAGAGGAGCCAGCCGAGGTAAGCCGCCGCGAAGGGCCACATCAACAGCTGCTCGAGCATCAAGCCGTCGAGCGGTCCGAGCGCGCTCGTCTTGCGCAGCGCTCCGTAGCTGCCAAAGGTGAGCGCGAGCGTGAGCCCCACCCAAGGCAGCTCGCCAAACTGCAGCGTCAGCCAGAGCACGCCGCCCGCGGCAGTGGCCACGGCCAGCCGTTGCCCGGGGCGCAGCCGCTCGCCGAGCAGGAGCACGCCCAACACGACACTGACCAAGGGCGTGATGAAATAGCCGAGGCTGGCGTCGACCACCCGCTGCTCCGCCACAGCCCAGATGTACACGAACCAATTGACCGCGAGCAGGCTGGCGCTCAGAAACGACCCGAGGAGCACCCGCGGCGAACGCGCCGCCGACAGTAGCCCGCGCACGCGCCGCTGCGCCGCGAGCACCAGCCCGAGGAACAAGGCCGACCACACCACGCGGTGCGCCAAAATCTCCAGTGGCGGCGCGCGGAGGGCCCTGAAATAGATAGGGAAGGCGCCCCACATCAGGTACGCGCCGAGGCTGCAAAGGATGCCGGTGCGCCGCGCGGCGTTCGCCGCTGCCTCGTCGATGGGCGCTTCGGGCATGACGCGGCGACGTCCCACGAGCGCCCCCACCCCGCCAGTCTTTTCCTCACCGACCTAAAAGCCGGAGCCGCGCCGCGCGCGTTTGAGAAACGCCACGTCCCCTGGCGATCGCGAGCGCGATGAACTACCTACCGAGCCGAATTTGGTGCCCAGGGCATCGGCCCTTCGGCGGACTCAGGGGCTGCACGAGCTGGACGCGGCTGCCGTGATTGACAGCCCGACGAGTTTCCGACTATCGGCCTGGGCCGGCGGCGCTTGCCCGGAGTGCGGGCTCCTGCTCCTCTCCCGCAACTTTGCCTCCAAACGGCCGTTGCGGACGCCCGAAAGCGTGCCACACGAACCCGGAACTACTGCGGGGATACCCCGCACCCCGAATCGACAAAGCCATGACTGACCTCAGCAAATACCGAAACATTGGCATCTTCGCTTACGTGGACGCCGGCAAGACCACCACCACCGAGCGCATCCTCAAGCTCACGGGCAAGATCCACAAGATCGGTGAGGTCGACGAGGGCAACACCACGACCGACTTCATGGTGCAGGAGCAGGAGCGGGGCATCACCATCCAGTCCGCGGCGACGACCTGTTTCTGGAAAGACTACCGCTTCAACATCATCGACACTCCGGGCCACGTCGACTTCACCATCGAGGTGTACCGCTCGCTAAAGGTGCTCGACGGCGGCATCGCTGTGTTCTGCGGCTCGGGCGGCGTCGAGCCCCAGTCGGAGACGAACTGGCGTTACGCCAACGACTCCAAGGTGGCGCGCGTCATCTACGTCAACAAGCTCGACCGCCTCGGCGCCGACTTCTTCCGCGTCGTGAACCAGATCAAGACGGTGCTCGGCGCCAAGCCCCTGGTCATGGAATTGCCCATCGGCGCAGAGGGCGGGTTCGTCGGCGTGGTCGATCTGATCACGCGCAAATCCTGGATCTGGGACGACACCCTCTTGCCCGAGAACTACGTGATCGGGGAAGTGCCGGGCGACATGCGGGACGACGTCGAGAAGTATCGCGCCGAAATGATCGAGCTGGCCGTCGAGCAAGACGACGAGATCATGGCCGCCTACCTCGACGGCAAGGAGCCCAGCGTCGAAGACCTCAAGCGCTGCATCCGCAAGGGCACGATCTCGCGCGCCTTCTTCCCGACCTTCTGCGGCTCCTCCTTCAAGAACAAGGGCGTGCAGCTCGTCCTCGACGGCGTCATCGACTACCTGCCCGATCCGACGGAAGTCGCGCCGCAGCCCGAGATCGACCTCGAGGGCAACCACAACGGCAACTACGCCATCGTGGACGCGACCAAGCCTTTCCGCGCCCTGGCGTTCAAGATCATGGACGACCGCTTCGGTAACCTGACCTTCACGCGCATCTACTCGGGCCGCATCAGCAAGGGCGACAACGTCCTCAACACCTTCACCGGCAAGTCCGAGCGCATCGGCCGCATGGTGGAGATGCACGCCAACGACCGCACCATGATCGACTCGGCCCAAGCCGGCGACATCATCGCCATCGTCGGCCTCAAGAACGTACGCACGGGCCACACCCTGTGTGACGAGAAGAACCCGGCCACGCTCGAGCCGATGGTCTTCCCGGACCCCGTCATCTCGGTCGCGATCACGCCCAAGGACAAGGCCAACAGCGAGAAGCTCTCGAACGCCCTCAGCAAGATGGTGGCCGAAGACCCCTCCTTCCACGTCCAGGTCGATCAAGAGTCGGGCGAGACCATCCTCAAGGGCATGGGCGAGCTCCACCTCGACATCAAGGTCGACATCTTGAAGCGCACCCACGGCGTCGAAGCTAGCGTCGGCGAGCCCCGCGTCGCCTACCGCGAGACCATCACCAAGACCGTCACCGACACCTACATCCACAAGAAGCAGACGGGCGGCTCCGGTCAGTACGCCAAGATCGAATACACGGTCGAGCCCCAGCCCGCCGGCACAGGCTACGTCTTCGAATCCGCCGTCACCGGCGGCAACGTCCCCAAAGAGTTCATCCCCGCCATCGAAAAGGGCTTCCGCGTCATGATGGACAAGGGCCCCCTCGTCGGCTTCCCCCTCCTCGACGTCAAAGTCACGCTCATCGACGGCGGCTTCCACGCCGTCGACTCCTCCCAGATGGCCTTCGAAGTCGCGTCCAAGGCCGCCTACCGCCAGACCATGCCCAAGGCTGCCCCCGAGCTCCTCGAGCCCATCATGAAAGTCGACGTCTACGTCCCCGACGCCAACGTCGGCGACGTCATCGGCGACCTCAACCGCCGCCGAGGCATGATCAAGACGCAGGAGCCGAGCCCCACCAACGTGCGCATCAAGGCGGACGTGCCGCTCTCCGAGATGTTCGGCTACATCGGCGACCTGCGCTCCAACACTCAGGGCCGCGGCCAGTTCTCGATGGAGTTCAGCCACTACTCCCCGGTGCCCAAGAACATCCTCGAAAAGGTCAAAGAGCAAGTCAAAGAGCGCGAGGCGATGCTCAAGAAGTAAGGCTCTGCGCACGAGCCCGTCCGCGCTGGCGCGGATGCTGGAACGGCGGCGTCTCTTCGGAGGCGCCGTTTGCGCTTTGTGGGCGATGGGCGGCGCGGGACCCCTTCGCGCGGGCACATTCCAGGAACGGAATATTCAGTAGTTACGTCGTGCACGGCACGACTTCGTCATCGGCCTGTCGAGCTCGATCACTCGTTGGCCAGGCTGAGTCATTGGCTCACGGCTCGCTGGAGGGCCTCGTCCAATGCGCTGCGAAGCGCGCTCGACGCAGCACCAGGTAGCTCGTCTCTCAGGAGCAGCTGGTACGTTCGACCCAATGAGTCTTTGACGAACAGCTCCGAGGCGTACGCATCCAAGCGAAGTAGGGCTCGCCGCAACTGTTCGAGGTCCGCAAGTATCGCTGCGTCAGTCACGAGCACGCCTTCAAACGTGCCGTCTCCGCGGATGAGGTCAATCGAATCCACTGCTGCATCCTCCCAGTCGAGCTCGGCATTCCACGCATACACTGGTAGTCCGACGGCGGGCTCCGGGAAGCGCACGGGCAGAACTCTGGTAGACGTCCAGTCGTAGGACGCTTGGTCCTCCAGTTGCATGTAGAGCAGCCAGATCTCTCGAAACGCCTCTTGCCAAACTTGCGGAGCGGCCTCGTCCCCACATCCGATATCGACCAAGCTTGCAGCAGTGTCGGCGAGCACCGCAATTGCGCCTTCTGGGCACTGGGTCCCCAGAAAATCGGCAGCTTGCACGTACCGACCGAAGTGCAGCCGGGACGAGAGCTCGTCGGCCGTCGCTGGTTCTAGCACGCCTCGGCGCATGCCCTTTAGCGTGTCGTCCCCAATCACGTACTCACATTGACCCGTCACGACGAGGTACCGGTCCCCGTTCACAGCCGTGAACCGGTCGCCGGGGTTGCCGAAGCCCGGAGTCATCGCGTACACGAGGCGTGCGTCTTCACTTCCATCGCAAATTGGCTCGACCAGACCATCGAAAATCGGCTCGACCAGAGGCAGGTCGGCTCCCCTTTCCCCTGCGCAGCCGCAGACGCTCACCACGGCAACGGCACGCGTGAGCATCGACAGTTGCACCGAGCAAGGCTGGCACGACTTCATAGGCGCGTCGAGCGAGGTTCGGCTCCGCAGCGCCAGCCGTCGGAAGCCGACGGCGCGTGCGTCCGCCGTGACGACCTAGTGCCGCCCGGCAGAAGTTGCACTGGATTTAGCTTTAGCCCACGACTTGGGGCGGTACGACCACTTGAACGGGCGATCGTTCTGAAGGTACCAG
>JAYTOL010000036.1:0-1275 GCA_043747815.1 Deltaproteobacteria bacterium
GTGGTTGGGTCCCTCACCTCCAGCCAAGGCGTTGTCTCTCTCAGGATGTCTCGAACCACCCAAGTGTACGAGAGCTGCGGCATGCCGGTCATTGATGCCAAGTCCGCAGCGTAGAAAAATGGGACAATGCCGAGAGTTGGGGTGTCGGGTTGGCTCAGGTCGCGTCTATGGGTGGTGGGTCGGATGTCAGTCCCGCATGAGACACCGAGGGCATGAACACTGCGGACTTGCCGAAGACCTTGCTGGAGTTCGAGGAGCGCTTCGCTACGGAGGCGGCGTGCCTGGCGTACGTGAGGGCGAAGAAGTGGCCGGAGGGGTTCCGGTGCGCGAAGTGCGGAGGCCACGAGTCGTGGCCGGTGCGCCGGCTCGACGAGTGCGTGGCCTGCGGGCACCAGGAGTCCGTGACGGCAGGCACGCTGTTCCACCAGACGAGGAAGCCGCTGAGGCTTTGGTTCCGCGCCATCACGCTCTGGGTGACGTCGAAGCGCGGCCTCTCGGCGAAGGAGCTCTCCCGGCAGCTCGGCATGCACTACGAGACCGCGTGGCACTGGTGCCATCGCCTGCGCGCCTGCGTGGGAGCCACCTTCGGGAAGGACCAGTTGAATGGCGTCGTCGAGGTCGACGAGACGTACATCGGGGGCAGCGACGACCGAGCCCACGGTGGACGGAGCCTCGCGGGCAGAAAGGCGTTGATTGCCGGCGCGGTCGAGGTGCGCGGCAAGGGCATGGGCCGCGCCCGACTCGAGCAACTGACGGGCGCAACCTCCGAGAAGCTGCAGAACTTCGCCGTGAGGAACATCGAGCCGCATGCCGTCGCGACCACCGATGGCCTCGCTGCCTACGAGGGCCTGCCGGAGGTCGGCATCGGCCACCAGCAGCACGTCATCGGGAAGGACAGCAGACGGGCAGTGAAGGTGCTGCCGCGCATCCACAAGCTCTTCTCGCTGTTCAAGCGCGCGGTGCTCGGCACGTTCCACGGGAGCGTCTCTCACAAGCATCTGCCGGCGTACCTCAACGAGTTCGAGTTCCGCTTCAACCGTCGCAACTCCGCGAGCCGCTGGCTGCTGTTCGAGCGTGTGCTCGGGGCTGCGCCGGGCTTCTCGCCGCCCACCATCGCCCAGCTCACACAACCGGTGGTAGGTACCTGAGCCAACCCGACACCCCAACCCTCGTCATCGACGACTTCGCCTCGCTCGCGATGGACGCAGCGCAGGCGAAGCTCGCCTTCCAGGTGGTGTCCGAGCGCTACGACTACCGGCGCTCGACGGCCATCAC